>JBMZWX010000006.1:0-76334 GCA_049627085.1 Flavobacteriales bacterium | reverse complement strand
CCAACCTCACTTGGGTTGAAGCGATGTAACGAACACTCAATTCTGATTCACCCAACCGTCACCCACGCCGGTGGGGACGTGTGCGGTGGCTTTGGAAAAGGCCAGGATGGCTTGGACCGTGGAAGGCTTGGGGAGCAGTTCAACGGTGGTGAAATCGGGGCAAGAAAACGTCAGAGGGTCGAATGAATCCATGCAGTGGGTGTGTGTTGTTCCCCCCTGAAACGACGAGAGGCGGACCCTATTGTGTCCGCCTCTCGTTTTTTCATCTTGGGCCTGTAGCGCGTCAGCCGGTGGTCAGCACGAGCTGCTGCTCGTCGACCATGCGCCTGAGGTTGATCAAGGCGTAGCGCATCCGGCCCAAGGCCGTGTTGATGCTCACCCCCGTCTCTTCCGCGATCTCCTTGAAACTGTATTGCTGCTCCAGGCGCATTTTTACCACCGCGCGCTGTTCTTCAGGCAGCGCGGGGATCAACTGACGCAACTCCGCAAGCACCTCTTCCTGCACCATGGTGTCCATGACGTTGGGCGCGTCGTGGGCGAGCGTGTCGAAAATGTCAAACTCGTCGGTCGGACGCACCATGCGCTTCTTCCGATTGCGCCTGAAGTGGTCGATGGCCGCGTTGTGGGCAATTCGCATCACCCAGGGGCCAAACTTCCCCTCCTCCACGTATTTGCCCGACTTGAGCACCTTGACCACCTTGATCCACGTGTCCTGGAACAAGTCGTTCGCCACCTCGTGGTCGCGGACCACGAAGACAATCTTGGAGAAGACCCCAGACTGGTAACGGTTCAACAACGTTTCGAATGCGCGTTCGTCGCCTTCACGGTAGGCACGAATCAAGTCGCGGTCGGAAAAAGAAGCTCGCATGACACCTCTGTTTACTTCACGCCTCTCCTCCGGGACTCTCCCGGCTCAAGGCTTCATGAAATGGAACAAGGGTAGAATGTGTCGATGCGCGTCTGTTTGAAATCCAACTCCCACTAAAGTAGCTCTTTTCCTCATGGACGCCAAACCTCAGGTACCTTCACGCTGTTAAAAACTGCAATGAAGATTGACATCCACGGGGCGAAAGTCCACAACTTGAAGGACGTCGACGTGAGCATTCCCAAGGAGAAACTCACGGTGGTGACAGGCTTGAGCGGGTCGGGAAAAAGCAGCTTGGCGTTCGACACCCTCTACGCGGAGGGCCAGCGCCGCTACGTGGAAAGCCTGAGCAGTTACGCACGTCAATTCTTGGGCCGCTTGGACAAACCCGATGTCGACCGCATCGACGGACTCTCCCCTGCCGTGGCCATCGAACAGCGCAGCGCTTCAGGCGGCCCTCGATCCACAGTCGCCACACGCACCGAGATCATGGACCACCTGCGCATGCTCTTCGCGCGCATCGGGGTCACCAAGTCCCCCGTCTCCGGCGAAGTGGTGCGGAAAGACCGCGTGACGGACGTGGTGGACCACATTCTCACATGCGGTGCAGAGCGGATGATGCTCGTGGCGCCCCTCGCCCCCCGGGACGACCGCAGCCCAGAAGACCAGCTTCGGGTGTTGCAGCAGCAGGGGTACACGAGGGTGTGGACCGCGGAAGGCGCCATGCGCATGGACAGCCTGGACGGGCACGCCGTCCTGGGCCTGGTCGTCGACCGCTTTTCCCCGCAATCCGCCGCCGAGGACGAAGGCCGCGTGGCAGACAGCGTCGAGACGGCCCTCTTCGAAGGGGGCGGAAGGTGCCAAGTGTGGACGACCTCAGAGGACGGCAAAGCCGAGTCCGTGGAGTTCAACGACCGCTTCGAACGGGACGGCATGGTCTTCCCTGAGCCCACCCCGGACATGTTCAACTTCAACAGCCCTGTCGGGGCATGCGGAACATGCGAAGGCTACGGACACGTGCTGGGCATCGACCCCGACAAGGTGGTGCCTGACCCGACCCGAAGCCTGTACGACGGGGCGGTGGCCCCGTGGCGCGGCGAGCGCACAGGACGTTGGCGCGAGCGGCTGGTCATGGCCGCCGGTGCCGCGGACCTTCCTGTGCACACACCTTGGCAGAAGTTGACCGACGCCCAGCGGGAGTTGGTTTGGAACGGATGCGCCCATTTCAAGGGCATCCACGCCTTCTTCGACATGCTGGAAGCGAAGAGCTACAAGATCCAAAACCGCGTGATGATCAGCAGGTACCGCGGCCGAACCAAATGCACTACGTGCCATGGCACGCGCATCGGGCCGGACGCACGACATGTGTTTGTCGGCGGCGTCACCATCCACGACGTCTTGCGCATGACGGTGGAAGAGGCCTTGGCGTGGCAAGACGGCCTGACGTTGACGGAGGCAGAGCACGCCATCGCCGAGCGACTTCTGTGGGAGGTGAAGCACAGGCTGACATGCCTGATGGATTTGGGCCTTGGGTACTTGTCCCTCATGCGCAGCAGCCCCACCCTGAGCGGCGGCGAATCCCAACGCATCGCCTTGAGCACGTGCGTGGGCAGCGCGCTTGTGGGCAGCACCTACGTGTTGGACGAGCCCAGCATCGGGCTCCACCCGGAAGACACCCAAAGGCTCATCTCGGTCCTGGAACGGCTCCGCAACCAAGGCAACACCGTCGTGGTCGTCGAACACGACGACGACATCGTGACGGCCGCCGACTTCGTGGTGGACATGGGGCCTCAAGCGGGCTCTTTCGGTGGCGAAGTGGTCTTCAGCGGCCCGCAAGACGGCCTGTCCCAATGCGACGACACGCACCCCTCCCTGACCGCGGCCTACCGAAACGGACACATGGCCATTCCTATCCCGGAGCAACGCCGAACGTCCCAAGACAAGCTGTCCATGCGCAATGTGCACACCCACAACTTGCGGGGCTTCGACGTGGACGTGCCCCTGCGCAGCTTGGTGGCGGTGTCGGGCGTGAGCGGCTCGGGCAAGAGCACCTTGATCACCCAGCTTCTCGTTCCTGCCGTGCAAGCTCAGCTTGACGGGTTCGGCGGCCAAACCAAGGGCTTCGAAGCCCTCGAGGGCGACTTGGGCACGCTGGCGCATTTGGAGTTTGTCGACCAAAACCCCATCGGCAAAAGCTCCCGCTCCAACCCCGTCACCTACGTCAAGGCCTTCGACGAAATCCGCACGCTCCTCGCCGAGAGCGCCCACGCCAAGGCGCGCGGACTCATGCCTTCCCACTTCAGCTTCAACATCTCCGGCGGCCGCTGTGAGACGTGCGAAGGCGAGGGCCACGTCACCGTCGGCATGCAGTTCATGGCGGACCTGAAGCTGCCCTGCGAAGATTGCGGCGGCAAGCGCTTCCAGGACCACGTGCTGGAGGTCACCTACAAGGGCAAGAACGTCCACGAGATCTTGTCCATGACGGTCGACGACGCGTTGTTGTTCTTCTCCCCTGAAGACCAAAAGAAACCCCCAGCCGCCATCCGGCGCCTCCTCGCCAAACTGCAACCCCTGCACGACGTCGGCCTGGGCTACATCACCTTGGGCCAGGGCTCCAACACCCTCAGCGGCGGAGAGGCCCAGCGCATCAAGCTGGCCGCCTTCTTGGCCCGGGGCGACCGGCAAGGGCACACGCTGTTCGTGTTCGACGAGCCCACCACAGGCCTGCATGTGCACGACGTGGCCAAACTCCTGGACTCGTTCCATGCTTTGCTCAGCCAAGGCCATTCCATCGTGGTCATCGAACACCACTTGGACATCCTCAAGTGCGCCGACTGGGTGATTGACCTCGGCCCCGGTGGCGGCGAACACGGCGGCCAACTCGTGCACGCCGGCACACCCGAGTCCCTGGCCCAATGCCCCGAATCTGTCACCGGCAAGCACCTCGCCCCCAAACTCTCTCCTGCCTCATGACGTTCCGCACCTTCTTCCTCGCCTCCTGGGCCCTTCTCGCGGCAAGCTGCCAAGCGCAGGAACCGCAGGACAGCAGCCGCGCCTCGAGTTGGTGTGGCGAATTGAGCCCCGACGCGTACCGTGTGCTCCGAGAGCAAGGAACCGAGCCCCGGTTCTCAGGCGAGTTCTGGCTGCACGACGAGGACGGCGTCTACGTCTGCATGAGCTGCGGCGCCCGGCTGTTCGACTCCGGAACCAAATTCAAGAGCAACAGCGGCTGGCCTAGCTTTTTCCAACCCGCGGGCGACACGGCGGTCGACACCCGCATGGACCTCAGCCACGGCATGCGCCGCATGGAGGTGGTCTGTGCCGCGTGCGACGGCCACTTGGGCCACGTGTTTGAGGACGGTGCCCCTCCCACCGGCCTGCGCTATTGCATCAACAGCGTGGCGCTGGATTTCGTGCCGCGGGACAGCGTGGACATCCTGCTGAAAAAGGCCCCCAAGTGACCTTCACCGTCGCGCAACAAAAAAGGCGTCCATGGTGGACGCCTTTTTTGTGGGTGCCTCTGTCAATCAGCGCTTGGGCTTCTGGCAGACGAAGGTGAGGCCTTCGCTTTGGATGACCTCTTGGCCTCCGACCACGTTGCCGTCGGCGTCGGTCACAGGACGTGTGCGTCCGTGCACATTCAACACGCCTTCGACTTCCCCTTCTGTGGTCAATTGCATGAGCAAGATGCGCTTTGAAGGAGGTGCTGCAGCCTGACGCTTGTCCGGGGTCACGAACCACGCACCGTCGTTGGTGGCCAACTCGCCGCCGGCGTTGAACGACTCGAAGTCCATGATGAAGCCAGACACGGCGTTCATGTAGTTGTCTTCGGCACCAATGGTCACCCACGAGTCGTACAACAAGGTGGGGTCTGTGGTGGTGTCGTAGCGCTGGATGTCCGCAGACAAAGCGCCACCTTTCAAGTGCTGGAAGAACGGCTTGGTCGACGTGATCTTCATGGGGGCGGACTTCTCGCCGTAAATGGCGTCGAGGATGTCGCCCTCGTTTTCCATCACTGCGTAAACGCGGTAGGTGTCACCGGGAACGACCCCACCGTTGTCGATGTAGTCCACCTCCAAGTGGGAAAACTGGGCCACTGCAGTGGAAGCCACGCAGAATACCGCGAGGGCCAAACCTGTGTTTCTCAAATTCTTCATGTTCTCTAAGATAATTCAGAGTTGGTTATTTCAAGATGCGGTCGTTGGCGCGGGCCTTGCGTCCGCTGCCAGGACGGCTCCGGAAGGCAGAGCGCACGGGCAAGAAGTACCCAAACGACAATTCATGTGAATGGGCGCTGAGGTAGTTGTCGCCCAAGGTGATGTCGTAGTTGTACGCCAAGGTGAAGGCGCCGTAGTTGATGCCAGTGCCGATCACGAAGGCGTCCTGCGGCCGAAGGCCCATCCCTGCCCAATACGTTCCGTTGTAGATGGCACGTAGGTGGAAATCCAACTGGCCTGGCGTGGCCTCGGTCATGCGCATCAACGCACTGGGCTGCAACGAGAACAGCTGCGTCACCTTGTACAAGTAGGACGCCATGAAGTTGTAGTGGCGGAACATGCGGTTGGCGTCGTCGTCGACCCCACTCAGATTCAGCTTGTCTTCCAAGAGGTTGTAGACCGACATCCCGAAGTAGTAGTTCTTGCCGTAGACCATCATCCCAGCGTTGAAGTCCACGCCGAAGGTGGATTCGATGGTTTGGGGCAAGCTTTGGTCTCCGGTTTGCCAAACGTTTAGACCGGTGCCGTCAAACACAAACTGGTTGCCGCGCATGCTCAAGCCAAACGACACGGCGTCTTGGTTGCTCAGCAACACGCTGTACGCCCCGGTCAGCTCAATGCCCGTTTGCTTGATGGCGCCCCCCATGTCGTCGTTGTAGAGCACGAAGCCCACGCCGCCGCCGCCTGGAATGGCTTGGTGGCCGCTCAACAACTTGGTGGTCGGCGCCCCGTCGAAGCCCGCCCACTGCTGACGGTAGCTCGACGACAACACGGTGCCAGGCTCGGTGCCGGCCACAGCCGGGTTGGCCAAGTAGGTGTTGGTGATGAATTGAGAGCGACGCCATTGCTGTTGTCCCCACACCACAGATCCTGCGGAGAACGCCACCAAGGCCAGGCTGGTCAAGTACTTTTTCATCTTGCTCAGTATTTGATGGTCACCGTGCCACGGATGGGCAACGATCCAGGGTTCAACTCAATTGTGTAGTAGTAGTCGGCCACAGGCAAACGCTGGCCGTTGAAACGGCCGTCCCAGCGCTCCAACCCGCCTTGCGTCTCGAACACGCGCTGTCCCCAGCGGTTGACGACGACCACCCGCGACTGCGGGAAGTCCTCCAACCCGCCGACGATCCAATCGTCGTTTTTGCCGTCGTTGTTGGGGGTCAGGGCGTCGGCGATGAACAGGCACCCCTCAATGGCTTCCACCGATTGGGACGTCGAGCGCCGGCACCCCAACGCGTCGGTCACCACCACGGTGTAGGTGTCTTCCGTCAACCCCACCGCGGTGGAGGCTGTTTGGCTGAAGGGGTCGCTCCACTCGAAGGTGAACGGCGCCTCTCCCCCATTCACGCTGACCGTGGCTGTGCCGTCGGCCGCACCCCAGCACGTCACCGGCGAGGTCAAGGTGGACAATTCCATGTCGGTGACGTAGTTGATGCCGATGTCGAAGGTCTCGGAATGCGTGCAACCCACTTGGTCTGTCACGTGGGCCGTGTAGGTCATTTCGCTCAGGTTGTTCAGGTTGGCCACTTGACCTGCAGTGTCCAGCACAAACCAATCCCACTCGCCCAACGTGACCGTGCCGCCTTTGGGGAAAATGTCGACGGAACCGTCGCTCATCCCTGTGCATGTCGCGTTGAACGGGAAAATCAAGAAGCCCAAAGGATCGGGGGCTTCAATCGTGAACAGCTCGGCGGTCTCGCACGCCGACGTGTCCGTGACCGTGACGATGTATTCGCCGGCACACAAG
Organism: Flavobacteriales bacterium; assembly: GCA_049627085.1. Classification (GTDB taxonomy): domain Bacteria; phylum Bacteroidota; class Bacteroidia; order Flavobacteriales_D; family Sanyastnellaceae; genus UBA11663. The sequence goes on along the minus strand of JBMZWX010000006.1, from coordinate 69,505 downwards.
CCGAGGCTGTCGGTGAAGAAGGTGCCTGAGGTTTGGTTGAAGTACCCGACTGTCAACTCGCCACTGCCTCCAATGGCCGTCACGTCCACAGCCCCGTCGCAGTCCAAGCCGCACGACGGGTTGGTCACGTCGCCCACAATCAATTCAAGCGGAGCAGGCTCCTCCACTGTGATGAATGCCGTGTCCGACGTGCAGTTCAACGCGTCGTACACCCACACTTGGTAGAGCGTGGGACCGAGATCGCCAATCGACGCGGTCAACGGCAGGCTGTCCGCCTCGGCCGAGAGCAAGACAGGCGCGGACTGGTTGTTGGTCAAGTAAAGCTCTCCGCCAGAGCCTCCTGAGGCCTCCGCCACAATGGTTCCGTCGGAAGCGCCGGCGCACACCACGTCGGTCCATCCCACGCTCCATTCAATCGGCTCCGGACAGTTGACGTACACCGTGTCCACACGGAAACACCCGTTGTCGTCGGTGGTGGTCACTTCGTACGTGCCGTCCCCGTTCAAACACACCAGGCCTGACAATTCGAATCCGTCGTCGGTGAAGGTGCCGCCGCCCATGGGGTTGCCCACAGGGCTCAACACCGTCACGCTCAGGTCGCCTGTGCCGCCCACAAGCAACGAGTCTGGGATGACGATGGATGCGTCCGCTTCGCCAAAGCACGAATTCTGGTTGCCGATGCTCGGCATGGCCTCAATGGGCTCAGGCGCCACCACGGTGAACCGGGTGGTGTCCATGCAGCCGTAAGCGTCCAGCACCAACACCGCGTAATCCCCAGGCTCGACGTCCGAGAAGTTGTTGACGTCGGTTTGGGCCACCACCTCGACGTCGGTGAAATCCAAGATGGTTTCCTCCACGTCCGAGAACGTGAATCCGTCGGGGAACGCGTAGAGGTCGTACGCAGTGCTGGGCACGTCCGCGCTGCCGAGGAATTCCAACCCGACCTCGGCGTTGTCTCCAGGACAGGTCGTCAGCACGCCAGACACGTTGGCTTGCTCGGAGGCGTAATCCAAGCAAGGGTGGGCCACCTCAATGGCCCCAGACAAGGCCTGATCCTCGATGAACCACTGTTGTTCTTGGTCTTGGTCGCCATTGACGAACACTTGGCAGTTCGCAGAGAACGTCCAGTCGCCGCAGGTGGTCACGCGCGCCACCTCCACACGGAGATCGTCCCCGGCAATGGCGTTGGGCGGCCCCTCCACGAGGCCTGATCCGTCGAGGACAGGCAACACATACAAAAGGCCGTTCTCCACCTGATGGGCGCAAACGTTGGCGCCCGCGACGCTGCCGTCGGTGTCGCCAATCTTGCTGGGAATCACACCAGGCACACCGCCGAAGGTGGCGTCCCCGCTGAGCATGCCGATGGTCCAGAACGTGTCGTATTGGTTCAAGGGGAAGAAGTCCCAGAGGAACTCGGTGTTCGTCGAATTCATGGCGAAATCCCCATCCACAGGGTTGTGACACCCGCAAGGCGCGTCGATGCCCATGGGCGAGGATCCGGCACCTGTGTCGGCAAACACGGCCGACAACACGTCGGTGGGGTTGGTGAACTCGGCGTACACAATGAAAGAGGCGTACCCGTCCAACGTGCCTTCTGGATCGAACGTGTCTTCAGGCGTGGGGGTGTCGGCACCGTAGAAGACAGTGTCGACTTCCACCACAAAACCAGTCATTTGCGCGGTCGCAGAGGCCGACCAATTCATGCCCACCATCAAGAGGACGAGACCGACCCAAGGAAAATGTAGTTGTCGCTTCATGCAGGATGCGTCGTTTTCGCGATTTGGCTTGCAAATTAGCGGTTTTCAGCGCTTGTTCAACCAGCCCAAACACCATGGAGTCAACCTCCCCCCGTGCAGAACCCACTTTTGATTCGTTGTTCGAGGAACACGGCGTCTTGGCGGTGGTCAAGCCCAACCGTCTGTTGGTGCACCGCACGGACATCGACTTCCACGAACCGCACAATTTGCGGGACTTGGTGAATGCAGCGCGCCCCCGCGAGGCTTGGTTGCAGCCGGTGCACCGCCTCGACAAGCCCACAAGCGGCATTGTCCTCTTCGCCGCCCCAGGTGACGCCCTGAACGACTTGAAGCTTGAGTTCGTGCACCGGCGGACCACCAAGGTGTACTGGGCCGTGGTTCGGGGGTGGACGGAAGACGAGGGCGTGGTCGAGAAACCGCTCCCCACGGCGCACAACCCCAAGCCCAAGGAGGCGGTCACCCGGTACACCACGCTGGCCAGGACCGAATTGAAGGTGCCCGTGGGCCCGTACGAGACGTCTCGCTACAGCCTCGTTGAATGCCGACCAGAAACCGGACGATTCCACCAAATCAGGCTTCACTTTCGCCACCTTCGGCATCCCATCGTTGGCGACTCTCGCTACGGCGACAAACGACACAACCGCGCGGTGGCCTCCGGCACCGGGACCGACACCCTCATGCTCCATGCCGGCAGGCTCACGGCCCAACTCCCAGGGGGACGCGGCACCCTTCAAGCCCAAGCAGCGGTGCCCTCAGGATGGGATGCGTTGTTGGATGGCTGGTCCTGGGAGGGCGACCTCTCTGGCGTGCCCCGGACGAATGGGGTGACTGTGACATAGGGCGCGTCCAGGACGGCGCCGGGTTTGGGCTAATTTCGCATGGAGCCACGCAACGACATGGAACAACAAGCCCCCTACAAGCCCCAGCATAAAGTCCGCATCGTCACCGCCGCGAGCCTGTTTGACGGCCACGACGCCGCCATCAACATCATGCGGCGGATCATGCAGAAAACCGGATGCGAAGTCATCCACCTGGGGCACGACCGCAGCGTGGACGAGGTGGTCACCACGGCCATCCAAGAAGACGCCCAAGCCATCGCCATGACCTCTTACCAGGGCGGGCACATGGAGTACTTCAAGTACATGAAGGACTTGCTGGACCAGCGGGGCGCGGGGCACATCCGCATCTTTGGCGGCGGTGGAGGCACCATCCTGCCGGAAGAAATTCAGGAACTGCACAATTACGGGATTGAGCGCATCTACCACCCGGACGATGGACGGGCCATGGGGTTGCAGGGCATGATCAACGACCTGATTCAACGTGCCGACTTCAACACGGTCCCCAACCTGGACGCCTTGGACGGCGCCACCACGAGGTTGGCCCAGCGCAACGTGCGCGACTTGGCCCGGTGCATCACGGCCGCGGAGAACAACGCCGAAGCCTTCGGCGCCGCCTTCGCGGAAGTCAAGGCGAACCTTCCCGTCGTCCCCGTGCTGGGCATCACCGGCACCGGCGGGGCGGGCAAATCCTCCATGGTGGACGAGCTCGTGCGGCGGTTCTTGATCGACTTCCCCGAGAAGCGCATCGCATTAGTGAGCGTCGACCCGTCCAAAAGAAAAACCGGCGGGGCGCTGCTCGGCGACCGCATCCGCATGAACGCCATCCACTCGGACCGGGTGTACATGCGTTCCTTGGCCACACGCCAATCGAATTTGGCCTTGTCGCGTCACGTGCAGGAAGCCGTCGACATCCTCAAGGCTGCTGAATTCGACTTGATTGTGTTGGAGACCAGCGGCATTGGCCAAAGCGACACCGAGATCATGGACCACAGCGACGTGTCGTTGTACGTGATGACCCCCGAGTTTGGTGCGGCGACGCAGTTGGAGAAAATCGACATGCTCGATTTCGCCGACGTGGTGGCCATCAACAAGTTTGACAAACGAGGCGCCCAAGACGCGCTGCGCGACGTGCGGAAGCAGTTCAAGCGCAATCACGACTTGTGGGAAGCCCAGGACGACGACCTCCCGGTCGTGGGCACCATCGCGTCTCAATTCAACGACCCTGGGACCAACGAGCTCTACCGCCGCATGATGAACACGCTGGCGGACAAGACGGGCGCAGCGCTGTCGTCCAATTTCGCGGCGGACCAAGGCACCAGCGAGAAGGTGTTCATCATCCCCCCTGCCCGGACGCGCTACCTCAGCGAAATCGCAGAATCCAACCGGGCATACGACCGGTGGGCCGAGAAGCAGGCCGACTTGGCCGGAAAGCTTCAAGCCCTGTCCACCGCAGCCGACTTGGTCGACGGAGACGCAGCCGACGCCTTGGCCGACCGGAGCAAGCACGTCCAATTGGATTTGGATGCCCGCCTCAAAGAATGGCTTGAAGGCTGGCCTGAGTTGCGCAGCCGTTACGAAGCCGACGAGTACGTCTTCCAAGTGCGGGGCAAGGACCTCAAGATCCCCACCTCGAGCAAGAGCCTCTCCCACCAAGACATCCCCAAGGTTGCCCTCCCGTCTCTGACGGGGTGGCGTGACCTGGCCAAGTGGCACCTGCAGGAAAACCTGCCCGGCTCCTTCCCTTACACTGCGGGCATCTACCCCTTCAAGCGGGAGGGCGAGGATCCCACGCGCATGTTCGCCGGCGAAGGCGGGCCAGAGCGCACGAACAAGCGTTTCCACTACGTCTCCTTGGGCATGCCCGCCAAGCGTTTGTCGACGGCCTTTGACTCGGTGACCTTGTACGGCCGCGACCCCCACGTCCGGCCAGACATTTACGGGAAAGTCGGCAACTCCGGGGTCAGCATCTGCTGCCTCGACGACGCCAAGAAACTCTACAGCGGGTTCGACCTGTGCGCACCCAACACCAGCGTGTCCATGACCATCAACGGCCCTGCGCCGGTGCTCCTTGGGTTCTTCTTGAACGCCGCCATCGACCAGCGCTGCGAAAAGCACATCCGCGAGCACGGCATGGAAGCCCAGGTGGAGGCCGTGCTGAAGGCCAAATGGGACGACTGCGGGCTGGCCCGCCCCTCCTACCACGGCGACTTGCCTGAAGGCAACGACGGGCTGGGCCTGTTGCTCTTGGGGTGCACGGGCGACGAGGTGCTCGACGCGGCCACGTACGACGCGCTGAAGGCCGAGGCCTTGTCCAGCGTGCGGGGCACCGTGCAAGCGGACATTCTGAAAGAAGACCAAGCCCAAAACACGTGCATCTTCTCCACGGAGTTTGCGCTTCGGTTGATGGGCGACGTGCAAGACCACTTCATTCGCCACAACGTCCGAAACTTCTACTCGGTCTCCATCAGCGGCTACCACATCGCCGAGGCCGGCGCGAACCCCATCACCCAGTTGGCGTTTACCCTGGCCAACGGCTTCACTTACGTGGAGTATTACCTGAGCCGGGGCATGGACATCGACAAGTTTGGGCCCAACCTGAGCTTCTTCTTCTCGAACGGCATCGACCCGGAGTATGCGGTGATCGGACGTGTGGCCCGTCGGATTTGGGCCAAAGCCATGCGCGAGAAATACGGGGCCTCTGCCCGGGCGCAAATGTTGAAGTACCACATCCAAACGTCCGGCCGCTCGCTGCACGCCCAGGAAATCGACTTCAACGACATCCGCACCACGTTGCAGGCGCTGTACGCGATCTACGACAACTGCAACTCGTTGCACACCAACGCCTACGACGAGGCCATCACCACGCCGACCGAAGCCAGCGTACGCCGGGCCATGGCCATCCAGCTCATCATCAACAAGGAGCTGGGCTTGGCCAAGAATGAAAACCCGCTGCAAGGCGCCTTCATCATTGAGCAATTGACGGACTTGGTCGAGGAAGCCGTGCTCAGCGAATTCGACCGCATCACCGAACGCGGTGGGGTGCTGGGCGCCATGGAAACCATGTACCAGCGCTCGCGCATTCAAGAGGAGAGTTTGCACTACGAGATGCTCAAGCACACCGGCGAATACCCCATCGTGGGGGTGAACACCTTCCTCAGCAAGGAAGGGTCGCCCACCTTGGTGCCTGGAGAAATCATCCGGGCCACCGAGGAAGAAAAGCAACGGCAGCTCGGCAACCTCAAGGCGTTGCACGACATGGCGGAAGGAACCTCTTCCGAGGCGTTGAAGCGCATGCAAACGGCAGCCACTTCGGGCGAAAACATGTTTGACGTGTTGATGGAAGCCACCAAGAATTGCTCGTTGGGGCAGTTGACCGACGCCATGTTCGACGTGGGTGGGGCCTACCGCCGAAACATGTAATCCACGGCAAGGTATCTTGCCGCCATGCCTCACGATTCTTCTCCCTCCTGGGTCCGTCCCGCCCGAAATGTCCTCGGCATTGTGGCTGGGTGCGTGTCCTTTCCTATCCTGGTCACCCTCGGACACGGATTGTTCGCTTCCGCAGGGGTCTCCCAAGCCCCCACCGTCTCTCCACAAGAGGCGCCGGAAGTTTGGCAGGCCTTCATGGAAAGCCTCTCTGTCTTGGAACTGCTGTCGGCTTCTGCGGCGCATTGGGGCGGCACGTTTCTGGCGGCTGCGCTGGCCACCCTCATCTCCGCTTCTCCCAAACCCACGTCTGGTTGGGTCCTGGGCGGGTTTGGATTGCTGGGCGGCGCCATGAACGCGTTCATGCTCCCAAGCCAGCCGACTTGGCTGATGATGTTGGACGTGGCCCTGTACCTGCCCATGGGGTGGTTGGGGGCCATGCTCGTCCTGCGCTTGAAAGGCCCCCACGTCTGACTGGATGGCCGCCCGCACCGTCGCCTTGTGGGCCGGACCCAGAAACGGGAGCACCGCCCTGATGTACAGCTTCGCCCAGCGCGTGGACACCCGCGTGATGGACGAGCCCCTGTTCGGGCACTTCTTGTCCTTCACGGGGGTGGACCGCCCTTCCCGCGAAGACGTGTTGCGCACCATGCCTGTCACGGCCGACGATGCCCTGGCTTCTGTCGCCCCGCGTTCCGGCGACGAAGTTGTGTTCCTGAAGCACATGGCCAACCACCTCGAAGGGTTGGATTGGAGGAACGTCGATGGCCCGCGCCACATGCACGTGGTGCTGACCCGCCATCCCGACGGTGTGCTTCCCTCCTACGGCGCCCACATCAGCCACCCCACCATGTTGGATTTGGGCTACGCCCATCAGCTCGACCTGGTGAAGCGCATCCCTGACCGCATCTTGGTCGTGACGGCGGAATCTCTGCAAGCCAGGCCCGAAGCCACTTTGAAGGCGCTGTGCAAAGAACTCGACCTGCCTTGGGACGCACGCATGCTCTCCTGGACCCCTGGCGCACGGCCCGAAGACGGGGTGTGGGCCAAACACTGGTACCACGGCGTCCATGCCAGCTCTGGATGGGAACCCCGGACGTTGAAGCGAGGCGAAGTGCCATCGCATTTGGCCTCCCTGCGCGAGGAATGCGTGTCGCATTACCTTGCTTTGAAAGACCTCGAAATCTCCATTTGACATGGCCAAATTCAACCAACCCGACCCACGAAACGAAGGCACCTGGTGCTGGGTCAACGGACTTGTCCGGCGCGAAGACGCGAAGGTGAGCGTCTTGGACAGCGTGGTCCAGGGAGGCGACGCCGTGTGGGAAGGCTTGCGCGTGGCCGACGGCCGCATCTACCAAATGGACGAGCACCTGAAGCGCCTGGTGGACAGCGCCCACGCCCTGCAGTTCGCTGACATCCCCAATGTGGAAGACGTTCGTCAGGCCGTCTTCGACGTGCTCGCGAAAAACGGCATGACTGACGGCGTGCACATCCGGCTTACGCTCAGCCGCGGCATGAAATCCACGTCGGGCATGGACCCTCGGTTGAATGTGTTTGGGAGCACCCTCATCGTGCTGCCGGAATACAAAGGCGCCGTTTACGGCTCAGGCCAATTGAAGCTTGTGACCAGCGCCATTCGTCGGAATGCGCCCTCGTTCTTGGATTCCAAGATTCACCACAACAACCTGCTCAACAACATCCTGGCCAAGATCCAGGCCAACCACGCGGGCGCCGACGACGCGGTGATGCTCGACGACCGCGGATTCCTGGCCGAAACGAACGCGACGAACTTGTTCCTGGTGCGCGACGGGGTGCTGTGCACGCCGTTTGGCCACGCTTGCTTGCCTGGCATCACCCGAGGCTACACCTTGGACCTCGCACGCCAACTGGGAATCGACGTCCGAGAGGGGGATTTCAGCTTGACCGAGTTGTACACCGCCGACGAAGCGTTCACCACAGGCACGATGGGCGGGTTGGCCCACATTGTGGAAGTGGACGGTCGAACCATTGGGACCGGACCTGGCACACCTCCTGGACCAGTGACCCAAGCCCTCCAAGACGCCTACGCCCTTCACATACCCTTCACCCCACTGCCTCAACCATGACCTGGTTGAAGTCGGTCGGCTGGGTGGTCTTGTGCGCCCTGATCTCCGTCGGGCTCGGATGGTGGTTAGGCCAAGGCGCGCAAGATTGGATGGCGCCTGAAGTGTCGCGCCCCACTGCCCTGGATCCCGAAGCGCTCCATGTGTTTCTGACCCAATTGCCGTGGCAAGCCCACGCGGCCCGACTGGCTGGGCATGCCCTGGGTTTGGCAATCGGCACCGTCCTGCTGACAATCAACGCGCCGCGCGCAAAGCGGGACGGCCTTGCGTTTGGGGCCTTGATGGGATTGGGGGTGGTTTTCGACATGTGGCGGGTCCCCCACCCGGCTCCGTGGACGGTCCTGGCATTGGTCACCACCGCGGCGACGCTGGGGCTCAGCTTCCGTGTGGGATTGCGAATCAGGAGGACGCCGAACGCGACTTCGATTTGACCCATGTGTTGGTGGCGATGCACACCACCACAAGTCCCATGCCCAGGAGGCTCATCGAGGACATCGTTTCGCCATACAGGATCCATCCGGCGGACAGCGCCATCACTGCGCCCAAGTATTTGAACGGCATGACCATGCCCGCGTCCTCTTGGTGAAGGGCCACGGTCATCAGAATCTGGGCGGCAATGCTCAGCAAGCCCACCAAGGCAGCCAGCCCCCACATCGGCGTGGTCATGGGGATCCATTGGGGCAAACTCAGCGCACCCATGATGGGGAACGCCAGCAGGTGAAACCACACCACCACCCCCACCGGATGGTCGGAATCGCGGCATTTCATGGTGGCCAGGTACGCCACGGCGGCCGCCGCCGCCGACATCAGTCCGAGCCCCCACATGCCCCAGGACACACGAGGGTCAAATCCCTTGACCATGACGATGCCCACCAAGGCGCCGCCAAGCAAGAACCATTGCTTCTTTTGGACTTTCTCCCCCATGAAAAGCAAGGCCAACACCACCGTGAACACCGGACTGAAGTATTGAATGACCGTGGCGCTGGCCAAAGGGATGTGCCGCACCGTGTGGAAGAACCCCGACAAGCCCACCATGCCGGCAAGTCCGCGGACCACAAGCCACATCCGGTTGTGGCCCAAGATGGGGAGGTTGTGGGCCTTGAGGTAGGCCAAACACACGGCCAACGACAGCGCAGATCGGAGGAAGACCAACTGAAACGTTCCCAACCCCGCCAATTCTTTCACGCACAGGTTGGCGCTCGTGTAGAGCACCACCGAGGCCAACATGGCCGCCAGGCCACGCCTCACCGGACCACCGTGACGGTGCCACGCAAGAACGTGGGCACCAAGTCGTGGAAGCCTTTCACGTTGACGCTGTAGCCGTACACGCCGTCGGGCACAAAGTGGGTGCCGTCGCCGCGTTGGTCTTGTCCGTACCAAGACACGTCAGGGTCGGTCGTTTCGAAGACCAACTCCCCCCAACGGTTGAAGATGCCGTACCAGAACATCTCGCCTTCGTATCCCGACCCCAAGGGGTGGAACGCGTCGTTCACACCGTCGTTGTCTGGCGTGAATGCGTTGGGCACGTACATGTGGAATTCGACGGGTTCAAAGTGGGCCGTCACGATTTCCACGGGAACGTCGGTCAAATTCAGGGCCATCGGATTGGCCTTGGCTTCAGGCGAAGGCTCCGACACGGCCACTTCCCAGTGGCTGAACTGCCACTCCTCTTCAGAAATGGCCTCGAAGACCACAGGCCCCATCGGCTCGAAGGACGTGAACCACATCGCGTCCACCATGGCCAAGTTCTCCACCCGAACCTGCCCGGCTTGCTGAGGGGAGACCACGACGGTGAGGTCGGTGTGCGGAATTTCCACAAAGTGCGCGGTCACCATGCCCGCTTCGTACACCTCGTAATCGGCGTTCAACGCTTCGGCATCGGGGCCAAGCGCGTTGCCGTTCCAAGACCAATGTGAGAACGCCCACCATTCGTTGGGGTCGGCCATCAAGCTGTGCATGCCCACGTTCATGGTCTCGACACTCGGGTTGTCCTGCAAGGTCAAGCCGTCCAACACCACGAAACCCGCACCCTCTGGGGACACGTTGAACATGACGTCTTCCGGCGGCACGGGAATCCCAAAATGCGCCACCAGGTGCGCGTCTCCTGTCAGCGTCAGCGGCAACAAGGGGTCGTTGACGTTGGCGATGGTCACGTCTCCAGAAACCACCTGCCAGTACAAGAAGCTCACGCCGTACGCCTCCTCTGCCTCAAGGACGATCGGCACTTCAGAGAAGTACCATCCAGTGAACGGCGTCATGGCCGGGGTGATGTCCACGGTGTTGATTTCCACCTCCCCTTGGCCCACGATGTCAATCGTCAGGTTGACTTGTTCGATGTCGTAGCAGTCTTCCATGCCGCCGACCACCTCATCCTCGCAACGGCTGTCGATGAAGTCACGCAGCTCCTGGAGCTCATTCTCCCATCCGGCCATGGAACCTCCCCATCGGTCAAGTTGCCTGGGCATCTCTGGTTCAATGACCGCCACCATGCTGTCGAGGACCGCATGCATGTTGGTGCAGGAAAAGGCGGTGTTGCCCAGGTCGGCCCAGCGGTTGATGTAAGTGTTCCAGAAGGTCTCGTTGCCAAGCAACGCGTTGAGCACAGGAATGTGGCCTTGCCCACCGAGGTTGCCCATGCTTTCAGGGTTGCACGGATCGGCCGTGGGGCCGGTGTCTGGCACCCCAGAGTAGTTCACGTAGTGGCCAAAACTGGCGTCCATGTCCCACAACGCGTAGCGCCAACGCTTGGCGTCTCCGTCTGGGTGGCGGCCACGCCACCACGCCGTGTTCCAGTTGAGCCAGTCGGCCGAGACAATATAGCTGTTCAGGATGAAGTAATCGATGAGCGACAACGGGTTGAGCTGGGTGATGGCGTAGTCGTAGTTCGCCGCGTCGGTCATGTCCTGCGTGGTGCAGAAGTTGACGAAGTCATACCAATCGTCTCCGGTTCCGTACTCTTCCCAAGTGCCTCCCCACGTCTTGAGGAAATCCACAAAGTGCCTCGGCTGGTCGTAGTACTCCTCGGTGAAATCGACGTCGTCCACTTTTTCGCGGTACTCGTACACCCCCCAGTATTGGCCGTTGAGGTACACGATGCAACTCTCGTTGGTGCGCTCGTCGAGCTTCAAATCCGCCAAGTGGCTCAAGGTGTGCACGTACGCGTCGCGGATGTGCGCCCCGGGCTCAAAAGGGTAATTGTCGTTGGCGGCCGCCTTGAAAATCAAGCGTTGGTATTGGTCCCGCGATTTGACGTGGAACATCTCAGCTTCCAGGGCGTAGTTGTACCCCATCTGGTCGCGGGTGATGTAGTCGAAACCGCGCTGTCCGTAGGCGTTGCTGTCGTTGCCGTGCTCGTTGCTGTCTCCAGTCGCCTCGACCCAAAAGGTGCCGTCGGCGTGAAAGAACTCGATGTGGGCGCCTTCCCCGTTGCCCCAACCCCAAGTTCCATCTTCTTGGCCGTTGCCGCTGACCGACACCACGGGAATGGTGTGCGCGTCGGCCCCCAAGAAATAGGTGTTTGTGGCGATGTAGCTCGGCGCCTTGCTTGGAGGCACGTCGTCGTCTGGATCGAACGCCACCGCCCGAACCACCGTCGTCTCGGTGATGTTGATGGGGCCCGTGTACAGCGTGCTCCCTTCCGTGGGCGTGTAGCCGTCGAGGGTGTAGTAGATGTCGAAGTTGCCGGGCACAGACAACGACACCGAAAGCGCACCCGCATGGTAACCAGATTCCACGTCAAACGTGGGCGTCGGGGTATACCCGGTGTACATGTCGAAGGGATCTGCGCCGTTGGCCCCGCCAGGCGAAGGCGACACGCACACTTCCCAACTGGCACCGCCGTCCACATTTCTGGCCCAACTGTGGTCCGCTTGGGTGGTGCTGAATTCCGCACCGTACGTGTAAGACTCCAAGACGTTTTCAGATGGATCGGCGAACACCAGCGACTCTCCCTGGCATTGGTTGATCTTGAAGTTGGTGTTGAGGAATCCGCCGACGTACAAATTGGTCGGCAACTCCCCCTCCGCAGAGCAAATGACGATCAAGTGCCCGCCCGCGGGAACCACGGTGCCTGCAGGGATTTCGAATTTGTCCACGTTGGCGAGGTTGTCCGAGAGGAAATACCCTCCCAAGTCGACGTCCGCCCCCGTGGGGTTGTAGAATTCGACAAAATCTTCATTGTCGCCCCCCACCCCGAGGGTGTAGTTGCTGCACGAAAATTCGTTGACGACCACTTGGGCCGTGGCCCCCAAGGCCACTCCCCACGCCATCAAGAACGTCAAGCCTCTCGTCATCCAGTTTCGTTGGCCCATGGGCAATGAATTCATCTTGTTCACTTCACTTCAAACCTCACCACCGCCGATGCATGTTCATTCACGAGGCGAAGCACGTAGCTGCCTGCCCCGAGCTCTGAACGGGAGAGTTGGGCCGCACGGCCCGTCACTTGGCGTTGAAGAACGAGTCGACCCTGCATGTCCATCACGTCCATCTCCCATGTTCCGAGCGGGAAGGTGACGGTGCTGAAGTCGCCCATCGGGTTGGGCGCGACTTGAATGGCGGCCGCGGCGTCGAGCGAAGTCACAGACATCACGCATCCATCAACCATGGTGTGCAACGTGTTTTCGTAGTTCTCGTTCACCACATCCACCACGTCGGCCAGGCACACTTCGTTGTCCGCCTCGGCCCAATACACGCGGAGAAACGGCACCCAATCGAGGTTCTTGTGGAAGGAATCGCCTTCGTAGCTGAGGCCCACCACCTTTTGGCCTCCAGGCACAAACGACGGCGTGATGTCGTACCCAATGGGGTCGGCAAGGCTGATGGCGTCGCTGATTTGGACGCCGGTGAAGTCGAGCTCGTACCCGACAATGCGGTTGTACTCGTTGAGCACGTGCACGTCGAAGTAGTTCATGTCCCAATTGACGTCCGCCACCATGAAGTGCACCGTGTCGAAGATGTTGGTGATTTCCTGCACCGGGAATTGGCACTTGTCGTGCACGCCGCTGCTGTCCGGGTGCATGTGCGCCTCGTTGAACCACTGGCATTGGGACATCAAGGCCGCATCGCTCACGGTGATTTCACCGTCTTGGTCGATGTCCGTGCACGTGGACGGGGCCAAGTCGTTGCCGAGGATGCCTTCCACATACGCCACCGCGTCGGCGAATTCCTGGGCGTCGTTGTTGTCCAAGTCGCCCACCAGCGCGGTGCCTCCGCATTCGCCGTTGCAATCCGTCTCGGCGGTGCCAAACAACACCCCGTTGCAATCGTAGAACGGCTCGCAACCATCCACGTGGTCCACCACCAAGGCGCCGCTGCTCCGGTCGAGCTGGATGCACACCGCGGCGTGGTTGTTCTCGTAGGAGTTCTCCGCACGGCCCAGGGCGTCGGGGATGAATTCGTAGTTGGCCCGCACCACCAGGTAGTAGGTGCCGTCTTCCACATTGGTCACGTCAATCCACTGGCAGCTCAACCCCGCCCCGTAGATGTCGCCACATCCTGCAGAAATGCCCATGTTGCCGCAACCGTACTGGCCGGTGCCGCCTCCGCTGCATTCAAGGTCCATGACGCAGAATCCGTTCTTGAACCCGATGGGAATCAACCCGCCGTCCAAGTCGAACAAATCGTACTTGGCGTAGCCGTTGTGGTGCCAGTGGCCGTGGCAGTCGCCCCATTCGAATTGGTTGTTGCCTTCTTGGTTGGGCACGCCGATGTAGTAATCGAGGTCGCCGATGTTCTTGATGTGGGTGGTGAAGCGAACCAACTCTCGGGCGCCGTAACCGTTCAAACACCCCTCGTCGATGTAGCAATCCGACTCGTTCACCTGCATGACTTCCGTCGACAAGCTGTTGATGATGGCGTCTTCCACCACAATCAAGTCTGGACCGTTGCACTCGGGGTCGCCGGGGTACACGCACGAGCCGTTGTCAAGCTCGGCCATGGGGCTGTAGTTGCAGGCTTCAGGGTCGGTGCACCCGGTCGGGGGTCCGACAAATTCGAATTCCCAACCCCAGTCTGTGGTGCAAGGGCCGTCGAACGAAGCCCAACGCACCCAGTACGTCACACCCGCTTCGAGCAGCACCGTCAACTGAGCTTCCTCGCCGCATCCCCCTTGGTTGTCGTCGAAGTAGATGGACCCTTCGTTCGTGTTGTCGAAGTTGCCCATTTGACAGTAGTCGTAGATGTACAGGCGGGTGTCGCAGCCGTTGCCGCAGGAGCTGAAGGAGTACATGCCGTTGCCCTCAGGCGTGAAGGTGTACCAAAACGACGACGATGGCGACGTCACGGTGCCGTAATCTGCCGACGTCAACGGGATGGCGTCGTTGCAAGTCTCGCCCGGAGCGCATGCAAAAATGGCGCCTGCCGACTCCCCGAAATCGCCGCCGGAGGCCATGGTTTGGCCATCCAGCGTCACCACGTACTGGCCTTCCCCGTAGCCACAGCACATCCCGTCCCCGTAGGAATCGAAAATTTCAAATTGGATGCATGGCTCCTCGGAAGCCGGAATGCACAACGTGTCTCCGTACACGGCATCACCCTCTTCGTAAGGGCCTCCCGACAACACCACCACGCCATCCAGCGTGACTTCCCAGGAAGTCTCTCCGGGGTAGCTGTCGGTCAGGATGTCCACAATCAAGGTGCTTTCGTCCGACCCGCATTGGGCGAACGTGTCGAGGGAAAGCGTTGACAAGACAAGCGTCGCACACAAGGCGGACACAACTTGGCAAGGGTGAAAAAGGTTCATGGCGTGCAGGTTTCAAGAGGGATGGCTCGCGCGCGCGAGACGCCGCAAGATAAGCCATCCTCAAGGGAGACACTTTTCGCGGTTCTCAGGTTGCACGGATGCGCGTCACTGGGCGCCATGGCATATTTTTGCGACATGGCACACGATCACCACGACCACCTCGAGCCCGAACAAAACGAAATCGGCGGGCCAGTTGTTTTCGCCCTCTTCCTCTTCGCCATCGTTGTCGTGGCGATTGGCATGATGGCCTCCTGATTCGGGAGACCCTTTCCACTCACCTGCCCTGCACCAAGGTCATCTCCTCGACGAGGTGACCTGCGCCTGCGTACACGTCCATCACCCAGAGGACGTACCGGATGTCCACCATGATGTTCCGGCAGCGCGACCCGTCAAACAAAATGTCGCTCATGGTGCTTTCCCAGCTTCGGTCGAAGTTGATGCCCACCAGGTGCCCCATGTCGTTCAACGCCGGGGAGCCTGAGTTGCCTCCTGTCGTGTGGTTGGACCCTGTGAAGCACACCACGAGATCGCCGTCTTCGTTGGCGTAGTCCCCGTATTCCTCCGCTTCCAGCAACTCCACAAGCCGCGCAGGCATGTCGAAATCTGGATCGCCTGGCACGTACTTCTGCAAGATGCCACGCGCTGTACTGAGTGGGTTGTACTGCATGCCATCGTAGGGGGCACTCCCCTCCACCTTGCCGTACGTCAACCGCAGCGTGCTGTTGGCGTCGACGGGGAACACGCGGTCTGGGAACGCTTCCCTCAAGGCTTCGGTGTACGCCGCGGAGGCCGAGGCAATCTCTCCCCGAAGGCGACCATACTCAGGGGCCACCTCCGCGAAGTAGTTCGCACGAAGCTTTTCAATCCACACATACGCGGGGTCCTTCGAGAGCTTCTTCCACGATTTGGGGTTGTCGTTCTCCAACAACTTGGCCATGTCGTCCGCGTTGTCGAACACACTCTTGGCGAAGACTTTGTTGGCCCAAGCCAACCCGCCTCCCGCGCCATCCACTTCCGCGGCCAACCCCTCTGGGGCCAAGTCAGTCGGAATCCATTTGAGGTATTCTTCCACAAGGCGACCGAGCAAACGCTCGTCGACCCCCGCGTCGTAATCCCGTCTGAAACCGTCCTCTGCCCCACGGAGCCGGGCCAGAAGCGATTCCCTCGCCTCCCCCTCGGCCTTGCCCTCAATCAACGCAGAGAATCCGTGGGCGTAGTTCAAGACCTCCGGGCCGTAGTACGCCAATTCGATGAACAGCGAACGCGCCTCCAAGAAGGGGAAGTACTGGGCGTTCAATGCGGCAATGTCTTCCACCACTTGAGAGCCCGAGACCTTGTTCAATTCGGCTTCCAACGTCCGCTTCTTGTCGATGGCATGAAGTTCTGTGAGGCCGCGGTTTTGGCCTTTCCACTTCTTCCAAGCGTTGGCCACACTGCTCTGCTTCGCGGCGTAGGCGATGCGCAGGGCGTCGCTGGACGCCCTGGCCGCGTTGATGACCGCCAACCCCTCGTCGCGCATCGCAATGCGCATGGGGTTGAGCCGCTCGATCACGTGTTCCACCGCATCCGAGGTGAGGTACTGCTCGGTCCGTCCAGGAAACCCAAACACCATCGTGAAATCGCCGTCCTGAACACCTGACACATCCACGGGAAAGTGGTGCTCAGGGGCGTAAGGCACGTTGTCCGAAGCGTATGCCGCAGGCTGGTTGTCGCGGTCCGCGTAGATGCGGAACACGCTGAAATCGCCGGTGTGACGTGGCCAAACCCAGTTGTCGGTGTCCCCCCCGAATTTGCCCACGGCAGAAGGAGGTGCGCCCACAAGGCGGACGTCACGGAAGACCTTGCTGGTGATCAGAAAGTGGCTGTTCCCGTAGTCGAACTCCACCACCTCACCTTCCAATCCTTGACCCTCGGTGGCTTCCTTCACGATCGCCGCCACTTCCTCTTTCCACCGGGCCTCACGGTCGTCACCTTCCAACCCTTCGCATGCCGTCAACAGCCGCTCGGTCACGTCCTCAATTCGGTCGATGAAGGTGCACGTGAGGTCCGGATTGGGCAATTCCTCCGCCCGCGTCATGGCCCAAAACCCGTCCGTCAACAAATCGTTGTCCACGGTGCTGTGCTGTTGGATTTGGCCATAACCGCAGTGGTGGTTGGTCAACAACAGCCCTTCCGCACTCACCATCTCGGCGGTGCAGCCGCCGTTGAAATGCACCACCGCGTCCTTCAAGCTGCTGTGGTTGATGCTGTAAATGTCTTCCGCCGTCAGCTTCAAGCCCATCGCCTGCATGTCTCCTTCCACCACCTTGAGCAAGGTGGGAATCCACATGCCTTCCTTCGCAGAGGTTTGGGCGGAGGCCACCAAGGCCAAACACAGCGCCAACGCGCCTTTCCATGTCCATGTCTTCATGCGTCCAAGATACCCCAGGGGCATCGACGGGTCCAACGGCTCAACTACATTCGTGCCATGGCACAATCCAGCTCCGACTCCCAGCTTCAGCCCCTCCCCTCCGACTTGCTCGTGGACTTGAGGAGCGACACCGTCACGCGCCCGACAGAAGCCATGAAAGCGGCCATGCATGCCGCAGAGGTGGGCGACGACGTCTTCGCGGAGGACCCCAGCATTCGCGCGCTCGAGGCGCGCTGTGCAGAATTGATGGGGCACGAGGCAGCGCTGTTTTGTCCTTCGGGCACCATGACCAACCAAATTGCCATCCAAGTCCACACCCGGCCTGGCGACGAAGTCGTGTGCGACCGACTCGCCCACATCTACAACTACGAAGGGGGCGGCATTGCCCGAAATGCAGGGGCCTCGGTGCGGCTGCTTCACGGCGACCGGGGACGATTCAGCTTGAACGAGTGCCTGGACAACATCAACCCTCCAGACAGCCACTACGCGCGCACCACCCTCGTGGCCGTGGAAGACACCTGCAACAAAGGCGGCGGCTCGGTGTGGGACCTCGAGGAGTTGGAGGCGCTGTCCAAGGAAGTGCGCGCCCGAGGACTCGCTTTTCACCTCGACGGCGCCCGTGCGTGGAACGCGTTCGTGGCCCGCGGGCAGTGGGGCGACTCTGACGCGCTCAAGGCGTACGGCAACTTGTTCGACAGCATTTCACTTTGCCTGAGCAAAGGCTTGGGATGCCCCGTGGGGTCGGTGCTGGTCGGACCTCAACCCTTCATCCAAGAAGCCCACCGCGTTCGCAAAGTGATGGGCGGCGGCATGCGTCAGGCAGGGAGCTTGGCTGCCGCGGGGCTCCATGCGCTGGAGCACCACGTGGCGCGTCTGGCAGACGACCACGCCCACGCCAAGCTGCTCGAGGCCACCTTGTCCGCGCACGCAGACGTCGCGTCGGTCGACCCTGTGGAAACCAACATCGTCATTTTCTCATTGCACGGGAACTTTGCCAATGAGGCGGTGCAGGCCTTGGCGACAGTTGGGGTGGGTTGCTTCGCGTTTGGGCCCGACAAGGTTCGTCTGGTCACCCACCTGGACATGACTTCAGACGACGTCTACGAGGCGTGCCGACGCATCGCCCAAATCCGACTTACTGGGCCACAAGCCTGAGTGCGTCGCGTCGGGCAGGGCTGGTCAACGTGTACATGCCTGCCGGCAATTCCGACGACAACGCAACTTCGGTTCCGAGTTGCTCCCACGCGACATCCACGCGACGTCCCTGGGCATCCCAAAGCTGCCACAAAGCCACGTCCTCGCCTGACACCCCCACCACCGAAGTCTTCCCAATGAATGGGTTCGGTACGGCAAGCGCGCCCTCCCAGGAGGTGGTCGCCAAGGCTCCACTTGACAAGTCAGACAAGCCACTCGCGCAATCGTCCACCGTCAGAACCATCACGTCCGAATCGGAACATCCTGTGGCGTCGGTGACTTCGAGCCCCAGCACGGTCGTGCCAGGTTCGGCCGCGAATTGAAGCAACGGGGTCGACGCGCCAGTCGACCAGTTGTAATTCAGTCCATTGCCCAAAGGCCCCAACAACGTGACCAGATCGCCTGCGCAGGCAAACACGTCTGGACCAAGGTTGACCTCAGGCACGCCCACGGCATCGACCCACACGTATTCCGAGACCTCGCACCCTTCGAGCGAGACCACAGACACCTCACACAGGCCCGAGGGCAAATCAGACACTGTCGTGCCTTCAAACTCATTGAGGCCAACTTGCCATGTCACGGAATCAAACTCTTCGAGTTCACCCACACTCACGGAAGCCCCCATGGCCCCCGCTTCACAATCCGGCGCCAAGGAGACGGTCAACGAAAGGGCATCCGGCTCATCCACCTCAAAGGTCTCGCTGTATGAAATGCCACACACGTCCGCATTGACCACGTAGGTGCCAGGCATCAATCCCGACAGGTTCGTGCCTTGGTAGGTGCTGCCGAAGGCGCCACTCCACTCCCACGACGCACCCAGCTGGCCCACGTTGGGGTTCAGGGTGATTGCGCCGTTGGGGTTGAAGCCTTCTTCCAAATTGCAAGAGAGTCCTGAGACGCTGGCGCCGACCACAAGCGATTCGTTCAAATCGGTCGACTGGATGGACAACTCCACGGTGCCGGTTTGGCCTCCCCACCCATCGATTTGAATCAACAAGGATTCCCCTCCTTCGAAGCATGGGGTCAACATGGTGCTCCTGTAGGCCGCTTCACAGCCGTGGTCGTCACTGGCGTTGATGAGGGTGTAGGTCTCCCAATCCGCGCAATCTCCAGCAAACCACAGGGCGATTTGCGTGTCGAAAGACGTGGAGTCGTTGCACGTGGAAATGCGGTAGGCCCCACCTTCCGCGGGCACGTCCCAACTCAACCACAACGTGTTGGTTGCATTGGGGTCAGAGGGACACCAACTGCCGTACACGTTGCAGGCGATGGCAGGTGGCGTCACTTCGCCGGGAAGCACAGACGCCCCCTCGCTGGACCCCACCCAGTTGGCCCCGTTGGCCTCCACAGGCAGTGGCATGCACGGCAATTGACCTTGCAACTCGTCGACAATGTCCAGCGAAATGGGCCAGTCGTTGCCGGTGCCGGTGCCCTGGAAGCCCAGGACTGGGGCGCCGTTGAGCACCACCCCGAAGCCCGACCCGCCGTCGCCGTAACTGTCGCGGTGGACCAACACCAATTCACTCCCCTCTGCCACGCACACCGTCGAACTGGACACCGTCAAATTGTTGCCGTACGCTTCTCCCCCCAAGCCAGGGATGTCGTTTCCACACCCCACGTCGGGGTTGCCACCCCACAACACCGCAGTCCCATCGCCGCAGATGCCGCTGGCCGGGATCAACTCCCAATACATTTCATATCCCCACGCGTCGGTGGAGATGTCCAACGACACCGACACCGAATCGCCTTCACATTGGGCAAAGGCATGATGGCTGAACAGGGCTGCGGAGAGCCAAAAAAGGGCACGTTTCATGACGTGGAAGTTACGGGCATCTCCCAGAATTTTGTCCCATGCTCATTCTGTTGTCTCCCGCCAAAACATTGACCCCTTCTGCCCCGGCCTCCAACCAATTCAGTGGGGCGCTCACCCAGGCGGAGGGATTGGACGTCGCGACTTCCATCGTCACCGCATTGAAAACGTGGTCCCAAGAGGAATTGGCCCAGCGCATGAAGCTCAGCGCCACGTTGGCCGAGAGGGTTCACGGTTGGCACCAAGCGTGGCAGCCTGACTCCAAATTCGCCGCAGGATGGACCTTCAAGGGAGATGCGTTCAAATCTTTGGATTTGGCTTCTGCTTCTGAAGAGGTCGTCCGTCGGGCACAGGCGCGGTTGCGGGTTCTGCATGCCGTGTATGGGCTCTTGCGTCCCCTGGACCAATACGCCCCGGTGCGGCTCGAGATGGCCCAACCTTGGTCCCCGACGGGGGACCAAACCAACATGCACCAACATTGGAAAACACGGCTGCCTCAGATGGTGGGGCGCCACCTTGATGAAACGGGGCAGCTTTGGATATTGAACTTGGCCAGCGCCGAATACAGCCAAGCCGCACTGCACGGCATGCCCTCGGACAAGGTGGTCACATGCCAATTTCTGGAGGACAAAAGAGGCAAACTCCGGAGCGTGTCCGCCTTCGCCAAAGCCGCTCGCGGCGCCATGGCACGCCACGTCCTCGAGCACGACCTCCAGTTGCCGGAACAACTGACCGGTTTTTGCGGTTTGGGGTACGTCCACAATCCGGAAAAGAGTGCGCCCGGGTTGCTGGTTTTCACCCGACCTTCGCGGCCATGAAAACCATGCAGCATCGCATCTGGACCGTGGGCGTCTTCTTGACATGCGCCCTGACCCTGGCTTTGGCCCCCACAACGGCGGCCCACGCCCAACGCAACAAAAAACCCAAGAAAGACCAAACCCAAACCATGGATTCTCTCTCCTATGCCCTCGGCGTGTTGTTCGCCACCAACCTCAGCAACGAAGGACTCAAACAAGTGGACGGCGACGCCCTCAAGACCGGATTTGAAGCCACGTTGGCTGGCGAATCTGCGATGAGCGCGGACGAAGCCAACGCCATCGTTCAATCGCAAATGGCCCAAATCAAGGAGCAAATGGCCTTGGTGACCAAGCAAGAAGGCGAGGACTTTCTTGCGGAGAATTGCAAGAAAGACGGCATCCAGACCACCGAGTCCGGATTGCAGTACCGCCACGAGGTGGTGGGCACCGGCGCCACCCCCGACGCCAACGACGAAGTGACTGTCCACTACCGCGGCACCCTGTTGAACGGCGAAGAATTCGACAGCAGCTACAAGCGCGGAGAGCCCATCTCGTTCCCCCTCAACGGCGTCATCCGTGGATGGACGGAAGGTCTTCAGTTGATGCAAGAAGGAGGCAAGACCACCTTCTACATCCCCCAAGAATTGGCCTACGGAGCACGTCCGGCGCCCGGAGGAGCGATCCCTCCCTACGCCGCATTGGTGTTTGAGGTGGAGCTCATCAAAGTGAACGCCAAGCCCTGACCGCATACAGGCGCGTGACAACTTGAACCCTGGACGCCTTGTCCAGGGTTTTTTCTTGCCTTGTTGGACCGACGTGAAACTTTTGGTCAGGCACGCCCGTAACGCATCCCAACTCCTCTTTCCTCTGGCAAGTCCCTGGACATTTGGACCGGGCCCCCACCTCCATCCGGCATGACCCCATTGATGGTCTGGTGAAAGGGTGGCTCTGCCAGGAGCCGAAGAAGAGAAGCGGCCTGCGCTCTGCGCGGGCCGCTTTATTTTAGCCCCAAACACCTGCACCATGCCCTTCGCCCCCACCCTCTTGAATTTCTTCCCCATCACCAACGACGCCATCGTGCTTGGCCTGCTTGTGGGTGCGCTGGGGCTCGTGTTTTACACACACAGCCTGCCCCGCTTCAAGAAGTTCTACACCTTCGTGCCAGCGCTTCTCATGTGCTACTTCATTCCCGCTGCCCTGAATTCTCTTGGCGTTGTCAACGGAGAGGAGAGCAACCTCTACTTCGTCGCCTCGCGGTACTTGTTGCCCGCCAGTTTGATTCTGCTCTGCCTGTCCATCGACCTCAAAGGCATCTACAACCTCGGTCCCAAGGCCATTGTCATGTTCTTTGCGGCGACACTTGGCATTGTGGTCGGCGGCCCGCTGGCCTTGTGGCTGGTCAGCACCGGCAACCCTGAAGTCTTGGGCGGCGACGCTCCAGATGCGTACTGGCGAGGTTTGTCAACCGTGGCGGGATCGTGGATCGGCGGCGGGGCCAACCAAGCGGCCCTCAAGGAGATTTCAGACACCCTGGACAGCCAATTCTCCATCATGCTCATTGTGGACGTGTTCGTGGCCAACCTGTGGATGCCGTTCCTGCTGTTCGGGGCAGGCATCCGTGAACGCATTGACAGATGGCTGAATGCAGACGCCACTGCAGTGGATGAACTGCAGGACCGCGTGGAGCAACTTCAAGCCAAATCGGCGCGCATTGCGTCGTTCCCCGACTGGATGGTGATGGTGGCGTTGGCGTTTGGCGGCGTGGCCGTGGCGCACCTCGTGGCAGACCTGGCCTCCGTGGAATTCACCGCCTGGCTCGACAACACCTTGGCCGCGAATCCCGACAGCATGGCCATTTATTTGTCCTCCATCACCAAAGGCTTCTTCTGGTTGGTGGTTGTGGCCACAGCCATCGGCATTGCCCTGAGCTTCACGCCCGCCAAAGAATACGAGGGTGCAGGTGCGAGCAAGATGGGCTCGGTGTTCTTGTACGTGCTGGTGGCCACCATCGGCATGAAAATGGACATCGGCAGCTTGATTGAGAACTGGGCGATGTACGGCTCGGCCGTCACCATTGGACTCCTCTGGATGCTCGTGCACATCGTGGTGCTGTTGGTGGTGGCCAAGTTGATTCGTGCCCCTTTCTTCTTCGTCGCGGTGGGCTCGCAAGCCAACGTTGGCGGCGCAGCCTCCGCCCCGATTGTGGCCAGCGCTTTTTCACCGGCATTGGCCCCCGTGGGGGTGTTGTTGGCCGTCTTGGGTTACGCCGTGGGCACCGTGGGCGCCATCCTGTGCATGGAATGGATGCACGCCATCTCCATGTGACGTGCGATGAAGCACGTGGCGGTCAAACCTCGCCACCAGCCTCCTTGACCTTGGCGGCCAAGTATGCGGCGTTGTGCTCGTTGGGTTCAAACTGAATGGGCACCACCTGCGTCACTCGAATGCCTTCTGCACGCAAGGCATTCACTTTGTCGGGGTTGTTCGTCATGAGCCTGACTTCTGCCCAACCCAAGTCTTCCAGCAGCTTCGCCGCGACATCAAACTTTCTCGCGTCGCGCTGATGGCCCAATTGCTCGTTGGCCTCGAAGGTGTCAAGCCCTTGGTCTTGGAGGTTGTAGGCTTTGAGCTTCTCCACCAAGCCGATGCCCCTTCCTTCCTGCCTCAGGTACAGCACCGCGCCCCCATCCTGCGCAACGCGCTGGAGTGAAGCGTCCAGTTGAGGGCCACAATCGCACTTCAACGAGCCCACCACGTCTCCTGTCCAACACTCCGAGTGAATCCGAACCAACGGCGCCTCACCTGCAGGGACTTCAGCCTTGGACAACAGCACCAAGTGAGGGAAGTCATGAAAACCACTGTCGTAGGCCCTCACCTCGAACGATCCTGACTCTGTCGGCAACTGCGCTTTGGCCAATGGCTTCATGACGCAAAGATACTTGCCCTCCCTCCTCTGTTGCACCGCCCCAAGGACAAACAAAAAGGGGGAGCCCGCAGGCTCCCCCTTCCTCAATTCAGATTCGGGTGAATCAAGAGCAAGAAGCTCCGAATTCAGCCAAGAAGGACAACAAGTCAGACGTGGTCACCGCACCGTCGCCGTCGAGGTCGGCGGGGCAGTCGTTGTTTCCACCTTCTTCAAACTCACAAGAGTTGTCGTCGTCGTTGGCCAACGGGTTGTAGTTGGTCGCGTTCTCGTACATGCAACCAGGCACAAGCAAGTTGCTGCAAGAGCCGTCGTCGGCAGTCGCGTACGGATCGTACTCCAAGAATTCTGGGTTGGTGCAACCGAGCACTTCTGGGATCACCACACAAGCCTCGCAGCTGTTCCAGCACACGGCGTCGAGCACGGTGTCCTCGGTGAACGTCAAGGTGCGGTTGGTGAACCCGTCGATGGTGGAAGTGCA
The DNA here is from genome assembly GCA_049627085.1 of Flavobacteriales bacterium. Classification (GTDB taxonomy): domain Bacteria; phylum Bacteroidota; class Bacteroidia; order Flavobacteriales_D; family Sanyastnellaceae; genus UBA11663. The sequence continues at coordinate 45,024 of JBMZWX010000006.1, read as the reverse complement.
AGCCTCTCCGCCAGCAAATTCTTCCTGACCAGTCCATCCGTCCACAGTGAACTTGTATTCCACAGTTCCCTCTGCCAAGGGCACAGTGAGCTCGTAGACGTTGTCGCCATCGGCGTCGGTCATTTCAGCGCAAGCGCCGCACCAGCCGTTGAACGAACCGTTCAGGTTCACGGTGCTGTAGGCTCCTTCGTAGTTGGTCATGTCCACGCGGAAGGTCACGTTGTACACGTCTGGGGTGACAGTGTCACAGGCAGAGCAGCTGTTCCAACACACCACGTCGAGCGCAGCGTCGCCAGTCACGTCGTACGTCCGGTTTGTGTACCCGTCGATGGTTGAGGTGCAAGGATCGCCTTCCACAAACTCTTCCTGACCGGTCCAACCGTCCACAGTGAACTTGTACTCAATCACTCCTCCTGGGAGGTCCACAGTCAACTCGTACACTCCGTCTCCGTCGACGTCAGTCATCTCAGCGCAAGCGCCGCACCAGCCGTTGAACGAACCGTTCAAGTTCACGGTGCCGAAAGTGCCAGAGAATCCAGCCATGTCCACTTTGAAGGTCACCGCACCACCCGCTGGTGCAGGCTCGTCGTTGCAAGTGCCGTCGCATGTGCCGTAAGAATCGTTGGCGACAGAGCCCGCCTCGATTTGACGGTTGGCGTAGCCGCTGAAGTCCGTCACAGGCGCGCAAGTGGCACCTTCCACCATGTCGTTGACCAAGTTCTCCTGGTCTGCGAAACCGTTGATTGCGTACTTGTATTCCACCAAACCAGTCAAATCTGGCACGGTGACAGAATAGATGCCGTCGCCGTCGTCGTCGGTCATGGTGTTGTACACGTCGTTCGCGCACCAGCCGCACCATGGGCCAGTCACAAACACGTTGTCGAACTCAGGAGCGCAGGTCATGTCAACGTTGAACGTGACGCCCATCTCACCGCCACCGCCGTTGTTGCAGGCAGAGCAGCTGTTGAAGCACACCACGTCGAGCACTTCGTCCACGCCAGAACGCTCGTGCGTCCGATTGAAACCGCCCACACCGTTGGCCACACCGCAGCCCTCGAGCAAGAAATCCGCGGCCTCTTCGCCGTCGTACACAGCCACGCTGTCCACGACAGTCAAGCCGTTGTTGAACTTGTACTGGAACGAAGCCGCACCAGAAATGTTGACCGTGGCAGTCCAGATGCCGTCGGCATCGTCGTCGCTCATGGCCACTGCACCGAACTGCCATGCAGGCTCGGTGAAGGAACCCAACAAGTACAGTCCGTCTGCAGACACTTCAATTTGAGATGCGTCCACTTGGAACGTCACGTTGGCTGGGTCTGGATCCACAGAGCAGATCTCAGAGCACTGGGCGAAGCAGCCCTGGACGCTCACAGGAGCACCCAATTCGACCACCACAGAACGGTTGCCACCGCACTCCAATTCCTCCCAGCCGTCGAAACCGTTCTGGAACTTGAACTCGTAAGTGGCAGCTTCCAACGCCTTGGTGATGCTCCAAGAGCCGTCGCCGTTGTCCATCATGGCCTCTCCTGTCCATCCGTTGAAGGCACCGGCGATGTACATGCCGTCAGCTGCGACTTCAATGTTGTCGGTCAAGACCGTGAAGGTCACGTCCTCTGTGGGCAAAGAGCTGCCGCATGGCAAACAAGCCGCAAAGCACACAGCGTCCAAGATGGCGTCTTCAGATCCCACAGTGTAGCCGCGGTTGCCGTTGACTGCACATGCCACAGGAATGGATTCGTCAAGTCCCCAGTTGGGACCGTTGATGAACTTGTACTCCACAGCCTCACCTTCTGCAATCATGGCGGTGTATTCCCAGACGTCGTCGCCGTCCTCGTCCGTCATGGCAGTGGCGCCGGCCTGCCAACCTTGGAAGCTTCCAGCGAGGAAGACACCGATGGGGTTGGTCTCTTGCTCGCCCATGTCCACGCGGAAGGTCACCGCGTATTCTGTGGCCGTTTGTGGCTCACAAGCGTTGCAGCTGTTGTAGCACACCGCGTCGAGCACCACATCACCCGACACGTCCAAGGTGCGGTTGGTGAATCCGTCGATGGTGGATGTGCAAGGGTCGCCTTCGGTGAATTCTTCTTGTGCGTTCCAACCGTCCAACGTGAACTTGTATTCCACGGTGCCACCGGCGAGGTCCACTGCCAATTCGTAGATGCCGTCGGCGTCGGCGTCGGTCATTTCAGCGCACGCGCCACACCAGCCGTTGAACGAACCGTTGAGGTTCACAGTGCCGTAGGTGCCCGCGTATTGGCTCATGTCCACCTTGAACGTCACGAGACCTCCAGGGGTTGGGGCGGCGTCGTTGCAAGTGCCGTCGCATGTGCCGTAGTAGTCGTTGGCGGTTTGACCTGCGTCAATCTGGCGGTTGGCGTAACCGTTGAAGTCCGTCACAGGTGCGCAAGTGGCTCCGTCCACCATGTCGTTGATCAAGTTTTCTTGATCCTCGAAAGCGTTGATCGCGTACTTGTATTCCACCACACCAGTCAAATCGGGCACAGTCACACTGTAGATGCCGTCGCCGTCGTCGTCAGTCATGGTGTTGTACACGTCGTTCGCACACCAGCCGCACCATGGGCCTGTCACAAACACGTTGTCAAATTCGGGGGCGCATGTCATGTCCACATTGAAGGTCACACCCATCTCGCCGTCGCCACCACCGGTGTTGCCAGCGTCACACGCCACGCAGCTGTTGTAGCAAACCACTCCAGGGTTGGTTCCGCCTTCAGCCACATCCCACACGCGGTTAACGAATTCAGCAGGTGCAGTTGTGCACTCTTCCGAGCCGTCGAAAATCTCAGCCTGGGCCCAGTCGCCGTTGCCCAAGAACTTGTACTCCTGAGCGCCTGGCTCGAGCGCCAGCGTGATGGTGTAAATGCCGTCTCCATCGGAATCGTCCATGAAGTTGGCAGCGTTGTTCCAACCGTTGGCCGTGCCAGCCCAAGAGACAGAAGTGTACCCGGTGCCGTTGACATCCACAGAGAACGTTACATCCACTGTGGTAACAGCCACAACGTTGTCGTTGCAAGTGCCGTCGCAAGTGCCGTAAGAGTCGTTGGCCGTGCTGTTCGCATCAATTTGACGGTTGGCATAACCAGCAAAGTCGGTCACGGGTGCGCAAGAAGCACCATCCACCATGTCATTGATCAGGTTTTCCTGATCAGCAAAACCGTTGATGGCGTACTTGTACTCCACGAGGCCTGTCAAATCGGCCACAGTCACGGAGTAGATGCCATCACCGTCCGCGTCGGTCATGGTGTTGTACGTGTCGTTCGCACACCAGCCGCACCATGGGCCCGTGACGAAGACATCTGTGAAGCCCTCAGGGGCACACGTCATGTCGACGTTGAAGGTTGTTTGCGCTTGAAGGCCAAAGCTGAACATGGCACATGCAAGCATGAGATAATAACGCATGAGAGAAAGGTTTTTAGAGTCGAGCAGAGAGTCGAGTTCTCGACGAATTGGTTAAAAAACGGGACGAGGACTCATTTTCCCCAGATTACAAATATAGGAAATTGACTTTGGTGTCAATTGAACACTGCCTTGAGTTGTTTGTTTCCGGTCACAGTTTTTCCACATCGACGCTGGCCGGAACGCGGAAAGAGAGCACCGCCGCAAGCGCCATGAGGCCTCCCCCAATCATCACCGCGGCCATCCGATTGCCGTCGAGCAGATGCTCCATGAGCCACCCAAATCCAAGAGAAGCGATGATCTCTGGCAGGACGATGAAAAAGTTGAAGATGCCCATGAACAAGCCGACTTTGGCCGGAGGCAAGCTTGGGGCCAGCATGGCGTAAGGCATGGAGAGGATGCTCGCCCAGGCCACACCCACCCCGGTCATGGACACAAACAACCATGACGCATTTGGAACCACGCTGACCGACATCAAACCAGCGGCCCCAAGCAACAGGCACACCGCATGGGTCATGCGCTTTCCGAGCGTCGAAGCCATCTTGGGCAAGGCCAATGCAAACAGGAAGGTGATCAGGTTGTAAAAGGCCAAGGTCAACCCGGCGAACTCCACCCCTTCTGTGTACTCCGGACTCGCAGGAGCGGCTTCAAACACGTCCACCGCCACAGCAGAGCTGTAGTAAAACCACATCAAGAACAAGCCAGGCCACGTGAAAAACTGCACCAGCGCCACGCGCTTCATCACGGAAGGCATGTTCGTGATGCCGTGCCACACCTCCTTGGCCACTTCGGCCACACCCTTGCTTTCCTGCATGGCGGCCAGCTCCTCTTCGGTCGGCGGGTGTGGTTTGGTCTTGAAGACCGTCCAAAGCACAGCGCCCAGAAAGGCCACAGCGCCCAAGTAAAACGACCATTTGACCGTTGCAGGAATACCGCCAGCTGCCGGATCGTTCACCACACCGAACACATTCCCAAGCAACCACGGCAACGCGGAGGCCACAACCGCCCCCACCCCAATCATGAAGCTCTGCATGGCAAACCCCTTGCTGTGTTGCTTCTCAGGCAGCATGTCCACCACAAAGGCCCGGAAAGGCTCCATGCTCACATTGATGCTTGCGTCGAGAATCCAAAGCAAGCCGGCCGCCATCCACAACGCGGTGGAGTTGGGCATGAACACCAACGCAATGCTGCTCAAGATGGCCCCCACCAAAAAGAAGGGTTTTCTCCTCCCCAACCTCGTCCATGTCTTGTCACTCCACGCCCCAATGATGGGCTGCACCACAAGCCCGGTCAGCGGCGCGGCCAACCAAAGCATGGGGATTTCCTCAGGCTGGGCGCCCAGGTACTCGTAGATGGGACTCATGTTGGCCATTTGCAGGCCCCATCCAAACTGAATGCCCATGAACCCAAAACTCATGTTCCAGATTTCCCAGAAACTCAAATTCCGCTTTTCCATCGTGAAGGTGTGTTGATGTGTGGTCGTAAGGCTCCAAAAATACCTTCACCCCACTTCGTGTGCAAATGACACTTTCCCCGAATTGCGGGCCTTGCATCCTGAAAATCGGAGGCAAAAAAAAACGCCGGGCACATGCCCGGCGTTTCTTCATTCGTTGAAGCTGCCCCTTAGAGGTCCGAGCAGGCGGCACCAAAGGCCACCAAGAATTCAAGCAAGTCGGCAGAACCAATCTCACCGTCGCCGTTCGCGTCGAAGGGACACGCAGACTCACCGGTGCAAGGCTCAAAAATGCAGGAACCGTCGTCGTTGTTGGCGAAGGCCACGTAGTTCTCAGCTGAAGCATCGGTGCATCCTGAGAACACGCAAGACCCGTCTTCCACAGTGTAGACGGCATCGTAATTGTCCGCCCCTGGGTACGTGCAACCGGCACCCACGCAAGATCCGTCGTCGTTGTTGGCTGCGGGGTCGTAGTTGTCGGCAAGTGGGTTGGTGCAACCGCTGACGATGCAAGAACCGTCGTCGTTGTTGGCAGCAGGATCGTAGTTGTCCGCAACTGGGTTGGTGCATCCACTGATGATGCATGAACCGTCGTCCAAGTTCGCCCCAGGGTCGTAGTTGTCTGCAGCTGGGTTGGTGCAACCGCTGAACAAGCAAGACCCATCGTCGTTGTTTGCATCGGGGTTGTAGTTGTCTGCCGTGGCATCGGTGCAACCGCTGATGATGCAGGAACCGTCGTCGTTGTTCGCGTCTGGGTTGTAGTTGTCAGCGTCAGGGTTGGTGCAACCGCTCACGATGCAGGAACCGTCGTCGTTGTTCGCTTCGGGATCGAAGTTGTCGGCGTCGGGGTTGGTGCAACCGCTGATGACGCATGAGCCGTCGTCAATGTCTGCCAAAGGATCGTAGTTGTCGGCGTCTGGGTTCGTGCAACCTGCGTACAAACAAGAGCCATCGTCAACAAGGGCATCGGCGTCGTAGTTGGCCGCCGAGGAGTCCGTGCAACCAGAGCAAGAACTGTTGTCCCCACCGCACACGCCACACAAGTCAAGCGACAAGCAAGAGCCGTCGTCCTCCGTGGCGTTGATGTCAAAGTTGCAGGCCAAATCGTCGGTACAACCGAGCACTTCCAGCTCGTCACACACACCGTCGCCGTCCGCATCGTTGATGCATCCGTCGCAGTCGTAGTAAGTCTCCGGGAACACGCAATCGGCGTCTCCTTCAGCTTCTGGGTTGTAGTTGCAGGCCAACTCGTTGTTGCAACCGGCACCCGCCACAGGGAAGGTCAACGTCATTCCTGAAGCGTACACGGATTCCTGGGCGGCATCACGGAACTGGATGTTCACCACCGCATCCGTGACACCCACGGTCGTCACCTGACCGAGCAACACGCGGCCGTTGATGGGGTTGCCCTGACCGTTGGCACCAGGCACGATGAAGATGGAGCCGCCAATGAAGGTGTTCACCACGAAGTCGCCTCCGTTGTTCCAGTCGTCAAAGGATGTCAGAGCCGCATCGAACGCAGAGTTCAATCCGTCGTCGTCGCCGGGTTCTGCACCAATCGTCCACCACGTGTCGTATTCGAGCGTTGGGAATGAGCCGAACAACAAGGGGTTCACGCTGCCGCCGAAGTCAGATCCGAATACGTCTTGGTAGAAGGGCGCATTGCCAACCAACGACCAAGGTTCGCTGTCGGTGCCGTAGATCGCAGTCACCTCCACATCAGAGGACGTGAAGTTGGCGTAGATGCGGTAGGTGGAGGCCCCAGTCCCGAGCGGGTCGCTCGCCACGAGGTCGTAGCTCAAGCCTGTGCACAATCCATTGCCGAAGGTGCAAGATCCGTCGTCCGCCAACGCATCCGCATCGTAGTTGTCGGCAGAGGGGTTGGTGCAACCTTGGCACCCCGTGCCGTCGCCACCGCAAATGCCGCACTCGTCGAGGGTCGTGCAAGACCCGTCTTCTTCAGTCGCCGCCAAGTCAAAGTTGCAGGCTGCGCTGTCGGTGCATCCAAGCACTTCCAGTTCGTCGCACACGCCGTCTGCATCGGAGTCGTTCAAACAGCCATCGCAATCGTAAAATTCAGCTGGGAAAATGCAATCGCCGTCCCCTTCGTCAAGAGGGTTGTAGTTGCAGGCCAATTCGTCGTTGCACCCTGCTCCGGCCACCGGGAACACCAACGGCATACCCGACGCATAGAACGACACCTGGTTTGCATCACGGAATTGAAGATTCACCAAGGCTTCTGTGGTGCCTGAAGTGGTCACCTGGCCGAGCAACACCTTGCCATCGACAGGCACACCTTGTGTGTTGGCACCAGGCACAATGAAGATCGACCCACCCACGAAGGTGTTGACCACAAAGTCGCCGCCGGCGTTCCAATCGTCGAACGACGTCAAGGCCGCGTCAAAGGCCGAATTCAAACCGTCGTCGTCGCCTGGCTCAGCACCAATGGTCCACCACGTGTCGTAAGCCAAAGAAGGGAAAGAGCCAAAGAGCAAGGGGTTCACGCTTCCTCCAAAGTCAGAACCGAAGTCGTCTTGGTAGAAGGCTTCCTCGCCCACCAACGTCCAAGGTTCAGAGTCGGTGCCGTACACCGCCGTCACCTCCACGTCGTTGCTGCTGAAATTGGCGTAGATGCGGTAGGTGTCCGCGCCTGTGCCGAGAGGATCGACCGCGACAAGCTCGTAGCTCAAGCCTGTACACAGTCCGGCGAAAACGCATGAACCGTCGTCTTCGTTGGCCACAGGGTTGTAGTTGTCTGCGGTTTCAGAAGTGCATCCGGGCACGGGCACCTCTGGAAACACCAAGCTGTAGCCCTCTGCGTTGAATGTGTTGGAAGCCGCGTCGTCCCATTGGAAGTTCAACGTCATGTTCACCACACCGTCGGTGGTGAACTGCCCAACCAGGACGCGGTTGTCGCCTCCGGCCACGGCATCGGCGCTTTGGCCAGGAATCAAGAACCAAGACCCGCCAATGAATGTGTCAATGGTGAAGCCAGCCCCTGTCTCAAACGCCGTGAAGTAAGAATCCATGCCCACTTGCTGCGCATCGCTTGTGCCGTCTGCATCTTCTGAGCCAATGGTGAACCAGCTGTCGTAGGCCAATGAAGGGAACGTTCCGAACAACAACGGGTTGACGTTCTGAGCCAACGCCCCGCCAAAAGGGTCCTGGTAGAATGACGTGGACACCCCCAACACCATGGGTGCCGTTTCAAGGGCGTACACGGCCACCAATTCGTCAGTGGGGTTGTCGAAGGTCGCATAGACCCGGTAGGTCGTGCCGAATTCAGATTCGCCGACGGTCTCGTAGTCCACGCCTACAAATCCACCCCAGGCCAGGGAGGAAGCCATGGCCAAAAGGCAGGCTGAGAAGAAGTGTTTCATTGGGTTTTGGTTTGATTTCGGTTTCGGGCAGGCCCGGCACGCCGAAACACAACGCGCCTGATCCTCCTCGAAATCTACGACAATCTGCCCCAACAACGTTGGGACCAATGAAATACTTCTCCCGACCAACCACGGTCAGCGTCGGACCAACGACACCAATTTGGACGTGGATTGGTCGTGCATGCCTTCGGCAACTTCCCCGCGAATCTCAGGAATCAAGGCGTTGGCCAGTGCCTTTCCGAGCTCCACGCCCCACTGGTCGAAGCTCGCGATGCCCCAGAGCACACCCTGGACAAAAATGCGATGCTCATGCATGGCGATGAGCTGACCGAGTGCTTTGGGCGTCAGCGCATCGAACAACATGAACGTCGACGGCCGGTTCCCTTCAAACAACCGATGGGGCTCGTCCGCGGAAGGGGTTTTTCCGGTGAGCAACGCCTCGGACTGCGCGATGGCGTTGGAAAGCAACAACTCATGCATGTGGTCGTGCCCGCTTGTGGGCGCTTTGAACGCCACGAAGTCCACCGGGTGAATCTCTGTCCCCTGATGCAGCAATTGGAAGAAGGCGTGCTGGCTGTTGGTGCCAGGCTCGCCCCACACCACGGCCCCTGAATTCCAAGAAATCTTCTCTCCTGTGCGGCCGACAGATTTGCCATTGCTCTCCATGTCTGCCTGCTGCAAATACGCCGGCAAACGACTCAGATCCTCGGCATAAGGGATGACCGCGTGGGAACGCCACCCCATGACATTTTGGTTCCAATGGCCCAACAGGGCGAGCATGACTGGCACGTTGTCCTTCAACGCCGTGTGTCGGACGTGCGCATCCACTTCACGGGCCCCTTCCAGAAACAACTCAAAGTTGCTTCTGCCGACCGCCACCGCAATGCACAGGCCCACAGGCCCCCACATGGAATACCGACCACCCACCCAATTCTCAAACCCGAACGTCTGCGTAGGAAGCACGCCGAAAGCCTGCGTGGCCTCAAGGTTGGTGGACACCGCCGCGAGTTGCTCTGAGAGCGTGGCCCCACCGGCCTCAAGCCAAGCTTTGGCGATGGCGGCGTTGGCCATGGTTTCTTGGGTCGTGAACGTCTTGCTCACCACCACCACGTAGGTTGTGGCCGGGTTCAATCCAGCCAACACAGCCTCAATGTGCGCGCCGTCCACGTTGCTCACGAAATGCGTCCGTGGGCCGCCGTGGAATTTGCGCAACGCCTTGCACGCCATGGCAGGACCGAGGTCCGAGCCGCCAATCCCAATGTTCACCACATCGGTCACACGACCTTGGGCCTGGGCTTCGTGAACCCTATCCACGAAGTCCAACATGCGGCCGCGAACTTCCAGCACCCCAGACATGACGTCCTGGCCATCGACCTCGTAAGCGTCAGAGGCTTGCCCACGGAGGGCCATGTGCATCACTGCGCGCCCCTCGGTGTGGTTGATTGGCGCACCGCCAAATTGGTCGGCAATCGCCTGCGGCACCCCCGCTTCCTCCGCCAATAGAAGCAACGCCTCCACCACTTCGCTGTCCCAACGCTGCTTGGACGCATCCACGTACAACCCTGGCAACTCCCAGGACAACGTCTCAAGCCGGGCGGGGTCCTGGGCCAAAGCAACTCGAACGTCGAGGCCAGCCTTGGCCTTGCCCAGTTGTTGCAGGTCAGCTTCCGCGCTGGATTGGTCCAAACGGAAGGACCGCCAATTTGATGTGGAGGCGCTCATGCTCACTTCGATTGTGCGCCTTTGGCGTTCAAATCCTCAAACGCTTGGGTCAAGCGCGCCACAAAGGCGTCCTCCCCCTTCCGCAACCACACACGTGGGTCGTAGTGCTTCTTGTTCGGAACGTCGTCGCCTTCGGGGTTGCCGATTTGCGCCGCCAGGTAATCTTGCTTGCCGTTGATGTAATCGCGCACGCCGCTCAAGAACGCCCACTGCATGTCGGTGTCGATGTTCATCTTGATCGTGCCGTAGCCGATGGCCTCACGGATTTCCTCCAAAGAACTGCCGCTGCCGCCGTGGAACACGAACTCCACAGGCTCTGGACCGGTCTGGAAGGTCTCTTCGATGTGCTTTTGACAGTCGTTCAAGATGCTCGGACGCAATTCCACGTTGCCAGGCTTGTACACGCCGTGCACGTTGCCAAATGCCGCCGCCACCGTGAAGTTGGGCGAAATGGCGCTGAGGACCTTGTACGCCTCTGCCACTTCCTCCGGCTGCGTGTACAACCGGCTGCTGTCGATGTCCGTGTTGTCCACACCATCCTCTTCTCCTCCAGTCACCCCGAGTTCAATCTCGAGGTGCATGTCGATGGCGGCCATGCGCTTGAGGTACGCAGCACAGGTCTCCAAATTCTCCTCGAGGCTTTCCTCACTCAGGTCAATCATGTGCGAGCTGAACAACGGCTTGCCCGTCTTGGCGTAGTGCGCTTCACCCGCCTCCAACAGCCCGTCCACCCAAGGCAACAAATTGCGCGCGCAGTGGTCGGTGTGCAAGATCACGCTCACGCCGTACGCCTCGGCCATCGTGTGCACGTGGTGCGCGCCAGCGATGGCACCCAACACCGCCGACTGCTGGTTGTCCAAAGACAAGGACTTGCCTGCGTTGAACTTCGCGCCTCCGTTGGAAAACTGGATGATCACTGGGGCATCCACCGCTTTGGCGGTTTCAAGCACCGAGTTGATGCTGTTGCTGCCAATGACGTTGACGGCAGGAAGGGCGTAGCGGTGTGCTTTGGCGTGTGCCCAAACGTCGGACACTTGGGTGGCTGTCAAGACACCAGCTGGAAATTTCGACATGATCGTGGTTGTGTTTCGGCGCGAAAATACTTGCCAGATTCACGCCATCCTAACCCTTCAGGGCAGCATCTCCGCGGGAAGCGACCCTTGTCCATCCATCCACGCCACGCTCTGAAGCGCCGTTTCAGCTTGAGGCGTGTTGGGGTGGATGGCCGCCGTCCTGAGGTACGCGCGGCGCGCGAGGGGTTTGTCCTTCAAATGAACGTCGTACACAAAGGCCATCAACAAGGCACAATCAGGACGCTTGTCGAACTTGGGATAGCCGTCGTGCAAATCCTGGTATTGCAACACCGCTTGCTCAAATTTCCCTGCAGACACGAGCAAGTCGGCCCGACGGAACAACGCCTCTGGGGCAAACACATGGTCCGCATGCAGCCTCGCGAAGTCGCCGTACGCCACGAGCAGCGCCGTCCTCACCTCCGGCACCATCTCCTCGCCCTCGAAGGCCCGTTGCTCAAGCGCCTGGATGTCTCTCAACAACCCTGGATCAACCCGACCGAGGCCGCATCCCGCGGCGAGGCCGGACGCCACCAAGAACACGACGACCCCACGTTTCAACGCCGACGGGATTTCGGGAATTTCATTTTGTAATCGACCGGAACCTTGCCCAAGCCAATGTCCCGAAGCTTGCCGTGCAACAACATGCGCTTGGCGGCGGGCACGTGGTCCGGAATCATGGTGCCGTCGAGGTGGTCGTTCTCATGCTGCACGATGCGCGCCGCAAGTCCCTCCAAGTGCTCCTCGACAAGGTTCCAGTCTTGGTCGTAGTACTCCACGCCAATGCGCTCGGGCCGTGTGACCGGTTCGCGGACGCCGGGAATCGACAAACAACCTTCGTCCATGGACGATGTTTCTTCCGACAGGTCGAACAACACAGGGTTGATCATCACCCGCTTGAATCCCACACAACCTGGGTCGCCGCCATCGCCCTCTCCGAAGGGCGAGCCGTCGGCCACAAACAAGCGCAACGACAATCCAATTTGAGGAGCAGCGAGCCCCACCCCATCGGCTTCGTACATGGTTTCCCACATGTCCTCAATCAACTGCCCCAAGTCAGGGTGGTTTTCCTGCACTTCTTCGGCTTCCTTTTTCAGAACGGGATCCCCGTAGGCAACGATGGCTCGAATCATGTCACAAAGATAGGTTCAGTGCTCAGCACAGGCACCAGGACGAGTACCTTTGAACCATGTCCGAACTCCACAGCATTCCGGAGGCCATTGAAGCCATTCGCCAAGGTGAAATCATCATCGTGGTCGACGACGAGGATCGAGAAAACGAAGGGGACTTTCTGATCGCAGCAAGGCACGCCACCCCTGAGGTGGTCAACTTCATGGCCACCCATGGCCGGGGTCTGATTTGCGCCCCCTTGCTCGAGGCCCGCTGCGACGAATTGGACCTCGGCTTGATGGTCGAACGCAACAACGCGACATTCGAAACCCCTTTCACTGTGTCGGTGGATTTGATCGGCCATGGCTGCACCACCGGCATCTCCGCCAGCGATCGCGCCAAAACCATCCAAGCCCTGATCAATCCGCTCACCCAACCAGAAGAATTGGGTCGACCTGGGCACATCTTCCCACTGCGCGCCAAGGCCGGCGGGGTGCTGCGTCGTCCAGGCCACACCGAGGCGGCCGTGGATTTCTCACGCCTGGCTGGATTCGAGCCTGCCGGTGTCATCGTGGAGATCATGAACGAAGACGGCACCATGGCACGGTTGCCTGAGTTGATTGAGTTGGCCAAAGAGCACAACATGAAGTTGGTGTCCATCGCGGATTTGATCGCGCACCGTTTGGAACACGAAAGCCTCGTGGAACGGACGGGCGACGTGACCTTGAACACCAGCTTTGGCACCTTTCAGGCCATCAGCTTCAACCAAACCACGAATGACGTGGACCACATCGCCCTGGTGAAGGGCACTTGGGAAGAGGGCGAACCTGTCCCGGTGCGTGTGCACGCCTCCACCATGGTCGGGGACATTTTCCAAGTCAACGACTTCGGCAAAGGCCCCCTTCTCCACGCGGCCATGAAGCACATGGAAGAGGTGGGCAAAGGGGTGGTCGTCTACCTCAACAAGAGCCTGCCCAACGATGGCATGGCGGCCGAATTGGCAGCCTACGCCAAAGCGCACGAACACGACGGTCAGCAATACTTCAACAAACTCGACTCCAAGGACCGCGGCATCGGCGCCCAGATTCTTCGGAATGTCGGCGTCCAAAACATGACGCTGCTCAGCAACTCATCTCACGCGTTGGGCGACGTGGGCTACGGACTGTCCATTCAAGAAGTCCTTCCCCTGACCCTGGACTGACCTCAACGTCCACACCACAAGGCAACAAAAAAGCCTGCCGAACGGGCAGGCTTTTTTGTGGTCCAACGCGGAGGCTTAGCCCTCGGCTTTGTCGCCTTTGTTGAACTTGGCGTACTTCTGGCGGAACTTGTCAATCCGACCTGCGGTGTCCACGAACTGCGCCTTTCCAGTGTAGAAAGGGTGGCTCTTGTGGCTCACTTCAATCTTCACCAGGGGGTACTCGTTGCCGTCTTCCCACTGGATGGTTTCCTTGGTTTCAGCCGCGGACTTGCTCAAGAATGCATATTCGTTGCTCATGTCCTTGAAGACCACCATGCGGTAGTTGTCTGGGTGGATGCCGTCTTTCATGTCGCGTAATTGGGGGTGCAAATGTAATTCACTTGGTTCAAACCGCCAACACTTTGTTTGCGCCTTGAAGGCGAAATTGTCATGGTCTTGTCACAGAAAGCCATGAAATCAAAAAAGTCCCGACTGCCCTTTCTCATGGAGTCGCGCTCGTGTACATTGCGCATGTTAAAGTGAGTTTAGCGAAAGCTAAGCATCAAGTGATAATTTGGTTAAGTTGGTCCCGCTCCGAAACGTCGGAGCGGGATTTTTCTTTTCTGGATTTTCCCACGCAGGGTTGGGGATACTGTTTCCAAGGCCCCACTTCACGATCTCAATTGGCGCTCGACCTTGCAAACATGCTTGCGCCCGTCCTCTTGCCCCTTTACATCTTTGTTCATGCCATGTTCCATGCCGGCAACCCGGTCGCGGAATGGTCTGTGGTGCACACCTCCGACCGCACATGCACCGTTCACCTCGACCTTGTGGGGGGTGCACCCGATGTGGACGTGGCGAAACTGTCGCTCATCGCCCCAGGCCACTTGCATGGACTCACGGTGACAAGCCACGCCTCAGCCAACCCAGCCGACCAGTGGAAGCGGAACAACACCTGGAATTGGATGTGGAACGGTGTCTTGCCCCCCATGTCGCTCGACTTCGAGCTGACCTGGGAGTCTTGTGAAGACGGGACCACCCCATCCGTTGAATTGGCATGGGAACAAGTGGCTTCCACAGCGAGGCAATCTTGGAACCTCGGCTCTGTCCTTTTGGCGGACCTCCCCTCCCTCTCCTCAGCGGCTGAATCCACGCCTCGCGGAGCGCGCAGGGCCTCCACTGAATCCAATGGATCGGCCACAGTGACCTTGATCATGCCTGAGGTCGAGAAGGGATCTTTTGTGAAGTGGAGCGAATACATCCCTGAGGGATGCACATGCACTGTCTTGGATTCGGACGGCAGTTCCGCTCGGCAAACCGCCACGGAATTGATTTTTCTTTGGTTCGAAGTTCAGGCTTCTCGGGGGCTTCATCCCACGTACAGCTTGCGTTGTCCAGACGATGTGGATAACCGCAGCCTGACTTTTGACGGAATGGCGGAGGTGGCATTTGGAACGGGCACGAATACATACCATATTGCGGGAGTTGAATGGAATGCTCCACCTACGGAGCGCAATGAAATCATGGAATCCCCGCAGATCACGGCCACCACGCCGGCTGCAGCGCCTGCTGCCCCGGAAGCCTCAACCGCACCGACGCGACCCCAGACCTCTTCAGGTGTGGAGTTCGCCGTGCAGTTGTTGGCGAACCACCGTGATTTGACCCACGGCGAGCTCGTGGAGTTCCTTGGTTACACCCAACCGCTGCACATGGAGCGACTGGATGGTTGGCACAAGTATGTGACCGACAGCCACAACTCCTACGCCCAGGCGCGTTCTTCGCGGAACGACATTTGGGCGACCACCAACGCCCAAGATGCGTTTGTGACAGCACAATTGGAGGGACAACGCATCACCGTGCAAGAAGCCCTTCTCCTCTCCAACCAAACTTGGATTCCCTGACCATGGCGACCAAAACGACAGACTGGAACTCCTCCGTCCAAGGCTACAAAGACTACCTCGTGCTTGAGCGAGGCTTGAGCAAGAACTCCGTGCTGGCGTACATGCGGGACATCCATCAGTTCCGGGACTTCGCCACCAACGAGGAAAACGTCCAGCGTCCCACGGACATCGAATTGCCTCACGTGGAACGCTTTTTGGGACACCTCTACGACAAGGGGTTGGCACGAAACAGCCAAGCGCGCATGCTGAGTGGCGTGCGCAGCTTCTGCAAGTACCTGCGCATTGAAGGGGTGATGGATTCCGATCCGATTCAGCTCATCCAGGCGCCCAAGCCTGAACGAAAGCTCCCGGACGTGCTCTCCGTGGAAGAAATTGAAAGCATCATCGGCGCCGTGAACATGAGCCGTCGAGAAGGCGTTCGGAACAAGGCCATGCTCGAAGTGCTTTACTCATGTGGCCTCCGCGTCTCTGAACTGATCGAATTGAAAATGTCGCGTGTGGACCTCATTGACGGCGTGGTCAAAGTGGTCGGCAAGGGCAACAAAGAGCGCGTCATCCCGATTGGGCAACAAGCGTGCGACGCCATCGACGACTACCTCAGCCATTACCGGGCAGATGTCATCCCTCTGAAGGGTCACGAAGACACGTTGTTCCTCGGACGTCAAGGCCGAGGCATGACACGTCAAATGGCGTTCACCATGCTCAAGCGCAGCGTGATTGCAGCAGGCATCCGCAAGAACGTGAGCCCACACACCTTCCGGCACAGCTTCGCCACCCACTTGATCGAGTCGGGGGCAGACCTTCGTGCCGTGCAGGAAATGCTCGGACACGCGCAGATCAGCACCACGGAGATTTACACCCACTTGGACAGCCGCTTCCTGAAAGACCAGGTGACCAAGTTCCATCCGAGAAGCGACAAGGCCGAAGACAACATGGCCGAGGCCCCTGCCGCGGGTCAAGAGGTCAGCTGACCACGTTCTCTCTGAGCTTCGACACATCCCAGGAGGCCAAAGCTTCCTGCAACATGGCGTGCGGCGCATCCACATCCGGAATGGGCTGACCGAGGGCTTGACATGCTCTGGCCAACACGTGGGAGGCATCGCGAGGAGACACCGGTGGGGCGTGGGTCTGTTTGGACAACTTTTGGCCCAAGTCGTTCTTGACCAAGGGAACGTGCATGTACTCGGGGGTCTGAAGGTTCATGGCCTGTTGCAACGCCATGTGTGCCGCCGTGGACGTCCACAAGTCGGCACCTCGCACCACATGAGTGACGCCTTGGTCGGCGTCGTCCACCACCACCGCCAAGTGGTAGGCCCAATGGCCATCCGCCCGCTTGAGCACAAAATCGCCCATCGCGTCGCCGGCCACGGAGGAGGGCCCGCGGCCGTGGTCCTCCCACCTCTGCACATCCTTGGGCATGTCAAACCTCCAAGACCGCGGCGTCTCACCCTCGGGCAAGCCCGCCTTGCACGTGCCGGGGTACAGGCCATCCACCGCCGTCGACGCCAGGTCTTTTCGAGTGCAGACGCATCCAAATGCGTGTCCGTCGCGTTTCAGAGACTCCAAAGCCTCGGCGTACAAGGCGTGCCGCTCGCTTTGCCAAACCACCTCCCCGTCCCAAATCAGCCCAAACGCCTCAAGGGTGCGAAGGATGTCGTCGGCCGCCCCAGGCACTTCCCTGGGCGGGTCCAAGTCTTCCATGCGAAGCAACCAAGTCCCACCCTGGGACCTGGCGTCCAGCCAGCTGGCGAGCGCCGCCACCATGGACCCCATGTGCAACCGCCCCGTCGGTGATGGCGCAAAACGCCCGACGTACGGTTGTTGGGTGATCATCCCCGCACGAGTTTGCGGTACTTGATGCGCTTGGGACCTTCGTCGCCCAGACGCTTCTTGCGGTTCTCTTCGTATTCGCTGTACGTGCCTTCAAACCAATAGGCTTGGCTGTCTCCTTCGAAGGCCAAAATGTGCGTGCAAATGCGGTCCAAGAAGTAGCGGTCGTGGCTGATGACTACGGCGCAGCCCGCAAAGCCTTCAATGCCTTCCTCCAACGCACGCAACGTGTTGACGTCGATGTCGTTCGTCGGCTCATCAAGCAACAGCACGTTGGCCTCGGTTTTCAGGGTCATGGCGAGGTGCAAACGGTTGCGTTCGCCGCCGGAAAGCACGCCACACTTCTTTTGCTGGTCCGAGCCATTGAAGTTGAACTTGCTCACGTAGGCCCGGCTGTTGAAGAGCTGGCCGCCGATTTCGATTTGCTCGTTGCCCCCGGACACCACCTCCCACACGGTTTTGTTGGGGTCGATGTCTTGGTGGCGTTGGTCGACGTAGCCAATTTTCACGGTTTCCCCCATGTCGATGGCACCGCCATCGGGCGTCTCCTCCCCCATCATCATTCGGAACAACGTGGTCTTTCCCGCCCCGTTGGGGCCGATGATGCCCACGATGCCCGCAGGAGGCAGCTGGAAGCTCAGCCCTTCCACAAGGAGCTTGTCTCCAAACGCCTTCGTCAGACCGCTGGCTTCGATCACCTTGTTGCCGAGGCGCGGACCGTTGGGAATTGGGATGTTCAGACGGGCGTCTTTCTCTTTCGTGCCCTCGGCCAACATGCTCTCGTAGTTGTTGATCCGGGCCTTGTTCTTCGCGCGCCTTCCCTTGGGGCTTTGGCGGATCCAATCCAACTCGCGGTCGAGTTCCTTCCTCCGCTTGCTTTCGTGCTTCTCCTCTTGGGCCAAACGCTTGCTCTTTTGCTCCAGCCAAGACGCGTAATTGCCCTCGTAGGGGATGCCCTCTCCGCGGTCCAACTCCAAAATCCATCCCGCCACGTTGTCCAAGAAGTAGCGGTCGTGCGTCACGCACAGCACCGTGCCTTTGTACTGCTCCAAGTGTTGTTCCAACCAATCGATGGATTCCGCGTCAAGGTGGTTCGTCGGCTCGTCCAAGAGCAGCACGTCAGGCTGCTGCAACAACAGACGGCACAAGGCCACCCGACGTCGCTCTCCTCCGCTGAGTTCCGCAATCTTTTGGTCGTCCGGCGGACAGCGCAAGGCGTCCATGGCGATGCTCAACTTGGTGTCGAGCTCCCAAGCATCCAACGCATCGATCTTGTCTTGAACCGCCGCCTGGCGGTCCATGAGCTTCTGCATTTTGTCGGGGTCGTTCAGAATCTCCTCGTCCATGAACTTCATGTTGATCTCCTCGTATTCCTTCAGGACGTCCACAATCTCCTGGGTGCCCTCTTCGACCACCTCGCGCACCGTTTTGGACTCGTCCAATTCCGGTTCCTGAGACAAGTAGCCAACCGAGTAACCGTCTGACCACACCACCTCTCCTTGGTAGGCGTCGTCCAACCCGGCGATGATCTTCATCACCGTGGACTTTCCCGCCCCGTTGTTTCCGATGATGCCAATCTTGGCGCCATAGAAGAATGACAGGTAGATGTCCTTCAAGATGTGCTTGCCGGTGGGGGTCGTCTTGTTGACCCGCACCATGCTGAAAATGACTTTTTTGTCGTCAGACATGGGTAGGAATGGATTGCAAAATGAAAGGCCCGTTCAGCCTCGGACGAAGTTAGGCCTTGGCCTCGCCTCGAACCAAAGTGAGCAACGTGATTTCAGGCGGCATGCCGACCCGACCGGGAAAGCCCAACACCCCAAAGCCGCGGTTCACGTGCAGGTATTGGCTCCCCTCCAAGTACAACCCTCCCCAACGCTTGTAGGAAATCGACGAGGGGGACCACTTGATGCCAAGCCACGGAATTTCAATGCCCATTTGCATCCCGTGCGTGTGTCCACTGAGGGTCAACTCCACCGGGGCACGGCCTTCCATGATGCCCAACTCGTAATGGGTGGGGTCGTGGCTCATCAACACGGTGAACCGGGAGTCGGCACCGCTGTTTTCCAACGCCTTGGACAAGTCGCCGCTCTTGCGGAAGCCCTTGCCCCAATTTTCCACACCCGCCAACACCATGGACTCGTCGTCTTTGGTCCACACCACGTGGTCGTTGTCCAGCATGGTGAAACCCATGTCTCGCTGATGCTGCTTCAACTGGGCGATGCTGGCCTCCCTCTGCTCGTCGGTGAACGGGCCATAGTCTGCGTAGTCGTGGTTGCCCATGACGCTGAACTTCCCCAAGGGCGCCGTGATTTGGGCGAAGGCGTCGACCCACGGCGTGGCTTCGTCCGCCAATTCGTTCACGAGGTCTCCTGTGAACAACACGGCATCGGGTTGAAGGGATTGCACCTTCTCCAACGCGGCCAGCACCGGTTCTGGCGTGTCGTCAAACGAGCCGAGGTGCGCGTCGCTGAGTTGAACCAACCTCAAGCCATCAAACGCTTCCGGCACGTTGGGGTGCGACACCTTGATGTCGCGGACTTTGTAGGCGTACTTTCCTTTGGTGATGCCGTACCCCATGCCCATGAAGGCCGCGGCGCCCACGCCCTGGGCCAGCACGTTCAGGAACGACCCGCGGGCCATGGCGCCTTCTGTAGGCTTGCCGCTCACCTTCAACCACGTCCACACGCCAGCGGCACGCAACTCGTCCACCACCTGGATGGCCACCACAAAAAACTTGGGGATGGTCAACGCAAACGTCGCCCCCATGATTGTCTTCAACAACACAGGATGCGTGCCCCGCCACGTCGGCCACATGAAGAAGGCGGCCAAAAACGCCGCCCAAACGACCACATGGACGCCCCACCACCCTTTGCGGGCCGCCTCCCACCAAGATTGAGCTTGGTACGCCTTCCAAAGGGCACGGTACGTGAAGAACTCGATCACAAAGAAAAAAACCGCCACGAAGGTGAGGCCGATGAGGAGGCGTTCAAGCATGTGCAAAAGTACCCGCGTTCAGACCGGTTTGTTCACCCCTCAGGCCAACAATTCAGAAAGGTCCTCCTTGGAGGAATGCAGAGGCAATTCGCACAAAGTCCCCCCGCGAATCACAGCCAACGAACTCCTTGACAAGGTGGCCTCTGGCTGGGTCTGAGCCCAACGTTCCACCCCCCACAAATCGTGGGTGGCCATCAGCACACCTCCTCCTCGCGCAACATGCCCTTCCAGCATGCGCCAGAGCCGGCGTTGGGCCCGCACATCCAAGAACGCAGTTGGTTCGTCCAACACCAGCCACCTGTCCGATTGGAGCATGGCGCGTGCGACCATCACCTGCTGGGCCTGACCGTCGCTCAATTCGGACAACCTGGACGACGCCAACCCCATGAGGTCCGGGTGCCAAGCCTCCACATCCGAGGGGTTGCCAGACAAGGCCCAAACCTCTTTCACCGTCAATCCGACTTGCTGAGGGGGGCGCGACGACACAAAAGCCATCGACTTGGTCCATTTGATTCTGAACTCCGGCCTGACCTCTTGGTCGCCGTCGGACATCGAGACGCCCCCAGACAGGGCAGGCAGGGCTTGCACCAGCGTGCGCAGCAAAGAAGATTTTCCCGAGCCATTGCCTCCCAACAGCAGGTGCATTCCACCCGCCTTCCAAGCATGGTCGAGCGGCCCAAGCAGCGCTTGCTTCGGTCTGTGCCCCACCACCAATTTCGACGCCTTCAAATTCATGACCAATCGTGGGTTCGTTTCCAAAGCACAGCCACCACCACCGGCGCCCCAAACAAGGCCAACACCGCGTTGAGGGGCCAATGTGCACCCCCCGCATCGGTGACACGCACCACCCCGTCAGACAACAAAGCCAAGACCGCACCCCACATGGCCACCCCTCCCATCATGGCACGGTGGCTCCGGGCCATGCTGAAAAACTTATGCACGTGTGGGGTCGCCAACCCTAGGAACGCCAGAGGACCGCACAACGAGGTGACCCACCCCACCACAACCCCCGCCAGCAGGAGCAGTTCCCCTTGGAATTGGACGGGCGGGACGCCCATGGTTTGGGCCATGTCCTCCCCAAGCGTCCACATGTCCAACCAGCCAGCTCGACGCAGCATCCACAGGGCGCAAGCCAGGACAAGGGCTCCGAGCGAGGTCGCTTGCCACATGGTGGCCTTGCCAAACGTGCCCATCCCCCAAAAGACGTAGGATTGCAAGGATTCAGCGGAGGCCGAAGCCTGCAACAACGTGACGGCGGAGCCCACGGCGTAGCTCACCATCAACCCGAAAACCAACGTGGTCACCGGGGACACAAAACGTCTGGCTGCCACCGCAATCAACGCCAGCACCGTCAGGCACCCTGCAGAAGCTGCGATCCAGGTGGGCATGGTCAGGCCTGTCAGGACGGCGAGCGCCACCCCCAAAGACCCACCTGATGTGATGCCCAACACCCCAGGGCCAGCCAGGGGATTCCTGAACCACGTTTGGAGTAATATGCCAAGCCATCCCAACAGCACACCCGCCGAAATGGCGGTGAGCGTGCGAGGCAGGCGCACCTCCCACAGGATGGTGGTGTGAAGCGCCGTCGGTTCAACTTTCCTGCAAAGCGCCTCCCACCACTCTGCCGTGCCCATCGGCACCTCTCCCCACCTGAGGTGAAGGAAAGTCAGGCACGTCAACACGACGCCGGCGCACAGCTTGGCCACGGAGGGACGAAGGTTCATGGCCGCGACAGAGGTTGGAAGGTTCGATGTGGCCCCACGCGGCCCAAATGCATGGCTGATCGCAGGTCCTCAAGGATCAAGTCGGGTTGCACCACCAACGCCCCGAAATAATCCTGCTGGGCGGTGTTGCACACCCACACTTCGTCGGTCGCGTCCAGAAGTGCCTGGTGCTTGGGGTCTTGGGCCAGCAGGTCCGCCACCGTGAAGGAATCGGGATCGTGGACCACCATCATCCACAGGTCACACTGCGCCGCGTGGTCCAACACTTGTTCCAGCCCGAGCGCCACGTTGCTGTTTTGGTCCTCTTGCGTGAGGCCATATTGTCCCCCAGCGTCTTCCACCCAACGGGCGACGAACGTTTTTTGGCCAGGGGCGTGCCAAACCCCGTCGGCCACACTGCCCATGAGGACTGTCGGCTCACGCCCTCCCTCGATGGGTTCTGCTGCAAGGGACTGGTACCGGTCGCGGGTCGCCGCAAACGCCCGAGCGCCCGCCAACGAATCTCCCATCATCCAGGCCAGGGGGACCATCCATTCGGCCCGTCCCAACGGGTGGGCCTCCAAGTACTCGGTGACAGGGACCATCGGCCATCCACGTGTGGACAAATCGTACGCTGGACTGCCCAAGACCAACCCCGGAGCAAGCGCCTCCATCCGTTCCACGTTCCAACCGCCGTCGCCGGCCAAATCCACCACCCCCCGTTCCTCGGCGTGACCCAGCACAGACCCTTCGGCGAGGTAGTGCAGGGAGTTGCATCCAACCCAGCGGTCCAGGCCCACACCAGCATGGAGCAAATGGGCATGCGTGGTGCCCGACGTGACCACATCTGGCTCGGGAGGCAGTTCCACACACGGAATGTCCAAAGTCCCTCCCTTCCACGACCCACGCACCACTGCGCACAGCGCCTCTGCAGAGCGCGGGTTGGACAACACCAAAGTCACTTGACCCGCCTCGTTCAGGTGCCAAGAGTGGCCAAGGGCGTAATGCGGGGCGTCAAGTTCAGCCCACGCTGTTCGCGACGAGGTCGAGGCAGAAGAATGGCACCCCAGGAGCCCCAGACTGAGCAGGGCGACGCCCCACATCACGGCCATCAAGCTTTGCCTTCTCACAAGACCAAAGGTAGGAGCCTTGAAGTACCTTCGAGTCATGGCATCCGAAAACGACTTGGCGCGGAACCTCAACGAAGACCGAATGCGCATGCGTGTCGCCGATTTGGAGCGACTTCTGGCACGCGTTCGCCAAGGCGGAGGGCAAGCCCGCATCGACAAAGAGCACGCCAAAGGAAAGTGGACGGCCCGCGAACGTCTCGGCAAGCTGTTCGACCCAGGTTGCGAGCGGCTGGAGATCGGCGCACTGGCGGGCCACGGGATGTACGAAGAAGAAGGCGGATGCCCTTCCGGCGGCGTGGTGGTGGAGCTCGGCCGAATCCACGGCAAACTGTGCTTGGCCGTGGCCAACGACGCCACCGTGAAAGCCGGAGCATGGTTTCCGATCACAGGCAAAAAGAACCTCCGCGCCCAAGAAATTGCCTTGGAGAACCGCTTGCCGATCATCTATTTGGTGGACAGCGCCGGGGTGTACTTGCCCATGCAAGACGAGATCTTCCCGGACAAGGAACACTTCGGGCGGATGTTCAGGAACAACGCCAAACTCTCTTCTGCCGGCATTCCACAAATCGCCGCAGTGATGGGAAGCTGCGTCGCCGGGGGAGCCTACCTCCCCATCATGAGCGACGAGAGCATCATCGTGGAAGGCACGGGGTCCATCTTCTTGGCAGGGAGCTACCTCGTGAAGGCCGCCATTGGCGAGGACATCGACAACGAAACCCTCGGTGGGGCCCAAACCCACGACGAAATCTCAGGTGTGACAGATTACCGTTGCGCCAACGAAGAGGAGGCGTTGGCGCACATTCGCAAGCTCGCCTCACACTGGGGCGACTTGGGTCCCAAGGCGGGATTCCAAAGGGACGCCGCCCTGTCGCCGGCTTCCCCTTCCATTTGCGGGGTCGTGCCCGACGCCAGAACGGAACCCTACGACACACGCGACCTTCTCGACGCGCTCGTGGACCAAGACAGTTTCACCGAGTACAAATCCGGGTACGGCAAAACCTTGGTGTGTGGATATGCGCGCATCGACGGGTGGAGTGTGGGCATTGTGGCCAACCAACGCACGGTGGTGAAAAGCAAGAAGGACGGCCTTCAGTTTGGCGGTGTGATTTACTCCGACAGCGCAGACAAAGCCGCCCGTTTCATCATGACCTGCAACCAGCGCAACGTGCCCCTGGTCTTCTTGCAAGACGTCACCGGCTTCATGGTCGGGTCCAAATCGGAACACGGCGGCATCATCAAGGACGGCGCCAAAATGGTCAACGCGGTCGCCAACAGCGTGGTCCCCAAGTTCACCGTCGTGGTGGGCAACAGCTACGGCGCCGGGAATTACGCCATGTGCGGCAAGGCCTACGACCCACGGCTGATCGTGGCCTGGCCCACAGCACGCTTGGCGGTGATGGGCGGCACCCAAGCGGCCAAGGTGCTCCTGCAGATTGAGAAGGCCTCCTTGAAGAAACAAGGAAAGGCACCCACTGAAGCCGAGGAGCAGACCCTTCTTGACACCATCACCCAACGGTACGACGAGCAAACCGAACCCGTGTACGCCGCAGCGCGACTGTGGGTGGACGCCATCATCGACCCCAACCACAGCCGGTCTTGGATTTCCATGGGCATTGAAGCTGCGAACGAGGCGCCCATCGATGCCGCATTCCGGCCCGGGGTCATGCAAACTTGACAGCAACAACCATGAAACACCCAGCCCTCCTTCTCCTTCTTTGGACCTTGACGTCGTGTTTGGCGTGGTCCCAGACGAAGGCCCAATCCAAATCCATGCGCAGCAATCCCTCCGCCTACGCCCTGTACCAAGGTGATGGCACACCTGCCACTTGGTCCGATTTGGTGACTGAAGCCTTGGAAGCCGACGTGGTGTGCTTCGGGGAATTGCACGACGACGCCGTCATGCATTGGCTCCAGCAGGAGCTGGTGCGCAGCCTTTTGGACCATGGGGCTCAACCCTGCTTGGGGGCCGAGATGTTGGAAGCGGACGACCAACTCGTGGTGAACGAATACCTCGCGGGTGTCGTCAACTTGGACAAACTGGAAGCGGCGGCCAACCTTTGGCCCAACCACGCCACAGACTACCAACCTCTGTTGGACTTGGCCAAGGAACACGGGTTGACCATGACCGCCACCAACGTGCCTCGGCGTTACGCGTCGTGGGTCTACAAGCACGGGCTCGACGGCTTGGAAGACCTGTCCCCAGACGCCCAGGCCTACTTGCCGTCGCTGCCGGTGGCCTTCGACCCCTCGCTGCCAGGGTACGACGCGATGTTGGCCATGGCCGGAGGGCACGGCGGGGAAACCCTGCCCATGGCGCAGGCCATCAAGGACGCCACCATGGCGCATTGGATTTTGCAAACCCGCACGGAAGGCCAGCCCTTTGTGCACGTCAACGGGTCGTACCACAGCCAAGATTGGGAAGGCATCGTCTGGTACCTCCGTCAAGCCCAGCCTGACTTGAACGTCCTCACCATCCACGGCGACACCCAGGTCGACGTGTGGACCCCGGACAGCACGGCCTTGAACCGGGCCGACTTCCTCGTGCTGACCCAAGCACAAATGACCCGCACGCACTGATTTCAACCCTCAACTGACCCTCCGACCATGATTTCTCTTCGCTCCTTCACCGTCCTTGCCCTTGCTTCCTTTGTCGCGGGTTGCGCCCCCCCGCCTCCTGCAGGCCAAACCGACGTCGCCGGCGTGCCGCAAACGTTTTACGGATCGGTCATCGAGACCGACGGTGCCCTCCAGGCCCAGGACGTCCGAGAGGCCCTCGCAGAAGACGGGCGCGCGTCCCTGACGTTTGAGGGGGAAGTGACCGCCACCTGCGCCAAAAAAGGATGCTGGATGGACGTGGCCTCAGGCAGCGACACGGTGTTCGTCCGGTTTCTGGACTACAGCTTTTTCGTGCCGACCGAAGGCGCTGAAGGCAAACGAACGGTGGTTCAAGGTGAGGCATTCTACGACACCTTGACGGTCCCCATGCTGAAGCACTACGCCGAGGATGCCGGCAAGAGTCAGGCAGAAATCGACGCCATCACAGAACCAGAACTGCGTTTGGCGTTCACGGCCACGGGTGTCATGATTGAAGGTTGAGATGGAGCACGTGGCGACGTTTGGCCTCTGCGTGGGGCTCATCTTGAGCGTTGGATGTGCTCCGGGTTCTGATCCTTCGACGGTGCAACCTCGGTTGGCCCCAAGCCAGCCCAACGGTTTGTCTGAATTGGCAGGCACCATGGTCGCCATGGACGACCAACTCGCACGAATCCTGAAGGACATGGACACCGAAGGGTTTTCCTGGGAAGGACAGTCCTTGGATCCGCACAGCTTGATGGACCGTCACCCCACCGACGAGACCATGGTCAACGGCCATTTTGAGGACCACGCGCCCCTGTACCGCCAAGCGATTGCCCAATTCAACGCGTCCCCAAGTGCGCAAGCTTTCAACCACGTGGTGGACGCCTGCAAGAACTGCCACCTGGGCACCTGCCCCGGCCCGCTCGAACGCATCGAAAAGCGTCGGGTTGCGAGCGACGCAGCCCCCCGCCACTGACCTTTACATCAAGGTATCCTGGAGCATGGCCAAGTGGGCCTTCATGCCTTCCAGGAACGGGGCAATGCCCTTTTTGGAGTCGTCCCCCATGGCTTCTCCGACGATCACTTGGGCCTCGAGCAGGTCTTTCTCGTCCTGCACGGTTTCCACCTGCTCCAGCAGCGTGGCCCCTTCCATGGCTTGCTTGAAATCCCCTTGACAGGCCACTTCCACCACCAGCGCCAGTCGGCCGTCGCACATGAATCCGCAACTCCACAGGCATTGAAGGATGTCCCCGGCCACATGGGCCAGCTTGGGGTCAGAAAGGGCCTCCAGGAAAATGTCTTCCGCCGCCGACAGCTTCATGGAGGATAGCATGCCTAGCATCTCTTCGCGCAAGGCGTCGTCTTTGCGGGCAGCGAACGCCTCGAGCAAGGGACGAATGGACGCTTGGGTTCCTTTGTCATGGATGGTCTTCAGGGCCTTGGACACCACCTGGTCTTCCTTGCTGGTCAACCCCAAAATGTGCTTGCTCATGGCTGAAAAATTCTGGGTGCAAAGGAAGGGGGAAAACCCGCTCCATGACAAAGGCTCAGCACCTCCGCCGTCATCATGGCCGTGGCACCCCACAACACAGCCTTCCCCACCTCGCAGCCCGGCGACACGACGGTGCCCTGCCGACTTGCAATGCGTTTTGTGGGCCAAGCTTTCCCTGCAGCAGGCAATTCGGACAAGGGCGTGACCAAAATCTCGGCCACCTCGGTGGGCTCCTCGACGAACTGAGGCATCTCGTCCACCACCGCCAACACAGGCTGCACCCAAAATGAGCTCGGTGGGATGTACAAGGGCGTCATGACACCGACCAAATGCGACCGGTCCAAGGCCACCCCCACTTCCTCTTCAAACTCACGAAGGGCTGTTCGGACCAAGTCGGACCGGTCTGAGGCCTCTTCTGCCCCGCCGGGGAAGGAGAGCTGACCGCTGTGCGGTGAGCCATCTTGGGTGCGACGCATGAACACCAAGGACCATTGGTCTCGGGCGTTGGGACACAACAAGGCCACCACGCCCGCACGGCGTGCCGCGCGGTCCTCCGTCATCCCCTCCTTGGGACGCCCCGGGGGGCATGCCAATTTCTGGGCCGACCAGCCTGGCAGCCCGTGGGACGCCACATGGCCACGCAAGAGCTTGATGGCCGCACCTTCCGCTCGTTCAAAATCCCGGCTCATGATGCAAAGGAACGCACGGATGAAGGCCGTTTCTTTGCCGCATGAAGATTCCCCTGCTCGACGCAGACCTCCACTTCCCTCCCGTGTCGGCCGCAGGCGACCACGGGTTGCTTGCGGTTGGAGGGGATCTTTCCCCGGCGCGCTTGATGGCCGCCTACGAACACGGCACTTTTCCGTGGTTCATGGATGACGAACCCATCATGTGGTGGGCCCCACCCGAACGCGCCGTGTTGCCTGCCCAAGGGTTGAAGGTGACCAAAAGCATGAGGAACATCCTCAACCGTCGACCGTTTCGCATCACCATGGACCGATGCTTTGAAGAGGTGGTGCGGCAATGTCAACAGGCCCCGCGCGACGGCGAAGGCACGTGGATCACAGACGACATCGTGGACGCTTACGTGGCGCTGCACGAACTTGGGGTGGCGCACTCGGTGGAGGCTTGGCGCGACGACAAACTCGTGGGCGGCCTGTATGGGGTCTCCTTGGGACGAATGTTTTTTGGCGAAAGCATGTTTTCCACCCAATCCAACGCGAGCAAAGTGGCGTTCATTCAATTGGTGCGCTGGCTTGCCTTGAATGGGTTTGGGCCTGTGGATTGCCAAATCATGAATCCACACCTCGCCTCCCTGGGTGCTGTGCCGTGGCCGCGACCCCAGTTTCAAACCCAATTGAACCTCTTCCTTCACGCCGCACCCACCATCACAGGGCCTTGGACCCCGCACGAACATCACTTGAACGCATGACCGCCGACAAGATCCGGGAAGCCATTCAACCGCGCCACCGCAACGCTTGGACCAAATGGCTCGTGTTGCGCGCCTTGGGGATGCGAGGATGGCGCGTGCGCGGAAGGTTTCCCAAACCGTTTTGGCGCACCCTTGTGGTCATGCACGCCCCTCGCGCGTGGCAAGTGACTTGGGCCAAGTGGCTGTACCCCGTGCAATCCATTCAGGTGAACCCAGGTTGCGAAGGACATGTGCTGAGGGAAGCCTGGTCCTTAGGGAAATGTGTCGTCCTCCAAACCGACGGCAGCAATGCACAATTGGAACAGGCCCAAACTTGGGCCAAATCCAGTGGGGCACGCCTCACCCTTTGTGCATGGGAGTCGAAACGCAGGTTCTTTCACGTCCATGCACCCTTCAAACCGTCGAAGCACGCCGAGAGAGACGTGCATTACATGGCGCGCTACTTCAAGTATTTCCTACAGAATCACTCTGATTATGAGTGAGTTGAGGAAGCTATCCACAGGTTGTTCACAATCTCAGAAAACCCGTGGAAAACCCGTGAACAACGGGGGAGCGCCTTTTTCCACAGCTCCAGAGGAAAAGTCCTTTCTTGCTGTTCAAATCTCTCACCTACCAAACGCCTGAACCCATGAAATCCTTGGACAAATACGACCACATGATTCTCGACATCATTCACATGCACAAGGTTGAGAACCAATGTCACATCCGTTTGGCCGTGCTGGAGCGCAACTTCTGGAAGCGCATCGAAGAAGACACCGACCTGCACGTGGGCAAAGCCCGCATCGGTGAACGCATCACCAACTTGTACCTCGACGGCCTGATTCAGAACAAGGATGGCTACGCGCTGACCAAGAAGGGCCGTGAGCAATTGGCGCTCGCCCCGTGGAAGCAGGAGGCTGTCCAGGGCTGAGCTCAACCTGCCCCAAACAAAAAAGGCGATCCGATTGGATCGCCTTTTTTGATGCCCTGATGGGCGGTTGACTCAAGATTCTTCCAGAATCTCGAGGCCTGGGAACTTCTCCTTCCAGTAGGCCAACTTGCTCTCGTCCCGCACCGTGATCACGGTGCGACGGTCCAAGCGAACCTTGATGTTGGGCTGCAATTCCTTGGCGGACTTTTTTCTTCTGGCCATGTTCTTAAGGTCTTTTCCCGTTGGGGTGCTGCTAGATAACTCCTTTTGAGTCAAAAAAGTTGCGTTCTGTTCAAAAAGTCAAGGACGACGTTAAGGAATCTTGACGTTCAGCGTCGTCTGAGGTCAGGCCGAATGAGGCACCAATCGCCCCGCATACCATGCGATGTACGCGTAGCACACCAGGGGCAACAAAAAGGCCACTTCAAAACTTGCGCCGTCCACCAAGGCTCCGACGGCAGGGGGAATGAACGCCCCTCCCACAATGGCCGTGCAGAGCAGACCAGAGCCCTGAGGCTTGCCTTCCCCCAAGTCCTCAATGGCCAAGGTGAAGATGGTCGGGAACATGATGCTGTTGAAGAAGCCCACGCCGAGCAAGGACAACAACGCAGGCAGACCACTCAACGAAATGGACACACCGATCAACACCACCGCGCACAACCCAGCTGCGGCCAACAGTCGCGACGGCGACACCCACCCCATCAATCCAGACCCTGCGAAACGGCCCAGCATGGCCCCACCCCAATAGAACGTCAACAATGCGCCCAACACCCCTTTGGCGTCCAGCCCAGACACGTCAATGCCTTTGATGAAGGCCGCCACCCCAGCCATGGCACCAAGCACCTCGCTGGACTGGATGTCTTCCAGAATGTCCAACGAGAGACCGTAGCTCACCATGTACGAGCCCAAAGCGACCTCGGCCCCGACGTACACGAAGATGGCCAGGGCGCCGAAGCGCAGCTTGCGGTTTTGGAAGACTTGGGCGTAGCTCGTCCTGCTGCCCTCGTCTTGATGGCCCAAAATTTTGGGAAGTTGGATGACCCCCACGACGCCTGCCAACAGGAAAAAGGCCAACGCCAACAGCACAAAGGGAACCTGGACAGCTGACGCCTCCGCCGCGAAGTAGGCCTGGCGCTCGCCATCTGCCAAGGCGTCGATGGCCTCGCCGCTCAGGATTTGGTCTCCCAAAAGGAAGCTTGCCGCCACCACAGGTGCAATGGTGGTGCCGAATGAATTGAACGCTTGAGACAGGTTGAGCCTCGCTGAGGCGGATTCCTCCGGGCCGAGCACACTGATGTAGGGGTTGGCGGCCACCTGCAACACCGTGATGCCTCCGGCCACCACGAACAACGCGAGCAAAAACAAAGGATACAAGCGTGTGGCAGCCGCAGGATAAAACAGCAAGCAACCCAACCCTGCCGTGGCCAAGCCCACCAAAATGCCTCGTTGGTAGCCAATCTTTGAAATCAGGTTTCCGCCAGGAATGGACAGCACCCCGTAGGCTGCAAACCAGGCGAACTGGACCAAGCCAGCCTGAAGGAACGTCAATTCGAACACGTCCTTCAAACGGGGAATCAACGCATCCACCAGAACGGTGATGAAACCCCACATGAAAAACAGGGAGGTGACTGCCACGAAGGCGCCGCGCAGGCTGCGGCCAGAAAAGGAATCGGTCATGAGAAAGGTGGTAAGGTGTCAGCGCATCAAATGCACGAAGCCACGGAACTCCTGGGCGTCGGTGTCGAAGCCAGCGGCCTTGATCACCCAGTGGTACACCCCGTTGGGCGCATAGTGCGTGCCTCCGTCCACATCGCCCACCCAGGCCGCGTCCATGTCGGTGCTGTGGTAGACTTCTTCACCCCAGCGGTTGTAGATCCAAATCTCGAACAACCGCACCTGGCGCCCCGTGATTTCCAAAGCGTCGTTCAACCCGTCGTTGTCAGGTGTGAATGCCGTGGGAATGTAGAACAGCACGTCGCCGTAGATGTCCATGACCGCGTCGTCCGAACAACCGATGTTGGTCGTGACGTACACCTTGGCCTCGTACTGGGACAACCCGTCGTACGTGTGGGTGGGAGCGCCCTCGTACGCCACGTTGCCATCTCCGAATTCCCAGACGTAGAAGTACGCGCCTTCAAAGGGCTCCACCGGATCCGTCAACACATCAAAGGCGTAGGTGTCGTCGCCGAGGCTCTCACGCACGATGGTCGTTTTGACCGTCTGCACGTCCACTTTGGTGGAGGCAAACTCCGAATAATCGCAGTTGTCGACCACCACCACTTCGTACTCCGTGCTTTCATCAGGATCGACCACGTGGATCAATTCCTCGTCGGTGAAATCGTCCCATTGAATTTGATAGGGCGGTTGACCACCTTGAATCTCAAGTTCCATGACCGCTGCAGCGCCGTTGCACAACAAGGTGTCGTTGGGCATGGTCAGTTCCAGGGCGTCGTACGGCACTTCGAACAAGCCCTGCAGGTAGACTTCCCGTCCACAGCCGTCTTCCATGTACACTTCCATCAGCGAACTGGTCAAGGATTGGTACGTGACGCATTGGTCCGAACCGAAATCCACCCCGTTGATGGTCCAGTAATAGTCCACCGGAGGGTAGGCATAAGCAGGGTCTTGGATCAACTCGATGCACACCTCCTCCGACTGGTCGCATGGCACCGTCACCAATTCAGGCATGGTGGCCTCGAACGGAGGCGTGTCGTAGATGATGATGGTGATTTCACTCTCAATCGTCCCGCTCGTCACCTTCAGGTACAGCGCCTCTGTGCCTTCATCGATGTCGTCTTGGGGCACTTCGAACGTCAGAGAGATGCCGTATTCCCCCACAGGAATGGCCGCCGAAGAAGGCAACCCGAGCAAATCCTCATCCAAGGTGGCTTCTGACCCAGGCGCTGCGGTCAAATCAAAGGGAAACGGAAAGAGCGAGGACACCGCGCAAGGTCGGCTGATGGTGATGGTGGCTGGACCACAATCCTCCCAAGCGCAGTAAATGATTTGGTCGTCATTGGGGTCTGGGTCGCACTCTGGAGCCGCTTGCGACTCGTACGTGGTCGGAATCGGCGATCCGAAGCTGCCCTCCTCCAAAATGACCACGGAATCCAAAATTGTGTCCGTCCCGTCTCCAATGGCCAACTTGATGTGATACGTCTCCCCGCAAATGACAGGATACACTGCGGTCAACACAGTGGTGTATCCATTCATGCAGACGTCGTCCGGCGCTTCGTTCAAGATGTAGTACTCCGCATTCAGGGCGCCATTCACAGAGCTGATGGTGATGGGAAGTTCAGGGTCTGAATCGGGGACGCTTGCGATGTTGATGGCTTGACCCGGGAACGCCCCAGGTGCGTCGTACGGTCCATTGATGCCTGCCCCAGAAAGGAAGAAGGCGAAAATGTCGTTGTACTGAGAGTTCTCCCAAGCTTCGTACTCACTTGACCCAAACACGTAGTTGAACGACACGTAGTCGCCGGCCGGATCGAAGTCGAATTCCAACACGCACAAGTCATTCACACTGGTCACCGAGAACGCCTGACCAATCAGTGGGGGTACGCTGTTGGCGATGTCCAGCAAGTCGTTGTCTGTGGGGTTGCCCCCTGAGCAATTCAAGCATCCTGCCCCAGCACAGAAGGCGTCCGCAGCGTTGCCCGAACTCAACACCAAGCCGCCGTCGATGGGAAAGCCCACGTCGTCGCCCCCAGTCATGTAACCGATTTGCTCGGTGGAGCCGATGAAATTGATGTTGGTGGCGCTGACCCCTTCTCCAAGCAACACGTCGTTGACGTATTGCTCGATGGTCAAGCTTTGGTCCACGTCCACTTGAGCCGCGACCCCGAAGGGCAGCATGGCCAAGAAGGGCAACGTCAGAAAGCGGTTGAATTGTTCAAGCATGGCAGGTAGTCAACTCTGCCGACAAGATACGAGAAGAAGCGACGTGAGGTGACGCCTCAATTCTGGTAGTCCACCAAGGAGGCGGAGAGCTTTTTGCGGGCGTGGAAAATGCGCGATTTCACGGTGCCCATGGGGATTTCCATTTCTGCCGCAATCTCGTCGTAGTGGTACCCGTCAAGGAACATGGTGAACGGCTTGCGGAAGTCTGGCTTGAGTTCGTTGATGGCGCCCAAGATGTCGGACTGGTTGATTTCGGTGGTCACCGTGTCCACCCGGTAATCTTGGCTTGCGTTGATGAAGTATTGGTTCTCCGTGCTGTCGAGCACGGTGTTCTGGAACTTCTTGCGCTTGTAGTTGTTGATGAAGATGTTGCGCATGATGGTGTACAGCCACCCCTTCATGTTGGTCCCCTCCTTGAAGTTGTTCTTGTAGCGCAACGCCTTCACCATGGTGTCCTGAACCAGGTCATCGGCGTCGGCACCATTTCGGGTGAATCCGAGTGCAAAGCCGCGCAAGAAGTCAGACTGGCTGACCAAGAGTTGATTGAATTCGAGGGTGCTCATCACAAATCGTTTTTTGTTTAACGAACTGAAGCAAAGATTAAACAAACCTGTCCTTGCGCCAACTTTTTGTTCAACGTTTTTCAAAAAACGTTCAACATTTTTTCAGGAAAACCTGAAAACCAATGTGTTAAACGTACTCCAAAAAGGATGGATCAGTGCAAAATCTTTTGCACAAGGCTCGCTCCGTCCGCGTGCACGGTGGTGTTGGCGCCTCCCGCCGCCTGCTTGAACACCCCGCCGCCGAGGTGGAAAGTCACGTCCGAGCCGGCAAACGTCCGATCGATGCGGTCCACGTAGTCCTGGGCTTGATCTGCCGCAGGAGATGTCGTGCAATAGGACACAAAACACACGTCCTCAAACTGGGTGGCCACGTTCACCAAGTCGTCAAAAGGCACGCTTTGACCGAGGAACACACTTTGGCGCCCTGCCGACCGGCAGAGGTGGTGAAGGAACAGCAAAGAGATGTCGTGGATCTCGCGTTCCGGCAAATACAGCACAATGACCTTGCCTTTCTCCTGGCCCTCCGGGACGGGGGCGTTGTGGATTTCAGCGAAGAGCATTTGTCGGAGGAGGTTGCTCATGAAATGCTCGTGGGCAGGGCAAATGGTGTCGGTCAACCAAAGCACACCCACTTCCGCCAAAAAGGGCAAGGCCACACTCAGCACCGCGCCGTCGAAGGTCAACCGATCCACGCATTCTTGCATGGTGCTTCGAAACAGCGTCTCGTCATAGGTCATCATGGCGAGCTTCAGCCGTTGCTTTGCCAGCGCCTCTCCGCCTTCATCCGACACACTCGGACCTTCTGCAACCATCTGGGCCAATTGCTTGGGCGACAACCCTGCGATCTTGGAAATCTTCAGTCCACGCTCCAAGAGCAGGGCCACGTTGAGGAGCTTCTTCAAGTCCTCTCCACGGTAAGTCCGGATGTTCGTCGACGACCTGTTGGGGTTCAACAGGGCGTACCTCTGTTCCCAGGCGCGGATGGTGTGCGCCTTGACCCCAGAGAGGTTCTCCAAATCCTTGATTGAAAATTCTTGCTTCACGCGGTCCTCCTGCACGATGTGATGCGGTGCAAAAATGTGAACACCCTTCTCGGGCCTTTGGTTCACATCATAAGTTTGCTCCATGACAGATTCAAGGTTCTTGGACAACGGTGATTCGGCCGAATTCTATCCATTGAACGCCCTCAAGGGGGTGCAAGAGCTCCATTTCGGAGTACGGACCATTGCAAAACAATGGCAAGAAGTCTTGCGGGACAACCCCCACATTCGAATTCATTCACGGCTCATGCCCACCCGTGACAACGCGATGGCCGTCTTGAATCTGTCAGATGGAGACGGCCTGACGCGCCAAGGCGAGCTCGTCGCCCTGCATGGTGCGGAAGCGGTGAACGTGCAAGAACTGTCCGCAGACGCGCTTTGGTTGAACGACGCGCCTCACCTCTTTGAGCTTTGCGGCTTGGGATTGGGCGAGGACTTGGCCAGGCTTCAACTCGCGTGGCGACTCCGGGCGCTGCAGGAGGAGGAACGCGAAGCTTGGCAAGAACAGGGTGTCCGTGTCCACGGCCCCATGTCCAGCGTGTGGCTGGCCCCCGGGGCGGTGCTGCGGGACGTCAGCTTGAACACAGAACAAGGCCCCATCGTGGTGGGCCCTGATGCCGAAATCATGGAGGGCTGTCGCGTCCGTGGCCCCTTTGCCCTTGGGGAAGGATCCCAGCTCCGCATGGGCACCTTGGTCTACGGCGCGACCACCGTGGGCCAAGGCTGCAAAATGGGCGGCGAGTTGAGCAACGTGGTCGTTCACGACTGGTCCAACAAGGCCCACGGCGGTTTTTTGGGCAATGCGGTGCTTGGGTCTTGGTGCAACCTCGGGGCCGAGACCACGTGCAGCAACCTGAAAAACACCTACGGGGTGATCGCCGAGTGGAGCGAGGACAGCCAGTCCTTTGAACCCAAGGGACGCCAGTTCTGCGGCTTGTTGATGGGCGACCACAGCAAAACCGCAATCCACACCGCCTTTTCCACGGCCACTGTGGTCGGGGTGATGGCCAATGTGTTCGGGGAGCAGACGCCTCCCCGCCATGTTCCAAATTTCCAATGGGGCGTGGACGGCGACGCCCGGATCGACCTCGACAAAGGGCTTGACGTGGCGCGAAAGGTCATGGCGCGTCGCAAGCAGAGCATGTCCGCGGGCGAGGAGCATGCCATTCGGGCACTCTTTTCGAAATAAGTCTGCCAAGCTGTCGCAACAAGTCGGGTGGCACGGCGTTTGACCTGTGCATGTCCACACACGCCCTGACCATGAACATCAAACTGAGCGACACCCAGGACCAAGAGTTCATCCCCATTTTGACCGAGGAGGATGAAACGGCCATGCAGGAAACCGACATTCCAGAGGTGCTCCCGCTGTTGTCGCTGCGCAACACCGTGCTGTTTCCCGGGGTGGTGATTCCGATCAGCGTGGGACGGGACAGGTCTGTTCGGCTCATCAAGGAGGCGAACAAGGCCGATCAGGTGATTGGGGTGGTGAGCCAAAAGGAAGACGACACCGAGGTGCCCGGGCCGGACGATTTGAACAACGTCGGCACCGTGGCCCGCATCATGAAGATGTTGAAGATGCCCGACGGCACCAACACCGTGATCCTCCAGGGGCAACAACGATTCAAGTGG
This sequence comes from Flavobacteriales bacterium, assembly GCA_049627085.1. Lineage (GTDB taxonomy): Bacteria > Bacteroidota > Bacteroidia > Flavobacteriales_D > Sanyastnellaceae > UBA11663. The sequence goes on along the minus strand of JBMZWX010000006.1, from coordinate 8,591 downwards.
GACGAAGTCATCCAAGAAGAACCCTACCTCAAGGCCAAAGTCTCGGCGTACGGGGGGATTGAAGAGCCCCTGCCAGAAAAAGAAGGCCAGGCCATGGTGGAGAGCTTGCGGGAGTTGGCTGCCGAGCTCATTGAAATGAACCCCAACATCCCCACGGAAGCTGCCGAGGCCATCAAGGGCATCAACCGCCTGGGGTTTTTGGTCAACTTCATCGGCAGCAACATGCAGGTGAAGGTGGACGAGAAGCAGCGCATTCTCGAAGAGGTCGACCTCGGAAAACGCGCCCAGACGGTGTTGGAGCTGCTGCACAAGGAGAAGCACATGCTCTCTCTGAAACAGGACATCCACGCCAAGGTCAAAACCGACCTGGACCAGCAGCAGCGCGAGTTCTTCCTCCACCAGCAGATGAAGACCATCCAGGACGAGTTGGGGGCCAACCCGTTGAAGGAAGAAATTCAAGAAAAGCGCGCCAAAGCGGCGGACAAAAACTGGCCCGACCACACCAAGGTGGCCTTCGACAAGGAACTTGGGAAACTGGAGCGGATGAACCCCCAGGGCAGCGAGTACAGCGTGCAGTCCAACTACCTGGACGTGATGCTCGAACTTCCTTGGAACAAGGTCTCCGACGACAACTTCGACTTGACCCACGCCCAAGCGGTGTTGGACCAAGACCACCACGGGCTGGAAAAAGTGAAGGAGCGCATCATCGAACACTTGGCTGTGCTCAAAATCAAGGGCGACATGAAAGCCCCCATCCTCTGCCTTTACGGCCCTCCGGGGGTGGGCAAGACCTCCTTGGGACGCAGCATCGCCGAAGCGCTGGGACGGAAATACGTCCGCATGAGCTTGGGCGGCTTACGCGACGAAGCCGAAATCCGTGGCCACAGGAAGACCTACATCGGCGCCATGCCGGGACGGGTGCTCCAAAACCTCAAGAAAGCGGGCACGAGCAACCCGCTGTTCATCTTGGACGAGATCGACAAATTGGGAAGGGACCACCACGGCGACCCTTCCTCTGCCCTGCTTGAGGTGCTTGACCCTGAGCAGAACCACACCTTCCACGACAACTATCTCGACTTGGACTACGACCTGAGCAAGGTCATGTTCTTGGCCACGTGCAACGACTTGAGCACCATCCAGCCCGCACTCCGGGACCGCATGGAAATCATCGATGTGAGTGGATACACGCTGGAGGAGAAGGTTCAAATCGGCAAGCAGCACCTCTTGCCCAAGCACCTCAACGCCTCAGGACTTGCGCCTGCCAGCCTCAAGGTGCCCGTGGCCACCATCCAAGCGGTGGTGGAACAATACACGAACGAAAGCGGGGTGCGAGGTTTGGACAAGCGGCTGGCCAAACTCGTTCGTCACCGCGCCAAACAAATTGCCCTCGAGGAATCCCACGAGGTGAGCGTCGGCGCAGAGCACCTGCACGACATTTTGGGCATTGCCAGAGAAAAGGACAAGTACGAGGGCAACGACGTGGCAGGCGTGGTGACTGGCCTGGCTTGGACGCCCCGTGGCGGCGACATCCTCTTCATCGAATCGTCCCTCACGCCGGGCAAAGGCAAGTTGACCCTGACAGGGAATTTGGGGGCCGTCATGAAGGAATCCGCGGTGATTGCGTTGCAGCACCTCAAGGCCCACGCCGATTGGCTGGGATTGACCCCCGACGTGTTTGACAAGTGGGACATTCACATTCACGTGCCGCAGGGCGCCATTCCCAAGGACGGTCCGAGCGCCGGCATCACCATGCTCACAGCCCTGGCCAGTGCGTTCACCCAACGCAAAGTCCGGAAGTACTTGGCCATGAGTGGGGAAATCACGTTGCGCGGGCAAGTGTTGCCTGTGGGCGGCATCAAAGAGAAAATCTTGGCCGCCAAGCGGGCCGGCATCAAGGAAATCATCCTGTGCGAGCGCAACCGCAAAGACGTGGACGACATCAACCCACGCTACATCAAAGGACTGAGCTTCACTTACGTCACGCAGATGCGGGAAGTGGTGGACAGGGCCCTGCTCGGGCAACAGGTGGACAACCCCTTGCGCGTGGTCGCCTCGTAACTTGCCCACATGACCACGGTCCAATTCTGCATCCGAATGGTGTTGATGTCCAGCTTGGCGCTTGGACTCCACACGGCCTGGGCGCAAGACGTCCCCACCTCCTTGGCATGGGACGTGGCCGCCGCGCCTCGCCATGCCGCATTGGGCGGCTTGGACGTGGCTCCTTTGGAAGCCGACGGGTGGTCCGTGGCTGTGCACCCTTGCGCGTTGGATTCCTCCGTGGAGCGCGACGTGTACACCTCCTACCTGGACTACTTCGCAGGCATCCGCTCGGGGGCCGTGACCTGGCCATTGGCCCACCGTGGCAGGCGCGCGTCGCATGTGGGCATCCGGTTTGCCTCGTTCGGCACGTTCGAAGGCACCACTGCAGCGGGCCTCGAGGCAGGCAACTTCTCTGGAGGCGACTACATCGCCCAATACGGCACGGCTTGGGCCTTGGGGCCACAGTGGACGGTGGGCGCCACGGGGTGGACCGGGCTTCGAAACCTCGCGCAGGTCAATGCCGGCGTGTTGGGCGTGGACTTGGGGGCGCTTCGGCGCACCCGCAACGGCATGGGCGCCCTTGGCTTCGTCGTGAGCAACCTGGGCCTGCAGGAAGACTTTTCAGGCATCATGCCACAAGGACGGTTGCCGCACAACGTGCAGGTGGGCTGGACCCAAACCTTCGCCAACGCCCCCTTCACCTTCCACCTTCGCATGCAACGGCTGAACACCTGGGAGCTCGCCCCTGAAGGCACGTACGACGACGCCTACGACCCACTGACCGGGGAAGTCATCCCCAACGACATTTGGGAATGGGGGGACCAATTCGCCCGGCACTTGACCGGCGGGGTCACGTTGAAACTGGGTCCGCAATTGACGGGCCACTTGGGCTACAACCACCAACGACAAAAAACGATGGTCGCCGCAGGACGAACAGGCCTGAATGGACTGTCCCTGGGGCTCCAAGGCCAGTTCAAAGCGCTCCGATACAGCGTGGCCAGAAGCGTGTACCACTTCGCGGGAACCTCCACGCATTTGGCCTTGGCGATTCAAGTGCCGCAACAAGGCGGCGAATCTGGGGCGAATCGGCCCTGATTGTTGCTTGGGGCAAGTTATCTTCGACGCATGGGTCGCAGTCGCATCAACATCGCCATTGACGGGCACTCAAGTGCCGGAAAGAGCACCATGGCCAAAACCTTGGCCAAAGAACTCAATTACGTCTACATCGACACGGGTGCGATGTACCGCGCGGCAACGCTTCACGCGATGAAAGAGCGCAGTGTTGTGGACACCGAAGTGAACGAGGTGGGGTTGCGCGCGGGGTTGGAGCGCATGTTCCTTGGATTCAAGTACAATCCCAAGACCGAGCAATCTGAAATCCACCTGAACGGCGTGAATGTCGAGAAGGAGATCCGAAGCCTGGACGTGGCCAACAAGGTGAGCTTGGTGGCGCGCGTTCCCGAGGTCCGGACCAAACTTGTGGCCATTCAGCAGCGCATGGCCGAAGCCGGCGGCGTGGTCATGGATGGCCGCGACATCGGCACCGTGGTGTTGCCCAACGCGGAATTGAAGGTCTTCATGACGGCGGACCCAGAGACGCGCGCCTACAGGCGGTTGCGTGAACTGCAGCTGGCGGGCAAGGACGTGTCGTACGACGACGTCTTGGACAACGTCCTCAGCCGCGACCGCATCGACTCTGAACGGGCCGTGGCGCCATTGCGCCAGGCGGACGACGCGGTCGTGGTGGACAACAGCGACTTGACGGTGGAAGAGCAATTCAACTTCTTGCTCTCCCTGGCGCGAACCCGCATGGCCGACCGCACTTGATGGCCCGGCTTGCGTTGACCCTTGGGGCGTTGTTTGCCTTTTGGGGATGCCACTTTGGCCAGCAACCCTCCCCGACTTCCGCCTCCAAGTCCCCCGCGTTCCTCGACGGCCCCCATGGCGTCGTGGACAGCGTGATGGCCACACTCACCATGGAGCAGCGCGTGGCCCAACTTCTCATGGTGCCCATCTACGCCCGAACCGACACGGCAGGCTGGGCAGAAGCCGAGCGATGGACTCGCGATCTGGGGTTGGGTGGCGTGATCTGCATGCAAGGCGGGCCTGACCACCAACGCGTTCGATTGAAGCGTTTGCAAGACTTGGCCTCAGTCCCGTTGATGGTGTCGTCCGACGCTGAATGGGGGTTGGGCATGCGGCTGGACAGCACGCGCTCTTTCCCGCGGGCCATGACGTTGGGCGCCACTCGCAACGAGGCGTTGGTCAGGATGTTCGGGCAAGTGGTCGGACAAAGCCTCCGCGCCACGGGCGTGCATGTCAACTTCGCCCCTGTGGTGGACGTCAACTCCAACCCGATCAACCCGGTGATAGGCAGCCGCAGCTTTGGGGAGTCTGTGGAATGGGTGACCAAGTTGGGGCAAGCCTACGCCGACGGCCTCCAAGACCAAAGGGTGCTCGCCACCGCCAAGCATTTTCCGGGTCATGGCGACAGCGACAGCGATTCTCACGCCACCTTGCCCTCCATTTTGCACGACCGTGAGCGGTTGGATTCTGTGGAATTGGCCCCGTTCCAATACGCTTTCGACCACGGCATGGGCGGGGTGATGGTCGCCCACTTGGACGTGCCAGGTTTGGACAGCACCGAGGCCCAACCCTCCACCCTTTCCCCCGCGATTGTCGACACCCTGCTGCGGCAAGAGATGGGCTTCGAAGGCTTGGTGTTCACAGACGCCATGAGCATGAAGGGGTTCGCGGACTTTGCGGGGGAACGGCGGCGCATTCGGGACGCGCTGAAAGCCGGCAACGACATTTTGTTGTTCCCCGGGGATCCCGTTGCCGCCATTGAAGAGGCCATGGCATCTTTGGCCGACGGCACTGTGGACACCTTGGACATCGACGCCAAATGCCGCCGTGTGCTGTTGGCCAAACTTTGGACCGACGCCGGCGAGGCCGTGCCTGCCACCGGAACTGCCTGGGAGCCCAAACACGCTGAACTGGTGCACCGAGAATTGCTCGCACAAAGCCTCACCATGTTGCCGGGTCACACGTCCTACCCCAAGACATGGGCGGCCACGCAAGGCCATGCGGTGATGTTGGATTTGGCCAACCACGCCAAGTCCTGCGCCCCCCTCGAAGCCCAACTCGCCAAACATCTTGGAGAGGGATGGACCGTGTCACGGCATGTGGTTGGGAAAGACGGAAGCGGTCTGGGCAAACGCGACGTCCAATCGGCCTTGGCGCAAGCCACCCACGTGCTCGTCACCGCCACCGAGATGAGCCACCGGCCTTCGCGAAACTTTGGCATTCAGCCTGAAGGGTTGGCTCGGATGACCAGCCTGCTTGAAGAACGCAACCTCGACCCGAGGAACGTCATGGTGGTGTGGATGGGCAACCCGTATGCCCTGCCCGAATTCGTGCCACTTCAGCCGCACGTCGCGGGAATCTTGGTGGCCTACCAGGACGACGAACGCACCTGCCACGCCGTGGCCGACGCCGTGGCGGGCGTCACCCCCATCGGCGGAAAGCTGCCCGTCACCCCGTTGAACACGCCATGGCGCGAGGGCGACGGCCTGGACTTGGAGGGCGCTTTGCGATTGGGACGTCCCGTGGATGGGCGCCTGGCGTTTTGGGAAGAACCCAATGCAAAGGTCGACAGCCTGCTGCAGCACGCCCTGGACAAGCGCGCCATGCCTGGTGCGAGGGTCGTGGTCGCCCATGCCGGCCAAATCGTCGTGGACCACACCGTCGGAACCCTGGACGGGACACATCCCACGACCCCGGATGCCGTGTACGACTTGGCTTCCATCACCAAGGTGGCTGCCACAGGCAACGCCCTGATGCACATGGCGGGGTTTGGGCTTTTGGAAGAAGATGGACAAGTGCACGACCTGTTGCCTGGGCTGAAGGGGCACCCTTTGGGCACCCGCTCCCCGCGCGAACTGTTGAGCCACCAGGCCGGCCTGGCGTCGTGGATTCCATTCTACCGAAGCGCCCTCGAGGACACCACGGGCGCCTTCTGCGACGCCCCGGACTCCTCTTGCCACGTGCCTGTGAGCCCGGGCATGTTCATGGAAGAAGCCTATTTGGACACCATTTGGAACACCATTTTGGATGCCGAACTGGACGCCCCTGGCGACTACCGATACAGCGACCTCGGTTTCTACATGTGGGACAAAGTCTTGACCACGTGGGGCATGAACATCGAGGACTGGGTGGCCAACCACGTGGCCGGCCCGATGGGATGGCAAAGCATGACGTACCGCCCGCTGGACAACGGCGTGCCTGAGGCAAGCATCGCCCCGAGCGAATGGGACCGAGAATTCAGGGGACGCGAAGTGCGCGGCACTGTGCACGATCCTGGCGCCGCGATGATGGGCGGTGTGGCTTGCCATGCCGGGCTCTTCTCCAACGCCTACGACCTCGCGGAGCTCGCCGAGACCTGGCGCCGAGGCGGGGTGTTCAAGGGCATTCGAATCGTGCCGGAAGACGTGCTCGACCAGTGGACCAGTCGGGCTTTTGCGGACGACGACAACCGTCGGGGGCTGGCCTTCGACAAGCCAGCGCTGGAGCCCGACTCAGGTCCCACCTGCGACCTGGCGTCGTGGGAAAGCTTTGGCCACAGCGGCTTCACCGGCACCTTGGTGTGGGTGGATCCGGCTTACGATTTGGTTTACGTGTTCTTGAGCAACCGCACTTACCCGGATGCATCCAACAAAGCCTTGCTTCGTCTGGACACACGGACGGAGATTCAACGCGTGGTGCTCGAACATTTGGGGGCCACAAGCCGTTTTTGAGCCATGACCGCTGCCCCACTACGCATTGGAATCGTCTGCTACCCCACCTACGGCGGAAGCGGCGTGGTGGCGACGGAGCTCGGCAAGGCCTTGGCCGACCAAGGGCACGAGGTGCATTTCATCACGTACACCCAACCTGTGCGGTTGGGGTCGTTTCACCCCCGCGTGTTCTACCACGCGGTGGAGGTGTCCAAGTACCCGCTCTTCGACTACCCGCCCTACGAACTGGTTTTGACGTCCAAAATGGTGGAGGTGGCCACGGCCTGTGCGCTCGACCTGCTGCACGTGCACTACGCCATTCCTCATGCGAGCGCGGCGTTGAATGCCCGACGGATTTTGGCCAAACAAGGGCATCGCCTCCCCGTGGTCACCACCCTGCACGGCACCGACATCACCCTGTTGGGCCAGGACGCGTCATTCAAACCATCGATCAGCGACGCCATCGAGGAAAGCGACGTGGTGACCGCCGTGTCACACGACCTCAAGCGGGTGTCCGTGGAGACGTTTGGCGACCATCCGATTGAGGTGGTGCCCAACTTCATTTGCCCCAGCCATTTCCAAAGGGAGCCCAACGCGTCGTTCAAAGAGGAGCTCTCACCGTCTGGCGCACCTGTGCTTTGCCACATCAGCAACTTCCGACCGGTGAAACGGGTGTGCGACGTGGTGACGATGTTCGCACACCTCCGGGCATCGAAAGAAGCCAAACTCCTCATGGTCGGAGACGGCCCCGACCGCGCTGCGGCAGAGCGGCGCGCCCTTGAGCTGAAGGTCGCCGAGGATGTGGTGTTCTTGGGCAAGGTCAAGAACCCCATCGAACCCCTGCTCATCAGCGATTTGTTGGTGCTTCCCTCTGAAACAGAAAGCTTTGGACTTGTGGCCTTGGAAGCCTTCGCCGCAGGGGTCCCCGTGATTTCGACAGACGTGGGCGGGCTGCCTGAAGTCAACCTGCATGGCAAAACCGGAATGCTCCGCCCCGTGGGAGATGTGGATGGCATGGCCAAGGACGCCCTGCACGTGCTCGACAGCGCCCATTTCCCAAGCTTCCACGAAGCTGCCCTCCAACGGGCCGAAGCGTTCCACATTCACAAGATCCTGCCCCAATACGAGGCCCTGTACCGCAAGGCCTTGGCCACCCCGTCGTCATGAAAAGTCACCGCATCGGAGAACGCGTCGTGGTCAGCCGCTCGGGCGACCGTTGGATGGCCACCATTTCAGGCGCCATCCCCGACTGGCAGCGACAGAGCCTCGAGCTTTGGCTGGGCGCTTGGGGGGCGTTGGGCGCCATGTTGGCGTACGGCGCGTGGAGTTTCCCCGGTGGAGAGCGTCAGTTCTACCTCATTTGCATGGGGTTCTGGGCCTTCTTCGCAATGCGCGGATGGAAGGCCGTGCGCTGGCGCCGTTCAGGCCAAGAAGTCGTCCAATTGAGCCAAGACGGGTTGTCCATCCGGTTGGACCATGGGGAAAGCACAGGCAAGGCCACCGAGGCGCCGCTGGACGAATTGAAGCCGGCTGAAGCCCCTGCCCCCAACCCCAAGTCGTTCCTCGAATCGATGGACCAGCAGTTTTGGGTGGTCGGTGGGGACCGCATCCATGTGGGCACGGCGTCCAAGACCCTCGTGTTTGGGAAGCAATTGGAAGCCAAAGACGCGACGCAGCTCGTGACGCTCTTCAACAAGCACTTGGCTCAGTTGAAGAAGGCCTGACGCGTCTGCCAACCCAACATCCACGGCCGTGCATTGGGCTGGGGAGGACATC
>JBMZWX010000005.1:0-76678 GCA_049627085.1 Flavobacteriales bacterium | reverse complement strand
GTGGAGCCGGGGGGAGTCGAACCCCCGTCCAAACAAGGCCACACCGAAGTTTCTACATGTTTATCTCGCGATTGATTGTCGGCTGAGGGCTGACCACGAGCAGCCCACCACACAGCGTAGTCCAGTGAAATTCGCGCCGGGTGTCGGACCCACCGTTAGCTAGTCCCATTTACCTGATGCCCGTTGTGACGACGAAAGGGTCCGTACGTCGCCACTGGACAGCTCGTTCCGCCATCTGATGGCTGGAATTAGGCAAATCGACTTGGTCGATTAGGCCGCGAGCGCGTAGGAAGTGTTGTCATTTCTGACTGAAGATTTGAGATTAACGAGCGACATCTCCAAGAGCTCGACATGCTTCCCCGATCTGGTCATCTTGCTGTCAAATCCAAAATCGGCCCCATTTTTCAAAGAACCGCCCACAAAAGGGCGAGCGACGAAAGTACATCCGATTCCCATCCCGGCATGCCAGTTGCCCGACCTTTGGGACATGTTGGCGTCTCGCATCACCAACCCACTTTTGTCCTGGCTTCGTTGCACCATAGTTTTCGGCTGCACGGCGGTCGCGTCGATGGGACACGCTCAGGTGGTGGACGACTTTGACATCCGCTTCCAAGCCCAGCAAAATGGCGGGATTCAGTTTTTGGCCAACACGACCATGTTTTGCGGCACAGGGTCGTCGTGCGTGTCGGCCCAAAGCGCGACGCCCTTCGGATGGCCCGCCGACAACAACAACAGCCACGACATGCAGTACTACAACGGGGACGACGACCCCGACACGTGGTGCGCGTCGTCCGACAGCATAGCCTTGGGCGTGTGCGCCAAGGTGAGCTGGGCTGGGTTGTACTGGGCAGGTCGGTTGGGCAACGGCAGTGTGCCCAACGAAAACTTGCGAGACCAGGTGAAGATCAAGGCCAGCGACAACGAGCCTTACCTCGACGTCCTGGCCGACCAGGAATGGGAGTTCGACGCTTCTGGGGTCGACAATTATTGCTGCTTCGCCGACGTGACGCCGTGGGTGGAAAACAACCCTGTCAACGCACGGTACACCGTCGCCAACGTCGTGGCCACCCAAGACTACGGGTCGTGGGGCGGCTGGGTGTTGGTCGTGGTGTACGAGGATGCGTTGGAATCTATGCGCAACTTGACGGTGTTTGACGGCCTCGCCATGATCACCATGAGCGGCGGCGGAAACAATTCCACGGTGGATGTGCCCATTTCAGGCTTCCTCACCCCTCCCCTTGGCCCCGTAGATCTGGAGCTCGGCGTGGTGGCGTACGACGGCGACCGAGGTGAAAGCGGCGACAGGTTGGGGTTCAACGGCGGCAGCGGGTTTGAATACATTTCGGACGCCACCCACGATGAATCCAACGCGTTCAACAGCACCCACTCGAACGACGGCGCGATGACGCCTTGGCGCATGCCGGCGTTCAACAACACGTTGGGCCACGACGCCAGCGTGTTTGTCCCTGACAACAGCGGCTACGACTTCTTGCCCAACAACGCCACCGAAGCGGAAATCAGGGTGACCACCGGAGGCGAATCCATCACCGTGCAGGTCGTCACTTCCGTCATCGACGTGTACGAGCCCGACCTCCGGGCCACCGTCTACATAGAAGACCTCAACGGCGGCGTGGCCGAGCCTGGTGACATCCTGGAATACACCGTCGTGGGCAAAAACCTGGGCAGCGACGCCGCCGTGGACGTCTACGCCACCACCACCCTGGACATCCGCACCACCTTTGTGGAAGGCAGTCTTGAGTGGGTGACCCCCAACGCGGTGGTGGACATGACCGACGCCGTCGGGGACGATCCGGGCGAGTTCATCGAGGCAGACCAAATGGTGCGCGTCCGCATGGGGTCTGGCGCCAACGGCACTCAAGGTGGTCAGTTGGACAACGACCCGTTGGGCATGGACAGCGTCGCCTACAAATACAAAGTCGCGCTGACCGACGACTGCATGCTCCTGCAATGCGACGGGACGCTCACTGCAGAAGCCGACATCTACGGCGCGGGCAACATCTCGGGCAACGACCAGACGAACGACGGCGCCAGCGCCTTGGTGGACGAGAACGGCTGTCCTGTGGGGGAGGTCACCGTTTTGGAAGTCCAAACCGGCGTGTGCCCCCCTGTGTCCATCGAGCCCACAGGGACAACGTGCCTGGGCGACGACGTGGCGCTCGAAGTGCCTCAATTCGCCAACAACCCCTTGGCGCAGTCTCTGGCCAACTACACTTGGTCTGGCCCCAATGGCTTCGCGATGGACGGCCCCACGGCGTTCATCCCAGGTGTGAACTTCGAGGACGCCGGGACGTATTTGATGGAGGTGACCTTCGAGGGACTCGAGTGCCTGTTGAGCTCGGCCGATTACACCTTGGATGTGCATGAGGCCGTGCCCAACTTCGACCCACCCGCGTCCCAGTGTTTGGACGACAATGCATTCGACTTCGTGGCAGGCGGTGCCATCTACGCCGGGGCTGAATACAGCTGGACGTTTGAAAGCGCCAACCCCACGACGGCTTCAGGCTTGGGCGTCACAGGCATCCAATTCAACGCAGGCGGCTGGCACGACGTGACGCTCACCTTGGATGAAATTGGATGCACAGGCATGGTCACCGACTCGGTGTTCATCGAAACACCTCCAGACTTGTCCACGTTCGACGTCAGCGTCTACCCCTCGAGCGGCTGCGCCCCGTTGACGGTGCTGTTCTCCAGCGAAGCCAACCCCGACGAAGTGGCCCAAGGGTGGATGTTCAGCGACGGAGAAAGCAGCGACGCCGACGCCCCCGTGCACGTGTTTGAGGCTCCAGGCACTTACGGGGTCGAGGTCACCGCAGTGTCCACGGGCAACTGTCCTGCCTCGATCGACTTTGCCGTCGACAGCTTGGTGGTGGTGCACCCCAACCCGCCGATGGGGTTCCTGGCCACGCCTCAAATTGTAGACATCACCAACCCCGTCGTCACCCTGGAATCCTTGGTGGACAGCTTGAACACGGTGACCTATTTCGGCAGCGACGGCGGGAGCCTCAACGCCGCAAATGGCCAATACGTGTTCGACAACGGGGGCACCTTTCAATTGATCCAGACCGTGGTCAGCCCTGAGGGTTGCGTGTCCACCGCCATCGGAGAAGTCGTGGTCAACGGCACCCTCTTCTACGCCCCCACCGCCTTCACACCCGACGGAGACGGGCTGAACGACGTGTGGTTGCCCGTGGCCCGCGGCGTGGCCCGCTACCAAGCGCGCATTTGGAACCGATGGGGCGAGCTGGTGTGGTCCAGCCAAGACGCGGAGGAACCCTGGTTGGGTCAAGCCCAAGGCGGGACCCATTTTGCCCCTGACGGCATCTACCTGTGGGAAGTGACCTACCTCGACCAAATCGACTATCCGCACATCGAGAGAGGCACCCTGATGCTCGCGCGCTGAGGCCCTCCTGCGGTACATTTGAGTCATGAAGATTGGAATCGTCCGCGAAGGCAAAGTGCCGCCAGACCAACGCGTGCCCCTGACCCCGGATCAATGTGCTGAATTGAAGCGACTCTACCCCGAGGTGGAGCTCGTGGTGGAGTCCAGCGACGTGCGTCGAATCAAGGACGAGGAGTACCGCGAGGCCGGCATTGACGTGGTCAATTCCCTGCATGGGGAAAAGTGCGACGTGCTGCTTGGCGTGAAAGAGGTGCCCACCGACGAATTGATCGAGGACACCACCTACCTCTTCTTCAGCCACACCTACAAGCTCCAGCCTTACAACGCCAAACTCCTCAAGGCCATCGTCGACAAGCGCGTCAAGCTCATCGACTACGAATTGATCAAGCGCGCCAACGGACGTCGCGTCATCGGATTTGGACGTTGGGCAGGCATCGTGGGGGCGTACAACGGCATCCGCGCATGGGGACTGCGTCATGACTCCTTCGCCCTGCCCCGCGCGATCGATTGCAACGACATGAAGGACATGATCGCCCACGCCAAATCCGCAGACCTGCCCTCCAACATGAAAATCGTCCTCACTGGAGGTGGCCGTGTGGGCATGGGTGCGCATGAGCTGTTGACGGCCCTCGGGTTGCGTGAGGTGCATGCCAACGCCTTTTTGAACGAAAACTTCCACGAGGCCGTGTTCACCCGACTGGATGTCGAGGATTACAACGCGCGCAACGACGGCGGGGCCTTCTCCATGGACGAGTTCATCTCCGACCCCACTGGATTCAAGAGCACCTTCGCCCCATACGCCCGCGTGGCCGACATGTACATTGCCGGTCACTACTGGGCGGAAGGCTCGCCCTTCTTGTTCACGCGGGACGACATGAAAGCCGAGGATTGGGCCGTCAAGGTGGTAGCCGACGTCAGCTGCGACATCGACGGACCTGTGGCCTGCACCCTGCGGCCCAGCACCATCGCCAACCCGCTGTACGGATACGACCCTGCCGCCGAGGCCGAGTGCGCCTTCAACGACCCCAACGGCGTCACCGTCATGGCGGTGGACAACCTCCCCTGCGAGTTGCCGCGCGATGCGAGCCATGGGTTTGGCAAGGAAATGATGGCCCACGTGATCCCTCTGCTTGTCGGAGGAGACCGGGACCAGATGCTCACCAACGCCACGGAAACAACGCTGGATGGAGCCCTGGCCCCCAAGTTCCAGTACCTGCAGGACTACATCGACCTAGCCTGATCGCCCAGCGTGGCGGTGGACCTGCGTTTACTGCGCCACGAAGACGTACGTCAGGGTGCCTCGTTGACGGCGCGGGGCGTCGGAGGAGGCGTTGAATCTGGCGAGCATGGCGCTGCGCAACGCGGCTTGTCCGAAGCAATCCTCCACACTGCCTTGGCGCAAGGCTGCATCCACCACGTCGCCTGAAGCCGACACTTCGATGTCCACCTCCACCATGGCCGCCCCCTCGCACAAGTATCCAGGGACGTCCAAATCCCGGCCAGATCGGCCCTCCAAATTGTACCGCACCGTGACGAGCCCGTCGTATTGAGCATCCCAAGCGTCGAAGGTTTGGCCCACATCTTGTCGCTTCACGTCCGCCTCACCCGCGGTGTCGAAATCCTTTTCTTGGGCGCCCAAGCGCTCAAATTCCGCGGCCTCCATGGCCCTCAACTCGTCCTCCACTTGGGCTTCCAGCTCGGCTTGAGACATGTCTGAAGCTGAGTTTTGCCGCTCGGAACTGAGCTCGGATTGGGCGTTGGCCCGGAGGTTGGCCACCTGCTGGGCCAGCATTGCTTGAAACGACGCTTCAAACGACTGCGCCGGCTCCACCACATCCTCGGCATCCAAGAAATCCACCGCAGCATACGTCTCGCTCGGAGGCACGCCCTCGCTGACAGGCACCGCCACCATGGTGCCGAGCACAACCACGTGCAGCACAAGCGTGTACAAAATGGCTTGTCGAGCCAAGCCCATCAATCAGTCGTAGCTGAGGTTGGTGTTCATCTCCCACAGGTCCTTGGTGATGCTCTTGTCCCCGCGGAAGTAATACGTCCCCGTCTTGGTCACCACCTTCCGGTACCGCTCCACCACGTCGCCAATGCGCACGGTGCGTTGGATGACAAGGCCGTTCTGGATGTCGTAGCTGGTTTCCTGCACCCCTTGTGGAATGTCTCGGTCTTCGCTTGACAAGGCCAAATCTTGCTCCTGCGACGCCGCCACTTGCATGTCCAAGTCCAGCATGGCGTCCAAACCGCGGTTGCGTCCGCCTTCGGCACGCATCGATTTCAAGGCGTTGTTCGCACGCTTCAGCGCTTCAATTTCCTCCAACACCGCCGCACGTTCTTGGCGATGCTCCGGTTCGCGGCCAGGGTAGGCATCCTGAACATCTTTGGGGTTGACCTGACGCACACCGTTGTCCAGGGTCGACGATTGACGACGGGCTTGGGCCGCTCGGCCCTCGGCCTCGGCGCGCCAGCGGTCGTTTTGGGACGTCACTTCGTCCTTTTGGCCTTGGACTTCTGCCGCCGCGGCCTGCCGCTCGGACTGGAGGGCTTGCCGGTAGTACGCCTCTGCTTCATCCTCGGTCTTGCTGGTGCGTTGCGACCAATTCTGGGCACGCGACTTGGCTTCTTGCTGTCGTGCAAGGCGCTCCGCCTCCCGTGCCGCTTGCTCTTCTTCCCAGGCGCGTTCGCGGGCTTTGCGCGTATCCTCAGCCGCCTCCACGTCCGCAGCCATCTCCTGCTGCGCCGCATCCTGTGCGGCCGCGTCCTCGGCGCGGGCTTGCGCACGGGCCTCCTCGGCTTCTCTCGCGGCGGCGGCTTCCTCGGCCGCGAGGGCCTCCCGATCGGCCTCGGCCTGTTGGCGAGATTCCTCGGCCCGGGCCGCTGCTTCTTCTGCACGTGCGGCGGCGTCCGCGGCGCGCGCAGCTTCTTCTTCCGCAGCCCTCGAGGCTGCTTCGGCCTCCCGTGCGGCTTGCTCTTCCGCGGCACGGGCGTCGGCTTCGGCTTGCTCCGCAGCTTGGGCCGCGGCTTGTTCTTCCGCCAGCGCAGCTGCTTCAGCCTCTGCGTCGGCGTTCAACGCCACTTCAGCACGGCCCATGCCTGCAGTGGCCGCCTCGTCGCCAGGGATGAAAGACAAGGCCTTCTCGTACTCGTCGTACGCGTCTTCCCATCGGCCACGGGCCTCGGCCCGCTCGCCGTCTTCCATGGCGTTGTCGTAACGCATCCGGGCACGCGCCAAATCCTCTTCCAGGTTGGCCACCCGGTCCAATTCGTTGGCCACTTTGCGGCGCATGTCGTTGGTGTGACTCAGGTCAAACTCAATCCTCGCGCTGCGCTCGTTGAATGTGGCGATGCCAATTGGCGTGTCCAGCAGCGATTCGTCAAAACCCTCGACGTACGCGAAGAGGGACATGTCCAAATCGAAGGTGAATCCGTCGTTCAACTCACTCGGAGGCACTGCCGCGCCGTCGATTTGAACCCGCTTGGTCACCATGTCAGGCGCGCTGAATTCAATGATGTAGTCGCTGCGCAAAGGCACATCGAGGAAATACTTGCCGTTGCGGTCCACGTCGATTTGGTCGAAGGCCTCCCCATTTTGGAGCACCGTCACCGTGACATTGTCCATCTTGTCACGGGTGTCCTCGTTCCTCAAGGTGCCGCTGATGACCAACGACTGGCCCCACGCCCCCATCGACACCCCACATCCCAAGAGCAACCAAAGAACCGAGACGCGCAGCGCGTGCGCAGAAAAGGGTGTACCGTTCATGGTGGGTGTCATGTAGGTTTGCATCGTGCCAGGTCAGCCTAAAAATACAGGTTTCCAAGCAAAAGGCCCATGGCCAGAGATGGGACCCAGCATTTGGGAATCTCAAATGCTTCAAGCTTGTCCACAAGCCCCCCTGGACGCCCTGGTGGTCGGAGGCGGCATCGTGGGCATGAACGCCGCCCTGGAATTGGCGTCTCGTGAGCCCGAGTGGCGCATTGCCGTCGTCGACGGCCTGCCCCTCGGCGGCGGCGGCTCCACCCGAAACGCGGGGTTCACGTGCTTTGGCAGCCCCGGCGAACTGCTGGACGATTGGCGTGCGCTCGGCCCTGAGGCCACCGTGGACCTGGTGCGGTTGCGTTGGGAGGGGTTGCAAGCACTTCGTGCCAAGTGGGGCGACAAGGCCCTCGGGCACCGTGTCTGTGGCGCGGTCGAGGCGTTCACCAACGCGGCCCTTTTCGAAGAAGTCATGGCCTTCTTGCCCGACTTGAACGAGGCGCTCGAAGACGTGTTTCAGAGCACACCATTCCACGCAGCACCGGCCGAATCCTCCACCCTGCACGCCCTGTGCGGCCAACTTCGCAGCCCCCTTGAGGGGGACTTGAACACCGGCGCCATGGTCCAGGCCATGCGGGCAGGGCTCGATCGCGCGGGCGTGGCGTGGTGGCCTGGCCTCAAGGTGGAAAAGTTGACCGACGCCCAAGGAATCTGGACCGCTGCCGCCGGACCGCTTTCCGTCTCAACCCGACATGTGTTGCTGGCCACCAACGCCTTCGCCCAAGACCTTGTCGACGTCGATGTGCGCCCCGTGGCCAACCAAGTGCTCGTGAGTCAGGTCATGCCAGGGCTGAAGCTGGACCACACTGTGCACCACGACCGCGGGTACGTCTACATGCGTGAAATTGAAGGTCGGATTCTCATCGGTGGAGGACGTCAATGGGACTGCCGAGATGACGACGAGGTGGCCCAGCACCTGACGGCATGGGCCGAAAGGCATGTGGTGGGCTGCGTCCCATTCCAGGTGACCCACCGCTGGAAGGGGCAACTGGGCATCGGAAGCTCCCGCCGACCCGAAGTCAAGACCCTGAAACCGGGCCTGCATGCGGGCGTCAGGCTGGGCGGCATGGGCGTCGCCATCGGCACCACCGTGGGACGCATGCTGGCAGATTTGGCCTTGAGCGAACGCGTGTAACCTTTTTCAACGAGGTCGCGTAACGGGAGGGAAAGACCCTTTTCATGTTGATTCCACGTCTCCCATCCCGTTGGGCCAAACCAGGCCTCGCCCTCTGCACCCTCCTCTTGTCCGCCGCATGCTTGGCCCAAGGCCACAAGCCTGGATTTGAGTGGGTGGCCGGCACGGCCAAGGCGAACAGCCTGTACACTGGATCCAGCATGGGCTTCAACATGTCCCAGCAACTCCATGAAGGCTTGAGCATGGACTTGATGGTCTTGGGCGGGAACGCGGAATTTGACAACGGGTCCTTCGCCCACAATTCCCGGATGCGGGCGTTCGGTGCGGTGTTCAACTACACCCCGTTTCACAGGCACACCCACGCGGTTCGGCCATGGATTGGAAGCGGCATCGGATGGATCAGCATGGTCCGCCAGGAATACGCCGTGCAACAGCAAGAAGTCACAGCACCCCAAATGTCCGACGACGCCCCACCCATGGTGCGGAATTTCACCGCCGAATTGCCCTCCGAGCGGATGAGGCGGCTGGCCATGCCCGTGCGGGCTGGCATCGACGTGCAGCTGACGCGCCGGTCCCATGCCACGTTGGGCGTGACCTTCGTGCCGGACCGTGACATCCTGTGGAGCATGACCCAGGTGGGCTTTGGATTCCAATTGGGACGCCCGCGCAACTCCGTCAGGCCATTGCTGTCTCCCCGATTCTTGATCTGAGGACGCCCTCAGCCCCGGCGCGCAACCATTGCCTCCACGGCGACACGCGCCACCCGCCGGCCGTCCATGGCCGCGGACAAAATCCCCCCTGCATATCCCCCGCCCTCGCCGGTCGGGTACAACCCATCGAGCCCTGGATGCACCAACGCATCTGGGGTTCTTGGGATTCGGACGGGGCTGCTCGTGCGCGACTCGGGGCCGATGACCACCGCCTCAGGATGGAGGTATCCCTTCATTTTCCGGCCAAACGTCTTGAACCCTTCCCTCAAGCTGCGCGACACCACCTCGGGCAACACCTGGTCGAGGCGGGCTGGAACCACACCTGGGAGGTACGAGGTTTTGGGGAGGTTGCGGGATGGGCGGCCGTGCACAAAGTCCTTGAGACGTTGGGCAGGGGCGGCTTGGGTTTGGCCTGCCTCACGCCAACACGCTTGCTCCACGGCCTGCTGGAACAGCAGCCCACCCAAGGGGCCTTCGAAGCCGAGCGGCTCCCAATCTTCCGGCCCCACTTGGACCACCATGCCTGAATTGGCATACGGGTTGTTGCGCTTGGACGGCGACCACCCGTTGGTCACGACTTCGCCAGGAGACGTGGCGCAAGGCGCCACGATGCCACCCGGGCACATGCAAAAACTGTGCACGCCACGGCCCTCCACTTGGCACACCAAGCTGTAGCTGGCGGGCGGCAGTCGGTCCTCCACCTTCTCACCGTGGTACTGCACCTCGTCCACCCAGCCCTGCGGATGCTCGACACGCACGCCGAGGGCGAAGGGTTTGGCCTCCACTTCAAGTCCTTCCTCCACCATCATGTGGAACACGTCGCGCGCGCTGTGGCCCGTCGCCAGCACCACCGCCTCGCCGCAGAAGGTTTGGTCTCCCGCCTTCACGCCCACGCAGCGCCCCTCCTCGCGGACCAGGCCGGTCACGCGGGTGTCGAAGTGCACCACACCACCGGCCGCTTCCACAGTCTCGCGCATGGCCGTCACCACCGCAGGCAAGCGATTCGTGCCAATGTGCGGATGGGATTCCACCAAAATGTGCGGGTCTGCCCCGTGGGCCACCAACCATTCAAGCGCTTCCCGGATGTCGCCCCGCTTCTTGCTTCGCGTGTAGAGTTTGCCGTCGCTGTAGGTGCCCGCACCACCTTCCCCAAAACAGTAGTTGGATTCAGGGTTGACGACATGCTCTTTGTTGAGCTTGGCCAAATCCCGTCGGCGTGCCCGCACGTCCTTGCCGCGCTCCAACACCACAGGCTGAACTCCGAGCTGAATGCACTCCAACGCGGCATACAGCCCTGCGGGCCCCGCCCCCACCACAATCACGCTTGGCGCGTTCTCAGGGAGCTTTTGCCACGTCCACGTCGGAGGTGCCTTTTCTTCTCCCCAATCGACCAGCAACTGGGCCTGCACGGGCCGTCGCCTGGCGTCCCAACTTTGGCGCAAGATGCGGGGCTCGTCACCTTCATCCAGCGGCGCTTTGCCTTGCTTGCGCAACTGCCGGTTGACCGCGGCACGCAACGCCTCCGGATTGCCAACTTCTTCTGGCAACACCCGAACCTGGATTTGTGAAGAACTGCTGCTCATGCGTGAACCGCAAAGGTACCTCCTGCGTCTACCTTCGGGGCCATGTCGGAAATGTTCCCACACAACCCCCTGAAGTTCGACGCCCGCGGCCTGTCGGCGGACGAACAGCGCGACCTCTACGCCAAGCTGCTTCTGCCCAGGATGATTGAGGAGAAGATGATGTCGCAGCTCCGCCAAGGCAAAATCAGCAAGTGGTTCAGCGGGCTCGGCCAGGAGGCCATTTCTGTGGGGGTGGCGGCGGCCATGCCACGCGACAAGTTCATCTTTCCGATGCACCGCAACCTCGGCATCTTCACCACCCGCGACGTGCCACTGGACCGGTTGTTTGCCCAATTCCAAGGCAAAGACCATGGGTTCACCAAAGGGCGTGACAGGAGTTTCCACTTTGGCAGCCCTGAGCACCACATCGTGGGCATGATCAGCCACTTGGGTCCCCAGCTCGGGCTGGCCGACGGGGTGGCCCTTGCCGAGAAGCTCGACGGCACCGGCGGATGCTCGTTCGTGTTCACGGGGGACGGTGGCGCGTCGGAGGGTGACTTTCATGAGGCCGTCAACGTCGCCGCCGTGTGGCAGCTGCCTGTCATCATCGGCATCGAAAACAACGCCTGGGGACTGTCGACACCGAGCGAACAGCAGTTCCGTTGCGCCCACTTCACAGACAAGGCGGTGGGCTACGGCATCCCTGAAGAGGACGCCATCAAGGTCGACGGCAACGACCTCTTCGACGTGTACCACAAGGTGCGTGACGTAGTTGAATCTTTGCGCGAACGACCTAGACCCATCATTCTGGAATTCAAGACATTCCGAATCCGAGGTCACGAAGAAGCGTCAGGCACCAAATACTACCCAGACGGCCTCATTGAGAGGTGGTCCGAGGTGGATCCGGTGACCCGAATCCAGGCACATTTGCGGGAGGCAGGCGTCTTGGACGACGCCTTCGAAGAAGCCTTGGCTGCGGACCACAAGGCACGCATCCAAGACGGGCTGAAGCTCGCCGCAGCCGAGCCCTCGATCGAGGCCTTCACCAACGAAGAGTTGACCGACAGGTACGCCCCGGGCACCCCCCAAGGATTAGAGACGGTCCCGGAGGCCCACGGCCGGGAACTGCGGTTCATCGACGCCATCACCGAGGGACTGCGGACCAGCATGGAACGCCATCCCGACCTCGTGCTCATGGGGCAAGACATCGGCCCCTATGGCGGTGTATTCAAAGTCACCGACGGATTCGTGGACCAATTCGGCGAAGGCCGCGTCCGAAACACCCCGCTGTGCGAATCGGCCATTGTGGGTGCAGGGCTCGGGCTGTCGATTGCCGGCAAGAAAGCCATGGTCGAGATGCAGTTCAGCGACTTTGTGACGTGCGGCTTCAACCAAATCGTCAACAACCTCGCCAAGATCCATTGGCGTTGGGGCCAAAAGGCCGACGTCGTCGTGCGCATGCCCACAGGCGGCGGGGTCGGCGCCGGGCCGTACCACAGCCAGAGCACCGAGGCTTGGTTCTTCCACGTGCCGGGCCTCAAGATCGCCTACCCCTCCACCCCTGGCGACGCCAAGGGATTGTTGCGGATGGCCTTCGACGACCCCAACCCCGTGCTGTTTTTCGAGCACAAGTACCTCTACCGGAGCTTGACCGGCCCGGTGCCTGAGGAAGACTACCTCCTCGAGTTTGGCAAGGGACGCGTCGTCCGAGAAGGACAGGACGCCACCTTGATCACCTACGGATTGGGCGTACAATGGGCAGAGGCGGTGCTGGCAGCCCACCCTGAATGGGACGTGGAAGTCATCGACTTGCGCACCTTGTTGCCTTGGGACGAGGACCTGGTGATGGCCAGCGTCGCCAAGACAGGCAAGGCTCTGGTGCTTCACGAAGACACGATGACCGGCGGCATTGGCGCGGAGATCAGCTCACGCATTCACGAGCGCTGCTTTGAGGCGCTGGACGCCCCGGTGGCCCGCACAGCCAGCTTGGACACGGCCTTCCCATTCGCCGAAGACCTCGAACGCAATTTCCTGGCCAACGCCAGGCTCGAAGGGGATTTGGAGCGGCTGCTGAACCGCTGAATCAGCGGCGGGCGCGTTGCACGACGCGAGGGTTCTTGATCATCGCCTCGACTTGCTTGATGTCGCCCTTGAGCATGCCCTTGGTGTCGAGGCGCTTGGCCTCTTGAATCATCACCATGGCGCGCTTGCGGTCTTGTTTGGCGCTCAAGCACACCGCCAAATTCAGCTTCACAGCCGCCTTGTCGTGGTCCTGACGAAGACCCAGACTCAGAGCCTTGCGCAGGTTGGCTTCCGCTTCGATCAAATTGTGCTGCATGGTGACGCTGCCCAACAGGAAGTGGTAGTAGCCGCGCTGGCCAGGCCACAGTTGCGCCGGCTTGATGCGGTTCAACCACTTCACAGCATCCTCCATGCGCTGCATGCGCAGGTTGGCGAACGCCACGACCAACCGCACACTCCGCAAGTTGACCAACACCAGCACAATGGACAAGAGCGTCATGCCGATGGCCGATCCCCAGCTGCCCTGGGTGTACAACAACACGGTGTACGCGACCGATGCGGCAGCCACGAGAATCTTGAGAAGTCGGGTGATCATGACGGCAAAACTACTCCACACCGGGCGTACCTTCGTGGCATGGCGCAGATCCTCAGGTTGCGTGTCATTTTGGACACGGAAGAAGACGTGTTTCGGGACATCGAAATCCAAACCGACGCCCCCTTGATGCACCTGCATTTCGCAGTGCTGGATGCGTTTGGATGGGAGGCCGGTGAGATGGCGTCGTTCTACCAAAGCGACGAATCCTGGTCGCGCGGTCAGGAATTTCCGCTGATGGACATGAGCGACCCCATGGCCGAGCCAGGCGACCAACCGGATGAGGCCATGACCCAACGGACGGTGGGCGACCTCGTGCCGTCGTTGGCGAGCCGCGCCATCTACGTCTACGACTTCTTGCGCATGTGGTGCTTCTACGTGGAGCCCGTGTCGCTGGAAGACGCCAAGCCCGACGGGGCCTACCCCGCGCTGTGTCACGAATTCGGAACCCCGCCCGCCTTCGACAGCAAGGACGGCGAGTTGCTGGACGACATGGATTTCGACTTGGGCGAGGACGACAGCAAACCCACCCGGACGGGCGACCCCGAGATCGACGCGTACCTCGACGACGATGACGACGACGACGATTTTGGGGGCGAGCACTTGTCCATCGACGACCTCGACGGGTTGATTTGACCCATGGGGGTGGTGGTCAGCATCGTGGGGCCCACGGCCTCGGGCAAAACCGAATTGGCGGTCGCCTTGGCCCAACACCTCCAAACCGAGATTGTGAATGCGGACGCCCGTCAGGTCTACCAAGGCATGGCCATCGGCACGGCCCACCCTTCCGCGGAAGAGCTGACCGGGGCCAAGCACCATTTCGTCGACTTCCTCCCTCCTTCTGAACTGTTCAGCGCCGGGGCGTTTGAAGCGCTAGCTGTGCCCGTGCTGTCCCAACTGTGCGCCGAACGTGGAAGCGCGGTGCTCGCCGGGGGGTCTGGCATGTACGTGGAAGCTGCGCTTCGAGGATTGGACCCATTGCCGGCAGATTTGGCCGTGCGCACCGCGTTGAATGGACGGCTCAAAGAAGAGGGCTTGACGCCGCTCATGGACGAGCTCCGGACCCTGGACCCCACCCACGCTGAACGCATCGACACGTCCAACCCGCAGCGCGTCGTGCGTGCCCTGGAGGTGTGCCTCACCTCAGGAAAGCCGTTCAGCTCCTTTCACCATGGCGAACCCAAGCCACGTCCGTGGCGCGTGGTGTCCATCGGACTGAACCCAGAGCGCAGCGAATTGCGGGAACGCATCGCCAGGCGCGCCCACCTCATGATGGAGGCAGGATGGCTGGAGGAAGCCCGCGCCCTGCTCCCCCACCGCCACGAAAACGCCTTGAACACCGTGGGGTACAAGGAGCTCTTCGAACACCTCGACGGCACGTGTTCCTTGGACGAGGCGGTCGAATGGATTGTGACGCGGACCCGTCAGTTTGCCAAGCGGCAGATGACCTGGTTCAAAAAAGACCCCGCCACGACCTGGTTTGACTACAATGCCGACACGCGGGAAGCCCAAATGAAAAAAGCTGTGGCCTTCGGCGTTGAACAAGTCAAGGCCTTGAACCATTCTGGTTTCTGATGAAGCCCGGCGCACACATCGACCACTTCGACGAGCGGGTCGCAGAGGACCTCGAATTCGACGTCATCCGCGAATTGTTGCGGGAATTGGCGGGATGCGAAAGCAGCGAAAAGCGCGCAAGCACCTTGACGCCGAGCAAGGACAGGACTTGGGTCATTCGAACGCTCCAAGAAACCGACGAAATGCAGCGCATTCGGTCTGGCGGAACGGGATGGCCCATGCTGGAATTCGATGAACTCAAGCGGGAGATCAAGCTCCTCGGCGTGCGCGACAGCGTGCTGGATGAAACCGGATTCCGACGCATCTCCACCGCATCGCGCATCATGAACCAGGTGTTGGCCGTCTTGGCAGAAAGCGACATGCCCTGGCCGCGACTGGAAGCGGTGGTCGAGGGCCAAGAACCCAGCACCGAGCTGATCGAAGCCATCGACGCAGTCTTCGACGCCAAGGGCCACATCCGAGACAACGCGTCGCCGGAGCTCGAAGCCATACGGGCGGACTTGACTGCGGTGCGCCGCAAAATCAACCGGTCCTTCCTGCGGGCAATGAAGCACGTGCAAGACCGCGGCTTCCTGGCCGACATCCGAGAAGGCTTTGTGCAGGAGCGGCGGGCCCTGGCCGTGTTGAGCAGCTACAAGCGCCAGGTCAACGGCGCCGTCTTGGGGTCGTCCAACACGGGCTCGGTCACGTTCATCGAGCCTGGCACTTGCATCCCGCTCAACCACGAGCTGGAAATGCTCAAGGACGACGAGCGAAAGGAAATCCGAAACATCCTGCGCGTGTTGACGCGCAACATCCGCAGACACCTGCCCCAAATCAAGGGCTACCAACGCGGGTTGACAGAACTCGATTGGATCGCCACGCGCGCCAGGCTGGCCTCCAAACTCGAGGGCAGCCTGCCACAGATTCGAAAGAAACCCGGACTTCATTTGTTGTCGGCATACCACCCCCTGCTGCAAATGACCAACCGGCTGGCTGGCAAGGAGACGTATCCGCAGCATGTTGAGCTCCATCGCAAGCAACGGATGCTCGTCATCAGCGGCCCCAACGCGGGGGGCAAAAGCATCACCATGAAGACCGTGGGGCTGTTGCAAATGATGATTCAAAGCGGCCTCCTCGTCCCGTGTCACAACGCCTCCGAAGTCGGCATCTTTGATTCGATACTCCCAGACATAGGCGACCATCAAAGCATTGAAAACCAGCTTTCAACATACAGTTACCGACTGGGAAGGATGAAGCACTTCTTGGGGGTGAGCGGCCCACGTTCGTTGTTGCTCCTGGACGAATTTGGCACGGGGTCGGACCCCGAACTTGGCGGGGCGCTGGCGGAAGTGTTCTTCGAGGAGCTGTACGACAAGGGGTGCTTTGGGGTGGTCACCACGCACTACGCCAACATCAAAACCCGGGCGGCGAAATTGCCCGAGGCCTTCAACGGCAGCATGCTCTTCAACCGTGAATCCCTCGCCCCCATGTACCAATTGGAAGTGGGGCAACCTGGGTCGTCGTTCACCTTTGAAGTGGCGGAGATCAACGGCATCGCCAGCGCCTTGATTGAGCGCGCCAAAGGCAAGCTGGACAAACGTCGTGTGGAATTGGACGGGTTGTTGGGCGACCTGCACAAGGAGAAGTCCAAGCTGGCCAAGCTCACCAACCGTCAATTGCGTGCGGAACTCGAGGCTGAAAAGGCCACGGCTGAGGCGGAGCGCCTGCAGTCCGCCCTGGAGGACAAGGAACGCAACCTGAACGACCAATTTGACCAGCTCAACACGGCACGGGTTCGTGGCACCAAGCTCAGCCAATTTGTAGATCGATTTGAATCAGGCAAAGCCAACAAGGCCCTCCTGGAAGAAGTGAAAACCTACTTGGCCAAGGAAAAAGCCAAGGCCGAGAACCCCTCCAAGAAAGCCAAGGCCAAAGCCGCGAAGCGACGCCCCAACCACCAATCGGACAAGATTGTTGTCGGCTCCCTCGTGCGGCTTCGAACCGGTCAGGAACGCGGGGACGTGGTGGCCGTGCAAGGCGACCACGTGACGGTGATGTTTGGGGCCTTCAAGACGCGCGTGAAGCGCAACCAACTCACTTGGCTCCGCTGACGAGCACCTTGCGGGTGGTGCTCCAGCCCTCCCCTGAGGTCAACGTGAGGTAGCGCATGCCCTCGCCCCACGCCTGCAAATCCAGCGACAAGCGTCCAAGCACAGCAGCCCCTTCCCGAACCTCCAACATGCGACCCATGGCGTCGAAGATCTGCACTTTGACCAAGGCGTGGCCCTCGGGGATGTGCACGTCGATGCGACCCATCGTGGGGTTGGGCGCCACCGTCAAGCCCGACAAGAACGCGTCTTCCACCGCGGTGGCTTCGCACGCGTCAAACGCGTCGCACGTCACGGTGCCGTCCTCCGCCACATTGCGGTAACTGCCGGCCAAACGCTCTTCGCCTGTGCCCGCCGGGTCCAACAAGACGTTCAACTTTTGGCTGGCCGGCGTGGGGTTGCTGCCGTCCCAGTGGTAGCTCATCTTCCCGTAGTAGTCTGGGGCGTAGGGCGACGAGCAGAACGACGCCCCACCAGTCAGCGTGCCCAAAATCCGGTGGTTCTCATCGAAAATGGGAGAACCTGACGACCCTCCTTCCGTCACGCCGTGGTTCGTCTCCGTGGGCGACCACGTCACGCGCCAGTGTGCGCCAATGGCGTAGGCGTTGCTGTTGGACAGCGAATTGCTGAAGCTGCTGATCTTTTTCAGGTCGCCGGACGGGTGGTGGATGCCCACCCCCTCGTTGCCACCAAACCCTGTGGCGTCCCACCCTGCAAAGAACGGGTTCCACGAGTCGGGGATGTTGTCTTCCACCTCCACCAACACAAAGTCGCTTCCGCTGATGTTGCCGTTGCCTGCGATGTCGTTGCTGTCGCCCAGATGAATCACCCCCGTGCGTTGGGGGGCAAACGTGGACGACGTGGAGGCGCACGCTGCCCCTTGGTAGTTGAAACGCACCTGGAGGAAGGCCCACTCGTCCTCGTCCACGTCGTTGACGCAGTGGAAGGAGCTCAGCAACAGCTGTCGGCAATCCAGGGCGGTGTTGTTGACCATGGAGCCTGAGCAGAAGTAGACCCCACCGTTCTGGGTGATTTGCAACCGGACAACGGCCGATTTCTCGCACTCCCAGCTGTCGCCTTCCGGGCAGTTCACGTTCACCTGACACTCGTCTGCCCCGCCACGCTCGACAGCCGAGGCCCAAGGCTCGGGGTAACGCATGTGGCGGGCGAAGTACCCAACGCCAGAAATCTGCAAGGTCGCGGCCTCGGTGAGCCCCAATGGGGCGCGGTATGTCATGACCACCTCGTCCCCGGGGACGTCGCGGTTGACCCAACGGCCGTGTTCGTTGTTCTCGATGGAGGTGATGGGGCCGTTCACCCAAGGTTCCTCGAATTTGGACTCTGGCGTGGAGAAGTACAACTCGGCGCCAGCCGGCACATGGAACGCGTCGAAGTACACGTTCACCCCCACAGCGCCTTCCGCCCGCACGGTCAAGATCCACTCCTCGTGGCCACCGCTGACGGCGCGGTCGGCCAACTCAAAAAAATCGGCCTGGGCGGGCAGCACGATGCCGACCATGTCCCTGCCCTCCTTCTCCGAACGGTCCTCCATCTTGGCGGTCGCTTCCGACAGATTCGGGGTGTTCACCACCAGTTCCGCCTGGGCCCATGTCCCGCTGCAAACCACCAGCCCCAACGCCAAGCCCACCGCGAATTTTGCGGTTTGCCAAATTCCTTCAATTCCCTGTGCAATCATGGCTCCCAAGATACCCTCACTTGCGCTTCTATCCTGTATTTTCACGAACCCATGACCTCTTCTTTTTGCACTTCCCGTCTGCCCCTTTGGGCGTTGCTCTTGGCGCTGCTCGCACCCGTCTCTTCGCAGGCACAAACCGACGCGTCCGACGACATGACCCCGCAAGAGGCGGCCCAAAAGTTTGGGACCCTCATGCGGTACATCGGCCAGCTGTACGTCGACAGCGTGAACGTCCAAGCGCTCACAGAGCAAGCCATCGTGAAGATGCTCGAGGACCTCGACCCGCATTCGGTGTATTTCTCGGCGGAGGAGCTCAAGCAGGCGGACGAGCCCCTCAACGGCAACTTCGAAGGCATCGGGGTGCAGTTCAACATCTTCAAAGACACGATCATGGTGGTGTCCCCCATCAGCGGCGGCCCTTCTGAACGCCTCGGCATTCGGTCGGGCGATCGGTTTGTGGAAGTCGACGGCGAAAACGTCGCCGGCATTGGCATCACCAACAAAGACGTCATGAAGCTCCTGAAGGGTCCCAAAGGCACGGTCGTGCAGGTGGGCGTGAAACGGGACGGAGAGCCGGAGCTCATCACCTTCGACATCGTCCGGGACAAGATTCCGATTTACAGCATCGACGCCGCCCACATGGTGGACAACAAGGTGGGGTACATCAAGGTCAGCCGGTTTGCCAAGACGACCATGGACGAGTTCCGAGAAGCGTTGGTGGACTTGAAGGACCAAGGCATGAAGGACCTCATCCTGGACCTGCAAGGCAACGGCGGCGGCATGCTCCGCACGGCCATCGCCATGTCGGACGAGTTTTTGAGCGACGACAAGCTCATTGTCTACACGGAGGGACGGGCCTTTGAACGCGAAGACACCTTCGCCCAATACAAAGGCTTGTTTGAGAAGGGACGCCTTGTCGTGCTCATCGACGAAGCCTCGGCCAGCGCCAGTGAAATCGTGTCAGGCGCCGTGCAAGATTGGGACCGCGGTTTGGTGATGGGGCGTCGCAGCTTCGGGAAGGGCTTGGTCCAACGCCCCATGCGTCTGCCCGACGGCAGCGCCGTACGCTTGACGGTGCAGAAGTACTTCACCCCGGCAGGTCGATGCATCCAAAAGCCCTACGACGATGGCGTCGAAGCGTACCGCAAGGAAAAGTTTGAACGGTACGAACGTGGCGAGTTGCTCAGCTTGGACAGCCTGGAACTGCCCGACAGCCTGATGCACGCCACGCGAATCCAAGGCCGTCCTGTGTTCGGAGGTGGCGGCATCCTTCCGGATCTCTTCGTGCCCATCGACACCACCTTCAACTCCCCCACCTTCAGCCGCATTTTGCGCAAAGGGTTGTGCAGCCGGTATGCCCTCACCGAGGTGGACGCCGACCGGGAGGCTTGGGAGGCGCGCCATACCTCTGAGGACGACTTCGTGGAGGACATGGCCTTCACCCAAGACGAGATGGCTGCCTTCAAGACCTTCGTCGTGGCGGAGGGCGTGGAGGTGGACGACGCGGAGTGGACTCGCTCGTTGCCCGCCATTGAAATGAGGCTGAAGGCCTTCTACGGCAGAAACATCTACAACAGCCGGACGTTTTACAAGGTGATTGGCGGCTTGAACGAGAGCCTCCAAGAGGCCATCCGCGTTTTGAACGACGGCACGTTCAAGTCTGTGAACTTGGCCCACAAGACCTTCTGAGCAGGCCACGTATTTTTGACTCAAAATCAATCTTTCTACACATGCGTTTTTCATTCACCACAGTGATTCTGGCCGCGTTGACGCTCGGATTCGCTTCATGCAACGAAGGCGGCAACACCGCCGTGGAGTCCAAGCCCATGACCGGCACAGACGGAGCTGCACCAGCCGCGCCTGCGGTCAACGCCAAGCCCCAAGCCTTTGACCCCGCCAAGGACGCGGCCCAAGCGCCGGCTGGCCCAACCACATCCATGGTATTCGACACGTACGAGCATGACTTTGGCACCTTGGACGAAGGCGACGCCGTGACCCACGTGTTCTCCTTCACCAACACCGGCTCAGAGCCCCTCTTGCTCGAGAAGTGCAAAGGCTCTTGCGGATGCACCGTGCCTCAGTGCCCCAAGACCCCCATTGCTCCAGGCGCACAGGGTGAGATTGAAGTCAAGTTCAACTCCAAGGGGAAGAAGAACAACCAGACCAAGACGGTCACCATCAACGCCAACACAGACCCTGCCCAAACGATCCTGAAGATCAAGGCGTTTGTGAACCCCGCCGAGACCAATTAAGGGCTCGACGCACTGCATGAAAAAGCCACCCCTCGGGGTGGCTTTTTTCGTCTTCAAGACTTCGTTTACTGCAACAAGGCGTCGATGTCCTGGGCAAGCTCGTGGTCCTTGCGGGTCACGACACCTCCGGCGTCGTGCGTGTGGAGCTCAACGCGCACGTAACTGAACGTGTTCACCATGGTCGGATGGTGGGCGTGGGATTCGGCCAAAAAGGCCACCCGCGTCATGAAGGTGAAGGCTTCTTGGAAATCCTTGAACCGGAATTCCCGCACAAGTCGGTTGTCACGTTCTGTCCACATTGCTGCTCGTTTCGTCCAAAGTAACGCAAAAAGGCGCGGTTCGACCGCGCCTTTGCATTCTCTTGCGTTTGAAGGTCAGAGGGTTCCACCAAGCGCCGCATCGTCGTTGTGGTCGTCCACGTCGGTCGACGTCTCGGTCGAGGACGTCTCTGTGGCGCCACTTTCCACAAACAACAACAACTCACGCATCTTCTCCGCCTGACGGATGAAGCCGTTGCGCTCGAACCCGTATGCCACGTTGCCAATCAAGCGGCGCACAATGTCCACGCTGCCGCAGGGACCGCAGTTCTTTTCATCGACGGGCAACTCCAGATGGCTCAAAAATTCGCTCACCTCGGCCTTGTTGATCACCGTACCCTGGCTGAAGGGGTTGATGTAGAACAGCACACCGCCCGGCGTTTGGTTGTCGGGGGCCGCCAATTCATGGTGCACATGGTGCTCGTCGCAGTAGCACAGGATGAAGTGGTTGGGGAGGTTGACCCCGTGGATGGGCAAGTTCAGATCCTGCGCCAAGCTCAAGTACAAAATCCCCAACCCGAGGGGGTTGCCTTTCTTCTCTCCGAGCACATGGCCGACAAGGGCATGCTTGGGGTCGGGCTGTCCGCTCTTGGCGTTGGTGTACCCCTCTGCGTCAAACAAGATGTGGTTGAGGATGCGCACTTGTTCCAGCGCGGTGAACTCCTCGTTCAACTCAAGCCAAACGTCCCGCTTGAGCTTGGCGTACGCTTCGCGCACTTCGTCCATGTTCAAGAGCGGATCGGCTGCTTTGTGCACCCACAACGCCCCTTCGATGGCGCTCTCTGCCCCGCTGTCGAACCAGTCTCGCAACCCATGGTGCACGTACGCGCCGTGCAATCCATCCACCAGCTCGTCCATGCGACGCTCGTGTTCTGGACAGTGGGCGTGGGCCTCACGGGACTCAAGCAAGGCCGGCAGCACTTCAGTGCCTCGGGCCAACAGCTGCTCCCTCACATGTTTGTACACCCCCTCATCCGGGTCGTCGAGCAATTGAATCAGCGCGTGAATTTCGTTGGGTTGCATTCTGGCAGATTGTTAGGTCCGCTCCAAAGCTACCGGCCACCTTCACACCCTGTCGGAGACCCCGTGCGCAGTTTTCACATTGGTTGTGTTAATCGCCCTATCTTCCATTCTGTGAGCCCATCGACCTCCCCCACCCCGGCACCACGCACGGTCACCGACCGCATGCGCGTCACCTACGCGTTGTGGTTCACCACAGTGTTTTTGCTGGCCATCTGGGGGGTGTATGCCTTGAATGAAATGCTCGAACTCGGCTGGCGCAAACACGGGATGCACCCACGACAATGGGACGGGCTGCGCGGCATCTTCACCTACCCTTTCCTTCATGGCGACCTCGGGCATCTGTGGAACAACACCATGAGCTTCTTCACACTCAACGGGTTCCTGTTCTACTTCTACAGGAGCATCGCACTCCGGGTTTGGGTGTGGCTCTTCCTGTGCAGCGGCCTCTTGCTTTGGGGACTCGCCGTGGACGGCAACCACATCGGCGCCAGCGGACTCATCTACGGGTTGGCAGCTTTCCTCTTCATGAGTGGCGTCATCCGCAACAACCGCATGCTGCTCCGGGTCAGCCTTGCTGTGGCGTTCCTGTACGGGGGCATCGTCTGGTGGATGTTGCCCATCGACGACCACGTCAGTTGGGAAGGCCACCTCAGCGGGGCGATTGTCGGGGTGGCGTTGGCCGTGTTGTACCGGCGTCAAGGGCCGCAAGACCCCACGTACCAATTTGAGAAAGAGCCCGAGGACGCTCCGTTGCCCGAGTGGTGGATGCGCGCCCACCCGGACCACCCAGACACGTTGGCCCAAAAAGAAAAAGAGGAACAGGCCGCGGCCTCCTCCTCTTTTCAGTCCAACACGGGTGTCCCGACGTTCGATCCGCCGAGCACGTCGTGATGGCAATCAGCTGTTGAGCATCACCGGCATCACCAGCATCAACACATCTTCACCAGCCTCTTCAGGCTCGCTCGGACGGATGATGCCCGCACGGTTGGGGGCACTCAATTCAAGGTTGACTTCCTCGGCCGCGAGGTTGTTGAGCATGTCCACCAAGAACTTGCTGTTGAACCCGATTTCCATGTCCTCGCCGAGGTAGCTGCATGCGAGGTGTTCTGTCGCTTCGTTGGCGAAGTCCAAATCCTCCGCGCTCACCGTCAATTCGCTGCCGGCAATGCGCAGGCGCACCTGGTGGGTGGTCTTGTTGGCGAAGATGGCCGCACGACGGATGGCTTGCAAGAAGGCCACGCGGTTGATGGTCATGCGGTTGGGGTTGTCCTTGGGGATGACCGCCTCGTAGTTGGGGTACTTCCCTTCAATCAAGCGGCACAAGATCACCACGTCGTCAAACGTGAAGCACGCGTTGCTGTCCGTGAAGGAGATGTTCACCGCTTCTGCAGAAGACGCTGCATTCTTGAGCAAGGTCAACGGCTTCTTGGGCACGATGAAGGAGGCCGTCTCGGGCGCGGAAGCGTCCGTCCGGGCGTAACGCACCAAGCGGTGCGCGTCGGTGGCCACGAACCTCACGTTGTCGGAGTACAGCTCAAAGAACAAGCCGCTCATCACAGGCCGCAAGTCGTCGCTGCCTGCCGCGAACAGCGTGCGGTTGATCGCGGTGACCAACGTGCCTGCCGCCATGTCCACCCCCACGGCACCCTCCAACGCAGGCGACTGCGGGAACTCGTCGCCGTTGGCGCCAGTCAACTTGTACTTGCCTGCGTCGCTGGTGAGCTCCACCGCGTGGGTCGCGGGGTCCACCTTCACTGTCAGTGGGATGTCTGGGAACGCTTTCAAAATGTCGAGCAGCATCCGCGCCGGGACGGCGATGGCGCCGGTGTCCTCAGTGCGCACCTCCATTTTGGACGACATGGTGGTCTCCAAATCGGAGGCCGTCATCGCCAACTCGCCCGGGGACAACTCGAACAAGAAGTGGTCGAGGATCGGCAAGGTGTTGCTGTTGCTCAAGACGCCGCTCAACGTTTGGAGCTGGCGGAGCAGAAGGTTGCTGGATACGATAAACTGCATCTTACGATTGTTGGACCACGAAGATGACGACGATGACCCTCGGAAACACCCTAAAACAGGCTGGATTTATTCACACTTCATCCCCAGCGCACACCTCCTGAATCGCTTGGTTGACGTCCTCCACGGACAACTCCCAACCGCACCGGAAATGACCTTCAGGACAGCGCTTACGACCGTGCATGCCACAAGGACGACAGGCCAGCTCCGGGGTGGGCTCCACCACCCTGTGTCGGGAGGCCCGTGGCCCAAACCCAAACCGGGGCACCGTACTGGCAAACAACGCCACCGTGGGCGTGTCCATGGCGGAAGCCACGTGCAACGGTGCGCTGTCGTTCGCCACCACGCCACGGGCCATGCCCACGGCGGCCGCCAACCCCAACAAGGAAAGCGCACCTGCGCGATTGACCACATGGTCCCGGCCCTGGGCCAGGCGGGCGCAGAGGTCGTGCTCCGAGGGCGCCCCCAAGAGCAGCACCGGCACCTCAAGGCGGTCGAGCAATTTGGCAAACTGCCCTTCCGGCCAGGCCTTGGTGGCCCATTGCGAGCCGGGCATGACCAGCAACGCCCCTCTGGCACCAAGCGCCTCCGCCTCCGCCCGATGGGCTTCCGTGGGATGCAATTTGGGGTGGCCCCCGCCTTGCGTGAAGGCCTCCGAATCGAACGCGGCGAGCAACCCAAGATGACGCTCCACCTCGTGTGTCCCGTCGCCCCACTTGTGGGGCACTCGGTGTGTGAAACGCCACGCAAGGGGGTTGTTCGCGTACCCCAACCGAACCGGCGCCATGCTCAAGGCCGTCAACACCCCAGACGACGCATGCCGGTGGAGGTTGACCACCACGTCGTATCGGGCCTTTCGGGTGTCGCGCACAAGCCGCCTCCAGTCTCGTCCCTTCTGACGTGGACGCTTGTCCCACGCCAGGACACGACGCACAAAGGGATGGGCCTCGAACAACCCGTCCATCGGACGGCGCACCAACACGTCAAGGTGGTCTTCAGGATGCGTCTCGTGCCACGCTTCCAACGCGGACGTGGCCAGAACCACGTCGCCCAGAAACGCCGTTTGGATGAACAAAATTCTTCGCGTCGTGGCCACAGCGAAAAGGTAATGCAGGTGGGGTCAGACCGCGACGTCGTGCTCGCGCAATGCCTCGGTCAACGAGGTCTTCCGGTCGGTGCTCTCTTTGCGCTCCCCGATGATCAGGGCACACGGGACTTGATAGGTGCCAGCCGGGAACGCCTTGGGACGTGTGCCTGGAATGACGACCGCCCGGGGCGGAATGGCACCCCGCGTCTCCACGGGCTCAGGGCCTCGGACGTCCAAAATGGGGGTGCTGGCCGTCAGGACCACGTTGGCACCAAGGACCGCTTCGCGCCCCACACGGACACCCTCCACCACAATGCAACGCGACCCGATGAACGCCCCATCTTCCACAATGACGGGGGCCGCTTGAAGCGGTTCAAGCACACCTCCGATGCCCACACCTCCGCTCAGGTGCACGTCGGCCCCAATTTGGGCACACGACCCCACCGTGGCCCACGTGTCCACCATGGTTCGCTCCCCCACATACGCCCCGAGGTTCACGTATGAAGGCATCAAAATGCAATCCCTGGCGACAAACGCCCCGTGCCGCACCACCGCGTGGGGCACCACGCGTACGCCTGCGGCCGCGTACCCTTTCTTCAACGGCATCTTGTCGTGGAATTCGAAGGGCCCCACCTCTTGGGTGACCATTTTTTGGATGGGAAAATTGAGCAGCACCGCTTGCTTCAACCACTCGTTCACCTGCCACGTCCCGTCGTCAAGCGGCTGTGCCACGCGCAACGTGCCTGCATCCAAGCCCGCCATCACCTCGGCAATGGCGTCATTCACCTCCTGCTGTTGAAGCAAGGCGCGGTCGGCCCACGCCGCCTCAACTTGCGTTTTCAATTCTGATGCATTCATGCCGCGAAGGTAGCCTGCAAGCCTGTGGCGACATGGCTACATTTGGCACATGGCGCGACTCATTGGATTGGACGTTGGCGGGGTTCGCACTGGGGTGGCGTCCACGGACGACTTGAAGCTCATTTGTTCTCCCCTGGAAACGGTGAAGACCTCTGAGCTCATGGCCAAACTCCGCGCCCTCATCGACGCCCACGAGGTGGAAGGATTCGTCGTAGGCAAGCCCAACCTCATCGCAGGCACGGCCACAGACAGCACCCCGCACATTGACAAGGTGGTCGCCGACCTGAAGAAAGCTTACCCCCATCTGACAATCCACTTCGTCGACGAGGGACACACCTCACAAGAGGCTTCGCGCATCCAATTGCAGGGCGGCATGAAAGCCTCCAAGCGCCGCGAAAAAGGAAGCCTGGACGCCATTGCGGCCAGCCTCATCCTTCAACGCCACTTGGACGAAGGCGCTTCAGGGACGGCGCGCAAGCCCTTGCCCGACTTCAGCTTTTGAAGACCTCGACGGTCTTCTGCTCTCGGACCAAGTCGGTGAAGCGACCTTCGTATCGCGTGGCACGCACAATGTGGTTGTCCACCCAGTGGTAATTGCCGCCACGTGGCTTGTTCATCAACAAGCCGTGGTACTTGAATCCATGCTTGTTCAACCACGTCTCGGTCACCTCGCGGTGCTCCTCGGTGCGTGAGGTGAAAAAGGTGATGATGTGCCCTTCGTCGTACCAGCGGTTCAACGTCTCGAGGGCGTCTTCAAACGGCAGGCACGTCGCCATGCGCTCGGGCTCTTCGTTGGGCACGTCTTCAGTCACCGTGCCGTCGATGTCGATCAAGTAATTCTTGACGTCGTCAGGCAATTGCGGAGAGGCATTCAGGCCTTGCGCATCCTGCGCGGGTTTCAAAGTGTGGTCGCTCATGAGGCCGTCAAAACTAGACGCCTCCTCAATGCCATCCTAGGTTTGGGGGCGGTGAAGCCAAACTGAAGTTGTCAACACCTCAGGCTCCGCCATCCACGCCTCATTCCACGCATTCACCTCCTCCCCTGCGAGCACGTGCCAGTTGGCCCACCGGTCCTGAGGTATTCCTTCTCGCATCAGCGCTTTCTGTGCCTCCTGAGAGGCAACCCATGCTTCGGCCCGCTTGGACTTGAGCGCCCGCCTGAACTTCTTAAGCCATTGGGTCCAGGCTTTGTCCACGCCTTTTTCAAAGGCGCCGCCGGCCCCTGACAATTCCGAGGCCAGCTCCATGCCTGTCGCACGAATGGCCGAGGTGGCTTCGGTCAAGGCGGCGTGGTGCGAGGCCAAGACGTCTTGATGCGCCTCCATCCAGCCGTCCAACACCCACTTTTCCCACTGCTCCACCGTCATCCAGCCGTCGCGCGGTTGCCATCCCGATTGGATCAATTCGGGAGACATCACCAAGCCATGGTCGCGCAAGCGCAACGCAGGAAACGCCATCCCGTGGGCGCCGAAAGCCTGGGGCAATTGATGCCAATACTTCCACTCACCTGGCCCAAGGATCACACACGCGCTTTCCAACAGCATTTCCTGGTACAGGGGACGAAGCAACACCCCTGGGCTGCAACGGACCGCCTCGTGCGAAGCCCATGCATCCCAGCCTGGGGCCGGCTCGACGAAGGCATGTTGCCCCGCCCTCCAAGCCGCCGTCTCTCCACGCTCTTCACCCTTCACGATGCCCACACGGCCTTCGTCGCCCAACCAAAACAGTTGGTTGTCCCTGACGTGGGCTGGCCCTTCCATGGCGGCCGTGCCCTCCAAGGCATGGCGCACCCCTTCGTCGCGCATCTCACGCGCCCACAACTCCGCACAGGACGCCTTCAGCGCTTCATCGTCAGGATCCAACACCACCAATCCGAGGTCGCCGTACCACCGGTGCATCCACCTGAAGAACACCTGGGCGTAGCGGCCACTTTCCCGTTCCACCGCATCCAAATCCTGGAGCAAATCGTTCACCACAGACGCTGGGGCGCCGTCCTCGCCCCAAGCCCTCACCAACGCGTCCAGACCGTGCATGGCCAAACGCCCAACGGGGTTGGGCCGCGAGACGTCATCCGGAGTCCATTTGTGGGCGCTCAACTGGCCATCCACACGGGCAGCTTCTTTCCAATCGTGGTCCTCGGAAGCCATCCAAAACACGGGCACGACCGGCACACCCCACGCGTTCTCAAGTCCACGCGCGGTGCGGATGGCCGAAAGCACTTTGTGATGCAAGAAAGCCGGTCCGCCGCACACCACCAATTGATGGCCGACGGTCACCACGCGACAGTTGTTCTGCTCGAGGTCTTGCAACCTTGGAGGAGTCCAACCTTGGGCGGCATACTGCCGCTTCACGGCAATCACAAAAGCATGGCGACGTGCGGCCGACCATGTGGATTGTTTTGGCCTTTGGGACCACCCGGCCCATTCCCCTCCCAAGCCTTCAGGAAGCGCTGAAGGCCATGTCGTCATCCCATTGCGTTGCCACATCAACGAATCAACTGCAGAAGTCCTTTGTGTTGTGTCACGCCTTCAGGCCCTTCCATTCGGATGGACCAAGCGTACCCACCTGAAGGGCAGTTCTTGCCATCCATGTCCAAGCCATCCCATCCTTGCCCCTGCGCCTGTGCGCCAGCCAATTCTCCCTGCCACACCACATTGCCCCAACGGGTTGTCACCGTGATCCATGCGTGGCAATCCTCCGGGAGGCTCGGCGTCCAACGGTCGTTGACGTCGTCCAAGTCCGGCGTGAAGGCGTTGGGCACGAACAAGGCCGCATCAGGTTCCGGCGTCGAGCCTCCTCGAATGGGCCTGTGGCTGGAGGAAATTTGCATCTCCGTGGGCTCGATGAAAAAGTCGTCCACGAAATAGTAGGCCAGCGTTCTTCCTTCGACGGCGTCTTCTCGGATCCGGGGCGTCTTCCCCAAAAGCCCAAACGTGAAATGGGTGTAGGCCTCGTCGGCTTGAAAGACAAAGGTGTAATTGCGCCAATCCGAATCGACGAGCGCCTCGTGGATTTCAAACTGCGCGTCCAGGTCCAATTTCTCGTGCCCCACCTGAACGGGTGCGCCGAACCCCATGGCCACGCCAAGACCGCTGATGCCCATGCCCGCGTCCACCCAATCGTGCACACGTCCCGACGTCAGGGCGAAGCTCATGCTGTAGCGCTGGCCAGGTTGCAAGGGCTGCGAGAACTTGCCCGTGAGGTACTCGTGGCGGGGGGACGTTTCGTCACTGAAGGCCACGAGTCCTGCCACCGCATCCCCCCCGTGGGGGGCCACCTTGGCCAGAGGGGTTTGGGGCAAGTCGCCCGCCCCTGTGCCGTCGTTGTGGTAGTAATCCAAAGACTGGGAGGTGCCCAAGCTTCCGGACCAATCGGCGCAGAAGTGCAACTGCCCCGTCGCGTTGGGCAAAGCCAAATGGGACTCAAACCCGCCGTTCACCACACGAAGCTGCGCGTGCGCAGTCCAAGACAGGCATCCTGCCCAGAGGGCCAGTGCGAAGTGTGGTTTCCAAGACATGACGTCAAGGTACAACAGAAGGTCCCTACCTGCGGGTGGGGCTGGTCGCCAGGACGGCACGAAGCCCCCACATTTGGCCTGGCACCACAAAAAGGCTTGCCCTCAATTGCCCTGCGGAACGCTTCACCATGTCCGGCCGCCTCCAATCGGACACCACGCCCGCTTCAAATCTGACGCGGTGGGCCCAGCGGCTCACTTCTTGAAGCACATCTTCGGAAGAAAGCCCCAACCATTGAGAGGGGTCTTGGGGAAACTGCATGCGCCACACTGTGGGACGAACCACATCGACAGCCACCGCGAGCCGTGGCCGCCAGGCGCCTGCGGTTTCTGCGCCCTCCCACGCCACACCCACGCGAAGGGCGTGGCCCGGGGCCAACGGCGCCTCCAACGTGTCCCGCTCGAACGCCAAGCTGTCGGGGATCAACACCACTTGTCGCAGGGGCGAGGCCCCCGCCGCGTCTTCGCCTGCAATCCACCCTTTGACGAACGGCGACACCTCATCCTCTCTCAGCGTCCAGGGCTGGTGGTGGTCCACGCGGAGGGCCCACGTGTGGCCGGTTTGGCCTCGGTGCAACCTACGCTCCACAAACACATTGGGCCGGCTGGAACCCAAAGAAGACGTCAACCAATCGAGCGTCGGGTTCGCAGCAGAGGCGTGGACCTCCCAACCCGCACCCAACCACCACTCCCATGCGTCTTGAGGAACGGGCTTGTCGACCAGCAGGGAATCGATGTTCACGTCGGAGACGTAGTCAAACCGAATGCCGTCCACGACCAGGCTGTCTTGAACACTGGAAGCCCGCATGGGCACCATGCAAAACCACAACACGCCACAAATGATTGTCCTTCCCGACATGGAAGGGGCAAGTTAGTGCTCGGAGTGCACCTCCACCTTGGCCTTCCTCACCTCTTGCTGAGGGGACCGGTCTTTCACCGACAACTCCCGGTTGGTGTTGAAGTCGTCCACAGCTGGCACCTCAGAAGCTTCCAGCGCTTCCATGGTCGACACACGGTCTTCTGCTTGCACAGGCTCCTCCCGGTCGTTGGAAACCTTCGCAACTGGCGCGGCCTCGAGCTTCTGCACGTCGAGGGGAGTCTCAGACGGCTCGTACATCTCGGGCTCGGTGGTGGCAGGAATCGCCTCCGCGCCCATGGGAGGAGCGGGCGAAGCCACGTGACCTGCGTCGGACGGCATCGCCCACCACGTCAACGCCACAGCCGCAACCACGGCCACGCCACCGACCCACCACGAGGTCTTCTTGGGCGACGCGCTGACCGGTTGGTCCAGGGCGCTGAACACCTGAGCCTCGAGGCCGGCGGGCGGATCGAGCTCCATGCGGAGGGCCTCCTCACGGTACAAGCGCTCAGCGGACGTCCACGGCTCTTGGCCTGGGGATTCAGGCATGTGCTGATGTGGGTTCTCGGTGGTCATGCGGAGGTAGAACGTGAAGGATGGCCAATGGTTGCTTCACCCTTGGTTTTTTTCGTCAGGTCGGGGTCTGGCGCGACGTGCCATGGCTTTCAAGTTGGCCTGCAGTTGCTTGCGGCCACGGGACAGTTGGCTTTTCGACGTGTTGACGTCGACCTGCAGCATTTCGGCGATTTCCTTGTGGCTGAATCCGTCGACCAAGTACAGCTGGATGACCGTCCGGTACCCTTTGGGCAACGCGGCCATGGCCGTTTGGATTTCCCCCATCGTGAAGTCCGCCTGCTTGGACGCCTCAAAATCTCGCGGCGTCGACAGCGCCTCCGACACGTCGTCGTGGTGCCTGTGCTTGAGGTTGCGCCGGTAGTGGGTAATGGCCGTGTTGACTGTGATGCGGCGGACCCACCCTTCGAAGCTGTTGAACTCCGTGAACTTGGCCAAATTCTTGAACACCTTCACCCAGCTCTCTTGCGCGATGTCGGCGGCCGCCTCCTTGCCGTCGGAATACCTCAACGCGGTGGCGAACACCTTTCCCGCGAACTTCCTGTACAAGCGCGTTTGGGCACCCCGCTCTTCCGCGATGCACCGTTCCAGCAAGTCTTTCAGTTCGTCGTCCATCTGGTGCGCAAGCGTCCGGGTCCGTCAATCAAAGTGAGACGCGTCCATGCCCAACCAAGACAACACCGACCCCGAGAAAAGTTGCATCCGGGCCGACTCATTGAGCCCCATGTCTTCCATGAATTGCCCAAACTCCAAGTCCCCCAGCGGGAAAGGATAATCGGTGCCCATGCAAATGCGGTCGGCCCCTTGCATTTCCAGGATGTAGCGAAGAAGACGTGGGTCGTGCGTGATGCTGTCCACCCAAAACTTGCCGAGGTAAGTGTCGGGGGCGTTCTCGTTGTCGATCGCCACAAGGTCGGGGCGGCACGCGTGGCCGTGTTTGATCCGCCCTATGGTGGGCAAGAATGAGCCGCCAGCGTGGGAAAACAGCACGCGCAAGCGGGGATGCGTGTCCAACACCCCTGCGAAGATCATGGAGCACGCCGCCCTGGAGGTCTCGGCGGGCATGCCCACAAGCCAGGGCAACCAATACTTCTCCATGTCTGCCTTGCCCATCATGTCCCAAGGGTGGATGAACAAGGACATGCCAAGCTCCTCGCAGGCCTCGTAGAACGGCGCGAATCTTGGGTCGCCCAAGTTGAGTCCATTCACGTTGGATCCAATTTGAACGCCTTGCAATCCGGCGGCATGGGCCTCGCGCAGCACGTCGATCGCCAGGTCTGTGTCTTGCATCGGGACCGAGGCCAACCCCACGTAGTGTTTGGGGTGGTCTCGCACAATTTGGGCCAAATGGTCGTTCAAGAACCTCGCCAAGTCGGCGGCATCTTGCGCCTTCGCCCAATAGGAGAACATCACCGGAATGGTGCTGACCACTTGGACCTGCACCCCGGCCTTGCCGTATTCCTCGATGCGCTCCTCTGCGTCCCAACAATTCGAGGCGATCTCCCGGAAGAACAGGTCGTCCCGCATCATGTTGGCAAACCCAGGGCGGGACACCTCCAAATGGATGAATCCCCCGTAGCCGAATTTCTCCGACCACTTGGGCATGACCCGGGGCAAAATGTGCGTGTGGCTGTCTATTTTGAGCATGGCAGGTCGTTTCTGCGGCATCCAAGATACATGAAGGTCATGCCCCTTTTTTCACCCGTCGCAAGTCCAAACGGTTGACCGGCGAAATGGCCCAGCCCTCCACGTCCTCGCGCAACACGTGCGTCACGCGGTCGTGAAACAACGGGATGACAGGCATCTCGCTGTGAACCAAGCTATCCATGGCCAGGTAAAGCGCCCGGCGCCCCAATTCGTCGTCGGACAACATCAACGCCTGCCAGTACATGTTTTCAAATTCAGGATTGTGGTGGTGCGTGTAGTTGGGGCCACCCGGTGAAAAATTGGCCTTCACAAACAAGCCCAAGAAATTTTCTGCGTCTGGGTGGTCCGCCAGCCACGACTTGTAAAACACCGCCACCTCGCCTTGCGCCACGCGCTCGCGAAGCACGGACGAAGGCAACACGTCGATTTGGACGTCCAGCCCCAACGCCGTCCAATCGTGTTGGATGGCGGCACAGAGGTCGGCGTAATCGGACGTGGTGCTGACCACCACGGTGCCCACCCCCTTTCCGTCGGCATACCCAGCGTCGGCAAGCATGGCCTTCGCCGAGTCCACCTCCAAGCGAACAGGATGTGGGGCTGGGCGTCCCAACATCGAGGGCGGCACAAACCGGTCTGTGGCCGACACCGAATTCCGCCGCAAATGCTTGACCAGCGAAGGACGGTCCAACGCCAAACTCAAGGCTTGCCTCACCATGGGGTTCTTCAAGGCGGGCGGGGTTTGGCTTCCGTCCAACACCACACCGAGGTAATCCGTTTTCAGAAAAGGCACGTGCTCCAAGCGAAGCTCCCCCGCGAACGAGGAGCGAAGCCCTCCCTCCTGGTCCAGCAGGGTCTCCATGAACGAGGGGTGCAAGCCGCTGATGAAATCGTACCGGCCTTGGGTCAGACCAAGGAATTCCGACCCCATGTCCTGGACCACGTCGATGTGCACCGCGTCGAGGTAGGGCAACGGATTGTCCTCTTCGTCCCGCTCCCAATATCCAGGGTTGGGATGCAACACCAACCCTGCGTCCTCAAGCCACCACTTGAGCACAAACGGCCCTGTGCCCCCGGGTTGGTTTCGCAAACTCACGCCTTCGGTTTGGGCATGCACGCGGTCCACAATGGCCCCATAGGCCGTCGTCAGCAGCCCCAGAAACGGCGGGTACGCCTGACTCAGCTGGATGGTCACGGTGCTGTCGTCCACCGCACGGATGCCTTCAGGAACCACCGCATCCAAAATCCAGCCCCCAGACGACACGACCGAGGGGTCGCGCAACCGCTCCAAGGAAAAGACCACGTCGGACGCGTCGACGGAACGTCCGCTCGAGAAAGCGACCCCAGGCCGGAGATGAAACGTGTAGGTGTGGGTGACGGGGTCAACCTCCCACGATTTCGCCACGCACGGGACAACTTCGAGGTCGGCATTCAACTCCACCAAGCCGTCGTAAAGTTGGTCCACCACCCACATGTGCTCCAGGCTGCGGGCGGCCGCCGGGTCCAGACTTGTGATGGCCGCGCTTTCGTTGTACCGAAACACCTGCTTGCCTGCCCGCTCCACGCCGTTTCCGGCGCCCAGGCCGCAACCTGCACTGGCTGCCAGAAGGCCCAGCACGGTCAAGGCCCAAACCCAGTGAACAAGGGGGGTGTTTTTGCGTTTCTTCGACACAACCCCGAAGGTACACGGAGTACTTTTGCGCCCTCATTCAACGCCATGGCTCACCGTCCACAATCGCCTACGATTTTTCAGCCCTTGCTTGCCATGGCCTTCATGTGCGTCGGAGCGTTGTCGGGCTTGTCGCAAGCGGGCACCTTCACGGTTCGGGGACGGGTCACCGACGCGAGCACCGGCGAGTACGTCCTTGGGGCCAACGTCATTGTGGACGGCCAAAGCCAAGGTGCCTCCACCAACATCTACGGGTTTTTCAGCCTCACCTTGCCCAAGGGCCCTGCGACGTTGACCTGTTCGTTCATCGGGTATGCGCCAACGGTGGAGAACGTGGACGGCGCCCGCGACGTGGAGTGGAACGTGGAATTGGCGCCGCAATCGGTCGCCGTGGACGCGGCAACCGTGGTGGGCACGGCAGGCCAAAACACGGAAAGCACCAACCTCGGCAAAGCCGAAGTGGCCATCGCCACCATCCAACGCCTCCCCGCCTTGATGGGCGAAGTGGATGTGTTGAAGGCCATCCAATTGCTCCCAGGCATCCAGAGTGCAGGGGAAGGCAACAGCGGGTTTTACGTGCGTGGCGGAGGGCCAGACCAAAACCTGCTGCTGCTGGACAACGCGGCCATCTACAACGCCAGCCACCTGTTTGGGTTTTTCAGCGTGTTCAACGCCGACGCCATTTCCTCCGTGGAGGTCTACA
This sequence comes from Flavobacteriales bacterium, assembly GCA_049627085.1. GTDB lineage: Bacteria > Bacteroidota > Bacteroidia > Flavobacteriales_D > Sanyastnellaceae > UBA11663. Next base: position 41,540 of record JBMZWX010000005.1, on the reverse strand, counting down.
AAGGCAGCATGCCGGCGCGGTTCGGTGGGCGCGTCTCCAGCGTGCTTGATCTGGGGTTGAAGGAAGGCAACCGAAAGGAACTCAAAGGCAGCGGCGGCATCGGGCTCATCAGCTCACGTCTGACCTTGGAAGGCCCCGTAAAAAAGGGCGTGTCCAGTTTCATCGTGTCGGGTCGCCGGACGTACATCGACGTGCTGACCCGTCCCTACGTGGAAACGACCTCCGCCGCGGGGTCTGGGTATTACTTCTACGACCTGAACGCGAAGTACAACCACCGCTTCAGCGACAAAGATGAGGTGTTCATTTCGGGGTACTTCGGGCGCGACGTGTTCAGCTTCCAAAGCGCAGACGCCGGATTCGGAGCCTCCATCCCTTGGGGCAACGCCATGGTCTCGACGCGCTGGAACCATGTGGTGACCGACAAGATGTTCTTGAACGTCAACGCATCCTACACGAATTACGAGTTCGCGTTCACCTCGGGGCAGGACGACTTCGAGTTTGGCTTCAATTCAGGCGTGGTGGACTGGACCCAGAAGGCCCAGTTGAGTTGGTACCCCAACCTGCGGCATGAAATCCGGACCGGTGTGGAGCACGTGTTCCACGAATTTGTTCCGACGTCGTTTTTCTTCAGGCAGGGCGACAACGAATTCGACTTCGGGGAAGCGACCGTGTCGTTCAGCCACGAAAGTGCGGCCTACCTCGAGGACATTGTGGATGTGACAGATGCCTTCCGACTTCACCTCGGACTGCGGGGCAGCGACTTCCGTCACGTGGGCCCCTTCACGCGGATCACCCCAGGCGACAATGTGCTGGCCCCGGACGACTCGACAACGTACGGGCAAGGCGAGCTGGTGAAACGCTACGGTGGGTGGGAGCCCAGGATGAGCGCGCGGCTGAAGACTGGACCGCGCAGCAGCATCAAGGCAGGCTGGTCCATCAACTACCAGTATGTGCACCTGGCGTCGCTTTCGGCCACCACCACACCGACCGACGTCTGGTTGCCCAGTTCGGATTTGGTCCCGCCCCAGCGCGGCCGACAATTCAGCGCAGGGTACTTCGTGGACTTGGGCGCCAACCGCGAGTGGGAAACCTCGGTGGAGGTCTACCACAAGGACCTGGACAACCTGGTGGAATACGCCGAGAACACCCGCCCGGACCAAAACATTGGCACCAACCCCGACAACAACCTCGTGTTTGGAGAAGGCACCTCGTACGGGGCCGAGTTTTTCTTGAAGCGAAAGTTTGGCAAGCTCAACGGCTGGGTCGGCTACACCTGGAGCAAGACCGACCGCCAGTTTGAGGACTTGAACAACGGCAACCCCTTCCCGGCCAAATTCGACCGCCGTCACGACCTCAGCGTGGTGATGGATTGGACCCCGAGCGAGCGGTGGAACCTCTCGGCCGCGTTTGTGTACGCCACAGGCAACACGCTGACCCTCCCCATCCAACGCTACTTCCTGGAAGGCAACATCACAGACGTGTACGGGTCGCGCAATGGATACCGCATGGTGCCCTACCACCGCGCAGACATCAGCGCCACCCTCTTCCCCAAGAAGAACTTTGAAGACCGGGCCGTGGAGCGCCGCTGGGTGTTCAGCATCTATAACTTGTACAACCGCGCCAACCCCTACTTCTTGTTCTTCGACAACGAAGGCGAGTTGTTGGAAGGGAACTTGGAAATCCAGGCCAAACAAGTGAGTCTGTTCCCCATCTTGCCGTCGGTGTCTTGGAACTTCTCGTTCTGAGTCGAGCCCCCACCCCATGAAGGCGCTGCTTGCACTGAATCCCATGATTTGGAAGTACCGAGGACGGTTGTTCCTCGGCATGGTTTTCGTGGTCTTCACCAACATGTTCGCCGTCTGGGCACCCTCCATGATTGGGGAAGGCGTCAACGCCCTGAACGAAGCCAACACCCATTTCCTGGTGCCCATGGCCGAGGGGGAAGCGCCCACCATGGACCAACTCGACCTGCCACGCACCCTGGCCTTCATGGCCAACACCCTGGGTTGGGATTGGCAAGGGCTGGACGCTCCGACGTCGCGGGAGGCCGTCTTGGACTTTGTGCTTTGGGTCGGCGCCCTGCAAGCCGTGTTCTACCTCTTGGCGTTTTTGGTCAAAGGGGGGTTCTCGTTTTTGACCCGGCAAACCATCATTGTGATGAGCCGCTTGGTGGAATACGACCTCAAGCGCGACATCTACGGGCATTACCAAGTGCTGGACAGCAGCTTCTACAAGCGGAACGACACGGGCGACTTGATGAACCGCATCAGCGAAGACGTGAGCCACGTCCGGATGTACCTCGGCCCGGCCATCATGTACTCCATGAACCTGGTGGTGTTGGTGGCGCTGGTGGTCACGGTGATGCTGACGATTGATCCGGTGCTGACGCTGTTTGCCTTGCTACCCCTCCCCTTCATGTCGCTGGGCATCTACTTCATCTCGGCGAACATCCACCGCAAGAGCGACGCACGCCAAAAGGCCCAGAGCCGCGTCTCAAGCTTCGTGCAGCAACACATCGCGGGCATTCGGGTGCTGAAGAGCTTCAACCGCGAACGCGACGCCGCCGAGCGGTTCGACGACGAGACAGCAGCCTACAAGGTCCGTGTGCTCGACCTGGTCAAGGTGGAAGCCATGTTCATGCCGATCATCGTCTTGCTGGTGGGGCTGAGCACCATCCTCACCATCTACGTGGGCGGACAGCGCGTGGTGGGCGGCCACCTGGAGCTGGGCCACATCTTCCAATTCGTCTTTTACGTCAACCTGTTGACTTGGCCGTTTGCCTCGGTCGGTTGGGTGACCTCGTTGGTCCAAAAAGCGGGAGCCTCCATGAACCGCATCCTGGACTTTTTGGACGCCACCCCCGCCGTCACGTCGCCGGACACGGGAGGACGCACGGACGCGTTGTCGGCCGCCCCAGCCCTCGAATTCGACGGCGTGTCGTGGACCTATCCCGACACGGGCATCCAGGCCCTGGACAAAGTCTCGTTCACGCTTCACGCAGGAGAGACGCTGGGCATCACCGGCCGCACCGGCAGCGGGAAATCCACGGTCCTTCAGTTGGCCATGCGGATGATGGACCCCCAAGAAGGCCGCGTCTCCCTGGACGGCACCCCCCTTCCGACATGGGACCTCGCCGCCATGAAACGGGACTTGGGCTACGTGCCCCAGGACGTGTTCCTGTTCAGCGACACCATCGGCAACAACATCGCCTTTGGCCAAGACGAGGCGAACGAACAGCAGGTCCGACAAGCGGCCCAAGACGCCGGCGTTCGTCAGGACATCGAAGGGTTTGAGCACGGGTTCGACACCATGCTCGGAGAACGTGGGGTCAACCTCAGCGGGGGCCAAAAGCAACGCATCAGCATCGCACGCGCCCTGGTCAAGCGCCCGCGCGTCCTGTTCCTGGACGATTGCTTGTCCGCCGTGGACACAGAAACCGAGGACGCCATCCTGGCGGCCATTGACCAACAAGAAGCCTCCTGCACCCTCATGGTCAGCCACAGGCTGGCCTCCTTGCGCAATGCCGACCGCATCCTGGTGATGGACGAAGGGAAAGTGGTGGAATCGGGCACCCCCGACGAGTTGCTTGCCGCTGGCGGTTTGTACGCCACCATGTTCGAGCAACAGAAGGCCGAACAAGACTGAACCCTCTCGGGTTGTCTTCCCAAATGCAACCCATGTCCTCTGCTCCCTCCCCCCAAACTTGGCTGGTGACTGGCGCTTCCGGCCTTGTCGGCACCGCACTCTGCGACCACCTGATTGCACAAGGTCATGAGGTTCGCGTGCTCAGCCGCAGCCGCGCGTTCCACATCGCGGGAGCCACATCGTTCGTGTGGGATGTGGCCGGCAAAGTCTTCCCCCAGGAGGCCTTGGACGGCGTGGAACATGTCGTCCACCTTGCGGGGGCCAACGTGGGCCAGCGATGGACCGCGGCCCACAAGTCCGCCATCCTGGAGAGCCGCACCGAAGGCACCGCGTTGTTGGCCAACGCCCTGGCCCAAGCCGGCTTTTCTGGCACATTCATCCAAGCCTCGGCCATCGGGCTGTACGGCGAATGCCACGACGCCGGAGAGTCCACTCCGAAGGGAGAAGGGTTCCTCGCAGAGGTCACCGCAGCTTGGGAGTCGGCGGCTGAGGGCTTGTTGCCGGCTGACGTCCGGCACGTGACGATGCGCATTGGGCTCGTGCTCTCCGGCCAAGGAGGCACCTTGGACAAGTTGCTCCCCATCTACCGCCTCGGCTTGGGTGCCCCCCTCGGGTCGGGCCAACAATGGATGAGTTGGATCCACTTGGACGACGTGGTCCGCTTCGTGGTCCAAGCCGCCTCCGACCCCAAGATTGCCGGCCCCCACAATTTGGTGGCCCCTGAACCCGTGACCAACCGGGCGTTTTCACAAGCCCTGGCGCGCGCCTTGTCGCGGCCGCACTTTGCCCCTGCCGTGCCAGCCTTCGCCCTGAAGTTGGCCATGGGCGAAATGGCCTCCCTCTTGCTGACTTCGCAACACGTCGTCCCAGAGAACCTGAACCGAATGGGGTTCACTTGGACAGCCGGGCGATTGAACGAAGCGCTGAAGCGCTGCGTGAACGGCTGAGCGCCTGACTGCTTGACTTGAACGTACAAAAAAGGCCTCCCCAACGGGAGGCCTTTTCTTGTCGCATTCATTTGAGATCAGCGCACCACCAACTTGGTTGTGGCGGTCAGCCCTTCTTGGGTGACACTCACCACGTAAGTGCCTGCACCGAGGTGGCTGATGTTGAAGAACTGTCCAGCGTTGTCGTTGTGCAACACCACACGGCCTGCCAAATCGCGGATCACCACGTCGGCGTTGCCCTGCAATCCACCGATGCGGACCACGTCGTTCGCGGGGTTGGGCATCAACTGCACGCTGGCCTTCGCTTCCTCCACGTTGTCGGTCGGAGGCAACAACACCGCGTCGATGACGTGCACCACGCCGTTGTCGGCCATGATGTCTGCCACGGTCACTTGCGCGTCGTTGATGAACACCCCTTCTTCGTTGATGGTCACCGTCACATCGGGACCGAGCAACGTGGCGATCATTTGGCCGTCAGAAAGGTCGCTGCTCATGGCAAGGCCGGCCACCACGTGGTACTTGAGGATGTCCCCGAGGGTCTCCAACGCCAACAAGTCGGCAGGTGTGATCTCCAACGCTTCCACCAAGGCGGTGATTGCAGCGTCCGTGGGGGCAAACACGGTGAGGGTGTCGGTTCCGCTCAGCGCACCAGCCAAACCTGCAGCGTCCACCGCAGCCGTGAGCAACATGTGCTCTGGGCTGTTCTGGATCACGTCCAAAATGGTGTTGGTCGGAGGCGCTGGTGGCAACAAGACCGCGTCAATGACGTGCACCACGCCGTTGTCCGCCACGATGTCGGCCACAGTCACTTGGGCGTTGTTGATGAACACCCCTTCTTCGTTGATGGTCACCGTCACATCAGGACCGAGCAATGTGGCAATCATTTGTCCGTCGGACAAATCTGTGCTCATGGCTTCACCCGCCACCACGTGGTACTTCAAAATGTCACCGAGATTCTCCAAGGCGAGCAATTCTTCAGCTGTGATTTCGAGGGCTTCGACGAGCGCGGTCACCGCGGCGTCTGTGGGTGCAAACACCGTGAACGGGCCGTCCGCACTCAAGGCATCCACCAAACCGGCGGCTCCCACAGCGGCTTCAAGCAACTCGTGGTCCGGGCTGTTGACGATCACATCCACTACGGTGGTGGTTGGAGGCGCGGGTGGCAACAACACCGCGTCAATCACGTGCACCACCCCGTTGTCGGCGGCGAGGTCTGCCACAGTCACTTGGGCGTCGTTGATGAACACACCGTCCATGGTGATGCTCACGGTCACGTCGGGACCGAGGAGGGTCTCGATCATTTGGCCATCGGACAAATCGCCACTCATGGCCTGGCCGGCCACCACGTGGTACTGCAAAATGGCGCCGAGGTCTTCGGAGGCCAACAGTTCTTCAGGCGTGATTTCCAGGGCCTCCACCACGGCGGTGATGGCCGCGTCGGTGGGCGCAAACACGGTGAATGGACCGTCGGCGGACAAGGCGTCCACAAGGCCCGCGGCCCCCACGGCTGTGGCAAGCAACGTGTGGTCAGGGCTGCCAGCAATGACGTCCACCACGGTGGTGCTCATCGGCGCAGGGTTCACGACGATGGAAGCCACCATACCTTGGGCGGCGTGGTTGCCAATGCTGCAATCGTAGTTGTACGTGCCGGGCACGTTGAAAGTGTAGGTGCCGATGCACTCTCCCTCTGGGGCGCCTGAGACGGCACCGAGGTAGAAGGCTTCCGGGTTGCCAAACGACATGCCGGTCTGGCTGTCCACGTCGCCGTTGACGTCATGCGTGCCGCCAAGGTTGACAAACGCCACGCTCTCTCCTTGCTCGATGGTGAGCATGCTGGGGGCGTACATGAAGCTGCTGGCTTCCACCACGTGGTCGGCTTCGCATTGTGCGAATCCTGCAAAAGACGCCACCACGAAGGCGAGCGCCGTTGAGAACAAATGTTTCATTGGGGTTGATTTGAGGTTGAACTTCCCCCTTCCAACAGGCCCTCAAGAAAAAAGTTCGAGGGCCGTGAACCTTTCCCAAGAAGTCCTGTTCTATAGACGTGGTCCGCGAGGATCACGAGATCGTAAGGTGTTTTGATCCAATCTCTTGGAACAAAGGGCGGCCCGCGAAAGCGGGCCGTTTCCTTGTCCGACAGTTTCGTTTGCCATGAGCTCTCTTCCCCAAGGAAAAATTGTCCTCCACTGGTTCCGTCGCGACTTGCGCTGGCACGACAACCGCGCGTTGCATGCGGCGCTGAATTCAGGGCACAAGGTGTTGCCGGTGTTCGTGTTTGACCGGGCCATTTTGGACGCCCTCAACGCGAAAGACGACGCCAGGGTGACGTTCCTGCATGACCGCGTGACCCACCTCGACCACCACGCCCGCGAGCGCGGTTCAGGTTTGTGGGTGGAACATGGACACCCCTTGGACGTGCTTGCTTCGATGTGCGACCGTTTTGACGTGGCGGAAGTTCACACCAACCAGGATTACGAGCCGTACGCCCTGGAGCGCGACGCGAAGATTCGGGAGATGCTCGAGGCCCGCGGCGTGGCTTTCCACACCCACAAAGACCACGTGGTGAAGGCCCCAGGGGAAGTGACCAAACCCGACGGCCTCCCCTACACCGTGTTCACCCCGTACAGCAAACGCTGGCACGCCAACCTGGTGGACGCCGACCTCGAGGCCGCCCCCTCTGAACATCACCTCGACGCCCTCGCCAGCTGGAATGGACGCGACTTGCCGAGTCTTCAAGAAATGGGGTTTGAACGGAGCGCCATCGAAGCGCCCGAGGCCCTCGTCGATGTCGACGTGCTGAAGCATTACGCCGACACCCGAGACTTGCCAGCCAAGCGCGGGACCACGCGCATCAGCGTGCACCTCCGGTTTGGGACGGTGAGCATCCGAGAATTGGCCAAGCTTGGATTCAAGCACAGCGACAAGTGGTTGACGGAGTTGATCTGGCGCGATTTCTACCAGGCCATCATCCATGCCTTCCCCCACAGCGCGAAGGACGCGTTCAAGCCGCAATACGACCGCATCCCATGGCGTTACGACGACGACCATTTCGAAGCTTGGAAAGCTGGCAAAACAGGCTACCCCTTGGTCGACGCGGGCATGCGGGAGTTGAATGCCACAGGGTTCATGCACAACCGTGTGCGCATGGTCGTGGCTTCGTTCTTCTGCAAACACCTGCTGCTGGATTGGCGGTTGGGCGAGCGGTACTTCGCCGAGAAGTTGCTCGATTTTGAGCTGGCCAGCAACACCGGCGGCTGGCAATGGGCTTCTGGATCTGGGTGCGACGCGGCGCCGTACTTCAGGGTGTTCAACCCGACCTCCCAACTGGAGAAATTCGACAAGCAATTGGCGTACGTCCGCAAGTGGGTGCCGGAATACGGCACGTCCCGTTACCCAGCCCCCATCGTCGAGCACAAAATGGCGCGTCAGCGGGCCATCGACACCTACAAGCAGGCCTTGGCCTCAGGTTGACCTGAACGCCTGTACCTTCAAGGCATGGAAGGTGTGTTGAAAGGCATCCGCGTGCTCGATTTGTCGAGCGTGTTGGCCGGCCCCTTGGCGGGCACGTTTTTGGCCGAGTGTGGCGCCGACGTGACCAAGGTGGAAGCCCCAAGTGGCGACGTCACCCGGTCTTGGAAACTGCCGGGAGAGACGCCTGGCCCTTCTTCCAGCTATTACGAAGCGGCCAACCATGGCAAGACGGTCGTGTCCCACAACCTCAAAACGGCCGAGGGCCAAGCTTGGCTTCAAGACATCCTGGCCCGCACAGACGTGCTCCTTCAAAACATGAAATGGGGCGACCTCGACACCATGGGTCTTCTGCCCGACCAACTGTCCGACGCGTTTCCCCACCTCGTGCACGTGCGGCTGGTCGGCTTTGAGCAACGCCCCGACCGTCTGGCGTACGACGTGGTCGTGCAGGCCGAATCGGGATTCATGTCGATGAACGGTACCCCAAACGGGCCGGCGACCAAAATGCCGGTGGCCATGATGGACATCTTGGCGTCGCACCACATGCGTGCGGCCGTGATGGGCGGTTTGTTTCATCGGGAACGCACGGGCCGAGGAGGATACGCCGAGGTCAGCCTGTGGGGATCCGGGCTCACCGCATTGGCCAACCAAGGAACGCAATGGCTCATCCATGGGACGGTACCGCAACGGATGGGCTCCACCCACCCCAACATCGCTCCGTACGGCGACATGCTGACGTGCCGCGACGGGGACGTCGTGCTGGCTGTGGGCAGCGACGCCCAATTCACTTCCCTGTGCAAGGTGTTGGGATGCGACGCACTGGCCAACGATCCTCGCTTCCTCACCAACGCAGAACGGGTGAAACACCGCGAGGACTTGGTGGCGGCATTGAATGCAAAGGCGTGCCAGGCCTCGCGTGCCGATGTGCTGGGGGCGTTTCTAGAACACCGTGTGCCTGCCGGGGCCGTTCACAGCGTCCAAGAAGCCCTGGACAGCGAGATGGCCCAAGCTTACCTGACCGGACAAGACGACCAACGCAAGGTCAAAACCAGCGCAATCCGCTGGGGTCAAACAGGAATGCGCAACACGTAAACCTGTCCCTCGCCCACATCCAGGTGATCGCGACGAAGCCAAGGGTTGAAGGCCTTCAGCTCCCGAAGGTTGGTGCCTTGCTGGATGGCAAACGAGGCCAAATCTTCCACGTCTTCCGACACCCGCACTTCACGACCTTCTAGCGGCGCGTACACGTCCTTCGCGGTGAGCTGGAACCCGAATTGGTCGGGCTTTTCCATGACTTCCCGCAACGCCAACAGACGGTAGACGTACCTGGCCGTTTCGGAGTTGAGGTGAAGGTCCCAGTAATTGTCCACGTGTTGGGCGACCAGGGATTTGGTCACCCCAGACATGCCCATGTTGTAAGAGGCCGCTGCCAGCACCCAACTGCCCAGCTTCTCGTGGGCCTCCTTGAGGTACCCACATGCGGCGCGGGTGGCCAATTCCACGTGGTAGCGTTGGTCGACCGTGGAAGACACTTCCAACCCGTATTCAGGACCCGTCCGCTTCATGAATTGCCAAAAACCGGCTGCACCTGCAGGGCTCACGACTTGGCTCAACCCGCTCTCAATGACCGCGAGGTACTTGAAATCCGAAGGCACTCCCTCCTCCTCCAAAATAGGCTCGATCACGGGGAACCACCGGGCCGCGCGCTTGAGGTACAACATGGTGGAGCTGTGCCGGTATGTGTTCACAATCAACTCGCGGTCCAACGCTTCCACCACCCCAAACCGATCCAACGGCACAGGCTCTCCGAACAGCGCCAAATCGTGGGGGACCGCCGGTGAAATCACTGGGGAGTGCTGCTTGGGAGCCACTTCAAAATCCGGGACCTTGCTCGCGTTTGAGGGCGCAATCCACCAAGCGCCAGAGGCAAACAACACAAGGCCCATTCCAAGGGCATGTCGACGGGGCATCCAAGTCATCTTCATGACCGGTGAAGTTCTTCCAGCAAGGGGCCGGAGAAACCTCCTGGAATTCAGGTTGCCAACGGCGCCCGGGCCGCGGTCGTGAACAAGTTCAAAAAGGGCTCTCGAACGTCGCGAAGGCGGCGGCAGCTTGGTCGCGGTCGCTCACCACCGGGCGCGCCACCCCCCAGTCGATGCCCAGGTTCGGGTCATTCCAGGCGAGGCTCTGTTCAGACTCGGGATGGTAGGTGTCTGTGCATTGGTATTGCAAGGTGGCGCCTTCTTCCAATGCCACAAACCCGTGGGCAAACCCCACAGGGATCCAGAGCTGCCAGCGGTTTTCTGCGCTCAACTCCACCGCCACATGCTGGCCGAATGTCGCACTGTCCTTTCTCAGATCGACCGCCACGTCCATCACCCGTCCTCGGGAAACGCGCACGAGCTTGCCTTGGCCTCGTGGAGGGATTTGAAAATGGAGGCCGCGGAGCACGCCTGCCCGGGACACACTTTCGTTGCTTTGTTTGAACTGCACGGACTCCCCCACGACCTCTGCGAACGCCTCCATGTTCCACGTCTCGGTGAAGCTGCCGCGGTCGTCCTTGAACATGCGCGGACGGACCAGCATCAAGCCTTCCAATCGGGTGGTTTCAAATTCCATGGAAACAGTCAAAGGAGGTTCAACAAAGACGCGTGACCTCGGGAGGGCACGCCCGCCAAGGTACGGCTATCTTCGCGCGGTGTTGACATCGGAATTGCATCGATTGAGGGCCATGGAACCCGCCGACGTGGACCTGCTGATGACGTGGGAAAACGCGAGCGAGGACTGGTGGATGGGCGCCACGCTCTCCCCCATCAGTCGGGCCGCGATGACCGCCTTTGTCGAAGGCCGCCAAGACTTGTTTGAGGCGCGCCAAATCCGGTGGATGGTCGACGCCCGTCGCGAAGGCGCTTGGCGAACCGTGGGCGCCGTGGACCTGTACGATTTCGACCCACGGCAACTTCGGGCTGGTGTGGCGATCCACATCGACGCCGAGCACCGCCGTCAAGGACATGCCCAGGGGGCGATTCAACGGGTGCTGGCGTACGCCGGAAGCCACCTTCACCTTCAGCAGGTGTACGCGGAAATCCCAGCTGGCCACGAGGGCTCCCTGGACTTGTTCCGCAAATCCGGCTTTGGCCACGAATCTGTCCGTACCTCGTGGATCCGGACCCCCAAAGGCCTCTGGACCGACGTCCACACCTTGCAACACGTCTTCAACACAGACACCCCATGAGGACTTCGCTCACACTCCTCGCCACCGCATCCGTGGTGGCCGCTGTCGCAGGCGCATGGGGCTGGAACCAGTACGTGGCAGGCACCTGGGCGTCGTCCGCGGTGACGGTTCAAGTGGCCCCTGACCTCGACGCCGCGGGACGGTTGGACGCGCTCGAGGAAGCTTGGGAAGACACCCCGGGCGAGCGGGTCCTGCGCCACGTGGTGTGGCGGGGGTGGGACGGCCGCCTGAAGGCAGGCCAATACACCTTCTCCCCCGAAGAATCCGTCCAAACCTCGGCCGAGCGGCTGGTGACCGGAGACCGGGACGTCGTGGACGTTGTCGTGCCTTCGGGCCGAGACGTGGGCCCCATTGCAGGTGCGGTGTCGCGCCGGGTGTTCGCCGACAGCACCGAGGTGGCCGATTGGTTCTCGCGCGACAGCGTGATGTGGCGCGTGTTGCCCAACACTTATGAAATGTGGTGGGACACGGACGCCGAGGGCGTGACAGCCCGCATGCTGCGAGAACATGAGACGTGGTGGAACGAAGACCGCATCGCGGCGGCGGCGGCGCAGGGGTTGACCCCCAAGGAAGCGACCGTGCTTGCGTCCATCGTGCAAGCGGAGACGGCTGTGATTGCAGAGGCCCCTCTGGTGGCGGGACTCTACCTCAACCGGCTGAAGAAAGGCATGCTCCTTCAGGCGGACCCCACGCTGATTTTTGCGCTTGGCGACCCCAGCATCCGCCGGGTGCTCGACGTGCACAAGGACGTGGACTCCCCGTACAACACTTACAAGCACAAGGGCCTTCCTCCTGGCCCCATCCGCTTTGTGGACCCGAGATACTTGCAAAGCGTGCTGCACCCCGCCGTGCACCGTGACTTGTACATGTGCGCCAAGCCTGGAGGCGACGGCACCCACGATTTTGCGCGGACCTACCGTGAACATTTGCGCAACGCACGCGCTTACCAAACCTGGCTGAACAAGCAACGCATCTTCCGTTGAGACCTGACCACCTCCTTTTTTCCAGAGCTTGGATGTTGGCGTTCGCATGCGCCTTGCCCACCTCCATGTGGGGCCAAACCGAGGACACCCCGCTCCACAACTTGACGAACCAAGTGGCGCATGCCTTTCGCGTCGACACGCCACCCACGGTGGATGGGCTGTTGGATGAAGCGGCTTGGCGAACGACGCCAAGCGCCACCAACTTCACCCAAAGCCGACCCACCCCGCAGAGCGCGCCGACCCACCGAACCGAGGTCTGGATCGCCTACGACGACCAAAACATCTACATCGCAGCGCAGATGCACGACCCGGCGCCGGATTCGATTCTGCAGCAGCTGAGCGTGCGCGACCGCGTGGAGAATTCAGACGAGTTTGGAATTTGGTTCAGCCCCTACAACGACGGCATCAACGCCGTGGGATTCAGCACGACCCCGAGGGGGGCGCTCAACGACTTCATCATGAACGCCCAAGGGTCCGACGACGCATGGAACGGGGTCTGGGAAGTCCAAAGTCAGATCCACAGCCGCGGCTGGTCCACTGAGATTCGGGTGCCGTGGAGCCAATTCAGGATGCCCACCCTGCCTGAGGGCGTGTCCCAGACGTGGGGCATGAACATTTGGCGCTCCGTGCGACGCAGCCGAGAAGAATCGGTGTGGAACGCCCTGGACCCGACCCAAAACGGCATGGTGAACCAAGGCGGCGTGCTCCGAGGCATTCAAGGTGTGGACACCCCGCCACGCATCGCCCTGTTCCCCTACTTGAGTGCCTACGCGCAAACGGAATTGGACGAGACCGGCGGCCGTCAGTGGGGCGACACGTACAACGGCGGTTTGGACGCCAAGCTGGGCCTGGGCGACGCCTTCACGTTGGACATGACGCTGGTGCCTGATTTCGGCCAGGTCGTCGCCGACAATCTTGTCCTGAACCTCAGCCCGTACGAGGTGCGTTTTGCTGAAAACCGCCCGTTCTTCTTGGAAGGCACAGACCTCTTCAACAAAGGCGGGCTGTTCTACAGCCGGCGCGTGGGCCAAGAAGGCCAGCTCATCAACGCGTCGAAATTCAGCGGCAGAACTTCTTCCAGCACGGGGCTTGGCGTGTTCCAGGCCTTCGCCCGCGACACCACAGGCGGACGCGACGCGTTGACCTCCTACAACGTGACTGTGGCCGACCAAAACCTCCCCAACAACGGCTACATCACCGCCCTCAGCACAGCCACGGTCCGCGGCGGAGATGGCCGGGACGCGTACGTGCAAGGCGTGGATTACTCCTTCCGTAACGAAGACAACAGCTGGGCGCTCAGCGGCAGCGCCGCGCGCAACACCATGGCGCAAGGCGACACCGCCAACCACGACGAAGGCCACCGGTGGGGCGTGAACCTGGCCAAAACGTCGGGTCAATTCAGGGGCACGGTGGGCCATTACCGTGAATCGGAGTCCTACAACCCCAACGACTTGGGCTACCTGGCCGCCCCCAACGAGATCGTGACTTGGATGGATTTGGAGTACGGCATCTACAAGCCGTTTGGGGTCTTCAACCGGATGTGGTGGAACCTGAACACCAACGTGAACCACCTGTATGCCCCGCGCGCCTACAGCAATTGGACCTGGGTGGCGGAATGGGCGGCCGTCACGAGGACGTTCTGGTTCAACAAACTGGGGTTTGAAGGCCAACCATTGGAGGGACAAGATTGGTTCGCCTCCCGGTTGGACGGGCTCCCCTTCGCCACGCCCCGATGGACGTCGGTGGAGTTTGTCACCTCCACAGACTACCGGCGGAAGGTGGCGCTGGACGGGTTCGTCAAGCGGCGCGTTCGGCCCGACATGCCGGACTGGCAGGAATCGTTCATCCGCGTGGCGCCCCGGTTCCGGTTCAGCGACCGCCTGAGCGCGGACTACGTCTGGAGCTGGCAGGTCCGCCACAACGAACGTGGGTGGGTGGACGTGGTGGACGACGGGCAGCTGAGCCTGTTTGGGCAACGTGAAAACACGAGCCACACCCACGTCCTGAACGCCAGTTACATCTTCACCCCCACCTCGAGCCTTTCGGCGCGCGTCAGGCACTACTGGAGCGTGGTCGACTACCACGGATTCTTCGAATTGCAGGAGGACGGCAACCTGGGCTTCATCGACGACCAAGCCCTCTTCGCTTCGCTTGAGTTGTTCAACCAAGACCTGACCTCACGGTACGACGTGAATTACAACGCGTGGAGCGTGGACCTGGTCTACCGTTGGATTTTCTCTCCCGGCTCCGAGTTGAGCGTGGTGTGGAAGAACACCCTGAACGAGGCCGGCACCGCCCTGCCCGACAGCTACTGGAGCAACTGGCAATCGATGTTGGACGAGGGCTTCACCAACTCCCTGTCGGTTCGGGCGCTGTACTATTTGGACTACAGCATGATTGAATCCCGGCTGGCCCGCTGACCGCCCAAATCAAGGCCACACCATTGTCCCAGACCACGTCGCGGCGTTGCCCACGGCGTCCGTCACCTCCAATTCCACACGAACCGGCGCCTCAGAAGGGTGCTTGTCGTCGGAGGCTTCGTAAGTCGCCATGTTGCGCTTGGGGTCCCACACCAAACGCGCCCACCGACCGTCGATCGTCAACGTCATCGTGTCCACGCCTGAAAGGAGGTCCTCCACAAACCACACCGCATCTCCTCCCGGAACAAGCGGCGTGCCGCTGTGGTAGGGAATGACCTTGGGCGCCAACGTGTCCCGCACCATGCGCCAAGCCCCGCCGCCAGGCAGCGACATGCGCCAGGCGCCCTCTTCCACGTGGGCAGGGACGGCGTGCTTGATTTGGCCTTCCACTTCATGCACCGCAACCCACTGGGTCGTGGGCCATGCGTCCTGAGGCAAAGCCGCCCCACTCATCCCCCACATCACCTCGGGACTCGGCAGGGTCCACACCACATCCACCTTGCCTCGCCACGCCTCAAATTCAGGCCAAACAAAGGCAGACCGCCCCGTCGAGTCGTTGTACCAGCCCACTTCAGAGGGCTCAAAGAAGGTCTCCCTCTCCCAGGACAAGGTGGCTTGGGATGCAGACAAGGTGAGCGCTCCGCGGGGCGAGGTGACTTGCGGTGCGAAGCCCTTGAATTCCACCTTCTCCCACAGCAACGCAGACGCCCCCCCCTTCAGCACCAAAGTGCGGAAGATCTCGTTCCCTGCCACGTCGCGCACCATGCATTCCAAGGTGGCCACCTCCCCGCTGTCCAGGGCCACGACGCCATCCGGCGCACCTGCATAAATGCCAAGGCGGTTGCCAGGGAGGCGGTGAAGCCGGTGCACTTGGTCCCGTTCCCGCTTCCACACCGGAAACAGTGTGTGCGCGTTCATGTCCTTGTTCACGGAGAAATTCAATTCATCCAACCCAAAACGGTGCGTCCACTTCACGTCTCCCTGGCCGTCTTTCAAGACCGCCTGCAGGGTGTGGATGCCACAGATGTTGGACGCGCCGTCCAAGCGGTCGTAGGCCTCGATGGAGACACGGACTTCATGATCAACCACCACCGTATCCACCCCGTTCGCAGGCACGGACGCCAGGCCGCGATCAGATTCCAGCCACCACGTCGGCGCCGAGGGAGGGCGTGAATCCGATTTGGTCACCCACCCTTGCAAGGGGTTCAGAGGATGTTGGGACGGCGTGTCACGGACCTCAAAGTGAAGATGCGGGCCTCCACTCCCCCCAGAGTTGCCGCTCCACCCCAAGGTGTCGCCAGCATGAAACGTCAACCCAGCCGAGGCTGGGGGCGTGGCATCCAGCCCCAGCGACCTCCCCTTGTAGGTGCGCGCCACGGCCCACGCCTGCACGTCCGGGGCAAACCGCTGAAGGTGGGCGTAGACCGTGGTGATGCCATCAGGGCCTTCGAGGTAAAGCGCGTTGCCGTAGCCCCAAGGGGACATCTTCACGCGGGCCAACACCCCGTCGGTCGAAGCGAGGACAGGCAGGCCTTCCCGCCCTTGGGTTTTCATGTCGAGGCCTGTGTGGAAATGGTTGCCACGGAGCTCTCCGAAGTTGCCACTCAGGACCAAAGGCACCGTCAAAGGATCCGTCCATCCATGGGCCGCTTTGAATTGCTGCGCACGCTGACTTTGCGCGCCTTGACCCAAAGAAGAACTCGAAGAAAAAACACACAACACACACAGCATGTGGCAGATAGAAAAAACAGCCTTGAACCTGCCAATTTGTGTTTCAAACGTCCGCATGTTGCAAAACTACATGGGGCAATCCCTTCAAAGTCGCGGGCGCTCCCTTACTTTTGTTAGGACTCACAACCATGTCCTTTTCCCCAACTCAACTGACGACTTTGCTCCACGCCGTGGAACGCTTGCTTGAGGCCCACGCTGGCCTGAGGGGCGAACTGCACGAGGCGAATGCGAGGCTGGAGGAAGCCCAAACGAAGTTGCGCGAAGTGGAGGTGGCCCGTGAAACAACCCAACCTCAACCCCAACCCACCCCTGAACCGGCGATGAGCGCTGCGGAATTGGACGCGTTGGTGGAAGAAATCGACGAATGCATCGCGCTGCTCAAAGCGTGAAGAACACCATGGAAACGCTCGAAGTCACACTCGGAGGGAGAACCTACCCCTTGACACTTTCCCCAGAGGAGGTGCAAACCGTGCGTGAGGCTGCAGCCGCCGTGGAACAGCAAATCAGCGACCTCAAGCGCCAGTACGCGATCACCGACAGGATCGACCTCATGGCCATGACCGCCTTGCAAATTGCCGTTCAATCCAAGAGCCAGAGCCCCCCAGAAGCGTCCAGCGACGGTGGGCCCGAATGGCCTCAAGGCGACATCGATTCCCTTCTGCAACGCATCCACAGCGCGCTCGACCGTTGACGACGGAATTGAACCCCACGACGACATGTCACCCATCATTGCAGCAGCAGCTGGATTGCTTCTTGGAGGAGGCGCAGGCTACTTTTTGTTCTTGCGCGTGCTCACCGGAAAAGCAGACAGCATTGTCCGCGAAGCCGAGCTGAAAGGCGAATCCATCAAGGAAAAGAAGATCCTCCAGGCCAAGGAGAAGTTCATCCAACTCAAAGAGAAGCAAGCCGAACAGCGCAAAGACCTGGAGCGCAAGCTCAACGAGCGTCAGGAGCGCATCAAAAAGACGGAGAGCAACCTCCAGCGCTCCATCGACCAGAACAAGAACGCCGAGAGCCAGCTCGAGAAGGACCAAGAGAAGCTCACCCAGCGTTTGGGTGCCTTGGAGAAGAAGCAAAAGGACCTCGACGCCGACCACTCCAAGGCCATCGAAGCCCTGGAGAAACTCAGCGGCATGACCGCCGACGAGGCCAAGTCCAACATGGTCGAGCAGATCAAATCTGAGGCCCGTGCCATGGCGGCCACCCAAGCGCAAGACATCATCGACGAAGCCAAGGAAAAGGCCAACGCCGAAGCCAAGAAAATCGTCATCCAGACCATCCAACGCGTCGCCACCGAGCACAGCGTGGAAAACAGCGTCTCGGTGTTCCAGATCAAGAACGACGACGTCAAAGGCCGCATCATTGGACGAGAAGGCCGAAACATCCGCGCGCTGGAAGCGGCAACCGGCGTGGAGTTCATCGTGGACGACACCCCCGAAGCCATCATCCTGAGCTGTTTCGACCCGGTGCGTCGCGAAATCGCCCGCCTCAGCTTGCACCAGCTCGTCACAGACGGCCGCATTCACCCAGCCCGCATCGAGGAAGTGGTGAACAAGGTCACCAAGAAGATTGAAGAGGAAATTGCCGAGACTGGAAAGCGTACGGTGATTGACTTGGGCATCCACAACATGAAGGGCGAGCTCGTCCGCATGGTGGGCCGCATGAAGTACCGCTCGTCTTACGGCCAAAACTTGCTTCAACACAGCCGTGAAGTCGCCAACCTCTGCGCCACGATGGCCGCAGAATTGGGCCTCGACGCCAAAGCAGCAAAGCGGGCGGGCTTGCTCCACGACATCGGCAAGGTCAGCGACGAGGAAAGCGAGTTGCCGCACGCACTCTTGGGCATGAAGCTGGCCGAGAAAGCGGGCGAACGTGCCGACGTCCTCAACGCAATTGGGGCGCACCACGACGAGATTGAAATGACCTCCCTCCTGTCTCCCATCATTCAGGTGTGCGACGCCATCAGCGGCGCGCGTCCGGGTGCACGACGCGAGATGGTGGAGGCGTACATCCAGCGCTTGCGCGACTTGGAGAATTTGGCCTTGGAATACCCGGGGGTCACCAAATCCTTCGCAATCCAAGCGGGCCGTGAATTGCGCGTCATGGTGGAGAGCGACCAAGTGAGCGACGACCAGGCGGACCAATTGTCGTTTGACATCAGCCAGCGCATCATGAATGAGATGACCTACCCCGGTCAGGTCAAAATCACCGTGATCCGCGAACGTCGCGCCGTCAGCATCGCCCGCTGATGACCCCGGAGGGCCGCACGCCCTTGTGGGGGGCTTCGCTGAGCTGGCAAAGCTTCAACGTCCTGCTGCAGGTGGTCCTGCAGCTCGTCTACATCCGCATCCTCGCGGGCATCCTCGCGCCTGAAGACTTCGGGGTGATGGCCCTGGCGCTGATTGTGGTGGGCGTCGTGGAAATCTTCGCCCAAGTCGGCATCGGCCCATCCATCGTGCAGTTCCCCCAACTCAGCTCCCAGTACGTGTCCTCCGCGTGGTGGTTCAGCGCGCTTCTTGGGCTGTTGTTCTTCGCGGCCATGTACCTCGCGGCGCCTGAGTTTGCCCACCATTACAACACCCCGGTGCTGAGGCCCGTCTTGCGTTGGATCTCCTTGAGCTTCGTCATTTCAGGGTTCAGTGTGGTGTCCCGGAGCCTGCTGGTCCGCGACATGAATTTCAAGGCCTTGACCCAGTGCGCGCTGACAGGCATGGTGGTGGGCAATTTGGTCGTGGGCCTGGGGCTGGCGTTTGCCGGCGCCGGCATTTGGGCCTACGTGGCGGCCCTGCTGGTCCAAAACTTGGTGCTCAGCGTCGGGTACCTGTGGCTTGCCCGCATCCCCGTCTCTCAAGGGTGTCAATCTCAAGCGCTCCGCTCCTTGCTCGGCTACGGCACCAGAAGCACCGCCTTCAACCTGCTGACCTACGCAGCCTCCAAGGTGGACCTGTGGTTGGTGGGAGAAACTTTGGGCACGAGGGCGACAGGCATGTACGACAGGGCCGTCCACTTGATGGGGCAACCCATCACCGTGTTGGGCAAACTCGGCGACAGCGTCTTGTTCAGCGGCCTGTCAAGCCTGCAAGACAACATGCCCGAAATGCAACAGGTCGTGCTTCGCGGCATGCACCTGATTGCGCTGGCCACCTTGCCACTCACCGTGGCCTTGGTGTGGCAGGCCGAGGGCGTCACCTGGCTGTTCCTGGGACCCCAATTCGACGAATCGGCGCCCCTCGTCCAGGTGCTGTTCGCCGCTGTGGCGTTCCGCGCCTTGACCAAGCTGGGCGACGCCAACATGCGGGCCCTCGACGGACTCACGGCAGGCATCGCCATCAAGATCGCGTTCTTGATGGCCATCGCATCAGGCGTGTGGTGGAACTTGGATCAGGGACATGGCGCCGTGGGCGCGGCAAGGGCGGTGGTCCTGGCCTCCGTGCTCCAATGGCTCCTGACCACAGTGTGGATGTCGGTTCGCCTGAAGTTGAGGCTCGTTCCCTTGGCCCATGCCCTGCGAGGCGGATTGGTTCTGGCCACCGTGGTGGCTGTTCCCATGGCCGCCCTTCCCTGGGTGTGGTGGGCCGAATCCGCCCTGTCTGCCGGGCTGGCGATCGCTGTCCTTGTGTGGTTCCCCAACCTCAGCTTGCCTCAAGCGTTGGACCGGCAAGGCGACCTTCGACGGCTGGTCGGTGCAAAGCTGCCCAACGCCAGTCTTCGTCGTCGCTGGATGCATTGAACAAAACCGCAATTCTGCACGTTTCTCCCCCATGAACATGACCAGCATTTTTGCAGTTGGCGCGTTGGTCCTTGGCGCCGCAGGCCTTTTGGCTTGGAAGTCCTTCAACACCAACACTTGGCACAACCCCACCCCAGGCATGGCATTTTTCCACGACCTCAGCGCCACCACTTTGGAGGGCGACGACTTTGATTTCAACCAACTCAAGGGCAAGCGCGTGCTCATCGTGAACACCGCGTCACGCTGTGGGTACACCCCGCAGTACAAGCCGTTGGAGGAATTGCACGACATGTACAAGGACCAAGGGCTGGTCATCCTCGGCTTCCCTTGCAACCAGTTCGGAAAGCAGGAGCCAGGCACCTCCTCCGACATTCGAGAGTTCTGTTCTCGGAACTACGGCGTGAGTTTCCAGATGATGTCCAAGGTGGACGTGAAGGGGGACGACCAACACCCGGTGTACGCCTGGCTGACCCAGAAGGCCCTCAACGGAGCAGGAGACCACAAGGTGCGCTGGAACTTTCACAAGTTTCTGGTGGACGGCGAAGGCCAGTTGGTGGCCGCGCTCGGCAGCGGTGCCGATCCGCTTGGAGACGAAATCAAGGCGTTCGCAGCGGGCGAATGACCCCCTTCCCCGCCGCATACAACGCTCCTGCAAAAAAGGCACGCCCGCGCGTGCCTTTTTTCATGGCTCCGTTCTCCACAAGTGTGCCTCATTCTTGGGAAAACTCAACCTTCTCAGAGGTGCCCCCTGTTCACGCCCTTTCTGACCTTTGATTCAATCTTAAACTGCCCTCATGTCGCACGTGCACAATTTTTCTGCAGGCCCTTGCATCCTGCCTCAAGAAGTGTTGGAACAAGCTTCCCAAGCTGTGAAATCTTGGGACGACCACGGCCTGTCGCTGGTCGAAATGTCCCACCGCAGCAAGGCCTTTGTCGCCGCCATGGAAGAATGCCGGGCCTTGACCAAGGAACTCCTCGGGCTGCCCGACCGCTTCGACATCTTGTACCTCCAAGGAGGGGCCAGCTTGGCATTTTTGACGTCCGCCATGAACTTCTTGCCGGAAGGCGGCCAAGCGGCCTACGCCGACACCGGAACGTGGTCCGCCAAAGCCATCAAGGAAGCCAAACACGCCGGCCGTGTGAACGTCGTCACGTCATCCAAAGAGGACAACTACAACCACATCCCCGAAGTGGGTGAAGTCGATGCGGACAACGCCTACCTCCACATCACCACCAACAACACCATCTTCGGCACGCAGTACGCCGAGATGCCCAAGTCCAACGTGCCTCTGCTGGCCGACATGAGCTCCGACATCTTGAGCAGAACGTTCGATCCTGAGCCGTTTGCCCTGATTTACGGTGGCGTGCAAAAAAACATGGGCCCTGCGGGCGCCGTGATGTACGCTGTGGACCGTGAGCGTCTCGGCCAAGCCGGACGGAACATCCCCTCTTACCTTGACTTGGAAGTTCAATTGGGCAAAGACAGCATGTTCAACACGCCCCCGGTGTTCTCGGTGTACACCACCTTGCTCACCCTCCGTTGGCTCAAGGCCCAAGGTGGGGTGGCGGCCATCCAAGCGCGGAACGAAGCCAAGTCCGCGTTGCTCTACGGCGAAATCGACCGCAACCCCCTCTTTGAAGGCCACGCCAAGGAAGGAAGCCGTTCCCACATGAACGCCACGTTCCGCCTGATGGACGACAGCCACGCCGAGGCGTTTGACAGCGCGTGGAACCAAGCCCACATCAACGGCCTGAAAGGCCACCGCAGCGTCGGCGGATACCGCGCCTCCATGTACAACGCCCTTCCCCTGGAAAGCGTCCAGGTGTTGGTCGACGTCATGGCTGAATTTGAACGCACCCACGGATAACCTTTGACCCCATGAACATCCTCGCCAACGACGGAATCAGCCCCTCAGGCGCCGCAGCTTTGACCGCGGCCGGGCACACGTTGCACACCGACTTTGTCGACGCCGACCGACTTGAAGCCTTCATCCACGAGCACGCCATCGACGGGGTGCTGGTGCGCTCGGCCACCAAGATTCGCCAACCCCTCATCGACGCTTGCCCCACCTTGAAATTCATTGGCCGTGGCGGGGTCGGCATGGACAACATCGACGTGGAATACGCACGTGGAAAAGGCCTGACCGTGTTCAACACCCCAGCCGCCAGCTCGCAGAGCGTGGCAGAATTGGTCATGGGACACTTGTTCTCCTGCGCCCGCTTCTTGGCCGACAGCAACCGCCAAATGCCCGGGCGCGGCGCCGAAGAGTTCAAAACACTCAAGAAGGCCTACGGCAAAGGCACAGAGTTGCGGGGCAAGACCCTCGGCATTGTGGGCTTCGGCCGCATCGGCCGGTCGCTGGCCAGCTACGCCCTGGGCTGCGGCATGAATGTCATTGCCCACGACCCGTTCGTGGACCACGGCAAGGTTGAATTGACCGTCGGTGGACAAACGTTGACGGTCGATTGCCCGCTCCACAGCCTTGAAGATTTGCTGGCGAACGCCGACATGGTGAGCATCCACGTGCCTGCCCAAGCCGACGGCAGCGCTGTGATTGGCGAGGCGCAATTGAAGGCCATGAAGCCGCACGCCATTTTGGTGAATGCGGCGCGTGGCGGATCCGTGGACGAAGACGCCTTGATGGCGGCATTGGACGCCGGCGAGATTGCGGGCGCAGGCTTGGACGTGTTTGTGGGGGAACCCGCGCCACGCGCCGACCTCTTGGCCCACCCCAAGGTGGCCTTGACCCCGCACATTGGCGCGGCCACAGGGGAAGCCCAAGACCGCATCGGCCTCGAATTGGCCGCCCAAATCGACGCACTTGCATGACTGAGCGTCGCCCCCTGATGACGCCTTTGGCCGCGGTGACCCCACCGCGACACATGGCGCATTTGGTGGCGTCCCGGTCGTATTTGAGTTACCAGAAAGACGAACTGCGGGACAAGCTCAAGCACAACCCGTACTCCTACATCCAGGTCATCAACCCCGACGCGTCGAGGGACATCGACACGCCGCGTGGCACGCCTGCCTTCTTCGAGGAAGTCCGCGCGGAATACGACGCCTTCAAATCGAGGGGATGGCTGGTTGGCGCGGAGGAACCTGAGTGGCTTGTGTACAAACAATCCACGTCGAGCCACAGCTGGACGGGGGTGGTGTGCAACCTGGACCTGGCGTGCTGCGCTGAGGGAGGACTGCGCACGCATGAACAAACCCTCGCCTCCCGCGAGTCCCTCTTCACGTCCTTCTTGGACGCCGTGGGCTTCCACGCCGAGCCCGTGCTCTGCGCCAAGCCGCAGGGAAGCACGACCGCTCAAGCCTGCAACAAGGTGATGGCTGAGGCCACCTCGCAGCCTGCCCACACCGATTTCATGACTGCGGACGGGGTGCGGCACGAAATCTGGCGCGTGCCCATGCACAGCCCATCTGGCCAAGCTTTCACGGACACCTGGGGCCGTGAAGACGTGCTGTACCTCGCCGACGGCCACCACCGCTTGGCCTCGTCGCACCGGCTCCACAAGGCACGGCCCGACTTGCCGGGCGCGGCGCACATTTTGGCCTTGGTGGTGCCAGAAGAGGACCTCACCATCCTCGGATTCCACAAGGAAGTGCGAGGCATCCTCATGACACCTGAAAGCTGGCGCGAAGCCCTCGCATCGCTCCAAGGCGAATGCGACGTGTCGCCGTCCAAGCATGGATGCGACGTTCCCCAAGGGCCGGGGCAAATCACTGTGGCCTTCCACGGTGAATCCTGGACGCTCACCCGGCGGCCGGGGTGCGACGCTCCCACAGACGCCGACTGGGTCAACGTTCACCTTCTCAAGAACGTCCTGGGCATCGTCGACGCGCGCAACGACAAGCGACTCCGTCACCTGCCTGAACCGCAGCGTCCCGAAGGAGGCTGGCAAGCGCAGGCGGCCGCCCATCCGGATCGCATCCTCGTGTTGATTCACCCCATTCCGTTCTCGGACATCCGAGCCGTGGCCGACGCCGGAGGCACCCTCCCGCCCAAAAGCACGTGGGTGGAGCCCAAAATCCGAAGCGCCTTGTTCATCCACGAATTCAACGCCGCACCATGACGAACCGTCATTCCGTGAAGGACAACCTGCTCGCCGTGCAAGCCCAAGTGGACGAGCGTGCCCAGGAAGCCGGCCACGAGGTGCACGTGGTCGCCGTCAGCAAGACCAAACCCGACGAAGACCTCCAGGCCGCCTACGACGCAGGCCAGCGCGACTTCGGGGAGAACCGCGTGCAGGAATTGGTCGGCAAAGCGGGGCGGCTGCCCCAGGACATCCGGTGGCACATGATTGGCCACATCCAAACCAACAAAATCAAGGACTTCCTGCCCTGTGTGCACTTGGTGCACGGTGTGGATCGGGTGAAAGTCCTGGACGTGATGGAGCGGGAAGCGGCCAAGCTGAACCGGAACGTCGACCTCCTGCTGCAGGTGCACATCGCGGCCGAGTCCACCAAGTTTGGCTTCAGTCCGGAAGAACTCCGCGACCTCGCACGACCTGAGGTGTGGGAGGCGTACCCGCACCTGCGGCCGGTGGGATTGATGGGCATGGCCACCTTCACGGACGACCAAGCCCAGGTGCGCGAAGAATTCAAGTCGCTTCGAAGCTTGTTTGAAGCCTTGAAACACCCCTTGGGCACCGTGGCCTCGGAGCGCGGAGCTGGGTGGCACACCCTGAGCATGGGCATGAGCGGCGACTGGCCTTTGGCTGTGAAAGAAGGCAGCACCATGGTCCGTGTGGGCAGCGCCATTTTTGGGGGGCGCAACACCCCCAAGCCATGACTTTCAGGGAGCTTCGCGCCCAATACGAGCCTTGGTTCCAAGGCTGGCTCGTGCTGGCGCCGATCGTGGGGTTTGGCAGCACCACCCTGGTCAAAAACCAACTGTACCGCGTATGGAAGGTGACCCACGGACTCACCGACAGCCTCTCGGCACAACAGGCCCGTGAGATGGGACTCAACCCGCCGGATTGGTCGGGCGCAGCCTGGTATGGGCTGGCGGCCGCCGGCCTCTTCACGGTGTTTTACATCCTGGCTGCACGCACCTGGTCTCGGCACACCCCGCAAGAATCGGAGGACTGAGGCCGTACCTTCCGGTCCATGAAACGACTGTCTTCCCTCCTGCTCTGTTCCGCCGCGTGTTTGACCTCCGCGTGGGGCCAAACCCTCACGTCCATTGAAGCCGTCGAGTACGAGCCCAACAGCGACCGTTGGGTGGTGAGCAACGGCAGCAGCATGTTGGTGACGGCGGACGAGGGCGTGACGTGGAGCACCTTCGGAAGCGGCGGTGCCACCCACGGCATGGAAGTCGTGGGGTCGACGTTGTTCGCCATCCAAAACAACGTGCTCCGCGCCTACGACGTGGTGACTGAAGGCCAAATCGGTTCTGTCATTCCGATCGGCGTCACGTTCCTCAACGGGATGGGCAGCTACAGCAACGACCAAGGGGATTTTCTGGTGGTCAGCGACTTTGGCACTGGCCGCATCCTGAAAGTGGACGTGACCGACCCTTCGGACATGCAAGTCAGCACGCTGGTGGGCAACACCGGCACGACGCCCAATGGCGTCACCGTGGTGGACCAAACGGCGTACGTCGTGAATTGGGGAGGCAACGCCTCTGTGCTGGCCATCGATGTCGAGACGGGCGAACAAAGCACCGTCCTCGCCAACTCCGGACTGGGCAACTGCGACGGCGTCGACCACGTGTGGGGAAGCTTTGTGGTCAGCTCCTGGTCTCCTCAGCGGCTTTCCTTGTTCACCATGGACGACGAAGGCGCATGGTCCGAGGGCGAAACCCTGGTGCAAGGCAGCCCCTTGAGCAACCCGGCCGACCTCAGCATCAACACCGCTGGCGACACTTATGCGGTCGCGTGCAGCGGCAACAACACCGTGTACTTCGGCAACCTGATGGACTGGAACGATGTGACTGAATGGGTGGCCCCCTTCGACACCCACGCTGCATGGGCGGGCGCGCAATTGGAATTGGCCCAGGCGCAAGACGGCCAATGGACGTTGCGTGGATTCGACATGCAAGGATGTCAACTGGGTTCACACCAAGTCACCTTGACTCCAGGCACCACACGCCTTTCCCAGTCTGACATCGGCACTTGGCTTGAACGCGCCCCGTTGGTGGAGGCCACCTTCCAACCCCAAGTGGCGCACGCCGGAACGTTCCGAACCACGCTCAAGCAAACGGTCGTTCGTTAAACCGGATCCACGTCCACGGTCAGGCGAAGGCGCTTCCAACGCGCGTCCTTCTGAAATTCTTCCAAGTCAGCCTCGAGCAACGGACGGTACTGCTGGGGCGACAAGCTTCGCTCGAACTTCAGGGTGAGTTGACGGATGTGCAGGTCGTTGATGCGCGCCAAAGCAGGCGTGTCTGGCCCAATGACACGGTCCCCAAACCGCTGGTGCAAACGGGCCGCCAACACGGACGCACCGGCCTCCACCCGCTGGGCGTCAGAATGCTTCAGCGTTAGGCGGACCATCCGCACAAAGGGCGGGTACATGTAGGTCTGGCGCTCGATCAATTCACGCTTCACCAAAGCCTCGTGGTCTTGCCCCACGACGTACTGCAACAACCAGTGGTCGGCGCTGAACGATTGAATGACCACCTTCCCCCGAGGTCCCTCCTTGGAGCGGCCTGCGCGGCCTGACACCTGGGTCAACATTTGATACGCCCGTTCAAAGGACCGGAAATCCGGGAACGTGAGCATGCGGTCGGCAGACAACACCCCAACCAAGCCAACGTTCGCGAAATCGAGGCCTTTGGACACCATCTGGGTCCCCACCAAGATGTCGTACTCCTGGTCTGCAAAGGCCTCCAACAGCCTGGCGTGGTCCGTCTTTTTCCGCGTGGTGTCCAAGTCCATGCGTGCCACGCGTGCCGTGGGGAACAGCTCTTGGAGTTCTTCCTCGATGCGCTCGGTGCCCAACCCCTGCGGCTTGAGTGCCGTGCTGCCGCAAGCGATACATGTCGTAGGCGCCGGCCGCTCGTGGTACCCGCAATGGTGACAGTGCAGCCCCCCCAAGGTTTTGTGCACCACCAGGGGGATGTCGCAACGCTCGCACGACGTGGCGTGGCCGCATTGTGTGCATTGCATCGAGGGGGCGTACCCGCGGCGGTTTTGGAACAGGATCACCTGCCTGCCCGCGTCCAACGCCACATCCATCTCGTCTCGGAGCAACTTGCTGAACCCGCCTCGCATGCTGCGTTGCTTGTGCTCCTTCTTCAAATCCGCCACGAAAATCTCTGGCAGCATCGCGCCCCCAAACCGCTCCGTCAACGAGACCCGGTTGAGGCGGCCTTGGTCCACCAGCCACTGCGTCTCCACGGCTGGGGTCGCCGACCCAAGTACCGTGGGTACTTTGTTCTTGGCGGCCAACCACAAGGCCACGTCGCGGGCGTGGTAGCGGGGGGCGGGGTCGTGTTGCTTGAAACTGGGTTCGTGTTCTTCGTCGACCACAATCAACCCCAGCTTGGGCAAGGGCAACAGCACTGCACTGCGCGCCCCCACAATGAGCTGGCCCTGTTTCGGCGCCATGACCTGCATCCAGGTGTTGGTCCGCTCTCGGCTGGAAAACCGACTGTGGTACACCTGCACCACGTCGCCAAAGAACCGACGCAGGCGGGCGATCAACTGGGTCGTCAAGGCGATTTCCGGCACCAAGAACAACACTTGGTTTCCTGCAGACAACGCCTCGGCAATGAGGTGGGTGTAGATCTCTGTCTTTCCAGATCCTGTGACGCCTTGCAACAACACAGGCGTGCGCGCCACCAGCGAACTGTGGACGTCGTTGTAGGCTTTGGTTTGGGCGTCGGACAGCGATGGCAAGCTCGCCGCACCGGGTGCGCTGGGCTGGGCAGGCTCGCGGTCCTCTAGCTGCAAGATGCCACGCTCCACCCACTTTTTGACGGTGGCGGCGTCGGTTCGGCTGCGTTTTTGGGCTTGAATCTTGGGCAATTCGCCGTGCTCCACCACCGTCAGCAACAGGCGCTCCATGGCCGCGGCCCGAACCCCTGCCCACGCCAAAGCTTCGGACAGCTCCGACTCGGTCACCCCATCGGCCACCTTGAGCCAGGCGACGGGCTTGGGTTGGGTGTGCTCCTGGAGTTCCTCTTTGGTCAACACAAGGCCTCGTTGGATCAACGTCTTGATGATGCGTTGGGGGTGGCGAACGTCCAAGAGGTCTGCGCATTCACGCAACGTCATGGCCTCCCGCACATGCAAGGCGTCCAAGAGCAGCAGCACCGTGTCGCTCAATCCGGATTCCGACACCTGGTCGGCGTCCGGGTGCACCACGATTTGGGTGGTGCTTTCCAACTTCATTCCCGCAGGAAGGGCCGCGCCAATCATCTCACCCAGGGTGCACATGTAATGGGACGCCATCCACGCAAAGAGGTCGCGTTGTGCCAGCGTCATGATGGGCGTTTCGTCCACCACGGCTTCCACCTCCTTGGCCACGTAGCCCTCTGGGGACCTTTGGTGGCTCTCCCAGACGATGGCTGTCCACTTTTTTCGGCCGAGTGCCACCACCACGCGCGCGCCCACCACCGGCTCCGAACCGTCGTCAAACCACTTGTACGTCAGCGTTTTGGGCAGAGCCAAAGGCACCACCACCTCGACGTATGTGGGGGATGTGTGAGAAGCTGTGGACACGAAGGGGAAAATTAGGACTCACGGCGCGCAAACCTCGCAGGCTTCCGCGTGTTCTTTGAAGCATGGCGACATGCATTTCCCCCCTCCAGGTTGGCGACAACGCCCCCGCGTTCTCCGCCCCAGACCAACATGGCAACGTCCGGACGTTGGCTGAATTTGCAGGACAAAAGTTGGTCTTGTACTTCTATCCCAAGGACAACACCCCTGGGTGCACGAACCAAGCATGCAACTTGAACGAGAACTTGGGTGCGCTGAAAGCCGCGGGCTACACCGTCTTGGGGGTCAGCAAGGACCCCGCCAAATCGCACCACAAATTCATCGACAAGCATGGCCTCGGGTTTGACCTGCTCTGCGACGAGGAGTTGAGCGTGCACCACGCCTTCGGAGTCTGGGGCCCCAAGAAGTTCATGGGCCGAGAATTCGACGGCACGCACCGCACCACATTTGTGATTGAGGCGGACGGCACCATCGGACGCATCATCGCCAAACCCAAGGTCAAAGCGCACGCGGAAGAAATCCTTCATACTGAGGCGTGAAGCCCGACGTTCATTGATTTCAAGCCGTCGTGGACAAAACGGAGCCCCCTCCGTAAGTCCTTTACGGAGTGACCCGAATACCTTCGCCCCAAACAACAGAACAATGGCAGCCAACAACGACAAATTGAAAGCCCTCCAACTGACCATGGACCGGTTGGACAAGACTTACGGCAAGGGCACCGTGATGAAACTCGGCGCGGAAGCGGTGGAGAAAATTGACGCCATCCCCAGCGGAAGTCTCAACCTCGACCTTGCCCTCGGCATAGGCGGGTACCCCAAGGGACGCGTCGTCGAGATTTATGGCCCAGAATCTTCAGGAAAAACCACGCTGGCCATCCACGCCATTGCCGAGTGCCAAAAGCAAGGCGGCATCTGCGCCATCGTCGACGCCGAACACGCCTTCGACAAATTCTACGCCGAGAACCTGGGCGTGGACACCGAGAACCTCTTGATTTCGCAGCCGGACAACGGCGAGCAAGCCCTTGAAATTGCAGACAACCTCATCCGTTCAGGCGCCATCGATCTGATTGTGATTGACTCAGTCGCCGCCCTGACGCCCCGCGCTGAAATCGAAGGGGAAATGTCCGACAGTTCTGTCGGCTTGCAAGCGCGACTCATGTCGAAAGCGTTGCGGAAGCTCACCGGGACCATCAGCAAGACAGGCTGCTGCTGCATCTTCATCAACCAGCTTCGCGAGAAGATTGGGGTGATGTTTGGCAACCCAGAAACCACCACCGGTGGAAACGCGTTGAAGTTTTACTCTTCGGTGCGCATCGACATCCGGCGCTCCACCCAAATCAAGGACGGCGACGTCGTGCAGGGCAACCGCACCAAAGTCAAAATCGTCAAGAACAAGGTGGCTCCCCCCTTCCGCCGTGCGGAATTTGACATCATGTATGGCGAAGGCATTTCCAAGTCTGGCGAAATCATCGACCTCGGCGTGGACCACGGGATCATCAAGAAAAGCGGTTCCTGGTTCTCTTACGGCGACACCAAATTGGGTCAAGGCCGGGACGCCGTGAAAGGGTTGATTGAAGACAACCCTGAATTGATGGAAGAATTGGAAGCCAAGATTGTGGAGGCCGTGCGCCCCACCAAGGCGGAAACCACCGAAGAGGAAGCTGCAGAATTGGCATGATCCCGTCGCTGCTTTCTCGATTCAAACACAACATGCAAAGCGGGGTGTCCATGGGACTCCTCGCTTTGGCATTTGTGGGCTGCGGCAATCCTTCACCTGACGCCACAGACACAGACGCTCAGGACGCCAGCAGCCTGGACAGCGCCGCCCACTTCAATGCGTGGATTCTGGAATCCCCAGAAGACGCCAGCAGGTATGTGGACCGTGCGGCGTGGCATCTGCGCCAAGGCCGAATCACCTTGGGTTTGGAAGACCTCAACCTCGCGCTCAAGGCCGACTCCAACCACGCCCCTGCGTGGAGCGCCAAGGCCGACGCGTTGTACTTGACCCAGGCCTTTGAGCCCTGCATTGAGCATTTGGACGCGTGCTTGGAAGTGGCACCTGGGCACATCCCCTGCTTGCTCCGGCGTGCTGAAATGCACATCCACTTGGGCCAACACCCTGAGGCCTTCGCCAAATTGAACGACGTACTCCGCCAAGACGCCTTGAACCACGAAGCGTACTGGATGAAGGGCATGATTTACCGCGACCAAGGCAACGCGGCCAACGCCAAGAGCTCGTTCCAAACCGCTGTGGAGGTCAATCCAGATTTCTTCGACGGCTACATCGCCTTGGGCTTGGCCCTGGCCGCGGAAAACGACACCCTTGCCATTG
Organism: Flavobacteriales bacterium; assembly: GCA_049627085.1. Lineage (GTDB taxonomy): Bacteria > Bacteroidota > Bacteroidia > Flavobacteriales_D > Sanyastnellaceae > UBA11663. Next base: position 10,377 of record JBMZWX010000005.1, on the reverse strand, counting down.
GGTACTACTCGACGGCGATGGAACTCAACCCCAACAGCGTGGAAGCCAAGTACAACCTGGCGTACTTCCTGCAAGAACGCCAGCCCACGTCTCGGCCTTTCTTGCTTCGTGCCCTTGACTTGTACCGCGACATCCTGAAACTCGACAGTCAGAATGCCACGGCCGCCTTCAACCAAGGATTCATCCACTTGGAACACTTTCAGCAGTACGACAGCGCCGTGGTGCACTTCAGCCAAGCCATCGACGCGCTGCCTTACTACCACCAAGCGTTCTACAACCGGGGATTGGCCTACGAGAGTTTGGACGACTTGACCCAGGCGGAACTGGACTACCGTGAGGCTTTGCGCTACAAGCCTGATTTCACGTCGGCCGCGCTGGCCCTCCAACGCGTGTTGGACCGCTGAGTGGCGCCATCGTTTGTCCCATGAAAAAGGGCGGCCCGTGAGGACCGCCCTTCTTTGTCACCCACCACAGGTGATTGTTCTTATTTGATTTTGTCCACCACGGCCTTGAAGGCTTCGGGGTGGTTCATGGCGAGGTCCGCGAGGACCTTGCGGTTGAGCTCGATGCCCGACTTGGACAGCTTGCCCATGAATACGCTGTAGGACATTCCGTGCTGACGGGCTCCAGCGTTGATGCGCTGAATCCACAAGCTGCGGAATTGACGCTTGCGGAGTTTCCGTCCGACGTAGGCGTATTGGAGACCTTTTTCGACGGCGTTTTTGGCGACCGTCCAGACGTTCTTGCGGGCACCGTAGTACCCCTTCGCCATTTTGAGGACCTTCTTGCGACGAGCGCGTGAGGCCACGGCATTTTTTGATCTTGGCATTTTTGTGTTCTTGTTTGGTGGTTGGCGTTGGGCAGATGCTCAAACTTGAAAGGCCAAACACCGGGTGAAACAAACCAGTGTCTTCGGTTGGTCGATCAGACCAACAACTGACGCTTGATGTTGGGCACGTCCGCCTTGTCGACGGTGGTTGCGTGCGTGAGGTTGCGCTTTTGCTTGGTGCCTTTCTTGGTCAAGATGTGACTCTTGAAGGCGTGCTTGCGCTTGATTTTGCCAGTTCCAGTCAGCTTGAAACGCTTCTTGGCGCTGGATTTTGTTTTCATCTTCGGCATGGCCTCGGAATTGAGTTGTGGTGGGTTATTTCTTCTTCGGATTGAACATGACAGTCATGCGCTTGCCCTCGAGTTTGGGCATTTGCTCCAAGGCTCCCAAGTCTTCCAACTCTTGGGCAAACTTCAGGAGGAGGATTTCTCCGCGCTCCTTGAAGACGATCGTCCGGCCTCGGAAGAACACGTAGGCTTTCACCTTGGATCCTTCTTCCAAGAATTTCCGAGCGTGCTTGAGCTTGAACTGGAAGTCGTGGTCGTCGGTGTTGGGACCAAAGCGAATCTCCTTGATCGCCACCTTTGACTGGTTGGCCTTGAGCTCTTTTTGTTTCTTCTTCTGCGCGTAGAGGAATTTCCGGTAGTCGATGATGCGACACACGGGAGGATCTGCCTTGGGGCTGATCTCCACCAAATCGAGCTCGAGTTCCTTCGCTTGGGCGAGGGCCGCCTGGGTTTTCACGATGGCCGGTTCGACGTTGTCGCCCACAAGGCGAACGGTGTCTACCGTGATTTTCTCGTTGATCCGGTGTGGATCTTCCTTGATGACCCTGCCTCGAAAGCCGGTCCTTCTTCTGCGTATTGCGATGACTGTGCTGTTTAGTTATTCCTCAATGTTGTCCGCCAGCATCTCCGCAACCTCTCCCTGAATCCTCTGGGCGAAGGCCTCGATGCTGACACTTCCCAAGTCCCCCTCTCCTTGCTTGCGCACGGAGACGGTGCCTTCGGAAGCCTCGCTTTCACCAACGATCAGCATGTAAGGCACTTTGTCAAGTTCCGCTTCACGGATTTTCTTGCCGACCTTCTCTGACCGCGCGTCTACGAGGGCGCGAATATCGCTATTTTCCAGCACTTTCGAAAGATTTTCAGCGTATTCGTTGAATCGGTCGCTGATCGGAAGGATGCGTGCCTGCTCCGGAGTGAGCCACAACGGGAACTTTCCGGCGCAGTGCTCGATGAGAATCGCCACGAACCGCTCCATCGATCCGAAGGGCGCCCGGTGGATCATCACAGGACGGTGCTTGCCGTTGTCTGCGCCCGTGTACTCCAACTCAAACCGCTCAGGCAAGTTGTAGTCGATCTGGACCGTGCCCAACTGCCAACGGCGGCCGATCGCGTCTCGCACCATGAAATCGAGCTTGGGTCCGTAGAACGCCGCTTCGCCCAATTCCACCACAGTTTCAAGCCCCTTTTCTTCCGCCACTTCCTGGATGGCGCGCTCGGCCTTGTCCCAATTTTCCTTCTCGCCGATGTACTTCTCCGGCTTGTTGGGGTCGCGCAAACTGACTTGCGCCACGAAGTTCTGGAAGTCGAGCGTCTTGAAGATGTACAGGACCAAGTCGATGACCTTCCCCACTTCTTCCTTCACCTGGTCCGGCGTGCAGAAAATGTGCGCGTCGTCTTGGGTGAACCCGCGCACGCGGGTCAAGCCATGAAGCTCCCCGCTTTGCTCGTAACGGTACACGGTTCCAAACTCCGCCAAACGCACGGGCAAATCGCGGTAAGAACGTGGACGTGCCTTGAAAATTTCGCAGTGGTGCGGGCAGTTCATGGGCTTGAGCAAGTACTCCTCCCCTTCTGCTGGCGTGTGGATCGGCTGGAAGCTGTCCTCCCCGTATTTGGCGTAGTGGCCCGACGTCACGTACAGGTCTTTGTTGCCAATGTGCGGGGTGATCACAGGCTCGTAGCCTGATTTGCGTTGGGCTTCCTTGAGGAAGTTCTCAAGACGCATGCGCAAGTCGGCTCCCTTGGGCAGCCACAAAGGCAAGCCCTGCCCCACCTTTTCAGAGAAGTGGAACAAATCGAGTTCCTTGCCAAGCTTGCGGTGGTCACGAGCCTTGGCTTGCGCAAGAAGCTCCAAGTGCTCCTTCAGCTCGCTCTTCTTGGTGAATGTCACACCATACACCCGCGTCAATTGCTTTTGGGTTTCATCCCCTTTCCAGTACGCACCCGCAATGGCCATGATTTTGGCCGCCTTGATGAGGCCTGTGTGCGGGATGTGCGGCCCCCGGCAGAGGTCGGTGAATTCTCCTTGGGTGTAGAACGTGATGGTCCCGTCCTCGAGGCCCTCCAACAAATCGAGCTTGTATTCGTCTCCCTTCTCGGTAAAGTAGGCCAAAGCCTCCGCCTTCGACATGTCTTTGCGCACGAAGGGGTTCTTGGCCTTGGCCAGTTCCATCATTTTTTGCTCCACCGCAGGGATGTCCTTGTCGGTGAAGGTGTGTTCCCCGAAATCCACGTCATAGTAGAAACCGTTCTCCACAGGAGGACCGACCCAGAACTTGATGCCTGGGTAGAGGGCTTCCAAGGCCTCGGCCATGAGGTGGGCCGAGCTGTGCCAAAGGGTGTTCATGCCCTCCTCGTCGCGCGAGGTCAACAACTTCAGCGCGCAATCGCCGGTCAAAGGACGCTGCGGGTCCCACACTTCGCCGTCCACTTCGGCCGCGAGCACGTTTCGGGCCAAGCCTTCGCTGATGGACATGGCCACGTCCAAGGAAGTGGTCCCTTCTGAAACTTGTTTGACTGTGCCGTCGGGCAGGGTGATTGCAATCATGGGTGCGTCTTGAGGCCCCCAAAGATAAGCGGTTCAGACCACTGGAATCCTCAAGCCGACAGGCGCTTGAGGTGCCATGTGATTTCCGCCGACGCCACCACTTCGTTGTCGGCGTTCTTGACTTGAGCCTTAAGCACAAACGCCCCCCTGCCCTCCTTGTCAAGCTGGGCCAAAATCTCCGCCAAATGCTGGCTGTCCAACTTGGCCACAGCCGTGCATGCCGACTGGGCCCTCCTGGGGTACGTGATGTTCAAGTTGGCCATCACAAGACGCACCCGCTGGTGCTCCATCGCGTTGAGCAAACACAACCCAGACGCGTACTCTGCGGCTGTGGCCAAGGCGCAGGCATGCATCGTGCCCACGTGATTCAGGTTTCGCCGCCGCCAAGGCAACGCCACCTTGCACTGTTCGGCAGACAAATCCACCACGCGAATCCGGTGAGGCCGGTTGAACGGCACCACCTCTTGCATCAACCGACTGAACAGCGTCAAGCGGCCCGAGCGGGCCGACTTCAGGGCGCGGTGAAAAAGCGCCCCCGTTTTCAAACCTGGGCCAATTGCGTTTCAGCCACGCTCCAGGCCAATTTGCTCAAAGGCAAATCCTCGCTGACTTCTGTGGTGTTGAGGCTTGCTGCAGGGTCGTGGTTTTCCAAAATGCCCGCAATGTTGGGCCGGAAGTAGTTGGGGCCCTTCATCACTTTGCCGTCTTCCCGAAGGATGGGTTGGCCGTCGGCCCCCAACTTGGACATGTTGCTTGACTGGATTTCCTGAAACACCTTGACAATCACGTCTTGCATGCCGTGGCGCATCATGGTTCCGGCCAGAATGTACAATTGGTCTCCAAGCGCGTCGGCCACTTCCACCATGTCTCCCGCAATGGCCGCCTCCAGGTATTCGTCGTTCTCTTCCGCCATCAACCGGTGACGAAGCTCGGCCTCCTCTTGGGTCAAGTCCGCATGGGGATTGGGTGCATTTAGGATGCGGAAGGCGTCGTGGAATTCAGCCACGTTTTGGAGGATGTCTGAGAGAAGCATGGGGGCCAAAATGCCCCAGACCTCACCTCTCCACCAAGGCGACCTTCGAAAGGTTTCCCACGCGCTATTCACACAATTTTGAGAACCCCTTTTCCCACACGCGCACGCCTCCGATATCTTCGCGAGTCATGGAATTGATGGAACCTCAAGAGGCCGCTGGAACGGGAGCGCCAGACATCCAAGCCTTGAACGCACACATCGCGGCCAAGAGCCAGTTCGTGGAGTTGATCCGAGCCGAGATGGGCCGCACCATTGTGGGGCAGTCGGGCATGGTGGACCGTCTGTTGATTGGTCTTTTGGCCAACGGGCACGTGCTTCTGGAAGGGGTGCCTGGACTGGCCAAAACCCTGGCCATCAAGAGCTTGAGCGACACGGTTGCTGGCGATTTCTCGCGGGTGCAATTCACCCCCGACTTGCTCCCTGCCGACGTCGTGGGCACCTTGGTTTACAACCAACAGGACCAGCAATTCTCCGTCAAGAAGGGTCCGGTGTTTGCCAACTTCGTGCTGGCCGACGAGATCAACCGCGCGCCTGCCAAAGTTCAGAGCGCCCTGTTGGAAGCCATGCAGGAGCGGCAGGTGACCATCGGCGGGGAAACCCATCCTCTGCCAGAACCGTTTTTGGTCTTGGCCACCCAGAATCCGGTGGAGCAAGAGGGAACCTACCCCCTGCCTGAAGCGCAGGTGGACCGTTTCTTGCTGAAGGTGGTCATCGGGTATCCCACCAAGGACGAAGAGCGCCAAATCGTGCGGGCCAACCTTCAAGAATCGGGTCTGCCCAGGCCGCAGAAAGTCGTGAGCCAGCAAGACATCGTGGAGGCACGCAAGCTGGTGCGCTCCATTTACATGGACGAAAAGATCGAGCGTTACATTGTGGACCTCGTCTTCGCGACGAGGAACCCCGAGGATTGCGGGTTGGGCCACTTGAAAAACCTGATCGCCTTTGGCGCCTCGCCGCGGGCAAGCATTGGCCTGGGCATGGCCTCCAAGGCCCACGCGTTCTTGAAGCACCGTGGATTTGTGACGCCGGAAGACGTCCGTGCCGTGGCCATGGACGTGATGCGCCACCGCATCGGCGTGACGTTCGAAGCCGAGGCGGAAAACATCACGTCTGCCCAAATCCTGACTGAATTGATGGACCACGTCGAGGTCCCCTGATTCTTCCCCAGCCATGGAGGCGTCTGAATTGCTGAAAAAGGTGCAGCAGGTGGAGATTGCCACCCGCGGCTTGAGCGACCGCATTTTCGCGGGCGAATACAAGAGCGCGTTCAAGGGCCGTGGCATGGCCTTCAGCGAGAACCGCGAGTACCAGGCTGGCGACGAAGTCCGAACCATCGATTGGAACGTGACCGCCCGCACGGGGTCTCCGCACGTCAAAGTGTTCGAGGAGGAACGTGAACTCACGGTGTTTCTGCTGGTGGACATGAGTGGCTCCATCCAAGGCGGCACACAACAACGCACCAAGCAAGATTTGTTGACCGAGTTGTCCGCCATTTTGGCCTTCAGCGCCATGGGCAACAACGACAAGGTGGGCGCCGTGCTGTTCACCGACCGGGTGGAGAAGTTCATCCCTCCAGGCAAAGGCAGGACCCACGCCCTTCGCATTGTGCGTGAAATCTTGGATTGCACCCCTCAAGGCAAGGGCAGCGACTTGGTCAAAGCCCTCGGACACTTCTCCACCGCCATGCAGAAGCGCACCATCGCCTTCCTGTTGTCGGACTTCAAAGACTTGGAGTCGGGCGACGATCTGGAAACCTCGTTGAAACGAACCGGACGTCGACACGACTTGGTGGCGATTCAACTGGACGATCCGCTGAACCGGAAGCTCCCCGCCATGGGCTGGATGAAGCTCACCCATCCTGAAACGGGCAGGAGCTCCTGGATGAACACCTCCTCACGCCGGGCACAACGGGCATGGTCCGCGCAGGGCGAATCGCACCGAAGCCAAGTTGCGACCGTCATGGCGCGGGCTGGCGTCGACCACACATGCATCTCGACCAACGAGACCTTGGTTCCACCTTTGATGAAGTTGTTCCATGGCCGGGCTTGAGAGCAACACATGCCGCACCCGCGCTGGGCTGATGACCATGCTCGCCCTGCCCTGTTTGGGCTGGGGTCAAGTGTCGTTGCAACCCGACACCACCACCCTCCAATGGGGGGAGCGCGTTCAATTGACCGCCAATTGGCTCTTGACCCTGGAGGAACTGAACGCGGGCGTGGCGGACAGCGTCGCATGGCCCGCTTGGGCCGACACCACCGCAGGTGGGCTGGAAGTGCTGGCTGAAAGCGACCTCGACACCCTGCCTTCCCCTGTGGGCGCTGCAGGCGACGTGGTGTTGCAGAAGTCTTGGCTTGTGACGAGCTGGGATTCTGGTTTTGTGGTCGTCCCGCCGGTGGCCTTCGGGCCGCACACGACCCAGCCTTTCATGCTGGAAATCGTCACCCCAAACTTGGAGCCTGAAGCCCAGCCCCAACCGGCCCAAGGCATTGTGGTGTTTGAATGGACACTCTGGGAACAAATTGTGCGCAACTGGCCTTGGTGGGCAGGAACGCTGCTGGTCCTCGCCCTCGCCTTCGTCGCATGGACATGGAGGTCGCGGCGCAACGCCACCTTGGACGAAGGCGCTTCCCACTCAACGGACACGACGCCTGCAAGGCCACCCCATGAGGTGGCGCTGGAAGCGCTGGATCGGTTGATCGCCAACAAGGCTTGGCAGCGAGGCGAGGCCAAGGAGATCCAGGCTGAAGCTTCGCTCGTCCTTCGACGGTACCTCGAAGGACGATTCGACATGCGTGCGGCCGAAAAAACCACCGACGAAGTGGTGGCCATGCTGGGCGCATCCAGAGTCCCTTCGGGATGGCACGATCGCCTCGCCAGGGCCCTGGCCCAAGCAGATATGGTCAAGTTCGCGAAAGGAGAACTGCCCGACCTGACCCACCTCGGCACCTTGGAAGCGTACCGAGCATTCGTGATTGAAACGCAACCCCGCCATGAAGATGCGTGACGTCAACTGGCGCCCCCATGTGGCCCGAACCATCCCACACGCCATGGCCTTGCTTGGTGTGGCGGTTGCGTGGGGTGCGGAACGTGAGGGCGTGATTTGCGCTGCAGCATGGGGCTGGCTGGGCATGGCCATTCTGGCCCTGCACTTGGCCTTGGCCTTCTGGCCAGCCGGACCCTACGCGACACAGGGGATGTGGTGGTCGCCCTCGGCCCTGCACAAGGCCGACACGCCTGCATGGACCCTGCGCGACTGGGGCGTGTGGACGTGGCTGGAAGTGCCGAAGGGACTTCGCACCCTGGGCCTTGCGGCGCTCAGCGTGGCGCTGTTCAGACCACAAACGGCCTCCACCGTCGAAAACATGACCCGAGAGGGCATCGACATGGTGATGGCCATGGACCTCAGCGGATCCATGCTGTCCAAGGACTTCAAGCCCAACCGCCTCGAAAGCGCCAAGGAAGTCGCCATGGAATTCGTCGACAGCCGTCCGTTTGACCGCATTGGCGTGGTGGCCTATGAAGGAGAAGCGTTCACCTCGGTGCCCATCACCACGGACCACATTGTCGTCAAGAACGGCCTTGATCAACTGAACACCGGTCAATTGCAAGGCGGGACGGCCATCGGCACGGGCCTAGCCACAGCCGTCAACCGGTTGAAGGGGTCGGAGGCGGAGAGCAAAGTCGTGGTGTTGTTGACCGACGGCGAAAACAACGCAGGACAAATCGAGCCCCGCGACGCGGCGCAACTGGCCGAATTGAATGGCATTCGCGTCTACACCATCGGGGTGGGCACCATCGGCAAGGCCAAGAGCCCGGTGGCGATTCTGCCCAACGGCACGTACAAGTACGATTGGGTCGACGTGCGGATTGACGAGGCCACGCTGCAAGAGGTTGCCAAGGCGACTGGCGGACGCTATTTCCGCGCCACCAACGAAAACAAGCTGGAGGAAATCTACCAGGAGATCGACACCTTGGAACGCACGCAATTCAACGTGTTGCGGTACCAGCGGAAAACGGAGGCCAGCGGCGCTTGGGTGCTTTTGGCCATGGTGGCGCTGGCTCTGGAGTTTGTCCTGAAATCCACAATCCTGAAATCGGCCAACGGATGAATCCCCAAGAACATCCATCGTTGCGGCCCGTGCTTGGCTTGGTGCTGTTTTTGGAAGTCGTCCTGTGGCTGGGGCTGACCGCATCATGGATTGCCGCACAAGCCGCGGTGCCCAGCTTGACCCTCCACCGCATGGAACAATGGCCCTTGCTGGTGGCGACGGTCTTGGCCACTTTGCTGGCGCTGTCCCACTTTCATTGGCGACACAAAACCATCCGGCAGTTCTCCGACCCAGTCTGCTTAGAATCCGTGCTCCCACCTTACGGGGTGTTTCGCCAGGCTTGGAAGTTCCTGCTTTGGCGCTGGGCGCTCGCGGCCTTGGTGGTGGGTTGGCTGGACCCCAAAATGGGAAGCCGGTTGGAAGAAGTGGAGTCGGAAGGCATCGACATGATGGTGGCGCTCGACGTCAGCAACAGCATGATGGCTGAGGATGTGGGCATGCCAAGGCTCGATTTGGCCTCCCGCACCGTGGAGCGCCTGATGGCCCAAACCGCCGGCGACCGGATTGGGTTGGTCGTCTTCGCTGGAGAATCCTACGTCCAGTGCCCCCTGACCACCGACGTGGCCGCCGTCAAGCTCTTCTTGGCCTCTGTGAGTCCTGGCATGGTGGCCACCCAAGGCACCGCCGTCGGCTCGGCCATTCGCACCTGCTGGACAGGCTTCGACGAGAACTCCGAGGCGTCACGCACCGTCGTGGTGTTGACGGACGGTGAAAACCACGAGGACGATGTCGTCGCGGCCGCCGCTGAAGTCGCCCAAGAAGGCGGAAACGTGCACTTTTTGGGCCTGGCCACCTTGGAGGGGGCCCCCATCCCTGCCTTTGACGCCCGAGGCAATCCATCCGGGTTCCGGACGGACCGGCAAGGCAACGCGGTGGTGTCGAAGTTGGACGAGGCCACCTTGATCGAGGCCGCCCAAGCCGGACAAGGCACCTACACCAGGGCAGGCACCGGGTTTGTGGACCTCTCCCCCCTGATTCAATTCAAAAACGAGTTGAACACCGCCCGGGTGGCCGCCGTGAGCTTTGTGGACTTTGAGCACCAACTCATGCCGTTCCTGATCCTTGCGGCGTTTCTGTTGCTGCTGGAGATGCTTGTGCCGGCCGCGGTCTTCCGCCGCAAAGGCTTCGCCAAGGCTGGCATGCTGGCCTTCTTGGGGGCTGGCTTAGGGCTGTCCGCCCAAGCCCAAACCGCGGTGAAAGAACACCTTGTCTCAGGCTCAGAGGCCTTCATGGACGGCGATGCCGACGCTGCGCTGAAGGCCTTTGGCGAGGCCACGCAAGACGAGGCCATGGGAGGCGTGGCCCTGTACAACCAAGGATGTGCCCACATGCAAGCGGAAGACTGGACCTCCGCCAAGGCGTCGTTCGACAAGGCTGCCCAACAACTTCAAGGCACAGGTTTGGAGGAATTCGCGCACTACAACGCCAGCATCAGCGCGCTGGTGGAAGGAGATGCCCAAGAGGCCATTGAACGGGCCAAACAAACCTTGAGGCTCAACCCCAACAACGACGACGCCCGGCACAATTTGGCCTTGGCGCAACGGATGCAGCAGCAGCAGCAGCAGCAGCAG
>JBMZWX010000004.1:0-93089 GCA_049627085.1 Flavobacteriales bacterium | reverse complement strand
TGTGGCCCAGGACGTAAGGGCCGTGATGATTTGACGTCATCCCCACCTTCCTCACAGCTTACGCTGGCAGTTTCTCTAGAGTCCCCGGCCGAACCGCTGGCAACTAGAAATAGGGGTTGCGCTCGTTATGGGACTTAACCCGACACTTCACAGCACGAGCTGACGACAACCATGCAGCACCTTGCAGACCGTCCGAAGAAGGAGGTGTTTCCACCTCTGTCGTTCTGCATTTAAGCCCTGGTAAGGTTCCTCGCGTATCATCGAATTAAACCACATGCTCCACCGCTTGTGCGGGCCCCCGTCAATTCCTTTGAGTTTCACCCTTGCGGGCGTACTCCCCAGGTGGATTACTTATCACTTTCGCTTGGGCACTGACCGAAGCCAATACCGAGTAATCATCGTTTACGGCGTGGACTACCAGGGTATCTAATCCTGTTCGCTCCCCACGCTTTCGTCCCTCAGCGTCAGTTACAGCTTAGTTGGCTGCCTTCGCAATCGGTGTTCTAGGTCATATCTAAGCATTTCACCGCTACATGACCTATTCCGCCAACTTCAACAGTATTCAAGATCACCAGTATCAATGGCAGTTCGACAGTTGAGCTGCCGGCTTTCACCACTGACTTAATGATCCGCCTACGGACCCTTTAAACCCAATAAATCCGGATAACGCTTGCACCCTCCGTATTACCGCGGCTGCTGGCACGGAGTTAGCCGGTGCTTATTCATATACTACCGTCAGCTCCGGACACGTCCTAAGGTTTCTTGGTATATAAAAGAAGTTTACAACCCATAGGGCAGTCATCCTGCACGCGGCATGGCTGCGTCAGACTTTCGTCCATTGCGCAATATTCCTCACTGCTGCCTCCCGTAGGAGTCTGGTCCGTGTCTCAGTACCAGTGTGGGGGATAGTCCTCTCAGACCCCCTACCCATCGTAGCCTTGGTGAGCCGTTACCTCACCAACTAGCTAATGGGGCGCATGCCCATCTCTTACCGTAACCTTTAATCATTTAACCATGCGGAAGAATGATACCATGGGGTGTTAATCCAAATTTCTCTGGGCTATCCCCCAGTAAGAGGTAGGTTGCATACGTGTTACGCACCCGTGCGCCGGTCGTCAGCGAAAGAGCAAGCTCTCTCCTGTTACCCCTCGACTTGCATGTGTAAGGCCTGCCGCTAGCGTTCATCCTGAGCCAGGATCAAACTCTCCATTGTAAGTGTTTGATTTGTGTTGACTCTCTGGAATCGTTTTACATCTACTCCCGAAGGAGTCGATGACCTTCTTCCGGGGGGAAGAAGGATTTTGGGCTGCTGCATCAAGTCAAAGAACGTTGTATCTAGTCAGGGATAAATCCCGTCGTGGATGGCTTTCTTCAAAGCGGACGGCAAAGGTAGGTCGTCTTTTTAAACCACCAAGGCTTTGGTGGTTTTTTTTTCGACTTTCCACGTCGTCCAACTTGTCAAAGATTGTTTGCTTTCCTTCGAAAGCGGCCGCAAAGGTAGTCAACCAATTTCATCCACCAAGCGATGAGGAAACTTTTTGTCGATTGCCGATCCGACCGTCTGTCAAAAAGAGACGTGCCTTCCGTTGAAAGCGGCCGCAAAGGTAGTGGGTCTTTCTCTTCCGCCAAGCGAATCGTCAATTTTTTTCGACCCTTTTTTCAGCCAAAAAACTCAAGTCACTGAACAGCTGAGACATAGCCTTCGAGTCCGTGCCGTCGTAAAAGCCACGCAGGCGCCCAAGGCCATCCACAAGGACGATGTTCTCGGTGTGCACGAAGTCCTGAAATCCCCCGTCCCCTTCGTCCAAACAGCTGAAATACGACTGCCGCGCCAGCTTGTAGATGTCCGTTTTCTCCCCCGTCAAGAACCACCACAAGTCGAGATTGGCTCCTTGCTTGTTGGCATACGCCTGGAGGACGGACACGCTGTCCGCCTGAGGGGTGACGCTGTGACTCATGATTTGGACCGGCCAAGAAGGGTCCAGGCGGTCGTGAATCAGCTTGAGGTTGGCTGTCATTTTGGGGCAAATGGTGGCGCAACGGGTGAAGAAAAAGTCGACCACGAGGATTTGGCCCTCCACGTCAGCGCGCCGAACAGTGTCCCCTTCTTGGTTCAGGAGCTCAAAGTCCAGGATGCGATGCGACCCTTGCGTCAACGCTTGCGGATCGACCAACGCCGGGTTGAGGTCGGCCGGCTCGTACACCGGGAGGTCATAAGGTTCATGGAAGTACATGAAGTACGCCACAAGAACAGAGGCTGTGAAAATGCCAAAGAAGGACGCAATGCGGATCATGGTGCAACAGACGTTTGGGTTGAATGCAACAGCTTTCCGTCCATGTAGGTTTGAAGCACGTTGGAAGAAAGCACCTCGTGCGGATCGTCCAACAAGAGCCAGTCCCGATCCACCACCACAAAATCGGCGCGCTTCCCAGGCTCCAATGAACCCACCTCCGCCTCCATCCGCGAAGCCAACGCCGCCCACAAGGTCATGCCAAGGAGACTTTGTTTTGGCGTGAGGGCCTGGTCGAGGTGGAACCCCTCCTTGGGGGTTCGGTTGGCATCTTGTCGGGCCACCGCCGCCAAATGCGTCTTGCGTGGATCGATGTCCTCCACCGGAAAATCAGTGCCCAGAGGCAACATGCCCAACTGCCCGTGCAGGTCTTGGTAAGCATAGGCACGCCGAATCCGGGCACGGCCCAACCGCTCCCCCGCCCAATACATGTCTGACGTGGCGTGGGTCGGCTGCACGGAAGGGATGACCGCGTGCATGCCAAACTTGGGGAGGTCGTCGGGGTGAATCACTTGGGCATGCTCCATCCGCCAGCGCAAATCGTTGGGTCCTTCAAGGAGTTCGCCGTACATCGTCAGCACGAGCCGGGCCGCGCTGTCCCCGATGGCGTGGGTCGCGGCTTGAAAGCCCGCGTCCAGGACTTCGGTCAGCTGAGCCCTGTACACGGCGGGGTCCTGCAACAACAACCCCCGGTGACCGGGACGGTCGTCGTACGGTTGAAGCAACGCCGCGCCCCTCGACCCCAATGCGCCGTCCATGTAAAACTTGAACGACTCGGCCACCAGCCTTTCCGTGCGAATGCCACCGTGGGCCACCATGGAGTCCAGGTTGGCCCGTGTCGGGTTGGCCATGGCCACCACGCGGAGCTTCAAGTCGCCTGATTGGTGCAACGAATCCAGGAGCAAGATGTCTGCCCAATCCAATCCAGCGTCCGTGACGGTGGTCAACCCGCAGGCCAGCAAGTTGCGCTCCGCCTCGACCAAGGCCTGTTGTTTTTCAGCTCGGCCCAGCTTGGGGATGCGTGCGAGCAAGGAATCCGCCGCCCCGTCGATCAACACACCCGTGGGCGTGCCATCTGGCCTGCGGAGCACTTCGCCACCCGGCACCTCACCGACGTCCCACATCGACGACGCCTCGAGCGCCGCACGGTTGGCCAACACGGCGTGTCCGTCGATCCGTTGCAAGACCACGGGGGTGTCCGGGTGCAGGCTGTCCAGGGGAGCGCGGTCGGGGAAGTTGCGGTCTTCCCAGTCGTTTTGGTCCCAACCGCGGCCGCGAATCCACCCTGACGATGCAGGGCTGGCCTCGGACACGGCGCCCACCACTTCCATGTAAGAGGTGGTGCCCACCACGTTCAACCGACCCAACCCCAGGGCGTACCCGAGCAGGTGGCTGTGGGCGTCGATGAGCCCAGGGTACACCGTGGCCCCTTTGACATCCACCACGCGGGCGCCGCGATGGGCGTTGAGGATCTCTTGCTCTTTGCCAAGCGCCAACACCCGGCCGTCTTTCACAGCCATGGCTTGTGCGGTGGTCCCGCGTCCATCCATGGCAACAATGTGCGCGTTGCGCACAACCAGGTCCGCCGTGTCACCGCCGCAACCCGACACCAAGGCCCAACACAAGGCCAAGGCGCATCCAAGTTTGAATCTCATGAAGGTTGTTTGTTCCAATGGTGTGCACTCGCTTGGGCCGTGGGCATGATGACCATGTCGTTGATGCACACGTGGCCAGGTCGAGACAGCACGAATTCTACGGCCTCGGCGATGTCCTGGGCCACAAGCGGGTCGTACCCTTGGTACACCGCCTCGGCAGCTTGCGCATTTCCCTTGAACCGCACCATGCTGAACTCCGTCTCAGCCGCACCGGGACAAATTTGACTCACCCCGATGCCCCTGTCCACGAGGTCGATCCTCATGGCTTGGCTCAAGGCATCCACCGCGTGCTTCGACGCACAATACACGTTGCCCCCGGTGTACACCTGTTTGCCTGCGATGCTGCCCATGTTGACCATCCTTGAGCCGGCACACATATAAGGGACACATGCACGGGCCAAAAAGAGGAGGCCCTTGACGTTCGTGTCCAACATGCGAGCCCAGTCGTCGTCGAGTCCTTCGTCAAAAGGCCCCTTTCCCACGGCCAGGCCTGCATTGTTCACCAGTGCACGAAGCTTGGGGTCTGCATCTCCCGAACCCAGTCCTGCGGCGTTCATCAATTGGGCGACACCGTGGTCGGTGGCTTCGCGGTCCCGGACATCCCACGCCGCGATGTGCGCCTCAGCGCCTGCCGCTTGACAAGCCTGCGCAACACGTTCCAACCTCTCTTGGCGACGCCCGGCCAACAAGACGTTCCACCCAGCCGCCGAGAGCGTCAGAGCCGTGGCCTCGCCAAAGCCAGAGGTGGCCCCAGAAATGAGCACCCACGGCTTGGGGTCGTTCGCAGCTGAGCTCATTGTGCAGGCCGTTTGTGTTGGTCCGACTTCTTGCCTTTGTACATCTGAAAGCCCACCCATTTGCAGGGCAACGCGCCGTTGAACACAGGGATGCGCTTGTGCGGCCGGAGCCCCACACGCTTCAAAGCTTCCTCGTTGGAGCTGATCACCCAGGCCTCAAAGCCCGTCCAATTGAACTTCAGCCGGTCGCCAATGCCCTCGTACATGCCCACGACGTCCCCTGGGTCGAGGCGCTCGCCGTAGGGAGGGTTCATCACCACCACCCCGGAATCGGTGGGAGGCCGGAGGTTGAAAAAGTCGGCTTGACTCACTTGCACCATGCCGTCCACGTCCGCTTCTTCCAAGCTGTGTCGGGTTTGGCGGATCGCGCCTGGATGGTTGTCCGAGGCCCAAATCATCGTGTCCACAGGCTGGATGCCGTGCATGGACTCGTCACGGACCTCACGCCAAACCCCAGCGTCAAAATCGCTCCACTTCATGAACGCGAACTGCCGGCGCCCTGCCTGCACCGGCAGTCCAGACGCCCAAAGCGCCGCCTCGGTGGAAAACGTGCCCGAGCCGCACATAGGATCGATGAGCGGGGTGCCCGGGCGCCAACCGCTCAGTGCGAGCAGTCCAGCGGCAAGCACCTCGTTGAGGGGGGCTTTCGCTTTGGGGGGACGGTACCCACGATGGGACAACGGCGCGCCGGTGGCGTCCACGCTCAGGGTCACTTTGTTGCCGGCGATGTGCAGGTGGAGCCTCACGTCGGGGCGCACCCGGTCGATGCTTGGTCTTTGGCCTGTTTTGCCCCGGAACCGGTCCACCACCGCGTCCTTCAGACGCAAGGCAGCAAAGTGGTCGTGCGTGAACACCTCCGAGTGCACCGTCGCGTCCACGACGAATGTGCCGTCCACCGGAATCAGGTCTTCCCACGCGAAGCGTGCGCTTTGGCGGTAGAGGTCGTCCGGGTTTTTGGCATTGAATTCCGTGAGGTGCCTCAAGACGCGCAACACAAAACGGCTGTGCAAGCAGAGGTGGTACATGGCCTTGAGGTCCGCCTCGCACGACACACCCCTCCTTCCGACGGACACCTCGGTGGCCCCCGCCTGTTTCATGTCCTTGGCCACCAAGTCTTCGAGGCCGGCCAGGGTTTTGGCATGAAGTTTCATCCGCCTTTTCGTTTCGTTCTGAAGCCTTGCTTTTCCAAATGCGCCACCACCTTGTCCCGGTGGTCGCCCTGGATCAAAATGCACCCGTCTTTCACCGAGCCGCCCACGCCGCAGAGTTGCTTCAGTCGCTTGCCCAAATCGAGCAATTCCGAAGCAGGCCCGTCGAAGTCTTCCACCAGCGTCACGGGCTTGCCAGCGCGCTGCTTTCGGTCCAAGCTGACGTACAAGGTCGCGGCGGTCTCCACCGACCACGCTTCGCCTTCCTCCTCTTCCACGTCCCAGGAGAAACCGGGATTGGTGCTGAACACCATGCCGTCTGACTCCGTGCGGATGCGACCTTGTTTGCGTTTGCCCATGGCCGTCGAAGGTACGCACGGTCCGCGGGTCCGTGATAGTTTTGTGGCATGTCCAAACGACGAGGCAAACCTCCCCGCATTCCCCAACTCGGCGCCCACGGCCTGGACGACGCCTTGCACGACTACGCCACCGATTGGTCCGCCTCGGAACCCGAGGTATTGGCCGCCCTGCGACGCGCCACTTGGACCCAAACCGTGAAGCCGCAGATGTTGTGCGACGAATTGCAAGGCCGGCTGTTGGCTTCTGTCTCTCGCATGGTGGCGCCCAAGCGCGTCTTGGAGTTGGGCACCTTCACAGGGTACGCCACCGCCTGCCTCGCGGAAGGCCTTGCTTCGGACGGGCGGCTCGACACCGTGGACATCGACGACGAGTTGCACGACCTGCACGACGCGCATTGGCCTCAACTCGGATGTGCCGACCGCATCCACCGACATGTGGGCCGGGCGTTGGATGTCCTGGAATCTGGCGCCTTGTTTCAGGAAGACCCGAATCAATTTGACCTCGTGTTCATCGACGCGGACAAGGCCAACCAGCGCACCTACGTGGACTGGGCCATCGACCACGTTCGCGACGGGGGGTGGATCCTTGTGGACAATGTGCTCTGGTGGGGCGACGTCCTGAGGGTGGACGCCGGCACTTCAGACGATCCTCAAGCGGTGCGCATCCACGAATTGAATGCGCACATGAAAGGCCATCCTGCGCTGGACAACTTGCTGTTGCCCTTGCGAGATGGCCTTCACATGGCGCGGCGCTTGCCGCGATGAACGGACGCTTACGCCAGCACGTCGGCGACCGCGTCGGCGGCCTCCTTCAACAAAATGGCGCTGCGAACTTCCAGTCCTGACTCGTCGATGATGGCCTTGGCCTCTTCGGCGTTGGTGCCTTGAAGACGCACGATGATCGGCACGTTGATGTCGCTCATGTTCTTGCACGCATCCACCACGCCTTGGGCGACGCGGTCGCAACGCACAATGCCGCCGAAGATGTTCACCAAAATCGCCTTCACGGCAGGGTCTTTGAGGATGATGCGGAAGGCCTTCTCCACACGGGCCGCGTCGGCGGTGCCGCCCACGTCCAGGAAGTTGGCAGGCTCTCCCCCGCTGAGCTTGATGATGTCCATGGTGGCCATCGCCAATCCAGCTCCGTTCACCATGCAGCCCACGTTGCCGTCGAGCTTCACGTAGTTGAGTCCGGCTTCGTCCGCTTCCACTTCTGTGGGATCCTCCTCGGTCTTGTCGCGCATCGCCGCGTAGTCCGGGTGACGGTACAACGCGTTGCCGTCAAGGCTCACCTTCGAGTCCACCGCAATGATCTTGTCGTCCGACGTCTTCAACACGGGGTTGATCTCAAACATGGCCGCGTCACAACCCACGTAGGCGGCGTACAACGCCTGGGTGAACTTCACCATCTGCTTGAACGCTTGACCCGAGAGGCCAAGGTTGAATGCGATGCGACGCGACTGGAACCCTTGGAGACCCACGGCCGGATCGACCTCCTCTTTGAAGATCAAGTGAGGCGTCTTTTCTGCCACCGCCTCAATGTCCATGCCCCCTTCTGGAGAGTACATGATGATGTTCTTGCCGGACGCACGGTCGAGCAACACACTCATGTAGTACTCCTCTGGCTCGCTGTCGCCGGGGTAGTACACATCCTCTGCGATGAGAATCTTGTTGACTTGCTTGCCTTGGGCGTTGGTCTGGGCGGTGACCAAGTGGCCACCCAAGATGCCCTGGGCCTTGTCCTTGACCTGGTCCAACCCCTTGGCCAAAACCACACCGTGTGAACCGGTTTCCGTCACGGTGCCTTTCCCACGGCCACCTGCGTGAATTTGGGCTTTCACGACAAACCACTCCGTGCCGGTTTCTTCTGCCAATGCGACCGCCGCGTCGTGGGCGGCTTCAGGGGTGTCAGCCACCTTTCCGCGTTGGATGGCCACGCCAAAAGATTGGAGGATGCTTTTGCCTTGGTATTCGTGGATGTTCATGTCCGTGGGGTTGTGAGAATCGGGCGCAAAGGTAGTAGCTTGGAGGCGTGATTCAAGCCACGAACATCGTCAAAAGCTATGGGCCGCTCGAGGTGCTTCGGGGCTTGGATTTAAGCGTGGAATCGGGAGAGGTCGTGGCGATTGTCGGGGCTTCCGGCGCTGGCAAATCTACGTTGCTCCAAATCCTGGGCACGTTGGACATCCCCAACCAAGGGGAATTGCACATCGACGGCACGCCCGTGCACGGCATGTCCAGAAGCGCGCTCAGCCGGTTCCGCAATGAAAACTTGGGCTTTGTGTTTCAATCGCACCGTTTGCTGCCAGAATTCAACGCGCTAGAAAATGTGATGATGCCAGCTTGGATTTCTGGGCAATCCACCGACCATTCGGCACCCCGGGCTGAGGCCTTGCTTCAAGAACTCGGGATTAGGCACCGCTTAGCCCACAACCCTTCTGAACTGTCGGGCGGTGAACAGCAACGCGTGGCCGTCGCAAGGGCGCTCATGAACCGTCCCAAGGTGCTTTTGGCCGATGAGCCCTCAGGAAATCTGGATTCTGAAAACGCGGAGGCGTTGCACGACCTTTTCTTTCAGTTGCGAGACCGTTCGGGCCAAACCATCGTGCTGGTCACCCACAACGAGTCGCTGGCCGCCAAGGCCGACCGCACCTTGAGGATGGCCGACGGCCGGTTCATTTGAAAATGTCCCCCCGGAGGAACACCGCTGTGCCCGCGAGCTTGTCGTGCAGGGCTTGGCGGTGTGGAGCCAAAAGCAACAACGTGCCCACCGTCACAACCAACCCGGCCGGCCCCGCCAAGAACCCCAAGGCTGCAATCCCTGACACCGCACCCACCGTGGCGAAGACGGGACGCACGTGTTTGACCAAAAACCGGCGCAAATAGAGCCCCATGTCTCCACGCGTGCCATCCGGACGCGCGATCTGGATCCCCATGATCCACTTGCCTGGGCTCGCACCTGACACACCCTCCACCATCGGGTACACCACGCCAATCAATGCGGATGCGGCAAGCAGCGAGGTCAGTCCCTCCGCAAGCCCCGCCTCCACCAGCATGGCCTCCACGGGGGCGTAGAGTTCACGAACGCCATCGAGGCCAGGCATGGACTCCACGAGTTGAAACCAACCCCACCCCTGCCAAGCGCATGCCATCACGGCAAAGGTGGACATCACGTAATCCAGGGCGGCGGCAGCCAAACGTGGCCCTGCCCCGACCCTTTGAATGGGGTGTTCAAGCATGGGTTAAAGGTATTCATTCCTATGCGCGCACAGAAAAATCCCAAAAAGCTATGCGCGCACAGGAATATCGTGTACATTGGACGCATGAACGCCTCAGACACGATCGATTTTCAGCTCCGTTGGGGGTGGAGCAAGCTTGCCCGCCTGTACTCCAGCATGGCTGAGCACAACGGAATTTCCCTCAGCGTGGGGTACGCCCTCCTCAGCATTGAGAAAGACGGCACCCCGAGCACGAAGCTCGGCCCGCGCATGGGCATGGAAAGCACCAGCCTCTCCCGCACGTTGAAGGGCATGGAGACCGAAGGATTCATTGAGCGACGCACCGACGCCGAAGACAAGCGCCGCGTGCGCGTGTTTTTGACCGACAAGGGGCTCGTGGCTCGCGGGCAAATCAAAGAACTCGTCATCGAACTCAACGCCCGCTTGCACGAGCTCCTCGGCGAAGAAGCTGCCGCACAACTGCTGGAAGGTCTTGCCAAACTCAACGAACTGCTTGAAGCGCCCGAACAATTGGTTCCGACCAATTGGGCCCCCTTGAACGACAACACCCTCACCTCCTCATGAGCACCCCCATTCCCTTTCATCGCATCAAACGCGTGGCCGTTCTCGGCTCAGGCGTGATGGGTTCTGCCATCGCATGCCACGTCGCCCAATGCGGCGCCGAGGTGCTGCTTCTGGATCTGCCTTCCGAAGAAGGACCCCGCGACGCCATCGCCGCGGGGCACCTCAAGAAGAGCCTCAAGGGCAAACCCTCCCCCATCTACAGCAAGCGGTTCGCCAAACGCATCCAAACCGGCAACTTCGAAGACGACCTCCACAAAATTTCCGAGTGCGATTGGATCCTGGAAGTGGTTGTGGAGCGTTTGGACATCAAACAACAGCTCTTCGAAAAGGTGGAGCAACACCGCCGTCCAGGCACGTACATCACCTCCAACACCAGCGGCATTCCCATGGCGATGTTGGTGGAAGGTCGCAGCGACGATTTCAAAGCGCACTTCTGCGGCACGCACTTCTTCAACCCGCCGAGGTACCTGCAACTGCTTGAGGTCATTCCCGCGCCCGACACCCGCCCAGAAGTGGTGGACTTCTTCATGGCCTACGGCGAGAAAATCCTTGGAAAGCAGACGGTGCTCTGCAAAGACACGCCCGCCTTCATCGCCAACCGCGTGGGGGTCTTCGCGATCCAAGCTTTGTTCCACACCGTACAAGACATGGGGCTTTCTGTAGAAGCCGTGGACAAGCTGACCGGCCCTGCCATGGGCAGGCCCAAGAGCGCGACGTTCCGCACATGCGACGTGGTCGGCATCGACACCCTAGTGCATGTCGCCAATGGCGTGGCCCAAAACTGCCCCGACGACGAGCGTGCGGAAGTCTTTGGCATCCCTTCGTTTGTCCAGCACCTGGTCGACAAGGGCCACTTGGGCAGCAAGTCGGGCCAAGGATTCTACAAGAAGATCGTCCAAGACGGCAAGAAGGAAATCCACGCCTTGGACCTCAAGACGCTGGAATACAAGCCCAAGCAAAAAGTCAAGTTCGCCACCCTTGACGCCGCCAAACAGGTGGACGACTTGAAGGCAAGAACCCAGCTTCTCTTTCAAGGTCAAGACCAAGCAGGCGAATTCTACCGCCGCATTTTTGCGGACGTCTTCGCCTACGTGAGCCACCGCCTCCCCGAAATCAGCGACGAAATTTTCCGCATCGACGACGCCTTGCGCGCCGGATTTGGTTGGGAGTTGGGGGCGTTTGAAAGCTGGGATGCCGTGGGCCTCGAAGCAGGGCTGAAGGCTTGCGCCGACCGCGGTTTGGTCGTGGCCCCTTGGGTGCACGAACTGGTGGCTTCAGGGACCACATCGTTCTACAGCGCGGCCGACGGAAAGCAAACCTGCTGGGACGTGGCCTCCAAAAGACATGTGGTCATTCCTGGGCAAGAAGGGCGCATCGCCCTTGCGCTGTTGGACAAGGACAAAACGGTTTGGTCCAACAGCGGCACCACCATTCAGGACCTCGGAGACGGCATCCTGAACATCGCGTTCCACACGAAAATGAACACCATCGGCGCCGAGGTGATTGAGGGCTTGAACAAAGCCGTCGACTTGGCAGAAAGCGACCCGAAGTGGCGCGGGTTGGTGATCAGCAACGAAGGCGCCAACTTCTCTGCGGGCGCCAACGTGGGCATGATCTTCATGTTGGCCGTGGAACAGGAGTGGGACGAGCTCGATTACGCCATCCGTCTGTTCCAAAACACAACCATGCGGTTGCGCTACAGCGGCATTCCCGTGGTGGCCGCACCCCACCAATTGACGCTGGGCGGCGGCTGCGAGGTTTGCCTCCACGTGGACAAAGTGGTGGCCCATGCCGAGACCTACGTCGGATTGGTGGAATTCGGGGTTGGGGTCATTCCCGGCGGTGGCGGCACCAAGGAATTTGTGCTCCGCTTGAACGACCAACTCGGCGACGGAGACATCCGCATCAACGCCATGCGCGAACGGTTCTTGACCATCGGCCAGGCGAAGGTGGCCACGTCGGCGTACGAGGCGTTTGAACTCGGGTACTTCCGCGAAGGCATTGACGAAGTGGTGGTCAACCGCAAGGACCAGCTCGCGCGGGCCAAGGCTGCGGCTCTGGCCATGGCCGATGCCGGGTACACCCAACCTGTCAAGCGCAAGGACATCACGGTGATGGGCCAGGAAGGCATGGGGATTGTGTACGCCGGCGCCAGCAGCATGCACGCCGGAAACTTCATCTCCGAGCACGACAGATTGATCAGCGAAAAACTCGGGTACGTCATGTGTGGCGGGGACCTGAGTGCCCGCACTGAAGTCAGCGAAGACTACCTGCTTGGCCTTGAACGCCGGGCGTTTCTCGAACTCTGCACCGAGCGCAAGACCCTTGAGCGCATGCAGAGTCTCATTCAAAAGGGCAAAATTCTCCGGAACTGATGGACGCATACATTGTTGGCGGATATCGCTCCGCCGTAGGCAAAGCCCCGCGAGGCGCCTACAAATTTCTGAGGCCCGACGACCTGGGAGAGCAGGTCATCCGTCGGCTCATGTCGGATTTCCCACAGCTCGACAAAACGCGAATCGACGACGTGATTGTCGGCAACGCCACCCCCGAAGCTGAGCAAGGCCTGAACATCGGCCGCATGGTTTCACTCATGGGCTTGGACACGGACAAAGTGCCTGGCATGACCGTCAACCGTTACTGCGCAAGCGGATTGGAAACCATCGCCATCGCGTCGGCCAAGATCCACGCCGGCATTGCGGACTGCATTGTGGCCGGCGGCATTGAAACGATGTCCCCCATCCCGTTTGGCGGATGGCGCATTGTGCCCAACGCCCGCGTGGCCAAGCACAACCCTGAGTGGTACTGGGGCATGGGCTTGACTGCAGAAGCGGTGGCCAAGGATTTCAACGTGTCCCGCGAAGACCAGGATGCGTTTGCCGTGGAGAGCCATCGTCGCGCCGCCGCCGCCATCGACAGCGGCGCCTTCGCAAGCGGCATCGCCCCCATCGAAGTGCAAGAAATTTTCCTCGACGCAGAGGAACAGCGGCAAGAACGGACCCACGTGATCGACACCGACGAGGGTGTCCGACGCGGCACCAACGCAGAAGCGCTGGCCAAACTGAAAGCCGTGTTTGCCGAAGGCGGTTCTGTGACTGCAGGCAACAGCTCCCAAACTTCGGACGGGGCTGCCTTTGTCATGGTGGTCAGCGAGCGCATGCTGAAAGAACTCGGCGTGGAGCCGTTGGCGCGTCTGAAATCGTACCACGTGAGCGGACTCGAGCCCCGCATCATGGGCGTCGGCCCCATCCACGCCGTGCCCAAAGCCCTCGACAAGGCGGGCCTGACTGCGGCCGACATCGAGCTGTACGAATTGAACGAGGCGTTTGCTTCCCAGAGCGTGGCGGTGCTGCGCGAATTGGATTTGGACCCCTCCAAAGTCAACGTCCACGGCGGCGCCATTGCCCTTGGACACCCCCTTGGTTGCACAGGGGCCAAACTGACGGTGCAACTTTTGAATGAATTGAAAACCCGAAACGCCAAGCACGGCATCGTCACGATGTGCGTAGGCACCGGCCAAGGTGCGGCAGGCGTGTTTGAAATGCTCTAATCCACTTGGACATGACCACTGGAAACCCCACCCCACAACAAGCCATCACTGGCGGCGAATTTTTGATCCGCGACGTGAGTGCGGACGACATTTTCACGCCGGAGGAATGGACAGAGGAGCACCGCATGATGCTCCAAACCGGCCTCGACTTCGTGGCGCAACGCATCATCCCCAACCTCGAGCGCATCGAAGCCCTGGAGGAAGGGCTCACCCCAAAACTCCTGGAAGAAGTCGGTGAACTGGGCCTCCTTGGGAGCTCCGTGCCGGAAGAGCTCGAAGGATTGGGACTTGACTTCAAGAGCACGATGCTCATCACCGAAAGCATGGGCGGTGCGCACAGCTTTGCCGTGAGCTTCTCGGCCCACACAGGCATCGGCACCCTGCCCATCTTGTACTACGGCAACGACGCCCAGAAAAAGAAGTACATCCCGGGCCTCGCCACAGGACGACTCAAGGGCTGCTACTGCTTGACAGAGCCCGGCAGCGGCTCAGACGCCAACAGCGGCAAGACCACGGCCAAACTCAACGGAGACGGGACCCACTACGTCCTGAATGGGCAGAAAATGTGGATCACCAACGGCGGCTTCGCTGACGTGTTGATCGTGTTTGCCAAAATCGACGACGACGACAACCTCAGCGCCTTCATCCTCGAAAAGGGATACGACGGCATCACCATGAATCCCGAGGAAAAGAAGATGGGCATCAAGGGGTCCAGCACCCGCCAGATCTTCTTCAACGACGTGCAAGTGCCGGTCGAGAACCTGCTTTACGAACGCGGCAAAGGCTTCAAGATTGCCGTCAACATCCTGAACATCGGCCGCATCAAACTTGGCGGTGTGGTCATTGGTTCATGCAAAGACGCGATCACTGAGAGCGTCAAATACGCCAACGCCCGAGAGCAATTTGGCCGTCCCATCAGCAAGTACGGCGCCATCCGACACAAGCTGGGCGAAATGGCCATCCAGACCTACGCCCTGGAGACCGCGGTCTACCGCGCCACGCAGAACATCGACGACGCCATCGCCGATTTGGCCGCGGGCGGGATGGACAAAGGCGAAGCCACGCTGAAAGGCATCGCGGCCTTCGCCCCGGAGTGCGCCATGATGAAAATCTTGGGGTCTGAGGTCACCGACTACGTGGTCGACGAAGCCGTCCAAATCCACGGCGGCATGGGTTACAGCGCCGAAACGCGCGCCGAACACGCCTACCGGGACGCCCGCATCAACCGCATCTTCGAAGGCACCAACGAAATCAACCGCATGCTCACCGTCGACATGATCTTGAAAAAGGCCATGAAAGGCGAGCTGGATTTGATGACCCCTGCCATGGCTGTGGCCAACGAATTGACCGGGATTCCGGAGTTTGGCAACACCCCATCCGACATCTACGAAAAGCACCTGGCTTACGTCAAGAACTTCAAGAAAGCGACCTTGATGGTGGCCGGTTCGGCAGCCCAAAAACTGATGATGTCCCTTGCCAAAGAGCAGGAAATCCTCATGGGCATCGCAGACATGGCCGTGTGGGCCTACACCGCGGAAAGTCTTGTGCTGCGCGCGCAGAAAATCGCCGCCAAGCAAGGCGCCGAGGCAGCCGCATTGCCCACGGACATGATGCAGACCTACCTCGTGTGGGCCGCGGACAAAATCAACTTCGCCGGCAAAGAAGCGCTGATGGGCTTCGCCGAAGGAGATGAATTGAAAATGATGCTCATGGGCATGAAGCGATTCACGAAAGTGGACCCCTTCAACACCAAGGAAGCCAGGCGCCGCGTGGCCCAAGCGATGATTGACAAAGGCACCTACACCTACTGACCCATTGCCGTCTCACACGAAATGAAACGCCGGGGCCAGAGCGGCCCCGGCGTTTTCTTGGCCCTCGGACGGATTCCACCCTGGCACTTCTCCTGTTCAACTGCAACCTGTGTGCCCTGGACACGTACATTAGTGAAAAGTCGACGAATTTGATTATCTTAGATGTCGAAATACCCGATTTAATCGATTAAACAAAAGCAGCATGCGATATTTCTGTACCCTTTTGCTTCTGGCATTCTTCGGAGTTGGCATGCAGGCCCAAACCACGTTCAACGTGGACATGACCTGCGCCCCTGAAGGGTTCTCGAACGTGTTTGTCACTGGCCCATGGTGCGGTTGGTGCTCCAACTCAGGCTACAACACCATGACCGACCCCGACGGGGACGGCATCTACTCGGTCTCTGTGGCTGACCTCTCTGGCACCGTCGAGTACAAGTACGCCATCAACGATTTCGCTGACCAGGAGAACCTGATCAACGACATGCAGGACGGCGCCTCTTGCGCCCCAGTGACGGATTACAGCGGCTACGCCAACCGTCAGATTGAGGCCAACGGCACAGCCAACGATTACTACGGCTCGTGCGACGGCACATGCAACGACGCCCCTGCTCCTTCCCCAGTGAACGTCACGTTCCAGGTGGACATGTCTCAGTACGCTGAGGGATACGTGTTCAGCGGCGTGTTCGTCAACGGAGGATTCAACGGATGGTGCGGCGCATGCAACCCGCTTGCCGACAACGGCAACGGCATTTGGTCTGTGACCTTGCCTTTGGACCCAGGAACCATCGAGTACAAGTTCACCTTGGACGGATGGAACTACCAGGAAGAATTTGCCGGTGGTGAGGCATGCACGTCGACCATCGACGGCTTCACCAACCGCTCACTCACCTTCGACGCGGAGACTGTCCTGCCAGCTGTCTGCTGGGAGTCTTGCGACGTGTGTCCTGACATTGAAGACGTGTTGGGTTGCATGGACAGCAGCGCCAACAACTACAACGCCGAAGCCACGGCGCAGCCTGACAACGCTTGCTTGTACGACGTCACCCTCTCTGTGGACGTCTCTCAGACTTCCTTCACAGCAGTGTCACTCGCGGGCACCTTCAACGGATGGAACAACGGTTCCAACTTCATGAACGACAACGGCGACGGAACCTACTCCATCACCGTGTCCATGACCGCGGGCGCCCAGGAATACAAGTTCCTCGGCAACGGCGATTGGGGAGTGGCGGAGCAGTTTGACGGCTCTGAAGCGTGCACCACCGCACCAGGCGAGTACGTCAACCGCGTCATCGACGTCAACGGACCCACCACCGCGGACCTCGTGTGCTACAACTCATGCGAAGCGTGCGTGGAAGGGGACATCTTCGGATGCACCGACGCCTCGGCCAACAACTACAACGCCGACGCGACTTCTGACGACAACTCTTGCCTCTACAACACCACCTTCAACGTGGACATGAGCTGCGCTGGGGTCGATTTCTACGAAGTGTTCGTGACTGGTCCCCTCTGGGGATGGCCTGCCAACAGCGGGTTCAACCAGCTGTTGGACGCCGACGGAGACGGCATCTACAGTGTCACCATCGAAACGCCTGCTGGCGACATCGAGTACAAGTACGCTGTCGACGGATGGGCCGATCAAGAGAACTTGATTGACGACATGCAGAACGGTGCCTCTTGTGCACCGGTCACCGACTACAACGGGTACGCCAACCGTTTGGCCGCTTCTGGAAGCTCCACAAGCGACACCTACGGAAGCTGCGACGCATGCCCCGAGGAAGCATTTTCAATTCAAGCGGCCATCGACCAGGCCGCTGAGGGCGCAACCATCGAAATTCCAGCAGGGGATTACCATGAGAGCCTGGTCATCAACAAAGGACTCGTGTTGACCTCTGCTTCTGGCGCACAGGATGTGAACCTCTACCCCCCAAGCGGAACAGGAATCAGCATTCAAGATGGCCCAGACAACGTTGTGGTGTCGAATTTGACAATTGTCGGCAATGAGTTGGTTGGAAGCGGAATCACAGTGAGCCCAGGCGCATCGAACATCCAATTGGCCAACAATTCAATCAGCAACATCCTCCTTCCTGGAGGTGGCAATTCGTCACCCTTGTCGTACGGCATTTTGGTTTGGGGTGATTCCGACCCTGTAAACCCGCCAACAGGCATCACCATTGAAAACAACTCGATCAGCAACGTTTTGGGTTCTGCGATTTCATTGGGGTCAAATACCGTCGATGTAACCATCGCCGGCAATGTCTTCTCAGAAATCGTCCCTGTCGACTTTGGAGGCACCCCACTCGCCATTGGTATTCAAGCCGAATTGTGCGCAGGCCTCGAAATCTCCTCAAACGAGTACAATGACCTGCTTCAAGCGACCAGCTTGGTCAATTGCTCAGGTGTCGAACTTGTCGACAACTCCTACAACAACATCTCTTTGTTGCTGCTGACAACATGGCCTCATGACATCGCACTCGATGCTGAACCATGGTGGTCAACCACCCTGTCCGCTGACGGAGTTAATCTCTCCGAAGCGTACTTCAGCAACCCCAGCGATCCAACTTACTTGTATTTCGCGTCGCTTGGGATGTTCTCACAGTCATCTTCAAATCCAGGATGCACAGATTCTGAGGCCTGCAACTTCAATGCCGAGTCCTTGAGTGACGACGGTTCTTGTGATTACCCAGATTCTGAACTCGTTGATTGCGACGGCAACTGCCTGGCAGCCATCGATTGTGCAGGAGAGTGCGGCGGTTCCGCTGCCTTGGACGGCTGCGGCGTGTGCGGCGGAGACGGAAGCTCGTGCACTGGATGTGCCGACCCTGCAGCCAGCAACTACGACGAGGGCAACACCATTGCCGACAACGGCCAGTGTGTGTACTTGACCACGTTCAACGTGGACATGACCTGCGCCCCTGAAGGGTTCTCGAACGTGTTTGTCACTGGCCCATGGTGCGGTTGGTGCTCCAACTCAGGCTACAACACCATGACCGACCCCGACGGGGACGGCATCTACTCGGTCTCTGTGGCTGACCTCTCTGGCACCGTCGAGTACAAGTACGCCATCAACGATTTCGCTGACCAGGAGAACCTGATCAACGACATGCAGGACGGCGCCTCTTGCGCCCCAGTGACGGATTACAGCGGCTACGCCAACCGTCAGATTGAGGCCAACGGCACAGCCAACGATTACTACGGCTCGTGCGACGGCACATGCAACGACGCCCCTGCTCCTTCCCCAGTGAACGTCACGTTCCAGGTGGACATGTCTCAGTACGCTGAGGGATACGTGTTCAGCGGCGTGTTCGTCAACGGAGGATTCAACGGATGGTGCGGCGCATGCAACCCGCTTGCCGACAACGGCAACGGCATTTGGTCTGTGACCTTGCCTTTGGACCCAGGAACCATCGAGTACAAGTTCACCTTGGACGGATGGAACTACCAGGAAGAATTTGCCGGTGGTGAGGCATGCACGTCGACCATCGACGGCTTCACCAACCGCTCACTCACCTTCGACGCGGAGACTGTCCTGCCAGCTGTCTGCTGGGAGTCTTGCGACGTGTGTCCTGACATTGAAGACGTGTTGGGTTGCATGGACAGCAGCGCCAACAACTACAACGCCGAAGCCACGGCGCAGCCTGACAACGCTTGCTTGTACGACGTCACCCTCTCTGTGGACGTCTCTCAGACTTCCTTCACAGCAGTGTCACTCGCGGGCACCTTCAACGGATGGAACAACGGTTCCAACTTCATGAACGACAACGGCGACGGAACCTACTCCATCACCGTGTCCATGACCGCGGGCGCCCAGGAATACAAGTTCCTCGGCAACGGCGATTGGGGAGTGGCGGAGCAGTTTGACGGCTCTGAAGCGTGCACCACCGCACCAGGCGAGTACGTCAACCGCGTCATCGACGTCAACGGACCCACCACCGCGGACCTCGTGTGCTACAACTCATGCGAAGCGTGCGTGGAAGGGGACATCTTCGGATGCACCGACGCCTCGGCCAACAACTACAACGCCGACGCGACTTCTGACGACAACTCTTGCCTCTACAACACCACCTTCAACGTGGACATGAGCTGCGCTGGGGTCGATTTCTACGAAGTGTTCGTGACTGGTCCCCTCTGGGGATGGCCTGCCAACAGCGGGTTCAACCAGCTGTTGGACGCCGACGGAGACGGCATCTACAGTGTCACCATCGAAACGCCTGCTGGCGACATCGAGTACAAGTACGCTGTCGACGGATGGGCCGATCAAGAGAACTTGATTGACGACATGCAGAACGGTGCCTCTTGTGCACCGGTCACCGACTACAACGGGTACGCCAACCGTTTGGCCGCTTCTGGAAGCTCCACAAGCGACACCTACGGAAGCTGCGACGCATGCCCCGAGGATGTCCTCGGATGCACCGACGAAGCCGCATGCAACTTCAACGCCGACGCCACACTCGACGATGGGTCATGTGAAGCTGCGGACGACTTGACTGGATGTGGAGACACTTGCCTCGATGGCGGAATCCTTTACGAATTCAACATCAGCGACGTCTACAGCGACGGCATGTGCTGCGCATACGGAGAAGGCTCCTACAGCATTGTGGTGGACGGCGAAGTGATCGCCACGGGAGGTGACTTCGGAGCCAGCGCCACCGAGCGGTTCTGCGCACCTGCTGAAGCATGTGTTCAAATCGTCATGGTTGCCGACAACTACCCAAGCGAACAGTCTTGGAGTGTGACTGCTGACGGTGTGGAAGTGTTGGGTGCAGGCCTCAACGGCGCCACAGCCACCTACTACCTCGGCGGATGCCAGCCTGGCTGCACCGACGAAGCGGCCTGCAACTACGACGACAGCGCCAACGTGGACGACGACTCTTGCCTCGAGCTCGATGCTTGCGGTGAGTGCGGCGGTTCCGGTGTGGACACCGACGGCGACGGCGTGTGCGACGCAGAAGAAATTGCAGGTTGCCAAGACGAGGCGGCGTGCAACTACAACCCTGCGGCCACCGACCCCGTTCCTGCCAGCGGCCTCAGCATCTCGTTGAGCGCAGGCTCTTGGCCTTCGGAGATCTCTTGGACCTTGAACGGAGAGAGCTACGGCGCGCCGTTCGACGGGTTGATTGAGCTTGCCCCAGGCATGTACACCCTCGAAGGTGCCGATTCTTACGGCGACGGATGGAACGGCGCCCAGATGACCATCGTCGACGCGGTCTCTGGCGCTACTGTCAGCTTCTCGGTGAGCGGCTCTTCAGGTTCCATTGAAGTTGAGGTGACCGGCGCTGAGGGATGCACCTACGCTCCTGAGTTCTACCAGTGCGACGGCGAGACCTGCGTGAACGACGTCGACGGCGACGGCGTGTGCGATGAGCTCGAAATCGACGGCTGTGTGGTGCCCACCGCGTGCAACTACGACGTGAACGCCACCAACTTGGTGCCGTGTGTCTACCCTGAGCCAGGGTACACCTGCGACGGAGAATGCGACGGCGACGCCGACGGCGACGGCATCTGCGACGCCAACGAGATTGCAGGTTGCCAGGACGAGGGCGCGTGCAACTACAACCCCGATGCGACAGACCCTGCCGCCATCAACGGGTTGACCATCAGCTTGAGCGCAGGGTCTTGGCCCTCTGAGATTTCATGGACCTTGAACGGAGAGAGCTACGGCGCACCGTTCGACGGATTCGTGGAGCTCGCACCAGGTGTCTACACCTTGGAGGGTGCCGATTCGTACGGCGACGGATGGAACGGCGCTGAGATGACCCTCGTGGATGCGTCCTCAGGCGCGTCGACCAGCTTCTCGGTCAGCGGCTCTGCCGGTTCAATCGAAATTGAAGTCACTGGCGCAGAAGGCTGCGACTTTGAGAGCTGCCTCGGATGCACCGACGCTTCTGCGTGCAACTACAGCAGCGACGCCACCCAAGAGGACGGCTCGTGCGACTACTGCTCATGCGTGTCAGGCACCGTGGGCGGAAGCAACGGGTTTGGACTGTCGGTGGAGACCTACGCTGAAGGGGGCGTGTTGGGCACCACGACGTACCGCGTCTACGTGACCACACCCAACGAGGACGACTTCGTGTCGGCCATCACCGGTGACGAAAACAACCCCTCATTCCTGCGCACAAGCACCAGCTTCTACCAGAACGATTTCGGTGGGTTGACCGCAGACCAAAGCAACCCATTCCTGTTCAGCGTGTTCCCTGAGCTCGCTTACGACAGCTGGGTGACCATCGGCATCGACCAAGCGCCTGTCCCAGGCGACGGCAACGGCGCCATCTCGTTGGTCCAAGCGGACGGCGACTCTTGGGTGGAAGACTTCGAAGCTGGAGGCAACTTGGAGATCAACAGCTTCTTCGGAGGCTCTTGGTTCACCACCATCCTCGACGACAACGGCGTGGCCGGGGCCGACAAGAAGGTCTTGCTTGCGCAGTTGACCACCGACGGCACCTTGACCGGACAGCTCTACGTGCAGGTCTTCCCTGAAGGCAACGGCGAGAACGCCGAGTACCTCACGCTCAGCTTCGGCAACAGCTCTTGCGGTTGTACTGACGAGGCGGCTTGCAACTACAGCGACTCAGCCCTGTACGATGACGGCTCGTGCGACTACCTCAGCTGCACAGGATGCACCGACGCGGCGGCCTGCAACTACGAGGAAGGCGCCACGGTGGAAGACGGCTCGTGCGTCTACCCTGAAGCCTACCTCGACTGCGACGGCAACTGCATGAACGACGCCAACATCAACGGCATCTGCGACGAGTTGGAAGTGCTCGGCTGCACCTACGCAGCGGCGTGCAACTACAACATGGACGCCAATGTGGACGACGGACAGTGCGACTTCAGCTGCATCCCCACAGGATGCCAGGGCACAGACGTCGTGCAGGGTTGCACCGTGCCTGAGGCAGGCAACTACGACCCAGCTGCCACGTGCGACAACGGCTCTTGCGTGTTCTCCAACGGGTGCCGCGCCGACCTGGACGACGACGGCGTGATCGGCATGGGAGACCTCCTCGAATACCTCTCGTTGTTCGGGTCGTCCTGCGAATGACATCGGCGCACATGACCCTTTGAATCTTCACCCTTGAAGGGTTGACAACTGACGGGGGAACCTTGCAACACGCAGGGTTCCCCCGTTCTAATTTTGGTTCATGGCAAAGAAGAAAATCATCACGGCGAAGTCCCAGAAATTCCTGGAGGCTTACCTGAACAACGCGTCGCCCACGGGCTTTGAGGCTGAAGGCCAAAAGTTGTGGCTCGACTACATCAAACCCTACATCGACACCCACATTGTGGACACCTACGGGACGGTGGTCGGCGTGGTGAATCCCGACGCGCCCTACAAGGTGGTGATTGAGGCGCACGCCGACGAGATCAGCTGGTTCGTGCACTACATCACCAACGACGGGTTCATCTACCTCCGTCGCAACGGGGGCAGCGACCACCAAATTGCCCCGTCCAAGCGCGTGAACATCCACACGAAAAACGGCGTGGTGCCAGGGTTGTTTGGGTGGCCAGCCATCCACACCCGAAGCGCCGGGAAAGAGGAAGCCCCCACTCTGAAGAACATCTTCTTGGACGTGGGCGCCAAGAACAAGGAAGAGGTGGAGAAGATGGGCATCCACGTCGGATGTGT
The DNA here is from genome assembly GCA_049627085.1 of Flavobacteriales bacterium. GTDB lineage: Bacteria > Bacteroidota > Bacteroidia > Flavobacteriales_D > Sanyastnellaceae > UBA11663. The sequence goes on along the minus strand of JBMZWX010000004.1, from coordinate 70,054 downwards.
CGTGACCTACCCCGACGAATTCATGGTCCTCAACAAAGACTGGTACGTCGGACGTGCACTCGACAACCGCGCCGGTGGATTCATGATCGCCGAGGTGGCGCGCTTGCTGCATGAGAACAAGGTGAAGCTGCCGTTTGGGCTGTACATCACCAATTCGGTGCAAGAAGAAATCGGATTGCGCGGAGCCCAAATGATCGCCGAGCGCCTCCAGCCCGATGTGGCCATCGTCACCGACGTCACGCACTGCACACACACGCCCATGCTCAACAAGATTGAACAGGGCGACACGGCGGCAGGCAAAGGCCCGAGCGTGACGTACGGACCTGCGGTGCAGAACAACCTGCTCCAACGCATCATCGACACGGCGGACGACCACAAGATTCCGTTCCAGCGCCAGGCGGCCAGCCGCTTCACCGGCACGGACACCGACGCGTTTGCATATTCCAACCAAGGGGTGCCAAGCGCGTTGATCTCCCTCCCCTTGCGCTACATGCACACCACCGTCGAGATGGTGCACAAGGACGACGTCGAGAACTGCATCCGCCTCATCTACGAGACGCTTCAGAACATCCAACCGGGCGAGGACTTCAAGTACCTCTAAACCTGAAGAGATTCAACCGTCAAAGGGGGGCTTCGGCTCCCCTTTTTTGTGCAATGAACCCGGACACTGTACTTTTGTTGTACCTACATCAATTGTCGACACACTTCAACATGAACTTCCACCGCCGACCCCTTCTCATGGCCCTTGGCATTCTGGCCATGGCCGGCGTCGCCCAAGCCCAAAACCCCATGCAAACCGTCTTTCACCCTGCAGACTCAAGAGGCCATGCCGACCACGGCTGGCTCGACACCTACCACAGCTTCAGCTTCGCCAGTTGGCGAGACGCCGAGCGCATGCACTTCGGGGCGCTTCGCGTCTTGAACGACGACGCGGTCACAGGCGGTGCAGGGTTTGGCACCCACCCGCACGACAACATGGAAATCATCAGCATCCCGTTGTCCGGCGATTTGGAACACCAGGACAGCATGGGCACCAAAACCGTGATTCGGGAAGGCGACGTTCAAATCATGAGCGCAGGGACAGGCATCATGCACAGCGAGAAAAACCACAACGCGAACGAAGACGTGCGGTTCTTGCAAATCTGGGTCTTCCCGAACCAGCGCGAGCTCACGCCCTCGTACGACCAAATCACCATGGCCCCCGAAGACCAGCAAGACCGCCTTCAATGCGTGGTGTCGCCGGACGGGACGCGCGGCGTGAAAATCCACCAAAATGCTTGGTTCCACGTCGGCCAATTGAGCGCCGGATGGACCGACATTTACGCCATGCACGACACGAACCAAGGCCTGTACGCCATGGTCCTCGAAGGCGAAGCCACTGTGGGCGGTCAGAAGCTGGGACGCCGCGATGCGGTCGGGGTGTGGGACACAGGCAGCGTGTCCATCGAAGCCACAGCAGACACTCGACTTCTCCTCATCGAGGTGCCGATGCAGTGGTGACCTGCGTCAGAGGTCCAGAAGCTGCTTGAACACGTACACGTCCAGCGGCTTTTCGAGCAAAGCGATGACCGTGTCGTCGTGCTCGGCTTGGTCCAACTCGTCGCGGTTGATGCTCGCAGTCAACATGAACACCCGGCACATGGCCTGGATGTCGTCGGGCAATTGACGGAACGCATCGAGCCACTCAAACCCGTCCATGTTGGGCATGCGGATGTCCAGCAAAATGTGCCTCGGCGACGTCCAGGTCGACCCGACCGTGGCCAAATGCCGCAGGGCCTTCATCGGATCGGTGAACGTCGTGATGTCGTCGCTGATCCTGGCGAGCTGTAACAACTTGGCGTTGACCGCGTTGTCGATGTCGTTGTCGTCGATGAGCAGGATTTGCATCCCTGCCAAGATACGGCCTCAGAACTCTGAGTCGGGCTGCTCGATCCACCGAATGGCCCGGTCGAGGGTGGCCGTCCAAGAAGCCTTCGCGTCTCCCCCAAGGTCCGCATGGGCCTGACACTCGTCCTTCATCCTCGCCAAGGCCTCACGCAGCGAGGCCAAATTCTTGCCGTATGACGCGGTGCGCGCCGTGCTTTGGGCCCGGCGACGGTACAGCGCGCTGGCCTCTTCCACCAGCCGCTTCAACTCCGGCTCGTTCCACGGCTTGGAGATGTACTTGTAAATCCGCCCCTTGTTGATGGCGTCGATCACCGCGTCGATGTCCGCATGGCCAGTAAGCAACATGCGCACGGGATCGGGGTGGTCGGCCATGATCATTTCGAAGAACTCCACGCCGCTGACGTCGGGCATTTTTTGGTCTGAAATCACCACCTCGATGGGGTGCTCCTGCAGCATCCGGACCGCTTCCGACGGCACCGTCGTGACGTGGACTTGGAAGTCGCGGCGGAAGGCCGCCCGGAAGGCCGTCAAGTTGTGTTCTTCGTCGTCGAGGTAGAGTACGTGGATCATGCAGGGAACGTGATGAGGAAGGTCGTGCCCTCCCCGGGTTTCGATTCAAGTTCAAGGGTGGCGCGGTGGTCGTCGAGGATGCCCTTGACGATGCTGAGGCCGAGGCCCGTGCCCTCCCCCACTTCTTTGGTGGTGAAGAAGGGATCAAAAATTTGGGCTTGGGTGTCCTCGTCCATGCCGACCCCGTTGTCGGCGATGGCCACTTGCACGCTGGCCACCTCGCCTTGCAACACGCGCCGCGTGCGAACCCGCACTTCGCGCTTGGCAAACGGTTTGCCCGACATCACCGTCGCTTGCACGGCGTTGCTGATGAGGTTCATGAACACCTGGTTCAACTTGCCCGGTTGGCACATCACCACCGTGTCGTCCGGCGACAATTCCAACACCACCGACGCCTCCTCACGGAACGACGACCGCAAGATGACGGAAGTCGATTCCAACAATTCGTTGATGTTGGCTTTGCTCGCCTCGTCGCCGTCCATGCGGCTGAAAATGCGCAGGCCCTTGACGATCGCAGTCGTGCGCTGGGCGCCGTCTTCAATGCCGGTCAGCAGCTCCTCGATTTCCTTCATCGTGAAGCCCAAATCCAACGCTGCGATTTTTTCCTGCAGGGCCGTGATGGCGCTCTGAAGTTCAGGATCGCCCGGCCCGAGGGCGAGCACCCGCTCCATGACTTCCGACACGTCCTCGAAGTCACGCCGCAAACTTTGGGCGCTCGAGGACACAAAGTTGATGGGGTTGTTCAGCTCATGGGCGATGCCTGCCGTCAACTGACCGATGCTCGCAAGTTTCTCGTTCTGGACGAGCTGGTCTTGGGCGACCTTCAGTTCCTGAAGGGCAGATTCCAAAGATTCGTTCTGGGATTCCAACGCCTCCGTCCGCTCTTTCACCTTGGACTCCAGCACCTGGTTCTGCTCTTTCACCATGCGCTCGTTCAGCTGGCTCACGCGCAATTGCGCTTCACGCGCCTTGGACGACTCCTTCTTAAGTTGGTTGATGCGGTCGGCCAGGGCAATCGACAACAACACCAGCTGGACAATGCTTCCCACCGGCATGGCGAACCTCGTCCAAAGCGTGTGGGGCAGCACCCCAAATTCCTTCAAGGCAAAGACGGTCACCGACAACAAGAAGGCCGTGAAGGCAATCAGAAGGAAGGTGGCGGATTTTTGGCCTTGCTTGCGGGCCTCCAGCGACGCTGGAATGACGAGCACCGCCACCGAGGCCACGGCGTTGATCAGCGAAAAACTGAGGTTGAGGAACCCCAGCAACAGCACCGCCAGCACGCCGCCGTACGCCACCACAAACGCCCGAAAAAGCTTGTGGTACCGCGGGGCATTTCGCTTCAAATGCAAGAACCGCTGCACAAACAAAATCGTGGTCACCCCTGAGAAGATGCCAATCAGGTGCACCAGCCTCATCCCCAACCACGTCGTGCTGTCCAGCCCCAGCAGGATGCCCTGGTACCCCTCCAAAAACAGCTGCGAACAGGCCACCCCGATCAAGAACAGCGTGTACAGCAGGTAGCTTCGGTCCCGCACGGTGAAGTACAGGACGAGGTTGTACAACAGCATGACCGCCATGATGCCCACGTAAAAGGCGTAGAACAAGTCCCGCGCCAGGCTGAAGGCGCGCAACTCGGAAGACGACGCCACGCGAACGGGCAGCAGCAACTGCTTGCCTGCCTGGACGCCCACGTACATCTTGAGGTCGTCGCAGGACTCCGACGGCAATGGAAACTTGGGGTAGTTGCTCCCTTGAAGGGCGCCTTCTGCGCGGCTCCACCGCCGGCCCGACCCATGGGCCTCCATGCGGTACAGCGCCTGCCCCTGACACGAGGCAAACACCACCAAGGAATCCACCATGGCCGAGGAGATCTCCAACCAAGCGCCAGGCATGTCCAAGTGGGTCAAGTCCACCTCCACCCACGTCCACGCGGCCGTGTTGCTCAAGGTGGGCACATCGACGTCCAGCCGCCGCTTGGCGCTGGCTTCGAGGGTTTCAAAGGTGGTGTTGGCCGAGGGCGACGCCAGCTCAACCGCATGCATGTGGCGGCCGAGGTAGTGGTCGCCGGACCCCGACATTTGGGCCCAAGCCCCCTGCCCCATCAAGCACCACACCGCCACACAGCACACCCTTTGCAGGATCCGATGGTGCCAGCGTGCCGTCATCAGAGCGTCAGGTTCAGCCGGATGTTGAGTTGACCCTTGGCGCCATGAACGTGGGTGGTGACGCCTGCAGGGCGGCGACGGATCGACGTCATGAGCTCGAGCACCTCAGGCGCCACGTGCGTTTCGTAGTCCGGATGGACGTAGTGCTCGACGGTGGCGCGCAAAGTGTCCTTGGGGTACACAAAGTACCCGTCGTCGCCCAACTCGCTGCGCAACTGCCAGCCATGCTTTTCCCTCCAACGCCGGGTGACCGGGGAGGTCAAGGCCACGAGGTGTTTGGCCTCGATCAGGGGCATCGCAGCCATGGCCACTTGGATGAGGAATTCAGACCCCATACCCATGCCGGCCAATTCGATGGAATTCCAAAGGGCGTTCATCTCGTACGCTCCCTCGGGAATGATGCGCTCCAAAAAGTTGCCCACCTCCGGGTCCATGTGGCCCACGGCTTGGTGCAACGGGAAGTCGTTGGCCACCAGGCCCGGCTGCAAGCGGGCCCCAGCCAGGACACGTTCGCCGTCGCCGCTCAACACAGCGATGACCATCACATCGTCCCGGCGGAACCAGTCCGTCCTGAACGACGACAAATTCTTGATGCCGTACGCCTTCAACACCCGCTTGTGGCCGTCCAGCAAGCGCTTGCACAACCCGGGGTCCTGGTTGGCGCGGGACACCAAGACGATGGCCTCGTCGACAGCCTCCGCCTGCCTCAGGCGTTCAACCGACGGCTTGTTGGGTGAGCTGCTCATGCAAATCCATGGTGATGCGTGCGTCCGGAAGTCCTTCTCCCAGCGCCAAACGGCGGCATGCCTCTGCGGCGTGGGCGCCGCCAGCACAAACGCCTGTGTACGTTTGCGGCCAGCTGACCAGCTCTGTCCCCACCTTGGGGAGGCTGAGTTGACCGCGTTCTGAAGCTTCAGCCACGTTGACGAACGCTTGCAGGGCTTCGGGCGTCCAGCCTTTGGCCTGGGCGAACGACTTCATCGTCGCCTCGTCGATTCGGCCGTGAAGGAACCCGTTCAAAGTCCATTCCGGACGGTCGTACCGTTCAATGTCCAACATGCCCCGGTCGTTGGTGTCCATGACCACAGGGCACGCCTGGCGCTTGGCCTCCAAGCGAAGGGAAGCCTTGACGCCGAGGGAGTCGCACGCGTCGACCACCACGTCGCAGCCCGACACGAAGACGTCCACGTTCTCGGCGTGGACCCCGTCTTCGAAAATTTCCAACTCGAGGAACGGGTCAAATTCGGCAATGGCCCGGGCGGTGACCACCCACTTGGGCAATTCGAGCTCGTGCACCGCGCATCGAATGCGGTTCATGTTGGAGAGCTCGATCACGTCAAAATCGGCCAGCTTCAGGGCACCGCATCCACGCTCCATGGCCAGGGCGATGGCCGTGGTCGACCCGACACTCAACCCCACAATGCCCACCGTCTTGGTGCGCAGGGCGGCGGTCTCTTCTCGGGTGATTTTTTCCCGATTCCGATTGGTGCGCACCTCCACAAAGGCGTCCTCGGGCAACAAGCGCACCAAGCGGCCGCTCCAAGGGTAATGCACCCACACGCCAAACGTGTCCCAATCCTGGTCCTGCATCAACGTGCCGAGCGTGGAGGCCAGCAAGGAAGGATCGTGCTTGGCCGGAGGATGATGGCACACGGCCCACTCGGCGACCTGCGCATCCAAGGTGTCGTACTCCTCCAAGATGCGCCCAGACACCCGCAGGGTCTCGAGTCGAATGCGGTCCGACTCCACGGCGAGGTCCAAAATTTCAGGCTTCCAAAGGTGGGTGTTTGGCATACTGCAAAATCCCCCGCAACCTGAGGCGCAGGGCGGGCAAGGTGCAGAGTTGTCAACACGGGTTCGAGGACGATTCGCCCCCTTCAGATCACTTGCCGTAGTAGACCTTGAGGTGGCCTTTGGCCAGGGCGTTGGCCCAATTCCGAAGCCCCACCATGGCGGACTCCGTTTCTGCGCTGACGGTCTCCTTGCGCATCCGCAACACGAGCCAACCGTACAGCCCCACCACCATTTGCTCCACGGGGTGGGCTTCTTTGTCGGCGCGCTTGGCCAAGTCCTCCAACAGCGGTTCAGCCGCCTCGAAAGCTTGCTTGTAATCGGCGTCCGCCATCACGCCCAGCAACAACTCATGCAGATGAGCAAGCTCCATCATGGTCTCTTGCACCTCGGACGCGTGGCCCGTTTCTGTGGCGCCAGCCGCCCGAAGGGCCTTGGCCACATTCAGGATCCAATCGATCTCGGCTTGTGGGTCCGTGCCCTCTGCCAGGGCATGTTGCTCCGCCCACGATTCGAGGACCGCGGGCTGGAATTGGGAGGCCCGCACGAGGTCCTCCATTTGCCAGCAGTAGAGCACGTGGTCGACGATGTGCTCCTGTTTTTTGCGGGCGGCGACGGTCATTGGTCGCTGTTGATACGCTCGAGCACGTCCGTCGTGATGTCCCAAGGCTCGCTGCCGTAAAGCACGCCTTCGCCGCTCAAGCCCCAGTTCAAGATGAAGTCGATGCCTTCTTCCTCCGCATGCGCTTCGAGGTTGCGGCGAAGCGCCTCGGCCAGGATGGACTTCATGTTCTGCTCGGCCACGAACACGTCCTGCTCGGCGGCCATCTGCAGGGCCCGGAGCCCCTCCTCAATTTCCATGATGCGACGCTGGGCAATCTCCAGTTCGTCTTGGGTCGCCGCGTCTGTGTTGGCGTAAGCCAGAAGCTCTTGGGCTTCCTCCTGAAGCGGGGCGGCGTCCTCTTGCAACCGTGCCTCGCGCGCCTCCATTTGCACTTGCAAATTGGCTTGAAGCGTTTGGACGAACTCCATCCCTGCCTGCAGAGAATCCCCGTGCACGAAGGCGACCACGGGCCTGCCTGCGGCGCGCGCCTTGTCGGCCACGGAGGGAGACTTCATGGTTTGGGAGGTCAACACCGCAAGCCAAACGCCGAGCACGGCCACCACGGGCCAAAACACCTTGGACGAGACTGAATTCATGGGGTCAGGGATTGATGGTATTGGGTGCGCATGTCCACAAACCGCATCAGCACGTCCTCCGCCATGGCGCCCGCCATGGACTCGACTTCCGCCAGGGTGTGGTCGGATTCTGGGAATTTGAACGCCTGCTCAAACCGGTCCACCACAAACTGCAACCGGTATTGGCCGTTGTAGCTGTGCACCGTGACGCGCATGATGGGGTGGGGAATGTGAGAGACCTCGCGCACGACGCGAAGATAGCAGGCGCACCTGCCGCCGTTGCCCCCGGTTTTTGAACATTTGCACCGCTTGAACGTCTTTCATTCACGATGCTGCACTTCTTCACCCATCACTTCCCCCTCCGCGCGTTGACGTGGGGACTGCTCTTGTGGTTGGCCGCGCCTGTTGCGTGGGGCCAAAAACCCGGCGAGGGACGCCCCAAACCCAAGATCGCCGCCGTGACGGGCACCGTGTTGGACGCGAGCTCTGGGGAAGCCCTTCCGTTTGCCTCGGTCGTGGTGACCAGCGCACGGGACAGCTCCATCCTTGGCGGCGTATTGAGCCAGGAAGATGGCACCTTCAACCTCGAAGAGATCGAAGTCGGGCGGCTGTGGCTTGAAATCCGTTTCCCAGGCTACGTCTCGCAACGCATCGGGCCTCAAATGTGCTCGCCACGTAACCCAGAATCGTTGCGCTGGAAGGTGGGCAACGTGTCGATGGAACCGGACATCACCGCCCTGGAAGAAGCTGTGGTGGTGGAACAGGCTTCCGTCATGGAAATGCGGGTGGACCGCCGGGTCTTTCACGTGGGCAACGACCTGACCAACCGAGGCGGAAACACCACCGAGTTGCTGGAAAACATCCCTTCCGTCAACGTGGACATCGACGGCAACATCACCCTGCGTGGGTCCGCAGGGGTGCAAATCCTCATCGACGGCCGCCCTTCAGGACTGGCAGGCGGGGCCCGGGAAGCCTTCCTGGAGTCTTTGCCGGCGAGCGCCGTCGACCGTGTGGAGCTCATCACCAACCCTTCGGCCCGCTTCGACCCCGATGGCACGGCCGGCATCCTCAACATCGTCTTGAAAAAGAACAAGCTGGAAGGGATCAGCGGTCAACTTCAAGCCACCTACGGCACCGGGGACAACCACGACGCGAACGCCAGCCTGAACTACCGCACCACGTCGTGGTCCCTGAGCTCCAACCTCGGCTGGAACGACAGGCAGTCCTTCATGGCCGGGGAGACCGACCGCGTCCAATATTGGTCGCCTGACTCCACGTCCAACTCCTCGGTGTCCCGACCTGGAGACAGCCACCGTGGCAGCTTGTCCGGCTCCCTGAAAGCCGAGTACCGCGGAGCGCAAGGCTGGACCTGGTTCACGGGTGTCAACGCCAACGAGGGCGTGCGCGACGGCTGGGACTCCACAGCCACGGCAGAATCGTGGATCGGCGGCGCACTGGACGGGCTTTCCACGAACGCACTTCGGGTGGAAGAAAGCCTCAGCGATTCCAAAGGCGGGGATGTGTTTTTCGGGTTTGAGAAACGGCTCGGCGAGCGCGATCACAAGTGGACGGCCGACGTCCGGCGTTCACACAACTCGCGCCTCAGCCGCGCGGACTTCCTGGACGTCAGCTTGGTGCCCGACGCCACGGTCGGCGAGGTGTCGACGTTCAACGGGCAAGACAACCAAAACACGCGCTGGATCGCCCAAACCGACTTCGAACGTCCGTGGGGAAAAGAGGGCAAGCTGGAGTTGGGATGGAAATCCACCTGGAACGAGGATGTCTCGGACTTCGACTACACCGAGGCCGACAGCACCGTCCTGACCGACGGCATTTTCCTGCCTTACGGGCTGGACACCGTGAACTACGCGTTTCTGTACGACGAGCAGGTGCATGCGGCGTACGTGACTGCAGGCCAAACCTTTGGCATCGTCGGCACCCAACTCGGCCTGCGCGCTGAACAAGCCTTCACCGAAGCCCGCCTCGAAGGCGGGGGGAGTCAGAGCCGCGAGCCTTTCACCAACGACTACTTCAGCCTCTACCCTTCGGCCAACGTGTTTGTGGAAACCGACGGTGAAAACACCTTCAGTCTGAGCTACAGCCGTCGGGTCAACCGCCCGCGTGGCCGCCAACTGAATCCCTATTTGGACATGTCCGACCCGCGAAACTTCAGGTCGGGCAACCCCTTCTTGCTGCCGGAATACACCAACAGTTACGAATTGGCCCACCAATGGCAGCGACAACGCACGAGCGTCACCACGGCGCTGTTCTACAAGGACACGCGCGACGTCATCCGACGCTTCACCGAAGCCGACACCTCAGGGGTGTTGCTCTCGACCTTCCAAAATTTGGGCCGCCAACACAACGAGGGCCTCGAACTTTCAGTGATGATCCCGTTGGGACGGACGGGGCGCCTCAACTGGACGTCGAGCGCCTACCGTGTGGTCAACGACGGGTCGGGGTTGGATTCCCCGTTCAGCAGCGCAGGCTTCAGCTGGTCCAGCCGGTTCTTCGCTTCTTGGACGGTGGGCGAGGCGTGGAAATGCCAGGCAAACAGCTTCGTGCGTGGCGCGGCGGTCACGCCCCAAGGGCGCTTCAACGGCTTCGCCACCTTGAATTTGGCGGTGAGTCGGGACCTCCCTGGCGACAAGTGGCAGGTCACCCTGCAGGCCAAGGACGTGTTCAACACCCGCCGGTGGTCCTACTCCACAGAAACCGACTTCTTCACCCAAGACGTGTGGAGGCAGCGCGAATCGCAGAACCTCTACCTGACCCTTCAGTACAAGTTTGGGAAGCTGGAAGAACGGGGACGACGAGGCTCAGGAAACCGCGGCAGCAGCAGCGGCGGGGGCGACGACTTCATGATGGACTGACCCCTGCCTCCAGGCGCGCTTGAGGGCAGGTTGCTTCGGGGCGCTTGCCCCAGCAGCCCAACGCGACAGGGCGTGCATGACCGGATTGGCCATGCGTTCGTGCAGGACCAAACGCTTGGGTTCGGCCCCCAACGACGCCTTGATGTCCAAGGCCGTTCGGCCCAAATTCACCGACGAGCATCCCAACGCCAATCCCCACTGGATGAACTCCACCAACATGCGTTGGTACAAGGCGTGGGATTTGTTGTGGCTGCCTTCGAAGCCCACAAAAAACGCCTCCACCTCCCGACCGTCGGTCAACCCGCAGTGAAAGCCAATGATTTGGCCCTCCAACTTGGCGACCCACACTTGAAAACGCTCGCCCATCTCTCGTTTCAGGCACGCCATGTCTTCAGGTTGCAAGCTGCCCAAACGGAACGCCGCGCGCCCGTAGACGTTCATATACAGCTCATGCAACCGATCTCTATGCGTGTCAATGCCCTGAAGGTCAAGCGCCTCGAACGTCAGGGGTTCAGAGAGCTTCAGGATGCGCTTCACCTTGGTCCGAGCTTTGGTCCGCATGCCCGCCGTGTACCCTTCCCAAGAGTCGTGCTGGCTCAAATCCACACACATCACCGGATCAAATTCCAAATCCACCCAACCCGGACGCCAGCTCGACCGGCCTGCGAGCTTGGTGCCGTCGGCCCAAGCTTGAGCGACGGGTTGGTCCTTGACAATCCAAGTCCTTGGCGCCTTGTCACCTCCCACCCCAGGCAGGGCCATCAACTCGTCCAAGCAGGCCATGCCATCCACGCCTTCCGCAAAGCGCCAGGCATGGGCCCCACTCGCCAGCGGCGTGCCAATCACCCGAACAGAAAACGTCAAGCCACCTTTGCGGTGAAGCCACGCCTTGGCGCGGCGAAACAAGGCGTTGCCTTCCAAGAAATCGTCGATGCCTTGGCTGACGGCCTCGCTGTCTTCGGAAATCGCCAAGCCTTGCACCTCGCCCTGGACATCCTTCCACACGGCGGCTCGCACCTGCCGCTGAGGACTTTCCAACGCGGCACGTACGGCCGGCGCCGACAAATGCACACTGGGCTTGCGGGCCAACAACCGTTCCCAGGCCTGCCAATCTGCCGCGTCAAAATCGTTCGCACGCTCCGCGTGGTGCATCGTCAATCCCGCCATCTTGCCTTCGTAAACTGCTTTGACTCCGTGATGTTCAACCTTCCGACTCCCTGCTGCCGAAGCGAATCGACAGCCCCAAGAGCGCGGCGAGCAACAAACTTCCTGCGCGGCTGAGCATCTTGGCTGTGTCCCAACCTTCTGGCTTGAACGTCAACTGCACGTCGTGCGCCCCCGCCGGGACGTTCAGCCCAGACAAGATGTAATTGACCCGCACCAAGGGGACCTCTTCCCCGTCCACCGTGGCCGTCCACCCCACAGGGTAATGCACCTCGCTCAGAACAAGCAACCCACCACGCTGAGAATTCACCTTGTAGCTGGACCCCTCGGGGTGGTACGCCTCCAAAGCCACCTCGCTGGCGCCAGGGGCGTTCACACGGCCGAGGGCCTCTTGAAATTCGGTGTGCACCACGGCTTGGGCCGCCGGGTTGAGTCCCGCAATTCCTGCAATTTCCTCCTCCGCACTGCCGACCCAAGTCACGTCGTCCACGAACCAAGCTGCGCCCAGGCCACCGGCGAACGGAAGGGGCTGCTCGGCCCCGGGAACGAGCATGTACTTCGTGTTGAGCATGGCCAAGCCAGGGGCCACGTCCGCCCCAAGCTGAAACTGGCCCGCCTGGATTTGGGCGATGATGGCCGCCCGCTCAGGGGTCAGCACACGCTCGATGAAGTCTTGGTACCGGCGCAATTTGGCCCCGTGGTATCCCCCCACAGATTTGTGGAAGTAGGACGTCCGAGCGTCGTTGAACGGGTTGGCCAAATCAAACACCCGGTGATGCGTGTTGGCGTTCAACACCTCAAACGCCGCAGCATCCTGCGCACGGGCGTAGCGGCGGGTCAATTTGGCGTCGAGCCTGTCCTCCCAGCGGGCTTGGGCCGCCCTGAATTGTTCCTCAAAATCCTGGACTCCCCCCCGCTCTGCCGCCAAGATGGCGCGGTCCGCAGGCGTCGCCTCGAAGGGGAAACGCTTGTCCATCGCAGATTCGTAATTGTTGGGGCCGAGGTACCGGTTGTTCACCGACCCCATGTCCAGGGCCACGACCGCCACAGTCCCCATCACCACCCAGCGGGCGTCCACCCATCGCTTCACCAAAGCGAGCACCACACCGAGTCCGAGAAGAGACAACCCCAACGCACGGAGGACGTCCGCCCGGAACACCTCCAATCGCATCCCTTTGACGCGGTTGCCAAGCTGTTCCATCGCCATGTCCGGCCGCAAACTGCTCTTGAAGTCAAACAACGTGTCGGGCAACACGTAGAACAACGCCATGAGCACCGCCGACGCAGCGCCCGCGCCCACCCAACGCTTCCACTGCTTGGCCGCGCGGTCCGATTGCACCTCGTGCAAGGCCATGGCCGCACCGACAGGAACAATCATTTGAAGCAGCACCAGCATCATCTTGGTGTCTCGAAATTTGTTGAAGAGAGGCAGCCGCTCCAAGAACACGTCCGTCAACCACGTGGCGTCTCTCCAAGACAACACGATGGCCAACAGCGACACGGCCAACAGGGGCCAACGAAGCCAATGGCTGCCCGCAATGAACCACGCCAAGCACAACGCAAATGCCAAGGCTCCGAAATAAAAGGCGCCTCCGCTGAAACGTTGCTCCCCCCAATACAGCTGGTTGTTTCCGCCTTTCACATCTGGCACGACCATGCTCCAAAACTCGCCGCGGGACATGCTGTATTCCAAGATGTATTCACGGTCGAGCCCTGCCTGCTCTTGCCCGCCACCTCCTTCGCTTGGCGTGGTCAACACGGCCTCCCCGCGGGTGGTGAACTGAGAGTACTGCTCGGTCAAAGCGAGTTGGCTCGTTTGGGGCAGCGCCGCCACAAGGCCCGCGGCCACCAAAAGACCCACAGCCCGCAAGGTCTGGGGCAACTTGGATTGCACGGCCCCCATCACAATCGCCCCCACAGCGATGGCCACCAGAAAGAACAACAGGTAATAGGTCATTTGGACGTGGTTGGCGTCCAAGTGCAACGCCGCAAACAACGCCGCCACCCCTGCCCCACGCCATGGTTTGCCACGGAAAGCCAACACCGTGCCTGCCACCACGCCCGGCATGGTGGCGATGGCGCGCACCTTGGTGGCGTGGCCCGCAGCCAGGTACAAGATGTTCACCGAAGACAGTCCAAATCCAATGCCCAACGCCAGGGAGATCCAAGGCGACAAGCCCAAACACAACCCCAACACGTAGGCCGAGATCATGGCCACGAACAACGTTGCAACCTCCATGGGCATCAAGGCGCGGAAGGTCTTCCACACCGTTTTGGGGGCGGTGTCCACGCCGGGGCCCGTGATTTGAACGGTGGGCATGCCCCCAAACATGGCGTCCGTCCATTGTGGCACATCGCCTTCCACCCGCTCGAAGTCGCGGGCTTCCTTGGACATGCCAATGTTGTTTTGGATGTCGCCCTGACGCAACCTTTTCCCGTCAAACATCGCCGGGGACAGGGTCCATCCGGCGGCAAAAAACATGACCAACACCGCAATGAGGTGTGGCACAAGTCTCGGAAGGGCATCACGGACATCGTCCGTGGTCCACAAATTGGTCGTCGTCATGACCGCAAGGTAGGGCCGGACGGGCCTGCAGACTCAGTCCTTCACCTCCTCAAAGTCCACGTATTCGCCTTCTTTTGAATCGTCCGGCCTGACCTCCCGCGGGGAGGGATTGGGCCTCCGCGCATTGCCCGAGGGACGCTGCGTTCGCTGACCCCCACCGACCAACCTGTCCAGCCACCGCCACACGAACCAAACCATGACGATGTAGAACAAGGTGCGAAGCAGGCCGGCAAACATGGCAGGGTTGGGTTACTTGCTCAGGTAGAGGTTGCGCTCGCTGTAGACCTTCCGGAAGAACGGGTCGCGCAAATCGGGAATGAAGCGAATGGCCTCGCCTGTGGATTTCATCTCTGGCCCAAGCTCCTTGTTCACGTTCGGGAACTTCTCGTAGCTGAACACAGGAATCTTCACGGCGTATCCATCCATGTGGGGGTCGTGAGGCAGCTCCTTCAATTTGGCCGCCCCCAACATCACCTTGGCGGCGTGGTTCACGTACGGCTCGCCGTAGCTTTTGGCGATGAACGGCACGGTCCGAGAAGCACGTGGGTTGGCTTCGATGATGTACACCTCGTCGTCCTTGACGGCAAACTGAATGTTGATCAACCCCACCGTCTTGAGGGCCAACGCGATGCGCTTGGTGTACTCCTCAATCTTTTGGATGACCAAATCGCCGAGGTTGTACGGAGGCAGCACCGCGTAGCTGTCTCCCGAGTGGATGCCCGCAGGTTCAATGTGCTGCATGATGCCCACAATACGAACCTCGTCGCCGTCGCAGATGGCGTCGGCTTCGCATTCCATGGCGCCGTCCAAGAAGTGGTCCAACAGGATTTTGTTGTCCGGCATGTCGCGAAGGATGTCAACCACATGACGTTCCAAATCTTCCTCGCTGATGACAATCTTCATGCGCTGGCCACCCAACACGTACGAGGGGCGCACCAACAGCGGGAACCCGAGCTCCCGGCTCAATTCCACAGCCTGGTCGGCGCTTTCCACCACCCCGAACTTGGGGTAAGGAATGCCTTCCTCTTTGAGCAAGGTGCTGAAGCTTCCGCGGTCCTCCGCCAAGTCCAGCGCCTCGTACGAGGTGCCCATGATCTTGATGCCGTGACGCTTGAGCTTTTCGGCGAGTTTGAGGGCCGTTTGGCCTCCGAGCTGCACGATGACCCCCTCGGGCTTCTCGTGCAGGATGATGTCGTAGATGTGCTCCCAGAAGACGGGCTCGAAGTAGAGCTTGTCCGCCGTGTCGAAGTCGGTCGACACCGTTTCTGGGTTGCAGTTGATCATGATGGTCTCGTACCCGCACTCCTTCGCCGCCAGCACCCCGTGGACGCAGCAGTAGTCGAATTCGATGCCTTGGCCGATGCGGTTGGGGCCGCTGCCCAACACCACAATCTTCTTCTTGTCGCTCACCACACTTTCGTTGGCTTCCTCTTCGAAGGCGCTGTAGTAGTAGGGCGTCAACGCGGGGAATTCCGCAGCGCACGTGTCCACCAGCTTGTAGACGCGCTTGATGCCTTCCGCGTGACGGCGGGTGTGCACCTCGGACTCCAAACAATTCAGGATGTGCGCGATTTGACGGTCGGCATATCCCTTGCGCTTGGCCTCGCGTAGCGTTTCCGCGGGCACGTCGGCGATGGTGTGCTTGGAGAGGTCC
This sequence comes from Flavobacteriales bacterium, assembly GCA_049627085.1. Lineage (GTDB taxonomy): Bacteria > Bacteroidota > Bacteroidia > Flavobacteriales_D > Sanyastnellaceae > UBA11663. The sequence continues at coordinate 54,202 of JBMZWX010000004.1, read as the reverse complement.
TTTTCGAAGTGGACCAACTCCTCGATTTGACGCAAGAACCAAGGGTCAATCTTGGTGGCTTCGAAGATGCTCCGGAACGGGATGCCCAGCTTGAAGGCGTCGTACACGTGGAACAACCGGTTCCAGCTCGCGTTGCGCAGGCTGTGCATGATGGCGTCCTGGTCGCGCAACTCGCGGCCGTCTGCCCCAAGTCCGTTGCGCTTGAGCTCCAGCGATTGACACGCCTTCTGCAAAGCTTCCTGGAACGAGCGGCCGATGGCCATCACCTCGCCCACGGCCTTCATCTGCAAGCCCAAGACGTCGTCGCACCCAGGGAACTTGTCGAAGTTCCAACGGGGGATTTTCACCACCACGTAGTCGAGCGTGGGCTCGAACATGGCGGAGGTGTTGCCCGTGATTTGGTTTTTCAACTCGTCCAAGTGGTACCCAATGGCCAGCTTGGCCGCGATTTTCGCAATGGGGTAACCGGTCGCCTTGGACGCCAGCGCCGAGGAACGGCTCACACGGGGGTTGATCTCGATGGCGATGATCTCCTCCTTTTCGTCAGGAGACACGGCAAATTGCACGTTGCATCCACCGGCAAAGTCTCCAATGCTGCGCATCATCTTGATGGCCATGTCACGCATGCGCTGGAACGTGGAATCGCTCAAGGTCATGGCCGGGGCCACAGTGATGCTGTCCCCGGTGTGGATGCCCATCGGGTCGAAGTTCTCGATGGAGCAGACGATGGTCACGTTGCCGTTGCTGTCGCGAAGCAACTCGAGCTCGAATTCCTTCCAACCCAGCAAGGCTTTGTCGATCATGACCTCGTGGATGGGGCTCAAATGCAAGCCGCGGGTCAGCTTTTCTTCAAACGCCTCCTTGTCGTAGACCACGGCCGCCCCCGCCCCTCCAAGGGTGTAGGAAGCCCGGATGCACAGCGGGTAGCCAAACTCCTGGGCCACCTCCTTGCCTTCCAAGAAGCTCTTGGCGGTGGTTTGGGGGGCCATCGGCACGTCAATCTCCTCCATGAGGTTTCGGAAAGCCTCGCGGTTTTCCGTGATCTCAATCGCGTCGGTGTTCACCCCAATCATCCGGACGTTGTGGTCTTCCCAAATGCCCATCTCCTCGCACTTGATGGCGAGGTTGAGGGCCGTTTGCCCCCCCATGGTGGGCAGCACGGCATCGATGTCGTGCTTCTCCAAAATCTTGACGATCGATTCCGGCTCGAGGGGCTCGAGGTAAATGTGGTCCGCCACGACCGGGTCGGTCATGATCGTGGCGGGGTTGGAATTGATCAGGGTGACTTCGATGCCTTCTTCCCGGAGGCTGCGGGATGCCTGGCTTCCGGAGTAGTCGAATTCACAGGCTTGTCCAATGACAATCGGTCCGCTTCCAATGATGAGGACCGACTTGATGCTGTTGTCTTTGGGCATTTTTTTTTTATCCGAGCGGCTCGATTTTTTGATTTCGAACCATTCGGGCAGAGAAAAGAAGACCAAACGTTGTGGACCGGGGGCAAAATTAGAGCAAGGCTTGCCGTTCATGGCATGCCTCGTACCCCGTCGTTTTCCACAAAAAACCCACCGCCCGACCTTTGTGCCATGGAGACCACCTGGACAGACCGAGGTTGGCGTTGGAACGCGGTGTGGCATGCACCCCAGAACCCACCCACGCGGGTGGTCGTCGCCTTCCACGGATTCGGCCGTCCATGCGACGAAATGCTGGCGTACTTGCCCTTGTACGAGGAAGGCACCGCCATGCTCTCGGTGGGGGTCGCCCATCAAAACGGGAGCCACCCACCCTTGGACGGCCCCGCCCAAGCCGTGCTTCAACCCGCGCACATGGCCCAGGCCTTGGACACATGGTTGGGTCACCTTCTCGGAACGCGCGCCAAAAGCGTGCAACTTGAATTGCTGGGATACTCTCTGGGCGGCCGGGTCGCGATGGCGCTCCTGGAATGCCACCCCGAACGGTGGATGGGGCTGACCCTCTTGGCATCGGACGGCTTCAAGAAAAACCCCATGTACCGGTTTGCGGTGGAAACCGCGGCAGGCCGCGCCACGTGGGCGTGGGTCGACCGCCACGCCAAAGGCATTCGGGCACTCATCCGGGGCTTGCGCAAAGTGCGCATCCTTCCAGCTCACTTGGCGCATTTCGCCTTGCACCACACGGAAGACCATGCCATGCGCACCTTGGTGGCCAACACCTGGATGACCCACCGCAAGTTTTGGCCCACGCGAGAAGGCATGCGCAGGTCCTGGAGCCACATGGCCCAGCAAGGGGGACATGTGCATGTGGTCTTCGGGGACCGGGACGTCATCATTCCCAAATCTTGGGGCCGCGGTTGGGACCGACTTGTCGACCATCCCCACGTGCGGTTTTGGACCATTTCTTCGGGCCACGTCATGCGCCACCCCTCCCTTGTCCAATCGTTGAAACGCACTATCTTCCCCTGTGATGACTGAATTCAGCACTTGGCACGACGGCCTCAGGCAGGACATGCTGCTCGGCCAAAAACGGCTCGCCGTGTTGGTCGACCCTGAAAGCGTTCCTCGAGGAGATGGGTGGCTTGATCTGATCAACGCCATCCAACGAAGCCAAGCCACAGATGTGTTTGTGGGCGGAAGCCTGGTGGGAGAAGGCAAGACCGAACCAGTCGTTCGGGCCCTGAAAGACGCCGTCACCCAACCTGTGGTCCTGTTTCCTGGTGCGCCCAACCAAGTGGTTCAAGGTGCAGATGCCTTGCTGTACCTCAGCTTGATTTCTGGCCGGAACCCGGACCTGTTGATCGGTCGTCATGTGGAATCCGCCCCCAGGATTGTCAGGATGGGCATTCCCACGGTGGCCACAGGATACATGTTGCTCGGAGATCCGCCCCTGACTGCGGCGGCGTACATCTCACATTCCCTCCCCATCCCCATGCACAAACCAGAGCTGGCCGTGGCCACGGCCCAAGCGGGCTGCCTTTTGGGCTTGCAGTGCATCTTCATGGACGCCGGCAGCGGCGCGGGCACCCCCATCTCCAGCGAAGTCATTTCAGCCGTCCGCGAAGCCGTGGACGTGCCCATTGTCGTGGGGGGTGGCATGACCTCCCAAACGGATTTGGATCGCGCTTGGGAGGCCGGCGCCACGTGTTGTGTGGTGGGCACAGCCGTCGAGAAGGACCCTGAAGTCCTCGACCGCCTCGCCACCGATTCCTTCAGAATCCGACCGCGAGGGTGACAAACCCGTGCCGTGCCGCCTGAGGGTACACGTAATTTTCTGTCGTTTCCGAGCCAGGTCCGCCGTAGCGGTAGCTGTAGGTCCAACCTGTCGCGCTGTAAACCGCATCCAAAAGGTTGTTGCCAAACACCGACAGGCTCACGTTTTGTCCAGACGACAGCGTGGTCTCTGCACGCATCACTGCATCCAAAGTGGTGAAGGCGTCCAACGCGCGGCTTTCGTTGCCCGTGTTGTCCAAGAATTGACGCCCCACGTGTTTGGCGATGACGCTGAAGGACAAGCCGGACAGCTTGCTGTCTTCAGGCGCTTCGACGGTGACCATGCCCATGCCCACAACATTGGGCGACAACGCCAAATCGGTGTTTTCGTGGGTCACAATGTTCACGTAATCGAACGCGCCGTCGTAATCGTAGATAGTCTCCTCGAACAGGGCAATCTTGTTTTGTGAGAAGGTTGCATTCGCGTCCAAGCGCAGCACAGGCGTTGCCTGGATGCCCGCCTCGAGCTCCAAGCCACGTCGGTAGCTGTCCGCCACATTCACACGCACCACGTTTCCGACGTCGTTCAATTGGCCAGTGGCCGCAAGCTGGTCCGTGTACTGCATGTTGTAGAGGGTGGCGCCCAATGCCCAGTTCTCGCCACGCACTTTGGTGCCTGCCTCCAGATCCACCAAACGCTCTGGACGGAGCGGGGTGTCTTGAGGAGAATCCAAGTAGTCGGAACGCCCTGGCTCACGGTGGGCCACCGCCACGGACACAAAGCTCTGCGCATTGTCCGAAGGCGTCCAGGTCAAGCCTGCCTTCGGATTGAAGAAGGTCAGCGTGTCCTGAACATCGATCTCGCTGTAGTCGTTGTCACGGCCTGTCGTGTTGTAGTTCACATGGCGCAGCTGGGCCTCGGCGTGCCAACGCAATGCGTCGACCTCTCCAGACCACTTGCCGAACCCACTCACGTCGTACTTCTCCCCCACACTGCGGTAGTATTCGTGGTCGGGCTCCACGCCCGCCGACATGTCCATCCAGATCAACCGACCAAAGTGGTCCCCGACATACGACGACGCGGAGATGCCGTACACCTGCTCCAAGGCCCCGGTGCGGTTGGACACCGTCCAAGACGAGCCCATCAAGGTGTTGTCCAACCAACGGCGACGGACCAAATCTGTGGTGAACGCGGTGTCCGTCCCCATGATGAGTGGGGCAAACCCGTAATCGGCCAAGTCGTCGCCCTGGCGGAACTGCTCGTAGAATCCTGCGCCCAACGTGCCATACAGCACGCCGCCCAGGGTCCAGTTGCCCCACGTTTGGTCGAGGTGAACCTGCATGTGATCCTGGCGGTAGTCGTCCACTTCGTTCTCGTAACGGTAGTGGTTATGTTGGCCTCGACGCGCAATGAGGTCGTTCAAGCGCACGGTGTCTGCGCCATATCCATACTCGTAGCTCCCTGCGGCCCAAGTGCGGATCTCCTCTTCCGTGGATTCGGGGTTGGCGGCGATTTGAGGCACGCCGTACCACGCTTGGTAAGTGCGCTCATGACCCAAGGTCGTGGTCAGGGACAAACGCCCCGTTTCCCAGCGCTTGGCCACCCGTCCGTACAACGAACTCAACTCGCTGGTGGCCCGGTCGACCCATCCATCTGACGTGATGCGCGAGGCACGGCCTTCGAACGACCAACCGCCTTCCAGCATGCCTGTGTTCCATGCAAGCGTCCGACGTTGTGTCCCAAAGGATCCGCCCCCCAACACCGCGCGCACGCCTGGCTTGGCCAAGGTGCCCAACGTGTTGACCGACACGGTCGCCCCGAATGCGGCAGGACCATTGGTGCTCGTGCCCACACCTCGCTGAATCTGCATGCCCGTCATGCTGCTGCCCAAATCAGGCAAATCCACCCAAAACACCCCCTGCGATTCGGCGTCGTTGAGCGGAACCCCGTTGATGGTCACGTTGATGCGGCTTTGGTCCACCCCGCGAATGCGCAACGCGGTGTAGCCCACGCCATGCCCCGCATCTGAAGTCACCACGGCAGAGGGCGTCAAGCGAAGGAGAAACGGCACATCCTGCGCCGCATCTTGGGCTTGGATGTCCTCCACGGCCAAATTGGTGACCGCGAACGGATCCTTGTCGTCGGCTTGCACCGCAGACACGGTGGCTGTGGACACGGCGAGGGTGTCGACGTCGAGCTGGGCGAAGGCGCAGAGGCTCAAGCCCAAAGAACAGAGCGCGGCCGCGCCACGGCGGAAGTGCGAAACGAATGAGGTTGGTTGTGTCATCGTGTGTGGTTTTGAACGTGACACAGGAGACCAAGGGGCCTCGATGGCCACCGCCCGAGGCGGTGGGTTCGCTTCCTTCCCGGCATGACCCGGGCAGGTTCGGAGGGTGTAATCTCAGCCTTTCGGCACCCCTGCGTCGGTGCAAATGTAGCTTACCTTCGGTGTCCACAGCATGTCTCCCTCCCAAGCCTCTCCCCACGAACAACAAGCCGCCATTCAATCCGGTGGCGAGGCCGCGCGGGTCTTGCTGAAAGCCTTGCCCAAAGGGGACGAGGAACTCAGCATTTCTGAGAAGGCCGACGGCTCCTTGGTCAGCTCGGCGGACCTGGCTTCGCAACGCGCCATCCAGGATTGTCTGCAAGGCACGGACGTCCCCGTCTTGAGCGAGGAGGCGGCTGCACCGCCTTTCGAGGAGCGACGGACTTGGTCCCGGTACTGGTTGGTCGACCCGCTGGACGGCACGGAGTCGTTTTTGAGAAACCGGTCCGGCTTTGCCGTGAACATCGCGTTGTGCGACGCCACCGGCCCCATCTTCGGCGTGGTGGCCGACCCGCTCGCGAACCGAATGTACCTCGGCGGCGTGGGGGTCCCTGTGCAGGTGGCTCCTTTGGACGGCTCAACCGTCAAACCCCTTCACCCTTCGCCCATCCAAAGGCCATACAGGATGGTCACCTCTTGGGTGGAAGAAGCCCGCCTTCAAGACCTCGTCCCTCCCCACATCGATGCGGCCGACGTCGTGTCACGCCCCGTCAGCGGAGCGCTGAAGTTTTGCCAACTCGCCACAGGCGACGCAGAAATCCATGCGCGAACCGGCCCCTACATGGAATGGGACTGCGCCGCGGGAGACGCCATCCTTCGCGGCATGGGCATCGATGTGGTGGACCTGCAGGGAAATCGGCTGAAGTACAACACCGAGAGTTTGCGCGTCCACGGGTTGCGCTGCTCCAGGGTGTAAGCGGACGTGGTCGCTCAGCGGTAGAGGGCGTCGCGGTAGGGACCGCCTTCAAACTCCGCCAGCATCTCGAGGTAGTTCCTGTGGCGCGATTCGGCGACGTCGCCATTGTTCACGGCCTGAATGACGGCACACCCAGGCTCCTTGTGGTGCACGCAATTGTGAAACTTGCAATCCGGGAGGCGCCGGAAAAATTCAGGAAAGTGATGGTTCAGCGTGTCGCGCTCCAACGTCACCAACCCAAAGCCCTTGATGCCAGGCGTGTCCACCAAAAACCCTCCGTCAGGAAGTGCGTGCATCTCTGCAAACGTGGTGGTGTGACGTCCTTTGTGGTGGGATTCGCTGACTTCAGCGGTCTTGAGGGTCAGACCTGGAATCAGTCGGTTGATCAAGGTGCTTTTGCCCACGCCCGAATGGCCAGAAAGCACATGGATGCCAGTGGCCAATTCCGCACGAAGCGCGTCCAAGCCCTCCCCGGTGTGTGCGCTGACCTCCAGCCAACCGTAGCCGGCGTCGCGGTACACTGCAGCAAGGGTCTCGGCTTGGGCCCGGCCTCCGTCATCCAACGCGTCCACCTTGTTCAAAACGACCGTGGTCGGGATGCCGTAGGCCTCGGCCGTGACCAAAAACCGGTCCATGAACCCGGTGCTCGTGCGCGGCGCAGCGAGCGTCACCACCAGAAAGGCACGGTCCAAATTGGCCGCCACCACGTGGCTTTCATGCGACAGGTTCACCGACTTGCGGACGATGCAGTTCTTGCGGGCTTCGATGCGCCGGATGACGCCCGTCCCGTCCTCTTCCACTTCAAAATCCACCTGGTCACCCACCGCGACAGGGTTGGTGGAGCGGTAGCCTTTGAGTCGCAATTTGCCCGCAGGCCTGCAAGACACAACCTCCCCGTCGGGCCCCTGCACGTCGTACCACGATCCTGTGGTGCGCAACACCAAACCTTGCAGGAGACTCAAGCGGTCAGGGATTTGAACTGAGCTTCCAGTCCGCCTGGGGCGTCCACCATGTCCGCCAAAGGCGCATCGGCCACGATCTCACCCAAACGGATCAACACCACCCGGTCGCACATCGCCTCCACCTCCTGCATGATGTGGGTGCTCAGCACCACAGTCCGGTCTTTCCCCAAGCTGCGAATGAGCGCACGGATGTCCACCAACTGGTTGGGGTCCAAGCCCGACGTGGGTTCATCCAAGATGAGCACCTCGGGGTCGTGCAACAGCGCTTGCGCCAGGCCGACGCGTTGCCGGTAACCCTTGGACAATTGGCCAATCGTCTTGTGCTGCTCAGGAGTCAACCCAACCTCGCGGATGACTTCCGCCACCCGGGCCTTTCGGTCGGACACCTTGTGCAACCCAGCCACAAACAGCAGGTACTCCTGGACGTACATCTCTTCGTGCAATGGGTTGTGCTCAGGCAAATACCCCACCCGTTTTTTGGTTTCAAGCGGCGCCTCCGCCACGTCAAACCCGCACACCTCCACACGTCCCGCGGAGGGAGGCAAATACCCTGTGACCAAGCGCATCAGGGTGGACTTGCCGGCGCCGTTGGGGCCCAACAAGCCGACGACTTCGCCCTTGCCAATGCGCAACTCCACCCCGTTCAGGGCCAGTTGCGTTCCGAAGCGCTTCTGCACGTTGTCAACCCAAATGGACATGGCGCGAAGTTACCCCCTGTCCGGAAGTTTGACGTACGAAAAAACCGCACCCCCGAGGAGATGCGGTTTCTGATGTTTCAAGGATGTTCGACACGATCACATCATGCCGCCCATGCCGCCGCCCATCGGTGGGCCAGCAGGCGCAGGTGTTTCCTCTGGAATGTCGGTGATGACGCACTCGGTGGTCAAAACCATGCCCGAGATCGACACCGCGTTTTCCAAGGCCACACGGGTGACCTTGGTCGGGTCGATGACGCCTGCCTCAAAGAGGTTTTCGAACACTTCTGTGCGGGCGTTGTAGCCGAAGTCACCTTCGCCCTCGCGCACCGCGTTCACGACCACCGCGCCCTCTCCGCCGGCGTTGGCGACGATCTGACGCAAAGGCTCTTCGATGGCGCGAAGCACAATCTTGATGCCTGTGGTTTCGTCGACGTTCTCGCCTTCCAACTCACCGAGCTTCGAGGCGATGCGGATGTAGGCGGTGCCACCTCCAGGCACGATGCCTTCTTCCACCGCAGCGCGGGTGGCGTGCAACGCGTCGTCCACACGATCCTTCTTCTCTTTCATCTCCACCTCGGTGGCTGCCCCCACGTAGAGCACCGCCACGCCGCCGGCCAACTTGGCGAGGCGCTCTTGGAGCTTCTCGCGGTCGTAGTCCGAAGTTGTGGTTTCAATTTGAGCCTTGATTTGACCCACACGGGCTTCGATGGCGGCCTTGTCGCCGGCGCCATTCACCACAGTGGTGTTGTCCTTGTCGATGGTGATTTTCTCCGCCGTGCCCAAATCGGCAATGGTGGTGTTCTCCAACTTCAAGCCAGTCTCTTCAGAAATCACCTGACCTCCTGTGAGGATGGCGATGTCCTGGAGCATGGCCTTGCGACGGTCGCCAAATCCAGGGGCCTTGACGGCCGCCACCTTGAGGGCGCCGCGGATTTTGTTGACCACAAGTGTGGCCAGCGCCTCGCCGTCGACGTCTTCTGCGATGATCAACAACGGACGACCGCCCTGTGCCGTTTGCTCGAGCACGGGCAAGAGGTCCTTCATGTTGGAGATCTTCTTGTCGTGGATCAAGATGAAGGGGTTCTCGAGCTCCGCCTCCATCTTGTCGGGGTTGGTCACGAAGTAAGGAGAGAGGTATCCGCGGTCAAACTGCATGCCCTCCACGGTCTTCACCTCCGTCTCGGTGCCCTTGGCTTCCTCCACGGTGATGACGCCCTCGTTGCCCACAACTTTCATCGCCTCGGCGATCAAGGACCCGATGGTCTTGTCGTTGTTGGCGGAGATCGTGCCGACTTGCTCGATTTTGCTGTTGTCGCTGCCCACTTCACGGCTGAGTTCGCGCAATCCGGACACGATGGCTTCCGCCGCCTTGTCCATGCCGCGCTTCAGGTCCATGGGGTTGGCACCGGCCGCCACGTTGCGGAGGCCTTCGCCCACCAACGCTTGGGCCAACACAGTGGCCGTGGTGGTGCCGTCACCGGCCACGTCGGCGGTCTTGCTCGCGACCTCCTTCACCATTTGGGCGCCCATGTTCTCCACGGGGTTTTCCAGCTCGATTTCCTTCGCCACAGACACGCCGTCCTTGGTGACCGAGGGCGCGCCAAATTTCTTGTCGATGACCACGTTGCGGCCCTTTGGACCCAAGGTCACCTTCACCGCATTCGCCAACGCATCCACGCCTGCCTTCAGGTTGGCCCGGGCGTCGCTGTCAAATTGAATGTCTTTTGCCATGATTTAGAATGTTCAGGGTTGGGGGTTCAGAGGATGGCCAAAATGTCGGCTTCCCGCATGATCATGTAATCCTTGCCTTCGAACTGCAACTCGGTGCCCGAGTACTTGCCGTAGAGCACGGTGTCGCCCTCCTTCACAGTGGTGGGCTCGTCTTTTTTGCCTGGCCCCACAGCCACGACGGTGCCGCGCTGGGGCTTTTCCTTCGCCGAATCCGGAATGATGATTCCGCTTGCGGTCTTTTCTTCTGCGGCTGCGGGCTCCACGAGCACGCGGTCAGCCAAAGGTCGAATGTTGACAGACATGGTGTTGAATTGTTTGGGTTGTTCTGTTTGAGGGTGCATGCGCACGCCGACCGAAGGGCGATTTCCGTGCCAACCGGCCATGGAGCACACACCAATGACAAGGCTGTCAGGTTCTGGGTTCAAAGCACGACACCCTGTCAGCGGGGCTGACAGGGTGTCGTTCTCACGCCGCACTGGCGTGGTCAATGTCCGTTCGGATTACTCCGCGGACTCAATGGGGGCTGCAGTGGGGGCAAAGCTTTCGTCCACACCCACGTCCAACGTGCCGCTTCCGGAGAAGCTGCCCACGAGGATGCAGAGCACGAACAGCGCTGCCGCCAAGTACCACGTGGCCTTCTCCAAGAAGTTGGTGGTGCGCTGCACGCCGCCGATTTGGCTCGCGCCCTGGAAACCGTTGGCAAGCCCTCCTCCCTTGGGGTTTTGGACCAGAATCACTGCCCCCAACAGGAAGCACACAATCAAAATAACGACGGTCAAGAAAGTAGTCATGGTCTGAGATTCAAGTGTTGCGCAGCTTTTTGAGCTGGGCCGCAAAATAAACACTTTTTTCCGGGTATTTCAAAGCCAACAGCTTGTAAGCTTTGCGGGCACGGCCCATTTGGCCTTGCTGGGCGTAGAGTTTGGCCATGGTCTCGGTGACCAAACTTGGGTCCTCCACCAGCCCCTGCTTCGCCCAATTTTCCGTGGACTCCAAGGCGTCACGCACCGGCCCAATCTTGACGTCGCCCTTCGCCAGAAACGCGTCGATCAGCGCGGCAGCACCCCGCTCTGCGAGATCGTCTTGACCAAACCCCGTCTCCCTCGCGCGCTGCTGTAGCCATTGGCCAAACAACGACGTGGGGGCCGCTTGGTGGGTCACTGCTGGGACCGGAACGCCCGTTGGAAGTTCGGTATTCCGTGGCGCAGTCTGCGACTCTTCGGCCGTCCACTGAGACACCTCGTGCTCCAACGTCGACGCGATGGCGGCCACCATGGCGTCGCGGGCATGCCCCTCCAACTCCTCCGGAGCCTTCTCTTCAAGGGCAGGCTCTGCCGGGGTTTCAGGGGCAGGCTCAGATGACGCGTCGGCATCGTGCCACACCAATTTGACCAGCTCCTCTTCGGACACGTCTGGGGCGGCAAGCACTTCATGGTGAATGTGCTGGGCAGCCTCCACCAGGGCTGGTCCCATCAGCGCCTGAAACAACGCCCTGCGGCTCGGCACGTGGGCCCCAGCCGCAAGCAAGTCTTCGTTGCGGTTCAAATCCTCCGCCATGTGGGAGGCCTTCGCCAACCACAACCGCAACACCCCGCTGTACGGATACCGCGCCACCAACCCCCGCAACGCGGTCACGTCAGTGGCGGTTGGTCCTTGCTTGACCCAGGTTTGAAATTGCGCTGCGTTCATCTTCAATCACCAATTTCCCAGGGTGGCGTTGAACACGTCTTGGGAGAGCAACTCGCCCAGCTCTTCGACAATCGCATCTTCTTGCGAAAACACATCCTGGTCGCTGGGCACGTCCACATAGCGCGTGAAGGATCGTTCCATGGTCAAGGACGGATCGCGCTCGTTCACGTAGTTCAACACCAGCTGAACCGACACGCGGTTGGCGCCCGCCGTCTCGTCGCCCTGCACGTTGATGGGACGCACCTCCCAGGACACGATTCGGGCGCTGAACTCCAACTCTCCGTCTTCCACCAAGCGCAGGGTGCTCTGGCGCTGGACCCGGTCGCGGAGGGCTTCGGACAACGTCTGGGCAGCGGTGGCCGACACCAGCGGGTGGGCTGGCTCAAAATCTTGAACCGAAAATGTGGTGGCGCCTGACGTTTGGGCGCCGTAAGGCGAGTACACCCCGCATCCCTCTGCCCCTGCCAGAAGGCAAGCCGCACACGCGAAGTGCAAAACAAGGCGGTGGACAACCCTCATCATTTCAGGTCGTATTCCTTGATTTTCCGGTACAGCGTACGCTCAGAAATGCCCAGCTCTTCCGCGGCGTGCTTCCGCTTGTTGCGGTGCTTTTCCAAGGCGCGACGAATCAACTCGCGCTCGGAATCCTGCAAGGAGAGAATCGCATCCTCCATCGGGACGTGATGCACGTCGTCGTCCGAAGCGTGCCCGGTGTATTCTGGCAGCGCAGGCAATCCAGCCATTGGCGTGCCGCTGTCCTGGGCCATGTCCTGCTTGAACACGCGCTGCACCAGCTCAGCTTCCTCTTGCCCACCTTTCAGCCCCCCGTTCTTGATCATCGACAAGACGAGCTGCTTGAGGTCGTTCAAGTCCCCTTTCATGTCGAAGAGAACCTTGTACAGGATCTCGCGCTCGTTCACGTTGCTCGGGTCGTTGTCGGCGTCCACCGCGCTCGGCAATCGGCTGCGGTGCGTTTCAGGCAAATACCCGAGCAGCGTGTCTGCGTCGATGCGTCGCACCGTCTCGAGGATGCTCATTTGCTCCGTCACATTCTTCAACTGACGAATGTTCCCAGGCCAAGGGTAGTTGCCCAAAATTTCCACGGCTTCCTCGTCCAGACTGAGTGGCGGCATGCGGTATTGCTCGCTGAAGTCGGTGGTGAACTTCCGGAACAACAAGTGGATGTCGCCGGCGCGCTGACGCAGCGGAGGCAGGTGAACGGGGACCTGGCTAAGGCGATAATACAAGTCTTCCCTGAATCTACCTCGGTCGATCGCTTCGTCGAAGTCCACGTTGGTGGCGGCCACGACGCGGACGTCGGTTTTTTGAACTTTGGACGACCCCACTTTCATGAACTCCCCAGTCTCCAACACGCGGAGGAGCCGAACCTGGGTGGTCAGCGGCAACTCGGCCACCTCGTCCAAGAAAATGGTGCCGCCGTTGGCTTCTTCGAAGTAGCCCTTCCGCGTTTCGGTCGCCCCGGTGAAGGCGCCTTTTTCGTGGCCAAACAACTCCGAATCAATCGTGCCCTCCGGAATGGCACCGCAGTTGACGGCCACGTAAGGGCCGTGCTTTCGGGCGCTGAACTGGTGCACGATGCGCGGCATGACCTCCTTGCCTGTGCCGCTTTCGCCGAGCACAAGCACGCTGATGTCGGTGGCCGCAACCTGGGCGGTGACGTTCAATGCACGCTCCAGGGCAGGCGCGGTGCCCACAACCCCAAACCGGCGTTTCAACGACCCAACGTCCATGGCAATCAGCTTTGGGCGGGTTCGTCGGTGACTTCCCCCATCAGCGTCACGGCGGAACAATCCGTGGTCCGCACATTCACATATTGACCCGGCTTCAAATCGCCTTTCGGAAAGACCACCACGGTGTTGTGGGTGGTGCGGCCAAAGAATTGGTCGTCCCGCTTCTTGCTGGTGCCCTCAATCAACACACGGTGCACCTGACCCACGAGCGCTTGGGTGCGCTCTTTGCCGTGGACCATTTGACGTGCGATGACTTCTTGCAACCGGGCCCCCTTCAGCTCCTCGGGAATGTCGTCCTCGTACTTGCGCTCGGCCAAGGTCTTGGGACGTTCGCTGTACTTGAACATGAAGGCCATGTCGTAGCGCACTTCGTCCATCAAGGACAACGTGGCTTGGTGTTCCTCTTCTGTCTCGCCACAGAATCCCGTGATGATGTCCGTGCTGATCGCGCAGCCCGGCATGATGCGGCGGATGGCGGCGATGCGGTCGAGGTACCATTCGCGGGTGTACCCCCGGTTCATGCGCTTGAGCATGGCGCTGTGTCCGCTTTGCACCGGAAGGTGGATGTACTTGCAGATGTTCTCATGGCGAGACATGGCGTGCAACACATCGTCGGTCATGTCCTTGGGGTGGGACGTGCTGAATCGAACCCGAAGGTCCGGGTTGACCGCCGCGACAAGCTCCAGCAATTCAGCGAAGCGCACCACGGGTTGACTTTCGTCCTTCACCACCCCTTTGTTGTCGATGTTCCACTTGTAGGAATCGACGTTTTGGCCCAACAGCGTCACCTCGCGGTAGCCCTGGTCAAACAACTCCTGGGCCTCTTGCACAATGGACTGGGGGTCCCGGCTGCGCTCGCGGCCACGGGTGAAGGGCACCACGCAAAACGAGCACATGTTGTCGCAACCGCGCATGATGCTGATGAAGGCGGTGACCCCGCCCTTGTCCAACCGCACAGGGCTGATCTCGGCGTAGGTCTCTTCCCGGGAAAGCAGGACATTCACGGCCTTTTGGCCTCCCTCCACTTGGTCCACCAAATTGGGCAAATCCCGGTAGGCGTCGGGCCCGACCACGAGGTCCACCAACTTTTCTTCCTCGAGCAACTTGTCGCGCAAACGCTCAGCCATGCAACCCAAGACGCCCACCACGAGGCTGGGGTTCTTGCGTTTGTTGGCCTTGAAATGGACGAGGCGGTTTCGCACCCGCTGCTCCGCATTGTCCCGGATGGCGCAGGTGTTCAGCAACACCAAATCTGCGTCGTCCGCTTCCCGGGTCGTTTGGAAACCCGCGTCGGCCAAGATGCTCGCCACGATTTCACTGTCGCTGAAATTCATTTGACAGCCGTAGCTCTCGAGGTACAATTTCCGCCCCGACGCGCCCGGCCCTTGGACCACAGTCGCTTCTCCTTGTCTCGTTTCCTCCAAGGGTTGATGTCCTTCTCGCATGGTGCAAATGTACACCACTGCCAAATTGTCACCCCTTTAGGGGTACCCTCAGGATGCGTGTTGTTTGAGGTCCCATGCGAACGATTCTCTCCGAAAGTTGTCTTTAATTTGCCCGCCCAAACCCACCTCCATGGCCAAAAACCTTGTCATTGTAGAGTCGCCCGCCAAGGCGAAAACGATTGAAGGCTACCTCGGCAAAGACTTCGTGGTGAAGTCGTCCATGGGGCACATTCGCGATTTGGCCAAGGGCAACGAAAGCGTCGACATCGAGAACGATTTCGCCCCGAAGTACGAGGTCAGCGCCTCCAGCAAAAAGGTGGTGACCGAGCTGAAATCTCTGGCGAAGAAGGCCGAGATGGTGTGGCTCGCGACGGATGAGGACCGGGAAGGAGAGGCCATCAGCTGGCACCTCATGGAGGCGCTCGGATTGCAAGCCGAGCAGACCAAGCGCATCGTGTTCTCCGAGATCACCAAGCCCGCCATTTTGAAGGCCATTGAATCGCCACGGCAAGTGGACATCGATTTGGTGAACGCCCAGCAGGCGCGACGCATTTTGGACCGCCTTGTGGGATTCGACTTGAGCCCGGTGTTGTGGCGCAAGGTCAGGCCCAAATTGAGCGCGGGTCGGGTGCAAAGCGTGGGGGTCCGCATCATCGTGGACCGCGAGCGGGAAATTGACGCCCACACGGCTGAATCCACCTTCCGGGTCGTGGGCCACTTTGGCACCGGCAAATCGGCGGTGAAGGCGACGTGCAACAAGACGTTCAAAACCGAGGAAGACGCGCAGGCCTTCTTGGCGGCTTGCCAAGGGGCCAGCCACACCGTCTCGTCCATCGAGACCAAGCCGTCCACGAAGAAACCAGCCGCGCCATTCACGACTTCCACCTTGCAGCAAGAAGCGTCTCGGAAGCTGGGCTTCAGCGTGTCGCGCACCATGGGGGTCGCGCAGCGCCTGTACGAG
Source organism: Flavobacteriales bacterium (assembly GCA_049627085.1). GTDB lineage: Bacteria > Bacteroidota > Bacteroidia > Flavobacteriales_D > Sanyastnellaceae > UBA11663. Next base: position 38,540 of record JBMZWX010000004.1, on the reverse strand, counting down.
GCCGGCCGCATCACTTACATGCGTACCGACTCGACCAACTTGAGCGACTTGGCGCTTGAAGCCGCGGAGAAGCAAATCACCAAGACGTTTGGCGCCGAGTACGCCGAAACCCGCTCCTTTGCCTCCAAATCCAAGGGAGCGCAAGAAGCGCACGAAGCCATCCGACCCACCGATTTGTCCGCCGCGTCTGTGGATGCGTCGCGCGAGGAGCAGCGGTTGTACGACCTCATCTACAAGCGCACGTTGGCCTCCCAAATGGCCAACGCCAAGCTCGACAAGACGGTGGCCAAAATTTCCGTGTCCGGCCGTGAGGAATGGTTCATCGCACGAGGCGAGGTCATCACCTTCGAGGGATTCTTGAAGTTGTACTTGGAAGGCACCGACGACGAAGACGGCGTGGACGAGACCACCAAGGACATGCTTCCAGCCATGACCGAGGGACAAGACTTGACCCGCGACGCCATTGTCGCCACGCAACGGTTCAGCAAGCACCCCCCTCGCTACACCGAGGCAAGTTTGGTCAAGCGACTCGAGGAATTGGGCATTGGCCGACCTTCCACCTACGCCTCCACCATCGACGTCATGCAGAAGCGAGGCTACGTGGTGAAAGAGGATCGCGACGGGGTCAAGCGGGAATACCGCGTGCTGACGCTGAACGGCGAGGGACTCCAAGCCGCCTCGGAAGAGGAGAACGCAGGCCAGGAGCGCGGGAAGCTCTTCCCCACCGACATCGGATTGGTGGTGAACGACTTCTTGCTCGAGCACTTCCCCAACATCCTCGACTACAACTTCACGGCAGACGTGGAAACCGAGTTTGACGTTATCGCGCAAGGCCAACTGGATTGGCGCGCCATGCTCAAGCGCTTCTACCAGCCGTTCAAGGTGACCGTGGAAGACACCATGGAAAATGCAGAGCGTGCCTCTGGTGAGCGCATCCTCGGCGTCCATCCCGAGTCAGGCGCCCAAATCTTGTGCCGCATCGGCCGCTACGGCCCGATGGCCCAGATTGGAGGCCCCGACGACGAGGAAAAACAGTTTGCCTCCCTCCTGCCAGGCCAAAGCATCGAGACCCTCACCCTGGAAGAAGCCTTGGACCTGTTCAAATTGCCCCGCACCTTGGGAGAGCACGACGGGAAGAAGGTGACTGCAGCCATCGGTCGGTTTGGCCCCTACGTTCGCTACGACGGCAAATTTGTGTCGTTGAAAGCCGCCGAGGGCGACGACCCGTACTCGGTCACGTTGGAGCGTGCAATGGAATTGATCCAAGCCAAGCTGGAAGCCGACGCCAAGGCGTTGATCAAGGTGTTCGAAGAGGACGACACCGTCCGGGTGCTCAACGGCCGGTACGGTCCCTACATCAAGGCGGGCCGCGTCAACGCCACCATCCCCAAGGACGAGGAGCCCAGCGAGGTCACGTGGGAGCGCGCCCAAGAATTGATCGAGGAGGCCAAAAAGCGCCCCAAGCGCGGCCGCCGCAAGAAATCCTGACCGCCTCACACTGCGGCATTCACATCCCATTGTGAATGCTTGACCTGGGGCTTCTGCTGTCAAGGCCATTCAGGAGAGACCTTGCAGCACCATGCAAGACGGCTTTCTCGACGTGTTCGAGCCGGTCAATGTCCCCGACTTTTCCAATGCGGAAGGCGTGGCGCGCATTGCCGATCGAATCGAAGCACACAGGTTTGACGCCCGCCCCATGCTCGAGGGCGCGAGGGTGGCCATCTTCGGCGTCAACGACGGCCGCAGATCCGGCGACAACGAAGGCTGTGCCGCAGCCCCCGATGCCATCCGAGAATGGTTCTACCAACTCGTGCCTCACAGCGCTTGGAAGCCCACCGTCGATTTGGGCAACATCCGGGCGGGGGCTGACGAGGCAGACACCTACGCAGCCGTGCATTCTGTCGTGGCCGAGTTGGTCCAGATGGGCATCGTCCCCATCGTCCTGGGTGGCGGTCACGACTTGACCATCCCGCTGTACCGCGCCCTGGAATCCGTTGGACGTCCGATGAATGTGGTCACGGTCGACCCTCGTCTCGACTTCGGAGGCGACCCTGAGGTGGTCAGCTCGCGCAACTTCATGAACGAGGTGGTGATGCACGAGCCCAATTACCTGTTTGACTACAGCAACCTAGGTCACCAGGGGTACCTGACGGACCCCGATACGTTGGAGCTTCTTGAGCGCTTGCAATTCGAGGCCACCCGCCTTGGAAGCATGCTTCATCACATGCCGTCGGTGGAACCCACGGTGCGGAACGCCGACCTCGTCACGGTTGACATGGCCTCGGTGCGCGCAAGCGACCACCCTGCCTCAAGTCACGCAGGGCCCAACGGAATGACCGCTGAACACCTCTGCCAACTGGCCCGTTACGTCGGCATGAGTGACAGGTTGCTCGCCCTAGGGTTCTTCGAGCACAACCCCGATTTGGACGACCGCGGTCGCGGCGCCCAATTGGTGGCGCAGGGGGTCTGGCACGCCCTGGACGGCATTTTCAACCAAAAAGGCGACCATCCCAAATCGTCCACGAAAGACTACTTGCGCTACGTCGTGGACCTTCCCGGCGAAGCCCACGAAATCGTCTTTTTCAAGAGCCCCAAAAGCGACAGGTGGTGGATGGACGTGCCTGTCCCGTCGACTGGGAAAAATCGCGTGCCAGGGAGCCTGCTCACGCCATGTTCCTACGAGGAATACGTCGAAGCGTCCAACGGCAACCTTCCTGACCGGTGGTGGCGAACCTACCAAAAGCTCGCATGAAGGCCGCCAAGACATCGTCTTTGCGACCAACCCAAGCCCCGCCCCAGGCGCATAGGCATTGGGAAAATCCCTATATTAGCGAACTTCTACACAGCTGTGTGGTAGTACAACCTGCTGAAAATCAAAGGAATAACATGATTCGCAACCTTGCAGTCGTCATGGGTTTTGCCCTGCTCTTCACCGTGCAGGCGTCGGCCCAACAGGATCCGCAGTTGACCCAATGGTTCAACGACCCCGCCGCCTTCAACATCGGCGCGGCCGGAGAAACCGACTTGACCCACGTCAACGCGTGGTACCGCAACCAGTGGATGGGCGTCAACGGCGCACCCGTGACCACCATGTTGAACCTTCACACGAAGGTGGACTTTGTGCCTGGGGCGCTTGGCGTTCAATTGTACCAGGATGAAATCGGCCAGGAAAGCAACACCATGGTCAAGTTGGGCTACGCGTACCACCTGTCTCCATTGAGCAACGGCGCCCATGTCGGCATCGGACTGAACGTCTCCCTGTTCAGCAAAAGCTTCGACGCCAACTGGATTGCCGTGGACGGCGTGGCCAACGATCCCGCCATCCCCGACGGAGGGGCTTCCGGCACCTCGACCGACGTCGACTTCGGCATTTTCATGCGCAAAGGCAAAGAATACTACGCGGGCATCTCCGCCACGCACTTGGCTGAAGTGCAGATGTCTTCGTTGAGCATCGTGCCCACACGTCATTTCTACTTCATGGGAGGGTACAACTACCCGTTGAGTGGAGACGACTTGGTGCTGCGTTCGAACGTGTTGGCCAAGACCGACCTGAACGCCACTGCGATCGACCTCAACGTCAACGTGCTGTACAACGACTTTGTTTGGGGTGGCTTGAGCTACCGGCACGGCGACGCCATCGCCCCCATGGCCGGCATCCAACACAGCGTGTCCAAGAAGGAAGGCATCACCGAGAGCACCCAGGTGTTCAAGTTGGGCTACTCCTTCGACGCAACCACGAGCGAACTCCGCACGTACAGCACAGGGTCCCATGAGTTGTTCTTGTCGTACTGCTTCAAGTTCATCACGACCCCTGTCATCAACAAATACGCCAACCCACGCTTCTTGTAAGGACACACGAAACCATGTCCTTGAAGCGTTGTTGTCTTCCTAACATCTGCAAGAAATACAATCCATGAAAAAGCTCCTGATGATCCTGTTGGCACCCGTCATGTTGTCGGCGTGCTACATGGGGCCCCAGGGCGAATTGGTCGGCGTTCAAAAGCGCCAATACTGGGACCAATCGAACCCCTATGGGATGAATTACATCCACTTCGGCTCCTACACCATGGGACCAAGTGACCAAGATGTCCCCTTCGCCTTGAACACACGCTCCAAAACGGTGACCATTCCTCCGTTCTACATGGACGTGCACGAAATCTCCAACAACGAATACCGCCAGTTCGTCCACTACGTGCGCGACTCGCTGTTCCTTCAAACGTTGGCGGACAACGACGACGACCGCTACTTCGTGGCTGAGAACGCCAAAGGCCAAGAACTCGACCGCTTCATCGACAAGGGCTTCTTGCTCAACTGGGAAGAACCCGTCGATTGGGAAGACGAAGACGTGTTTGACTTGTTGTACGACGAGTTCTACCTCCAAGGGTCTGACCAGTTCTACAACCGCCGTGAGCTGGACACGCGGAAGCTCAACTACCGTTACTACTGGGTGAACTTGGACGCCGCTGCTCAAAAGAGCGGCCGCGACGAGGAATACGGCCAGGTGAACGAACTCAATCAACTTCACTCCACCCGCCGCCACAGCGACCGTGCGCAATTCGTCGTTGAAGAGATGATCAACATCTATCCCGACACCTTGGTGTGGATTCACGACGCGACGTACGCCTACAACGAACCCTACGCGGAGATGTACTTCTGGCACCCCGCCTTCGACGACTACCCCGTGGTGGGCGTGACTTGGGGTCAGGCCAAGGCGTTCAACGCGTGGAGGACCCAAATCATGAACGAGTGGAAGCAGAAGAACAACGAGACTTTCGTGCAGCGCTTCCGCTTGCCCTCTGAGGCCGAGTGGGAATACGCAGCCCGTGGAGGTCGCAACCTCGCGCCGTTCCCATGGGGTGGCCCGTACGCCCGGAACCCTCAGGGATGTGTCTTGGCCAACTTCAAGCCCATGCGTGGGGACTACGTGGAAGACGCCAACGCCTACACTGCGCCCGTGGAATCCTACAGCCCCAACGACTACGGCTTGTACAACATGAGCGGCAACGTGGCGGAGTGGACCAATACCGCCTTCGACGAGACGGTGTACGACTTCTCTTGGGATTTGGCACCAGAATACGTGTACCACGCCAAGGTGGACGACCCTCCTGCCCTCAAGCGGAAGGTGATTCGCGGCGGCTCATGGAAGGACATTGGCTACTACTGCCAGACGGGCACGCGCGCCTTTGAGTACAGCGACACCGCAAAGGCCTACATCGGCTTCCGCTCTGTCATGTCTTACCTCGGACGTGGAAAATCAGGCTTGCCTGAAGAATGGAATTGACCTCATGTGCGTTCTGAAACCGCGCACTTCACAACAAACACAACCTGCACAGCGTTAAGCTGACATTGAAACCAACCCAAAAACCGCAACCATGAAACCAGGAAGCAAGCAGTGGAAAAACTTTATGGCCAAGCTCTACGGATGGGGCGCCGCCATCGTGATCATCGGAGCCCTGTTCAAAATCCAACACTGGGAAGGCGCTTCCCTCATGTTGATTTTGGGCTTGGGCACAGAAGCCTTCATCTTCTTCATGTCTGCGTTTGAAAAGCCGCACGAAGAACCCGATTGGTCCTTGGTTTACCCGCAGCTAGCCACCGGCGAAGGGGCTGAAAAGACCCCCACCCAACAATTGGACCACATGTTGGCCGAAGCCAACATCGACGCCACCATGATTGAAAAATTGGGCGACGGCATGCGCCACTTGGGGGAGCAAGCCAGCAAAATGGGTGAAGTGGCCGACGCTTCCGTGGCCACCAAAGACTACAGCGACGCGTTGGTGAAAGCCTCCAACCGCGTGGACGCGTTGAGCAGCACCTACGAAGAGGTGAGCCAAGGCTTGACTGGTTTGGTGAGCGCCAGCGCAGAAGGTGCCTCTGCAGGAGACGGTTTGGCCAAGATGAACGAGAACTTGAACTCGCTCAACAGCATGTACGAAGGTCAGCTCGCACAACTCGAGAAGAACAAGGGATTGTTCGAAGGCATGGGCGACCTCGTTCAGAACCTCAACGACTCCATCGAAGACACCAAGGTGTACAAGGAGAACATTTCAGAGTTGGCCAAGAACTTGGCTTCCCTCAACACCGTCTACGGCAACATGCTGAACGCCATGGGTGGCGGACGCAGCTAAGACCTGAAGCATGGCCGGAGGAAAAGAAACACCGCGTCAAAAGATGATCGGGATGATGTACCTCGTCCTGACCGCACTTTTGGCCCTGAACATCTCCAAAGAAGTCTTGAACGGCTTCGTGAAAGTGGAGAACAGCTTGCAGAACACGCAGCACACCCTGAAGGGGAAGGTCTCGGAAACGTTGACCACCCTCGAGGTGAAGTATGCGCAGAACAAAGAGAAAGTCGGTCCATTCATGGACAAGGCCCGTGAAGTCCGCGGACAGAGCGACGACCTCGTCAACTACATCACCCAATTGAAAGGGCGTTGCATGGCGACGTCGGAGGGCAAGTACGACGACGCTGTGGCCAACGACTTCGCCGATTTCATCGGCAAGGATGCCAGCGGGATGGACACCACCATCAGCTTGGCGGCCATTCAGAAGAAGGACGAATACCAAGAACTGACGGCGTTCATGGTGGGCTCGGAGCCCCAGAACCCCAAGTTTGACCCGAACGACCCCTGGAGCGCGACTGCCTTGAAGAAGAACTTGGAAGCGTACCGCGACTACCTCAAAGAGATTCGTCTGACCGATTCACAGGGCAACACACGTGAATTGCCTGAATACATCAAAGTCCAGCTAGACGAGCGATTCACGTTCGAAGACGAGATGGAAGACGGGAAAGAAGTGCTGTGGGAAGCGGCCAACTTCTTCGACGTGCCTTTGGCCGCCGTCATGCCTTTGATGTCCAAGATGATCATCGATGTGCAGGATGCACAAGAAGACGTGTTGTCTTGGTTGTTGGGCGGCATTGAAGCAAAGAGCTACAAGTTCACCAACCTCATGCCCCTCGTGGTGCCTGAGTCCAATTACATCCTGCGTGGAGATTCCATCCGCGCGGACGTGTTGCTCGCAGCATACGACGCCACCAACGCTCCCGACATCTACGTCGATGGCAAGAAGTGGGACGGCCGCGACAGCACCATGTTGGCCTACGAAGGTTTGGAAACGTTGAGCATCGGATCCGACGGCATAGGCAAGCTCCGCATCCCCACCAAGGGCATGCAGCTCGGTGACATGACTTTCAAAGGACTCATCCGTTACCAAGGTCCCGACGGCAACATCGAACCCTACGCCTTCATGACCCCGAACATCACCGTGGCGGAGCCCGCCCTGGTGGTCTCCCCCACCAAGATGAACGTGTTCTACCGCGGGGTGCCCAACCCTGTGGAGGTGTCTGTGCCTGGTGTGCCTCAAGACAAAATCGACGTGCGCATCGACGGAGGACACGCCATCAAACGTCAATCCGACGGAACCTACGTGGTGGAGCCCAACAAGAGCAGCTCTGTGCGTGAGGCCAACATCACGGTGTCGGCCGAATTGCCAGACGGAAGCAAGAAGACGTTGCCCGCCAAGAAATTCCGCGTGAAACGCATTCCAGATCCTGTGGCATTCTGGACTGGCAAGAAGCCCTCGGACAAGGGCATCACCAAAGCGGAGATCCTGTCATTCGCCCCTGTGGCGGCGCGCATGGAAGGCTTTGACTTCGACGTGCAAGTGCGGGTGAAGAGCTTCACCATGCGCATCTCCAAAGACGGGTCGTTCTCGGACCTCCCCTCTGGCAACAACCGCATCACCCCCGACCAGCAAGAAGCGCTGAAGCGCGTGCGTCGGGGCAACATCCTCTACTTGGAAGACATTTTGGTGTCCATGCCTGACGGGACAGAACGCGATCTGCCCCCGATGAAACTGAAAGTCACCGGATAACCTGATCAACATGAAGCAATTCCTGTCCATCTGCACCCTGACGGTGATGTTCCTCGGAGCGTTCACCCAAGTTGCCTTGGCCCAATCGCCCAACGTCCTCGACGGGGCGTACGTCAAGGAGACCAATTTGACCAAACGGGTGGTTCCTTACCCACACCTGCGTGAGGCCGACGTCATGTACAAGCGCCGCATCTGGCAGGAGATTGACCTTCGTCAGAAGTTCAACCACACCTTCTATTTCCCGCTCGACCCCATTCAGGATCGCAAGAACTTGTTTGACGTCATCCGGGAAGCCTTGTTGGTGGAGGGTTCGCTTGTGGCGTACAGCGCCGGGCCGTTGGGTGAAGACGACGAATTCACGTTCCCGTTGTCTGCCGACAGCATTCGCACCATCCTGAATCCCGTCACGCTGGTCAAGCAATACGACGATTTTGGGGAGGTCATCGGCACCGTGCAACAGAGCAACGAGTTGTCTTCGGACAAAATCACCCGCTACCGCATCAAGGAAGATTGGATCTGGGACCGCCAGCGCAGCGAGCGCTACGTGCGCATCCTCGGCATCGCCCCCATGATGGAGGATTTCGACGTCGACGGGAACAGCGTGGGCTTCCGCCCCCTCTTTTGGTTGTACTACCCTGAGTGCCGCTACGTCTTCGCCAACAGCGAGGTCTACAACATGTTCAACGACGCCCAACGCCGGACATACGAGGACTTGTTCCAAAAGCGCTACTTCTCGAGCTACATCGTGAAAGAAGACAACCCATTCAACCGTCAGATTGTCTCCTACGCACGTGGTCTGGACGCCTTGGCTGAATCCGAGCGCATCCAACAGGAACTGTTCAACATCGAGCACGACATCTGGAATTACTGATTGGGATTTTCCCATGGAAAGAGGGCATCACGCAAGTGGTGCCCTTCTTTGTTTCTGGCCTCCTGAGGTCGAACTTGCGTGCCCATGTTGCACTTGCTGTCGGTCGGGGTTCACTTTGGTGAACGCACGTTGTTTGAGGGGTTGGATTTGGCCATCGGAAACAAGGACCGCATCGGCCTGGTCGGACGCAATGGCGCAGGCAAGTCCACCCTCTTGAAGGTCATCGCCGGACACCAAAAGGCATCGACCGGCTCTGTGAGTGCACCCAAAGATTACCGCATCGGCTACCTCCCTCAGGAGATGGAACACGACGAGGCAGCCACCGTCTTGGAAGTGGCCATGAAGGCCTTTGAAGAGATGCAGCTTCTGGAGAAGCGCCTGGAGACCTTGACCCGGGAAGTGGCGGAGCGCACGGACTACGAAAGCGACAGCTACGCCAACCTGATTCAAGAGCTGAGCGACGCAAACGAACGACTCGACGCGATAGGTGCATCCAGCATCGAGGAGCAGGCCCACCGCATTCTGCAAGGCCTGGGGTTCAAGGTGGAGGACATGGGGCGCACGATGTCTGAATTCAGCGGCGGATGGAAAATGCGCGTCGAGCTGGCCAAGCTTCTCCTCATGCAGCCCGACTTGTTGCTGCTTGACGAACCGACCAACCACCTGGACATCGAAAGCATCCAGTGGCTGGAAACCTTTCTCATTCACCATCCTGGGGCCATCCTGCTCATTTCGCACGACCGCGTGTTCCTGGACACGCTCACGAAGCGCACCGTGGAAATCGGGGGCGTCAAGCTCTACGACTTCAAGGGGCCCTATTCCAAGTACCAGGTGTGGCGTGAGGAAGAGCGCAGCCGGCAAGAACAAGCGGCGAAGAACCAACAGAAGTACATCCAGGACACCGAGCAGCTCATCAACAAATTCAGGGCCAAGAAGAACAAGGCGGCTTTTGCGCAGAGTTTGATCAAGAAGCTCGACAAGTTGGAACGCGTGGAAGTGGATGCCTCGGAAAACGCCCAAATTCGATTTCGCTTTCCCCCTGCACCACGCTCCGGCAAAGTCATCTTCGAGGCAGAAACGCTGAAAAAGTGCTTTGGCGAATTGACGGTGTTTGAAGGGCTGGACTTCATCATGGCCCGTCAAGAGAAAGTGGCCTTGGTCGGCAAAAACGGCGCAGGGAAAACCACCCTCACCCGCATGCTCCTGCAGCAAGAGTCCTGCACGGCCGGCACCTTGAATGTGGGCCACAACGTAGACATCGGATACTACGCCCAGAACCAAACCGACGAGTTGGACGGCAACATGACGGTCTTGGAAACCCTGGAGGATGTCGCTGTTGGAGACGTCCGGAAGCAACTGCGCGGCCTGTTGGGCTCCTTCCTGTTCACAGGCGAAGACGTCGACAAGAAGGTGAAGGTGTTGTCTGGCGGAGAGAAAGCGCGGCTTGCCTTGTGCAAACTCCTGCTCCACCCTTACAACGTCTTGGTGCTGGACGAGCCGACGAACCACCTGGACCTGAAGAGCAAGGCCGTGCTCAAAGAGGCCCTTCAGTCGTTTGACGGATCCTTGGTCGTGGTGTCTCACGACCGGGACTTCTTGAGCGACATGACCCAGTTGGTCTACGAAGTGACCCCCACTGGACTGAAGCAGTACATCGGGGACATCAAGCAATTCTTGCACGAAAAGCACGCGGCGAGCATTTCTGCGTATGAAGCCAACAAGGCGGTCAAAGTGTCTTCCAAGAAGGCCGGACAAGACACCCAAGCCACCACGTCTTCTGCTGCCTCAGGAGGAGGCGACTACAAAGCCCGCAAAGCACGGGACAAGGCGCTGCGCAAGGCCAAAAACGCCGTGGAACGCCACGAGAAAAAAGTCTCTGAACTCGAGGCCAAGCTGGAAGAAAGCAACGCCGCCATGGCCGCGGTGGATCCCAGCGATCGCGCCAAAGTCACGGAGTTGGCCTACGCCTTCGAAGCGCTCCAAACCGAGATGCAAGAGACCATCAACTTGTGGGAAAAGGCGGTGGAAGAGCACGACAGGCTTCAGACGGAAGCCGCGTCGATGTAGGTCTTCCATTTCGCGAGAACTTTCTGCATGTCCTCGGGCAATTCAGACTGAAAGCCCATGCGTTCGCCTGTGCCAGGGTGGGTGAAGCCCAACGTCTTGGCGTGCAGAGCTTGTCTGGGCAAGGCTTCAAACATGTTGCGCAGGAACGCGTTGTATTTGCCCCCTGGGGCGCCCTTCACGGCCACGTTGCCCCCGTACACCGGGTCGCCAAACAAGGGGTGGCCGATGTGCTGCATGTGCACCCGAATTTGGTGGGTCCGTCCTGTCTCCAACTTGCACTCCACCAACGTCACCGGCCCCAGGCGTTCGAGCACCCGATAGTGCGTGACGGCGTGCTTGCCCTCTCGGCCATCCACAAACACCTGCTGCACCCGACGGTCCCGCAGGCTTCTGCCCACGTGTCCTGTCACGGTCCCATCCTCAGCCACGTCGCCCCAGACCAGCGCCCAATAGCGACGGTTGACCGTGCGTTCAAAAAACTGCTCGCTCAATTCGGTCAAGGCGCGCTCGGTCTTGCCAAGGACCATCAATCCCGTGGTGTCCTTGTCCAACCTGTGGACCAACCCCGGCCTTGGCTCCGGACTGCCTGGCAAACTTGGCAAGCTCTGGAAGTGGTGCAACACGCCATTGACCAGCGTGCCTGAATAGTTGCCGTGGCCCGGGTGGACCACCAAATTCATGGGCTTGTTGATCACAAGCACGTGGTCGTCCTCGTGGACCACGTCCAAGTCCATCGGTTCGGGCAGCAACTCAAACTCGTACACCGGCTGAGGAAGCTCCACCGTGACGACGTCCTCAGGTTTGACCTTGTGGTTGCTCTTGACGGGTTCCCCGTTCACACGAACGTACCCCGACTTGGCGGCCGTTTGAAGCTTGTTCCTGGAAAGGTGGGCCACCCGGTTGATGATGAACTTGTCCACGCGAAGGGGCGTTTGACCCGGATCTGCCACCAAACGGTGGTGCTCGAACAGTTCCTCGCCCTGCCCGTCGTCGTGGGCCTCTTCTGCTTCACTCATGGCTCGGCGATCCAACGTTGGGTGTGCACGCCTCCGTGCTTGTCGATCCCCCGAACCACAAACACCCCATCATGTGGCGCGTGCCACACGTGTCTGCCTTCCGCCAACGTGCCCAGCACGTCCACCAAGCGGCCCGACATGTCCCACACCGAGACGCTCATCGGTTGCACGAGGTTCAAGGTCATCTGGTCTCGTCCAGGGTTGGGGTGCACGTACATGGACTGCCGGCGCTCCAGCGGGAGCTCAGCGACGTCGGTGACGACCTCTTTTCCCGCACGCAACACCGGGCGAATCATCAACGACCCTTGGATGCCAGATTGCTGCCAAGGCGAAGTCGGGAACTTGTACCAGAGGTGGTCGGCGTTGGTGTCGGTGTTCTTGTCAAGCCCCACGTGGATGCGCTCCTCGCCTTGCTGCACAAAGCCCACAAACACGGGACCGTCCACGGCGATGGGCGCGTTGAACGGGTAGTACACGAACCCGTCATGTGAGCCCGTGAAATAATTCGGCTCGTGCACCACGAATTGCGCCTGCAACGCCTCGCCAGGTTGCCCAGGCACATCTGGATCCTCCCCGCGGACTTTCAACGTGAAGGTCTCTCCCACCGCGTCGTCAAAGAAGGGCGTGAAGTGCATCCACACGCCGTCCAGCGTGTCGGGTTGCTGAATGTCAAACCGAACCACCAACTCGCCGCCTTGACCCTCCAAAGCGTAAGCTTTTTCAGCCGTGCCGTCGTCGTAGGCGTAGTAGTCTCGGAACGTTTGAATGTGCACCAAGCTGTCGTTGTCCGGAACGCCCGTTTGGTTGGTGAGGTTGGCCGCCCCCACTTCATCTTCCCAAAGACTCACATGGAACACGGCAAACGAATCGCTCAACGCCGGGTTGAACAGGTCTGTGAAGATTTGAAGGTCGTCGACGTAGTCGGTTTCGAACAGGCCTTGAACGCTGTTGTTGACCACCGCCCCTGCGGTCGGTGCGTATGAGTTGACGTTGCCCAGCACGTCCACACGCTGGACCTTGAGCCCAATGTCCTCTTGGCTGTTGCTCGTTGCGCCAAAACTGCGGTGGAGCGTGGGGACGGATGTGGCGGTGTACGCCGCGGGATCCACCTCGAAGTGCGGCCAAGGCATGGCGGTCCATGGGTAGGTCAAGAAACTTGCGGGCGGGGTCACAAAGGCCACCTCCTCAAATTCAGGTGCGGTGGTCATGGCGTCCTCGTCGACGCGCACGTAATCGAGGTGCCACGTGTCCACGTTGCCCTCCAAGGACCCGTAACTCCTGAAACGAAATTGAAAGTCGTTGTGGAAGAACTCCGGGGCGTCGATGTGGATGACCGCCGGGTGGAACAAGGTGTCGTCGTCGATGCCTTCCGTGGACCACACCCACCGCCAAGGATCTCCTTCCGCCACGCTCGCCCGGAACTCCACCACAAGGGAATCTTCGCCGGCATCTGCGCCGTTGGCGATGCCTCCGCTTTGGTACCAAAACGACAACGCCACGCTGTCTGCAGAGGTGTAGCCCTCGCCCAACAACAAGCGGCGCGAGGTCAGCGTGTCGGCATAGCCTGTGGGGTTCACGGGCGTCAACGCATAAGGGTCGCCTGACGCGTTCAAGCCGTCGAGCGTGGCGCACCCCACCGTGGGCGGCTGAAAGGCCAAGGTCGCGGTGCGGCGCACGGGACTGGGTTCCCAACGTTTGAGGTTGACAGGGCCTTCTTCGTGGGCCATGCTGGGCCACGCGAAGTCGTCCACGAAGGGCAGCGCCATCGGAAACAACATGTCCCCGCGAGCATCGAGCGTGGCCCGGGACGGGGGGTCGACTTGGACGTGGCGCAAATCAGCCTCGACTTCGCCGTTCTGGGCGAATGCCGCGCCTGCCCAGCCACACACCATCCCCACGCAGAACAACAATTTCTTCATGACTTTGGAGAACGCAAGCGTGTGGAAAATCGTGTGCATGGGAGTCATCGAAGGTCAAAATACAAATCGACCGCCGTGCCTTCCGCCACGTAGGGGGTTTCTGAAGGCACAATGTCTTGGCTGGCCACCACGGCGTTGGCTGAATCTTGGGCGGTCAGCACGTCGGGCGCGTAGCCCACGTGCCCCAAAGCGAGCTTCCGCCGGGCCAGCACCGAAGCGGCATCTTGCAGGGACAGTCCCGAGAGCCACGGCACGCGGGCCTCGTCCGAGCCCAGCACACCCGCCACAAGAACCAAGTCCGAGCCCTTGGGCAATCGCGTTTCGGAATCGAGGACCTTGCCGTTGTGCTCGAGGCGAATGACCTTGCCCACCAGCAGCTGGTTGGGCTCCTCCTCCAAGGAAATTCGGAACCCTCGGGTGGTCAAAATGCGCTCCACCAGCTTGGCGTCTTGTCCCTCTTGGTAAGACACCGCCTCGTCCGGCGGGGTGATGCGGTGGGTGGTCAACAGGATGTTGCGCCCCACCTTGACCGCACTGCCCGCGGGAGGGTGTTGTTCCACCACTGCACCAGGGGTGCCTGTGGGGAGGTAAATGGAATCCTGCCACACGCCCTCCAACCCGAGGGTCGCAAGGGTGTCGAAGGCGTCCATCCGCGCCATGCCAGAGAGGTCAGGAACCTGGCGTTGTGCAGAAGGTTGGCTGTACAACCGCAACAAGAAGAACGTGCCGACCAAGACGACAACCCAGGCGAGGACGACCCCACCGGCGTGTTTGGCCAACTCCTTCCACATCAGTCCTCGGTCAAGATTTCCTCCAAGGCGTTGTCGAAGTAAGCCCTCAGCTCTTCGCAGAATCCGAAGTGCTTGTCGTCCACCACCAACTTGCCCTTGGTCACGTGGCCCAACAACGTGGGCTTGATGCCGTGCGCTTCACACACGTCAAAAAAGTCGTCTTGGTCAGATTCCTTGAGGGAGACCAACGCACGGCCCTGTCCCTCTCCAAAGAGGAACGCGTCCAAACGCACTTCGTCGTCCGTGACGATGTCAAACCCAAGTCCTCGTGGCATGGCCATTTCCAACAACGTCACAAACAAGCCGCCGTCGGCCACGTCATGGGACGCCACCGCCAAATTCTTTTGGGCGACGTCCCGAAGGCACGCGTGGAGGTGTCCTTCGTGCTCAAGGTCGAAGTGAGGCGCCGGAGATCGCTCAATGCCCACCACGTTCGCCAAGTACTCAGATGCGTTGATGCAGTCCGTACTTGGGCCCAATTGGAAGATGAGCTCGCCTTTCTTTTTGAAGTCCAGGCCGGTGTGGTGCGCGCGGTCGTCCATGACCCCCACCATGCCGATGGTTGGCGTTGGGAACACCGCTTGGGCGGTGCCGTCGGGGTTGGCTGTCTGGTTGTAGAAACTCACGTTTCCGCCCGTCACAGGCGTGTTGAAATGGCGGCAGGCCCGGCCCATGCCCTGGATGGCGCCGACAAATTGCCAGTACACCTCAGAGTTGTACGGGTTGCCAAAGTTCAAGCAGTTCGTGATCGCAGACGGCACTGCGCCTGTGCAGCTGATGTTGCGGGCGGCTTCCGCCACGGCAATCGCGGTTCCGACCTCGGGGTCCGCCTCCACGTAGCGCGCGTTGCAATCGACCGTCAAGGCCAACGCCTTGTCCGTGCCCCGCACCGACACCACGCCGGCGTCGGACGGCCGGTTGGTCGTGCGGTTGATGGTTCCCACCATGCTGTCGTATTGCTCCCAGACCCAACGTTTCGACGCGATGTTGGGAAGGCAAATCATCTTGTGGGCGATGTCCACGCATTCATCGAGTGAGGGCACAGGCACGCTGGACGCGTCGAAGGCCTGAGCCTCGGCGTACCAAGCTGGCTCGCTGTATTCCCGCTCGTACACGGGCGCCCCGCCACCCAACACGAGGGTGCTGCCTGGGACGTCGCCCACAAGCTCGCCGTTCATGAAGTAGCGAATGCGGTCGCCTTCAGTGACCTCGCCGATGTGCTCGGCGTGCAAATCCCACTTCTCAAAAATGGCCTTGACCTCGTCCTCTTGTCCTTGGTGAACCACCACGAGCATGCGCTCTTGGGATTCGCTCAGCAAAATCTCGAACGGCTCCATGTCTTGCTGGCGGAGCGGCACACGGTCGAGGTGGATGTCCATGCCCACTTCCCCAGCTGCACTCATCTCAGAGGTGGAGCAGGTGATGCCCGCAGCACCCATGTCCTGCATGCCCACGACCGCGGTGGTCTTGGACAATTCCAGGGTGGCTTCGAGGAGCAACTTTTCTTGGAACGGATCGCCCACCTGCACCGAAGGCAAGTCGTCGGCGCTTTCCTCCGTGATGTCCTTGGACGCAAACGACGCGCCTTGGATCCCGTCCTTGCCGGTCGCCGACCCCACGATGTACACTGGGTTGCCAGGGCCCGCAGCTGTGGCGGAAATGATCTTGTCGGCCTCCAAAATGCCCACCGACATCGCGTTCACGAGGGGGTTCACTTGGTAGCTCTTGTCGAAGAACACCTCGCCGCCCACGATGGGCACCCCGAAGCTGTTGCCGTAGTCGCCAATGCCCTTGACCACCCCTTCCAGCAACCACTTGGTGCGTGGGTTGCTCAGGTCGCCGAAGCGCAAGCTGTTCAATTGGGCGATGGGACGCGCACCCATGGTGAAGATGTCGCGGTTGATGCCGCCAACCCCCGTCGCCGCGCCTTGGTAGGGCTCGATGGCCGAGGGGTGGTTGTGGCTCTCGATTTTGAACGCGCAACCCAACCCGTCGCCGATGTCGACGATGCCGGCATTCTCTTCACCTGCCTTCACGAGCATGTGGGGACCTTCCTTTGGGAGGGTCTTCAACCACTTGATCGAGTTCTTGTACGAGCAGTGCTCGCTCCACATCACCGAGTACACGCACATCTCTGTGAAATTGGGCGTGCGGCCGAGGATGGTCTTGATTTGATCGAACTCTTCAGGGCGCAAGCCCATCTCTTGGGCTTGGTCGAGGGTTGCCGGTGCAATGGATGCCTTCATGGGTCGGTTTGAATCGAGGCCAAAAATACGCCTCTCCCTTGGCCTGCCGCCTCCCACCCCCATGCTTTTCAGGCATCTTTTCCACGTCTTGTCCCCGTATTTTGCAGCATGCGAGTGGTGGTGCAGCGGGCAAGTCAAGCCCAAGTGAACGTGAACGGCGTGCCCAACGGGAGCATCGGGCACGGATTGGTGGTCCTCGTCGGCATCGAAGACGCCGACACCGAGGCGGACGCCGACTGGCTCGCCGCCAAGCTCGTGCGCCTCCGAATCTTCAACGACGACGAGGGCAAAATGAACGCAAGCGTCCTGGACGTGGCCGGTGGCATGCTCGTGGTCAGCCAATTCACCCTGCACGCCAAGACCAAAAAAGGCACGCGGCCGTCGTTCATCCGGGCGGCCCACCCCGACCACGCCATCCCGCTTTACGATCGGTTCGTCGCGGCGTGTTCGCGCGAACTCGGCCAAGACGTCGCGACCGGGGAGTTTGGCGCCGACATGCAAGTTGAATTGACCAACGACGGCCCAGTGACCATTTGGATGGACACCCAACACAAAGAATGATGGACCACTTGACTTTCGCCAACCCTCAAGACAACGACCTCACCCTCCGCGAGGCCCAAAACGAGGTGCACCGCTGGATCCAAACCATCGGGGTTCGCTACTTCAACGAACTCACCAACTTGGCCATCCTCACCGAAGAGGTGGGCGAGTTGGCCCGCATCCTCTCCCGCCGCTACGGCGAACAAAGCGAAAAGCCGAGCGACGCTGGCCGGGACCTTGGCGACGAAATGGCTGACGTCCTGTGGGTGCTCCTGGCGCTGGCCAACCAAACCGGCGTCGACCTGACCGCGGCGTTGGAGGCCAACGTGGCCAAAAAGACCCAACGCGACCAAGACCGCCACAAGAACAACCCCAAGCTTCAACCATGATGCCCATCCACCCCACCCTTCGCATCGCGTGCGCCCTGCTTCTGCTGACAGGGGGCCTTGACGCCCAAGCCCAGTCTTGGGGAGCCTCTTCCAACCAAGAACGGGAGGCCGTTCAAGTGGACCGTGACGCCATGATGACGCAGTCTTGGACAAGCGGCCTGGAGCTCCACAACATCGGCCCAGCGGTCATGGGCGGCCGGGTCGTGGACTTGTCTGTGGTGGGCGACACCACCTATGTGGCTTACGCCACAGGCGGGCTTTGGAAGACGACCAACCACGGGACCACTTTCGAGCCGTTGCTCGAAGCCACCACCATGCTTGGCGCGGTGGACGCGCACCCTTCCGGACGCATCTTGGTCGGCTCAGGCGAGGTGAATTCCTCGCGAAGCTCGTACGCCGGAGACGGCGTCTACCTCAGCGACGACGGGGGCCACACGTGGGCCCACGCCGGACTCACAGGGACGCATCACATTGGGCGCGTGTGCATCGACCCCAACCGCCCTGACCGCATGTGGGTCGCGGCTTTGGGCGAGCTGTACTCGGAAAACCAAGGAGGAGGCGTCTACCGAACCGACGATGGCGGCGACACCTGGACGCGCGTCTTGACCGTGCAAGGGAACGCCAAATCGGTTGTGGGTGCGGTGGACCTCGTGGTCGACCCGCGCAACCCTGAACACCTCTACGCCTCCACCTGGGACCGCACCCGACGGGCCCATGAATTCACCGAGGCTGGGACAGGTTCTGGCATTTGGGAATCTGAGGACGGCGGCGACACCTGGACCCGCATTTCAAGGCTCGACGGTTTTCCTGAAGGCCCCGACGCCGGCCGAATCGGCCTCGCCCACCATGCGGCATCCAACACCTTGTACGCCCTCATCGACAACCAAGCCACCCGGCCCCAAGACGAGGCTGCTGCCGAGGAGGGTGGATTGACCCCCGCGTCGTTTTTGGACATGGCGGCCGAGGCCTTTTTGGCCTTGGACAACGACACCCTGCAGGCCTACTTGGACGAGAACGGGTTCCAATCCGCCGACAGCGCGGCGGCCATCAAAGCCCGTGTCGAGCGCGCCGAACTCTCGCCTCGGGCCCTCCACGATTACCTCTCCGACGGGAATGCGGCGTTGTTTGACACAGAAATTGTCGGCCCTGAACTGTACGCCTTCCAAAACGGCGCGTGGCGTCGCACCCACGAAGGTTGGCTGGACGACGTGTGGTACACTTACGGCTATTACTTCGGCACGGTGAGCCTCGACCCTTCGGACGTCAACACCGTGTACATCGCGGGGGTGCCTCTGCTGAAATCGACCGACGGAGGTCAAACGTTTGAGCACATTGGCGCCCCGAATGTCCACGTCGACCACCACAAAGTTTGGATCGACCCCGACAACCCGCGACACGTGCTCAACGGCAACGACGGCGGCATGAACGTGTCGTGGGACGGCGGCGCCTCCTGGATCAAGTGCAACAGCCCAAGCGTGGGCCAGTTTTACGCCGTCGAGGTGGACGACGCCGAACCCTACAACGTCTACGGGGGACTGCAAGACAACGGCACGTGGAAAGGTCCGCACACGCACAAGGAAAACCCCGCCTGGCACCAAACGGGGCAACACCCCTACCGCGGTTTGGGCGGCGGCGACGGCATGCAAATCGAAGTCGACCGCAGGAACGCGGACATCGTGTTCACGGGCTACCAGTTTGGGTGGTACCGCAGGACCAACCTGGCCACAGGGGAATCCACAAGCCTGCACCCCACCCACGCGCTGGGGGAGACTCCGCTCCGTTGGAATTGGCAGACGCCCATCTTGCTGAGCCGGCACCAACAAGACATCCTGTACATGGGGTCCAACAAGCTTCACCGTTCCATGGACCAGGGTGAAACCTGGGAAACCCTCAGTGGGGACTTGACCCGTGGCGGACGTGCTGGAAACGTGCCGTTCGGCACCTTGACCACCCTGGCAGAACACCCTGAGCGGTTTGGCCAATTGGCGGTGGGCAGCGACGACGGCCTCGTGCACGTGTCGATGGACGGGGGGCACGCCTGGACCCAACTGGACATGCCCATCCCCACCTCCCTCGGCAAGGGCGACGGCGTCAAGCACGCCTGGATCACGGAAGTGATGTGGTCTCACCACGACGACGATCTCCTCGTGGTGGCGCTGAACGGGTACCGTCACGACGCGCTGGACGCGTGGGTGTTTGCGACACGCGACGTTGGCAAAACGTGGGAGCGTTGGGGCAAGGACTTGCCTTCGGAACCCGTCAATGCCCTGGTCGAGTTGGAAGATCATCCTGGATGGTGGGTGGTGGGCACCGACGGCGGCGCCTACCTCACCACGAACGCCGGCGCATCGTTCAGCGCACTGCACCGCGACTTGCCCCGCGTGCCTGTGCATGACTTGGTCGTGCAGGAGCGCGAAGACGACTTGATCGTCGGCACCCACGGCCGGGGCATTTACCGCATGGACCTGTCCAGCCTGAACGACGTGACGTCCACCACCTTGGACACGCGCCCCCTGGAATTCGTGGACGCGAAGGTGGAGGTCGCGCGTCGGGACAACTGGAACACGCGCGGATGGGCGTGGTCCGAACCCGAGGAACCCGAAGCGATGTGCTGGGTTTGGTCTCCGGTGGACGGCACGGCCCAAGTGCGCCTCCGAACCAAGCCGGTTTCCGAGGAAGGCCCCGAAGGGGAAGGTGGACTCAGCGCCGACCAAATCCTCGACCAACTGCAAACCCAAGAAGGCCGCGTCTACGACCGCGGTGAAGTCCGCTTGGTGCGGGGCTTGCAACAGGTGCCCATCTCGTTGTTGGACGGCGACAACCACATTCCTGCGGGCCCGTACCAGGTGACGCTGAAGGTGGACGACTTGGAAGCGCGCATTCGCCTGGAATGCGACACCGAACTCGTCGTGACGGAGGAAGGCGTCAAGCCCTGAACCGGACGTCGTCCGGCACCTCGCAAACAGGAATGGGCTCCATCTTGTGCTTGTTGGCACGGTGGAAACGCCTGTAGGTGGCCAAGACTTCTTGCTGCCGCCACGGCAACCCGGCTTCCTCCTCCTCTGAATGTCCTTGGGATTCCCACCCCATGGCCCATTCCAACTCGGGGTAGGTGGCGCCCAACTGGTCTTCGTCGGTCCGGTCGTCGCCCCACAGGCCGTCGGTGGGCGCAGCCTGCTGAATCTCCTCAATCACGCCAAGGTGGGCCGCAAGCGCGAAGACTTCGGTTTTGTTCAAGTCGGCGATGGGCGAAAGGTCCACGCCGCCGTCCCCGTATTTGGTGTAGAAACCCACCCCAAAGTCTTCCACTTTGTTGCCGGTGCCCGCCACCAGAGACTTCACCCGTTGGGCCAACGCGTACAGCGTGGTCATGCGCAAGCGCGCACGTGAGTTGGCCATGGCCAATCCGCGGCTTTCGTCGGGGCCGTCAGGCAGGGCCTTGGCAAACGTGTCGTACACCTCCGTCAGAGACACCGTCGACCGCCGAACCCGGGGATGCCCAGCGCACAGCGATTCGATGTGCTTCGATGCGCGGGACACCTGATCCGGCGCTTGATGAATCGGCATTTCCACGCACACGGTGGGCGCGCCGGTCATCGCGCACAAGGTGGAGGTGACCGCCGAGTCGATGCCGCCCGAGACCCCCACAACCCAACCTTCCATGCCGGATTGCTCGAGGTAGGCTCGCAACCAAGCCACGATGTGCTCGGCGACCGCTTCAGGGTTCGTCGCTTGCGTCATGTCCACAAAGGTTCAAAAGACAATGCCCACGCTCAAAGCGAGGTAGCTGTCGTGGCCATCCAAGGCCGTGGTGAGCGCTTCTCCGGCCTCGGAAAACCTGGGCAACCCTGTGCTGTCCACTTTCACCACATCAAGACCCTTGTGGGTGTTGAACAGGCTGTTGTTGTAGGTCAACCCCACCATCAACGAAGTCGGACCTGCGATCTTCCGTTCCAACCCAACCCCCACGATGAGCGACGCGCGAAACAAGGTGGCGAAGTCGGCCGAAATGTTGTCAGGGGATGGGATTGCAGGATTGGCCACGGGCGACCACGTGCCGTCCTCCGCGGTGTACCCGACGTAGCGGACCTCCTCTGCGGCGCGTCGTGTGTTCAGGCCCAAGCCTGTGCCAAACCGACCGAAGTAGGTGGTGTACCCGATTTCCTTGGTGCGGAATTTGAAGGTCAGTGGCAATTCCACGTACTGGTTGTTGAAGTCGCGGCTGACCCGACTCAAGGTTGAATCCGTGGTGGGCTCCCAATATTCGATTTGGCTCCCCGTCCGGAACACATGCACCCCGGTGCCGAAGGCGTAGGTCTCGGAGAACATGATGTCCGCCATGAATTGGTAGCCAAAGTGGGCACGTCCTCCGTCCGTCGTGTGTTCAAAATCCCGCGAGTTCATCCACGAGACGTTCGGGTCCATGGCGAGCCCCATGCGGAACCCATGCCCTTGTCCCCATGCCGAGGTCAACACCCCAACCCACAAGAGGGCCCACAGGCCAAGTTCTTTGCACATCTTTGTCTGCGTCATCGTTCCCACGGTTTGTCCAAATCTACCAATCCCCTTCAGCCACACATGGTTTCCCAACGCATTTTGTTCCACCTGAGTGTGTGTGTTTTGGCGGCCGCGATGTGGGTGTCGTGCGCGTCGGACCCCACCCGGATTCCCACCGAGGGCGTGCGCCTGCCTGTCGACCACCAAGTCGTCGATTGGATGGAAGTGCTTCATGACCTGCCAGAGGACCAAAACCGTGCCAAGGCCTTGGCGCACATGACGGAGGCTCACCCTGAATTTTGGCCCCTGTGGTGCGAAGACATCCTTCAACTCGGGGAAGCCCAAGACACCGCCACGGTGGACGTGTTGCGTCAATTTTTGAGCGAAATGCGGCCCATGCTTGAGGCCATCGACTCCACTTCAGGACGAGAGGAAATCCTGCGTCGGGAAACGGAAGCCCTCTTGGATGGCCTGAAAAGGCACCAGGTGCTGTTCCCAGACGACCCGATTCCAGACGTCGTCTGGATGCCCTCGGGGTTCAACTTCGCGTTGTACCCCACCCCCACATGCTTGGCCGTCGGACTGGACTGGTTCATGGGGCCGACCCAGCCCCTGCTGCAAGAATTGCCCCCGAGCCAGTTCCCCCAGTACCGCCTGAACCGGATGAAGCCGGAATGGATGGCGTCTGACGCCATGAAAGGCTGGTTGCTCGTGACCCAACAGCACCGCATCCCGCCCGGGGCCAGGACGGCCGACCTTATGTTGTTTTGGGGCCAAATCCTGCACTTGACTTCGCTGTGCATGCCGGACGCCACGCCTGCGCAGCTCTTGAACTGGACTCTGGAAGAATGGGCTTGGGCGGAGGCGAACGAGCGGGCCATTTGGGCGCAAGTGCAGCCCCAGGAGCGCATGTTCAACGACAACCCCAGGGAAGTCATGCGCTGGTTCCAAGAAGGTCCGTTCACCCGCGTGGGCGACATCCCCCAGGAGAGCCCAGACAAGCTGGGGGCCTACCTGGGGTGGAAGATGGTGCAGGCCCGCACCGCATCGCAGGGAGACCTTCCTGTGGACGGTTGGTTCACGGCCCGAGACCCGCAACCGTTCTTGCGCACCTACCGGCCCTGAGCGTACTTTCGCGGCATGGCCACATCCCGCATCACCATTGACGTCACCACCGACGAAAACAAAGTCCCCGTCGCAATGAACTGGACCGCCGAGGACGGCGGCATTTCGCAACAAGCGGCCTCGGCCATGGTGTTGTCCATGTGGAACCCCAAAGAGCACGCGGCCATGCGCATGGACCTTTGGACCAAGGACATGAGCGTGGAGGAAATGCGGTCGTTCGTGGTGCAAACCATGATGACGTTGGCCGACACGTACGAGCGCGCCACGTCCGACAAGGACCACGCCACCGCCGTGCGCGGGTTCACCCAAGAATTCGCCAAGCGCATTGGCGTGCTGGAGGGCTGATCTGAATCAAGGCTGGTAGAGCCCGTTGGTTTGGGCCACAAAACGCAGCACCTCCTCCCGGCCTTCAGACGAATTGCTGCTGGTCACGAACACCGGGGGCATCTTGTGCCACTGTGTCAACATGACCTCTTCGTAGGCGGGCAAAAACGCCGCGCGCTCCGCCTTGTTCAGCTTGTCGACCTTGGTGAACACCAGCACAAACGGCAACCCCACGCTGCCCATCCAAGCCATGAATTCCAAGTCCACTTTTTGGGCGGGAATGCGCGAGTCCACGAGCATCATCACGCACATGAGGTTCGTGCGGCTGTCGAGGTAACGCTTGGTCACCTCCATCCACTTGACCCGATCCTTCTTGCTGACCTTGGCGTAGCCAAACCCAGGCAGGTCCACCAAGTACCACGTGCCGTCGACGTCGAAGTGGTTGATCAGCTGGGTTTTGCCTGGGGTGCTGGACGTTTTGGCCAAACTCGTGCGCCCGACCAACATGTTCAGCAAGGAACTCTTCCCCACGTTGGAACGGCCGATGAACGCGTATTCCGGCCGATCGGGCTTGGGGCATTCTGACGGCTGGGCGCTGCTCTTCACGAACGTCGCCTCTTTGATGTCCCATCCGTGCGCTTCGTCAGACATGCTCAGGAAATGCCTCGCGCCGTGTACCAGTCCGCGAGGATGCTGTTGAAGGTCTCGGGGTGCTCCATCATGGGGGCGTGGCCGCACTCGTCGATCCAGAACAAGTCTGCATCTGGGAACCCGGCCAAGAATTCCTCCGCCACTTCAGGTGGGGTGATGATGTCGTTCTTGCCCCAAATCAAGCACACCGGCACATCCATGCTGGGCAGGTCTTTGGCCATGTTGTGGCGGATGGCCGACTTCGCGATGCTCAAAATGCGGAGCACCTTGTTGCGGTTGTTGACCGCTTCGAAACACTCGTCCACCAACTCGGGGGTCGCGTGCTTGGGGTCGTGGAACGTCACCGCCACCTTGTCCTTGATGTAGCTCTTGTCTTCCCGGCGTGGGAAGCTTGAGCCAAAGGCGTTCTCGTACAGCCCGCTGCTCGCCGTCAGCGTCAAGGACGCCACTCGATCGAGGTGGTCGCGGGTGTAAATCAACCCGACGTGTCCTCCCAAGCTGTTGCCGAGCAAATGGACCTTCTCCAGGCCCAGCTCGTCCAAGAAACCGGCGATGTGCTTGGCCATGTTTTTGGCGTTGGTCTCCAACATGGGCAACTCGTAAATGGGCAACATGGGGGTGATGACCCGGAACTGCTTGCTGAAATGCGCACGCACCTCAGCGAAGTTGCTCAACGCCCCAAACAAGCCGTGAAGCAGCACCAGCGGAGCTCCCTCGCCTTCTTCCACGTAGCGGTAGGGCCCTGTTTCGAGAATGTTTGAATCCATGGGGACAAAAATGCACCACGCACGCACCCCACCTCCCGTGCCCCGGGCACGCCATCCACGCCGCGTTGTTCACATCGGCTGTTGACAACGTGTGGATAGCGCATTTCCTCCACTTTCTCCCACTTTCCAAACCCCGCGCCATTCCTGGGCTTTTTCCAGACCAATGTCCAAACTTTATCCACAAAGTGGGAGAAAGTGTCAATGAGTGGGAGAAAGTGGGAGATTGAGCGTACTTTTGATTGACGGAAACGCCACCATGCTCAACCTGCTCGGAGAACACCCCTGTCGCATCGACGCCAAAGGCCGTTTGATGTTCCCCGCCAAACTGCGCAAGCAGCTTGACGGTGTGATTCATCATGGCCTCGTGGTGAACCGCGACATTTTCGAGGGGTGCCTGGTGCTCTACCCCAAGCCGGAGTGGGACAAAGTCAACGACGAGATGGCCCGCTTGAGCCGGTACAACCGCAAGCACCAGCTGTTTCAGCGGAAATTCATGAAGGGCGCCACGCACGTGGACGTCGACGGCGCCGGGCGCATCAACCTGCCCGCCGCCCTGCTGGAATACGCCGGGATTGACCCCAAGAACGCCAAAGAGGTGATCGTGTCTGGCTTGGGCGAGAAGGTGGAAATCTGGAACCACGAAGCGTACAAAAAGCAAGTGATCCAGGACGAGGACGACCTCGACTTCGGAGACTTGGCAGAGGACGTGCGCAAAGACCTCGAAGGCAGCGACGCAGAATGAACCAGGCCTACCACGTCCCCGTCATGCTGAACGCCTCGCTTGAGGCCCTCAACCTCGGCGGCGGCGACGGGGTGCAAGGCGGCTGCTGGATGGACGCCACCTTCGGCGGTGGCGGACACAGCCAAGCCATGCTCGACGCGGCCGGGCCGGATGCGCGCTTGTTTGGGTTCGACCAGGACCCCGACGCGCACGCAAACGCCCTGAACGATCCCCGCTTCACCCTGGTCGCGGCGAACTTCCGATTTGCCCCTCAATTCTTGCGCGCCCACAAGGGCCTCCCCCTGAACGGCCTGCTGGCCGACTTGGGGGTCAGTTCCCACCAGTTCGACACGCCTGAGCGCGGGTTTTCATTGCGCCACGACGGCCCCCTGGACATGCGGATGAACACCGCGTCGGGTGAACCGGCCAGCGCCTGGCTGGCGCGCGTTGAGGTTGGCGAATTGACCCAAGTCTTCCGGCGCTACGGGGAGGTGACCCGGCCAGACCGTTTGGCCCGCCGAATTGTGGAGGCCCGCGAGACCCAACCCCTGGCCACGACCCACGATTTGATCCGAGTGTTGTCCCCCACCGCCCCCCGCGGCAAGGAAAACAAGCACTACGCCCGCATTTTCCAAGCCATCCGAATCCACCTCAACGACGAGCTGGGTGCCTTGGAAGACTTGCTGAAGAACGCGGTTGGCATGCTTGCACCCGGCGCACGTCTGGCCATCATGAGCTACCACAGCCTGGAAGACCGTTTGGTCAAGCATTTCATGCGGTCCGGCAACTTCGACGACGACGTGAAGCGCGACATGAAAGGACAGGTGCTTGCCCCTTTCAAGCCGCTCGTGCGCAAAGCCATCGTGGCGACCGACGAAGAAATGGAGTCCAACCCCCGCGCCCGGAGCGCACGCCTTCGCGTGGCGGAACGAACCGAATGGATGCCATGAAGTTCTTCGATCGATTCCGCCGCACCCCGAAGGAGACGACCAAAGGCAACCGCACCTTGAGCGCCTCCGAATTGCTCGCACGCGAAGCCAAGGCGGAAGCCGAGGCCTCGAAAGCCACGGCCGCGCGCCAACCCACCGGCCCCAACCGCCTTCGCACCTCGGAGGAATTCAGGGCCGAACAGCGCGAGAAAAAGAAGCAGCGCCAACGCCAAAACCAGATCGGAAGTGTCCTCCGCGAGGTGCTCAGCGGCGAAGTCTTGGCGCGGGAAGCCCTGGTGCGCCAAGTGCCGTTCATGCTCTACCTCTGCTTGCTCACCATCCTCTACCTCGGACTCGGCTATCAGGCAGAACGCATCCTCCGGGAGAAGCAACGTGTGACCGAGCAACTCGAGGAAGCCGTCGCAGAAGAAAAAACCTTGCGCTCGGACTTCGAGTCCCAGCTCCAGCAGAGCCGCCTGGCCACGTCCACCGCCGAGCTCGGCCTGGAACAACCCACCACCCCTCCAACCTTGCTGCGTGTCGACGATGAGTAAGATGCCCAACAGCGGACGCATTTGGCTCGTGTTTGTGGGCTTGACCTTCGTGGGAATGGGGGTCTTTGGGCGCATTGTCTACATCCAGACGGTGGAGCACGACAAATGGCAAGCCCGCGGAGAACAATTCTCCACCAGCGTGCGCACCATCGAGCCTGCACGAGGCCAAATTCTGGCAGACGACGGAAGCCTTCTCGCCACCAGCGTGCCCGTCTACGACCTGAGGTGGGACTCCAAATGCGAAGGCATGCGCTGGGACGATTACTTCAGCACGGTAGACACCCTGTGCCAGTTGCTGGGCAAGGCCACCGACAAATCCAGCGAAGGCATCCAACGCAAATTCGACAACGCCAGACAACGCGGACACCGCGGCGCCCTCATCGCCCGAAACATCCCCTTCACCGCCTACAAGGAACTGCGCGAACTCCCCTTCGTGAAGTTGGGCCGATACAAGAGCGGTTTGGTGTTCGAGCGCCGTGAAAACCGCCGTCGCCCCTTCGGCAAGCTCGCCGCACGAACGGTAGGCATCGACCGTGAGCAGCAACGCGTCGGCATCGAGCGCGCTTGGAACGAAGAACTCTCTGGCGTGGAAGGCCAACAACTCTCGCGCAAGGTGGCCGGCAACCAGTGGATGCCCGTCACAGACGACTACCTCGTGGATCCGGTCGAAGGCTTGGACGTTGTCACTACCCTGAACCTGCACCTCCAAGACGTGGCGACCACCGCCCTCGAGCGGCAACTCCGCAAGCACGACGCCGCGTGGGGCACCGTCATCGTGTGCGAAGTCCAAACCGGACACATCCAAGCCATTTCCAACCTCACCCGCCACGAATCCACGAACGGCACGGTGGAGTACTGGGAAGACTTCAACCACGCCATCGGCACGGCGGTGGAGCCCGGCTCCACCTTCAAGCTGGCCACCCTGTTGGCTTGCATGGAAGAAGGCATGCTCCCCACAGACTCGGTGGACACCCAAGAAGGCGAAATCCACTTCCACGGCAAGCGCATGCGCGACAGCAACTACAAAGACGGCGGCCACGGGGAGATCGACCTGATGAAAGTCTTCGAAGTGAGCTCCAACATTGGCTCGGCGCTGGCCGTGAAACAAACGTTTGAAGCCAAGCCTTCCGCGTTCACCCAGCGACTTGAGGACCTCGGCGTGACCACCAAAACAGGCATCCGCTACGTGGGCGAGGCCAAACCCAAAGTCAAAACAGACCCCAGCGCGCGGGATTGGACGGGCATCACTTTGACCCAAATGGCCATCGGCTACGAGCTGACCCAAACGCCGCTGCAAACCTTGACGCTGTACAACGCCATCGCCAACAACGGGAAGATGATGCGCCCCCAGCTCGTGCAGGCTTTGCAAAGCGGCGGAGAAACGGTGAAGACCTACGAGCCATTCGTCTTGAATCCGCGCATCTGCAGCGCCTCCACGCTAGCCGCGTGCAAACAGATGATGGAAGCTGTGTGCGAAGAGGACGGCGAAGGCACGGCGAAGCGGCAGTTCAAGGGACGCCCCTACACCGTGGCCGGAAAAACAGGCACGGCCCGAATCGCGACTGGCAACGGGTACGCCGAGGGCCGCTACCGCGCGTCCTTCGCAGGGTATTTCCCCGCGGACGCACCCCGCTACTCCTGCGTCGTGGTCATCGCGGACACCAAGAGTGGCCGGTACTACGGCAGCACCATCGCAGCCCCCGTGTTCCGGGACGTGGCCGACCTGATCTACGCCACCGATCCGGCATTCCACACGTTGGAGGATCGGGACTTGGCCGAGGAAAAATCCATGCCTGCAGCGAAAGACGGCGCCCGACATGCGCTGGCCGACATCTACACCGCCATCGGCATGACCCACACGGGAGAAACCGCCGCCGATTGGGTGAACGTCACCACCGGAGAACAAACCGCGACGCTGACCGCGCTTGAATTCCCCGAATCGGGCATCCCCGACGTCCGCGGCATGGGCCTGCGCGACGCCTTGTACCTGCTGGAGAATGCAGGATTGCAAGTGAAATACAACGGCATCGGCACTGTCAAATCTCAGTCCATCGCCCCGGGCACCCCATTGCGCCCCGAGGTCACCACCATCCAACTCCGCCTCTCGTGAAATTGCTCTCCGACCTTCTCTACGACGCGCGCATCCTCGAGGTGCGAGGCACCACCCACGTGGCGGTGGAACACATCGCCCTGGATTCTCGGAAAGTTCAACCGCTTGGCTTGTTCGTGGCCGTGCCAGGCGCAACCGTGGATGGGCACGATTACATCGACACGGCCATCGCCTCTGGCGCCACGTGCGTGGTGTGTGAGCGGATGCCAGAAGACACCCCCGACCACGTCACCGTGGTCCAGGTCAAGTCCAGCGCGGCCGCCCTTGGCCACATCGCCTCCGCCTTCCACGACCACCCCTCCAAGGACATGAAGGTGGTGGCCGTCACGGGCACCAACGGCAAGACCACCACCGTCAGCCTGCTGCACCAGCTCTTCAGGCTCTTGGACCGCAAGGTGGGCATGCTCGGCACTGTGGAAAATCGGATTGTCGACCGCGTCGTGCCCGCGACCCACACCACCCCCGACGCCCTGAGTCTCCAAGCGTTGTTGCGCGAGATGGCCGACGAAGGGTGCACGCACGTGTTCATGGAGGCCAGTTCTCACGCGATTGTGCAGGAACGCATCGCAGGCACCTCCTTCACTGGGGCCGTGTTCACCAACATTTCGCACGACCACCTCGATTACCACGGCGACTTCAACGGGTACATCCAAGCGAAGAAGCAGCTGTTCGACCGGTTGCCTGCCTCGGCGTTTGCCTTAGTGAACGGCGACGACACCCACGCTGAAGACATGGTGGCCGACACGAAAGCCAAGGCTGTGACCATGGCCATCCAAGGGGTCGCCGACGAGCGGGCCCGGCTCGTGGAAAACCAAATCTCAGGGTTGGTCCTTCACCTCGACGGCCAGGAGCTCTACTCGCAACTGGTGGGCGGATTCAACGCCAGCAACCTCCTGGCGGTCTACGTCGTGGCCAAGCAGCTCGGCACCGACCCCATCCACACACTGACCCAGATGTCGTTGCTCCAACCGCCTGCGGGACGCTTTGAGCGCGTGCCCGCGCGGGACGGCATCACCGCCATTGTGGACTACGCCCACACCCCGGATGCGCTGGACAACGTGCTTCGCACCATCGCCCACGTGCGCAGCGGCGGAGAGAAGGTCATCACCGTGGTGGGCTGCGGCGGCGACCGCGACACGGCCAAGCGCCCCGTCATGGCTTTGAGCGCCGTGAAAGGCTCAGACCGGGTCATCCTCACCAGCGACAACCCCCGCAGCGAAGACCCCAACGCGATTCTGCGCGACATGGAGGCTGGGCTCGACCCAATCGACCGACGCAAGTGCCTGAGCATCGTGGATCGTCGTGAAGCCATCCGCACCGCAGCCGCATTGGCGGAGCCTGGGGACGTCGTTTTGGTCGCAGGCAAGGGTCACGAAACCTACCAGGAAATCCACGGCGAGCGCCACCCCTTCGACGACCGCGAAGAATTGAAATCTGCCTTCCAACCCACCGCCTGAGCCGTCCCCATGCTGTACCACCTCTTCACCACCCTCCGCGAGCTCTACGATTTGCCAGGCGCCGGCCTGTTCAACTTCGTCTCGTTCCGCGCAGCCATGAGCTTGCTCACGTCGCTGGTGGTGGGCATCGCGTTTGGAAAGCGCATCATCGAGTGGCTGCAATTGAAGCAGGTTGGGGAGGTCGTGCGCGACTTGGGCCTCGAAGGCCAAATGAACAAGCAAGGCACCCCCACCATGGGCGGGTTGATCATCCTCGGCGCCATCCTCTTGCCCACCCTGTTGTTTGCCGACTTGACCAACGTGTACACCCAATTGATGGTGTTGAGCACCGTTTGGCTCGGCGCCATTGGGTTCGTGGACGACTACATCAAAGTCTTCAAGAAGAACAAAGAGGGGCTGGCCGGTCGCTTCAAAGTCATTGGGCAAGTTGGCATGGGCCTCATCTTGGGCGCGGCGATGATTTGGCACCCCGACATCGCCATCAAGGAAATGGCGGCGGACGGCACCTGGACCACCGTGCGCTCCACCGCCACGACCATTCCTTTCATCAAGGACAATCACTTCGACTACGCGTGGCTCTTGTCTTGGGCCATCGAGGACGCCGCCCAATACGTGTGGCTCGTCTTCATCCCCTTGGTCATCGTGGTCGTGACGGCCGTCAGCAACGGCGCCAACCTCACCGACGGCATCGACGGCCTTGCCACAGGCACCAGCGCCATCGTGGGCATGGCCCTGGCGGTGTTGGCCTACGTCAGCTCCAACACGGTCATCGCCGACCACCTGAGCATCATGTACATCCCTGGGTCGGAAGAGCTCGTGGTGTTCATCGCCGCCTTCGTTGGGGCGTGCGTGGCCTTCTTGTGGTACAACGCCTTCCCCGCCCAGGTCTTCATGGGGGACACCGGGTCGCTTGCTTTGGGAGGCATCATTGCGACGTTCGCGATCGCCATCCGCAAGGAACTTCTGATCCCTGTGCTCTGCGGCATTTTCTTGATTGAAAACCTGAGCGTCGTCATTCAAGTGGGGTGGTTCCGCCACACCAAAAAAAAATACGGCGAAGGCCGCAGGGTCTTCCTGATGGCGCCGCTCCACCACCACTTCCAGAAACAAAACATGCCGGAATCCAAAATCACGGCGCGCTTCTGGATCGTCGGCATCCTGTTGGCCGTCGTCACCATCGTCACCCTGAAAGTCCGCTGACCCCAGTCCCATGAACCTCACAGATCCCATCCTGATTTTGGGCGCCGGCGAAAGCGGCGTGGGCTCCGCCTTGCTGGCAAAGTCCGTGGGCGCGCGTGCGTTCGTGAGCGACGCGGGGGAAGGCCGCGGGCCGGGTTCTGCTGAAATGAAGGCCCACGGCATTGGCCACGAGCTCGGCGGACACCGCCCCGAGGCGTGGATGGACACCGAAGTGGTGGTCAAGAGTCCGGGCATCCCTGACGACGCCCCCATTGTCGACACCTGCCGCGCGCAAGGACGGGAGGTCATCAGCGACATCGAATACGCCAGCCGCGTCTTCACGGCGCAAGGCCACACCGCCCCGGTGGTGGCCGTCACAGGCGCCAACGGCAAGACCACCACCACGTCGATGATCGACCACGTCTTGCGTCATGAAGGGTGGGACGTGGACTGCGTCGGGAACATCGGCACGAGCTGGTCCCGCCGCTTGGCCGAGCGGCACGAAGCTGGCGACGCGGCGGCACAAGCCACCGTCATTGAGGTCAGCAGCTTTCAGCTCGACGGCACGTCCACGTTCAGTCCGGACGTGGCCGTCCTGCTCAACATCACCCCGGACCACTTGGACCGGTATGGGAACGACATGGCGTCGTACGCCGCTTCGAAGTGGCGCATCACGCAAGCCCAAAAGGCGGGCGACCACCTCATCTACAACGCGGACTGCGACTGGACCGGTCGCATGCTCCGCGACCGCGGCACCGCCGCCCAACTCCACCCCCTGTCTGCCGAGCGCCCATTCGACGAGGTCGCCCGCGAAGGCCGGGGTGGCGGTTTGGACCCTCAAGACCCTAGAAAATTCAAACTCCAACATCTCAATTCATTCACCATGACCATTCAAAAATTGGCCGTGCAAGGGAAGCACAACCTCTTCAACTCCATGGCGGCCGGCATGACAGGACGCATTTTGGACCTCCGCAAGGACGGGATCCGCGAGAGCCTCCAGAGCTTCGAAGGCGTCGAGCATCGCCTCGAGTACGTCTCCGAAGTGAACGGCATCACGTTCATCAACGACTCCAAAGCCACCAACGTCAACAGCGTGTGGTACGCCCTGGAATGCGCCACCTCTCCTGTGATTTGGATCGCCGGCGGCATCGACAAAGGCAACGACTACAGCACTTTGGTGCCCCTGGTCCGTGACAAAGTGAAGCACATGATCTGCATGGGCAACAACAACAAGCCCCTGCACGACGCGTTCGACGGGCTTGTGGAGAGCAGCCACGACGTGGGCTCGGCCGAGGAAGCCGTGGCCTTGGCGTACCACCTCGGCATGCCAGGCGACCAAGCGTTGCTGTCCCCGGCTTGCGCGAGCTTCGACTTGTTTGGCAGCTACGAGCAACGTGGCCGCGCCTTCAAAAACGCCGTCCGCGCCCTCTGATTTGAGCCGATGAACGAACTCATCGCAGGGATCCGTCAGCGGTTGGAAGGCGACCGCGTGCTCTGGGGCATCGCCCTGGTGTTGACCATGGCCTCGTTGGTCACGGTGTACAGCGCCATCAGCACGCTCGCGTACAAAGCCGACGGCAACAGCGCCAAATTCCTGTTCAAGCAGGTGGGGTTGTTGTCCTTGGGGTGGCTCGTCATGTTTGGTGTGCACCGCATCCATTTCAAGTACTTCAGCAAACTCGCCAACCTGGTCATGGTGTTGGCGGTGGCCGCGCTGGTGTTCACGTTGCTCTTTGGCACGGACATCAACGACGCGCGGCGCTGGATCAAGATTCCCTTCATTGGATTGACGGTGCAGACCTCGGACTTTGCCAAGCTCGCCCTGGTCATGTGGGTGGCGCGGCAATTGCAAGTGCGCCGGGACAGGCTGCATGATTTTTGGCAAGGGGTGGCGCCCATCTTGGCCGGCATTGGCCTCGTGTGCGCGCTCATCTTGCCCTCGGATTTTTCCACCGCCGCCATGCTCGGCGCCATCTGTTTTGCCATGCTGTTCGTTGGAGGACTGCCATGGCTGCAAGTCGCGAGGGTGGTGGGCATCGCCGCCTCGGCGCTGGTGATGCTCTACGGGCTGGGCAAAGCGGCCCCCGAGGCCTTGCCCCGATTCGGAACGTGGGCGAGCCGCATCGAGAGCTTTGCGGGCTTCGCATCAGGCGAAGGCGGTGGCGAGTCCAGCGCGGAAGACTATCAAATTGAATTGGCCCAAATCGCCATCCACAAAGGCGGCATCCTGCCGTCAGGGCCGGCGTCCGGCACCTCCCGGAACTTCCTGCCTCACCCCTATTCCGACATGATCTACGCCTTCATCGTGGAGGAGTGGGGCGCGGTGGGGGGACTCGGGCTGGTCTTGCTCTATTTGGCCTTGCTGTTCAGGGCCTCCCAAACGGCGGTGCGCTGCGATTCGCTGTTCGCCCGGAATCTGGTGCTCGGCCTGGGGCTGACCATCGCCGTGCAGGCCCTGATCAACATGGGCGTGTCCGTCCGGCTGTTTCCCACCACCGGCCAACCGTTGCCTTTGGTGAGTTACGGGGGCACCTCGCTCCTGTTCACGTGCATGTCGATCGGCATGATGCTCGCCGTGTCCCGCGTGGTGGCGGGCGAAGGCGTGAAAACGCAAGGCAACGCGCTCAAGCGATGACCCCACTCACCAACGTCATCGTTTCCGGAGGCGGCACAGGCGGCCACATCCACCCTGCGCTCGCGATTGCCGATGAGATTGTGCGCCGCAACCCCGAGGCCAACGTCCGCTTTGTCGGCGCTTTGGGGCGCATGGAAATGGACAAGGTTCCTGCCGCCGGGTACGAGATCGACGGCCTGTGGATCACCGGGGTGGAGCGGAAGCTGACCAGCACCCGCAACCTGGTGTTCCCCTTCATGCTCCTGAGCAGCCTCTGGAAGGCGCGACACTTGTTGAAACGCCACCGACCGCAAGTGGTGGTGGGTGTCGGTGGGTTTGCCAGCGGTCCCTTGTTGGACCAAGCCGTGCGCTTGGGTGTGCCCACCCTCATCCAAGAACAAAACAGCTTTCCCGGGGTGACCAACCGGCTCTTGGCCAACCGCGTGCTTCGGGTGTGTGCCGGCATGCCCGGCATGGAACGCTGGTTTCCCGCCAAGCGGCTGGTGGTCACCGGCAACCCCCTCCGACATCATGTCGTCCAACTTGCCCAGCCACACGACGGGCAACACCAAGAAGCCCTCGACCATTTTGGACTGAGGGACGACCTGCCTGTGGTGTTTGTCATGGGCGGAAGCTTGGGCGCCGTGTCCATGAACAACGCCGTGAAAGCCATCCTGACCGCGGAACCCTCCGCAGCGCAGCGCGGGTACCAACTCCTGTGGCAATGCGGGGGACGGCATGAAACGGAGGCCCAAACTTGGCTCAACGCCCGTCCCTGCGACGGGGTCGTGTGCACAGGGTTTGTGGACCGCATGGACCTGGCCTACGGCGCGGCCCGCCTGATCGCATCACGTGCAGGGGCCATGTCGGTGGCAGAATTGGCGCTGGTGGGCAAGCCCGCCGTGCTCGTGCCTTCCCCGCACGTGGCTGAGGACCACCAAACCCACAACGCACGCAGCCTGACTGAACTGGGTGGCGCCGAATTGTTGCCGGACCGTGAGGTGCGGGAGAAGTTGGGCGAAACCGTCACCAGGCTGCTCCACGATCCGGAAACGTGCGCAGCCATGGCCGAGGCCATGAAGGGCGCGGCCAAACCGCACGCCGCCGCCGCAGTCGTGGACGAACTTGAACGCCTGCTTGCCTGACCCATGACCGTGGCCCAACACGTCTTCTTCCTTGGCCTTGGTGGCATCGGCATGAGCGCGCTCGCCCGGCATTTGCATGGCCTGGGGCACGTGGTCGGCGGATACGACTTGACCCCTTCCCCCCTCTTGGATCGGCTGAAGGATGAAGGCTTCTGGGTGGGGCATTCGGACGACCCGAACGACCTGCCATCTTGGGCACGACAGGAGACTCCGACCGTCGTGTGGACCCCGGCCGTGCCCGCCGATCTCAGGCTCAAGCGCCACTTTGAATCCCGAGGCATCCAGGCCTTGAAGCGGGCCGAACTCCTGGGCGCCATCACCCGAAACCATCCCACGTTGGCGGTGGCTGGAACCCACGGCAAAACCACCACGTCCAGCTGGTTGGCGGACATGCTCATGGCGCATCCCACGGGATGCCATGCCTTCCTCGGCGGCATCGACGCAGCCACAGGCACCAACCTGCTGTCCAAGCCCGGCGCCGAATGGCACGTGGTCGAGGCCGACGAATTCGACCGCAGCTTTCACCAGCTGCACCCCACCCATGCCGCGGTCACCAATTTGGACCCAGACCATTTGGACGTGTACGGCACAGAAGAGGCGTTCCGAGAGGCGTTTCACGTGTTTGGCTCCCAAGTGGGCCAGGCCTTGATCGTGCCGCACGACCTCCCTTGGCCCCACCAGAAAACCCTTGAACGGTTCGCCCTGGTGGACCTCGGCGAGGACGTGCCTGAAGGGGTGGACCATCTCGCCACCGTCCGCCCTGATGCCAGGAGCGTCACGTTCGAATTGCATCGAAACAACCCCGACAAAACCTGCTCGTTTGAGGCCGCGCCCGCCCTTGCAGGACGGCACAACACGGCCAACGCGCTTGTGGCCGCCGCCTTGGCCTCTCACGCCCATGTGGGTGCTGACGTGTTGGCCCACAGGGTCGAAGGCTTCGGCGGCGTGAAGCGGCGGATGGAGGTGCATTTGGACACGCCGGAAGCCACGTACATCGACGACTACGCGCACCATCCTTCCGAACTCGAAGCGCTGTTGGCTGCCGTGCGAAGCCGTTGGCCAAACCGCCATGTGACCATGGTGTTTCAACCGCATTTGTACTCCAGAACGCGCGACTTCGGCGCGGGATTTGCCCGGGTGTTGGGCCAGGTGGACCGGCTGTTTTTGCTCCCCATTTACCCCGCCCGGGAAGCGCCCATTCCCGGGGTTGATGCACAATGGCTGTTTGATAACATCTCCAGCCCTGACAAGCATCTCGTTGCTTCAGATTCCATCTTCACTTCCTTGAAGGCATGTCCTGTGGACGTGCTGGTGACGGCAGGGGCAGGCGACATCGATCGCCTGGTTCCACAAGCCCTCCAGCACATGCAGGACCGCCGGAAGTGAAACCATGATCCTGCGCACACTCATCTCCCTCAGCTTGATTGCCCTCCTTGGGGTCGTCTTGGGCTTTTCCTCTGCCGAGGCGGCGGGACGTCGGGTGCGCAAAGTCCAAATCGAAGTCAAGGACGAAGCGCGGGCCGGGTTCTTGGACCCCAGCCGGCTGGCAGACCAACTCGGCACGAACCGACTCGAAGGAGAACTGCTGGTCGACGTGGACTTGCAATCGGTGGTCACCCACCTCGAAGCCCTGGACGCCTGCGCCAAGGCGGAAGTCTACCCGCACATGGACGGCACCCTGCACATCGACGTGTGGCAACGTCGCCCTGTGGTGCGCGTGCACGTCAAAGGTGGAGAGGACCATTACCTGGACCGGGACGGGGAGCGCATGGCCCTGGACCCTTACCACACGCCTCACCTTCCTGTCATGCACGTCACCCAGGCTGACCAAGCCAAGATGGGCTTGCAGTTCGTGAACGACACCCGAGGTGACGCCTTTTGGAACAATCTCACCGACCAACTCTCTGTGAACGACCAAGGAGAATTGGTCTTGCACCCGCGACTTGCGGGACACCACATCGTCTTGGGAGACGGGAGCGAGGCGGCGCACAAGAAGCGCAACCTGCTGACGTTTTACCGCGCACAAATTGAGCGTGGCAACCTGAGAAACTACAAACGCATTGACCTCACCTACCGCGACCAAGTGATCGCACAACGCTACCCATGATGGACAACACACACGCACAACCCTCCGGTGAAATCGTCGTCGGCCTCGACATCGGGACCACCAAAATCGCCTGCTTCATCGGGCGCAAGAACGAATTCGGGAAAATTGAATTGCTCGGATTCGGACGCAGCGAGTCTGTGGGGGTGTCCCGCGGCGTGGTGGCCAACATCGACCGCACGGTGGCGTCGATCAAGCAAGCGGTTGAAGAAGCTGAGATGAAGGTGGGTGCCCAAATCCAACTCGTGAACGTGGGCATCGCCGGGCAGCACATCAAATCCCTCCAACACCGCGGCATGATCACCCGCGAAAACCTCGAAGCAGAAATCAGCCAAGAGGACATCGAGGCCCTCATCCAAGACATGCGCAAGTTGGTGATGCAACCTGGTGAGCAGATTTTGGACGTCATTCCCCAGGAATTCACCGTGGACAACGAGCAAGGCATCAAGGACCCCATTGGCATGTCCGGGGTGCGTTTGGAGGCCAACTTCCACATCATCACCTGCCAAACGGCCGCAGCGCAGAACATCTACAAGTGCATCAAAAAGGCCGACCTCGAAGTGGATCAATTGATCCTCGAGCCCCTCGCCTCTGCCGCCTCTGTGTTGTCGGACGAGGAAAAAGAAGCGGGCGTGGCGTTGGTCGACAT
>JBMZWX010000003.1:0-95389 GCA_049627085.1 Flavobacteriales bacterium | reverse complement strand
CCAATGCCACAGGCGCGTTTGACGACCTGGCGCCAGGTGAGTACGTGCTGAATGCCACCGACGGCAACGGCTGTGCGGCAGAAGAAGTGGCGCTGACCATCCTCGAGCCTGAGGCGCTGTCACTTGTGGCCGACGTGACCGATGCCGCGGAGGAGGGTGCCGGTGCGATTGATTTGGAAGTGACGGGGGGAACCGCGCCATACGAGTTTGAGTGGACCAGCACGGGAAGCTTCGCTTCAGGCGAGGAGGACATCACCGCGTTGCCTGCACCTTTCGCGTACAGCGTGACTGTGACCGACGCCAACGGTTGTGAAGCAGAAGGGGGGCCTTACGAGGTGGACGACGTGTATGGGCTGGATGAATTTGGACAGGTCCAATTTGTGGCCTTTCCCAACCCAACCCAGCATGTGCTGACCGTGGAGTTGAGCCAGCCTGTGGGGCAAGCGTCCATGACGGTTCACGACAACGCCGGTCGCGTGGTCTGGCGTGACGCCTTTGCCGGACAGCGTCAGCAGCTCGACGTGTCAGGATGGGCATCTGGGGTCTACCAGGTGCATATTGCCCACGGTTCGTCTTGCGCCCGAGCTCAGGTGCTCGTGCAGCACTGAGCCCGCGGAAAGCGGTTCAACAACATTGGGAAAACAAAGTGGCGCCGTCGTCAGGCTTTGAACCTGGCGATGGCGTCTTTCGTGAAGGAGCTCAGCACGAGCCTGCCAGACACCGCGGCACGTTCCATCAGGAGTTCGTCCCAATGTTCTGTGCCCTCCCAAAGCACGCGCTTCAGTTCAGACATGGCTTCTGGGTTACTTAAGGCGAGGTCCGTGGTGAGGGCGTCGATGGCGTCGTCCATGTCCGACGCGCTGTCAAACACCTGGGTGTACATCCCTTGTTGTGCGGCCCAGTGGGCATCTTTCCAGGACTTGGCGTCAATGGCGAGCATGCCCATGGCCGAGGTGCCAATTTTGCGCTCGACGGCAGGCCCCACCACAAACGGACCGATGCCGACAGCCAATTCAGAAAGCTTGACCGAGGCGAAAGAGGTGGCATAGCAAATGTCCACAGCAGAGGCCAGTCCCACCCCGCCGCCCACAGCTTTGCCTTGGACTCGGCCAACGACAAACTTGGGGCAGGTGCGGATGGCGTTGATGACCATGGCAAAGCCACTGAAGAAGTCGAGTCCTTCTTGCTCGTTTTGGATGGCCACCAATTCATCGAAACTCGCGCCCGCACAGAATGCACGATCACCCGCCGAGCGCAGCAAGATCACCTTGATGTCGTCGGCTTGTCCTGCTAAGGTGATGGACTCGGCCAGCTTCCTCAGCAAATGGCCGGGCAAGCTGTTGGAGGCGGGGTGCGCGAAGGTGATGGTTCCGACCCCTCGGTCGTCCACTTCCGTTTGGACAAACGCCCCGGCCTCGACGCTCATCGTGCGTCCAAGGAGGTGAATGCCCGCTCTGTGGCCCCGACGTACACTTGACGTGGGCGTCCGATGGGCTCACGGTTCTCGGTCATCTCTTTCCACTGACCAATCCATCCTGGGAGACGTCCCAAGGCAAACATCACGGTGAACATGTCTGTGGGGATGCCCAAGGCGCGGTAGATGATGCCGCTGTAGAAATCCACGTTGGGGTACAAGCCGCGTTTCACGAAGTATTCGTCGTTCAAGGCGACCTCTTCCAATTGCTTGGCGATGTCGAGCACGGGGTCGTTGACGCCGAGTTGGCCCAAAACTTCGTCGGCGGCCTTCTTGATGATGCGCGCACGAGGGTCGAAGTTTTTGTAGACACGGTGTCCGAACCCCATGAGGCGGAAACTGTCGGTCTTGTCCTTGGCCCGGTCGATCCAAGACTGGAGCGGGCTGCCTTCCGCGCGAATGGCTTCAAGCATCTCAATGACCGCTTGGTTGGCACCACCGTGAAGTGGACCCCAGAGGGCCGACACGCCGGCAGAGACAGAGCTGTACAAGTTGGCTTGAGACGACCCCACCACGCGGACGGTGGACGTGGAGCAGTTTTGCTCGTGGTCGGCGTGCAAGATGAACAACTTGTTCAACGCCGATTCCACGATGGGGTTGACCTCGTAGTCTTCCGCGGGGACACCCCACATCATGTGCATGAAGTTGCCGACGTAGCTCAAGTCATTCTTGGGGTACATCGTGGGCAGCCCCACGTTGTGCTTGTAGGCTTGTGCTGCCAAGGTGGGCAGCTTCGCGATCAACCGATGGATGGTCAAATCGATGTCCGTGATGTCACGGTTGGGGTTCTGAGATTCTGGGTAGAATGTCGACAACGACGCCACCATGCTGCTCAACATGCCCATGGGGTGGGCTCCAAGGGGGAACGCGTCGAAGAAGCGCTTCATGTTCTCGTGAACGATGGTGTGGCGCGTGACGCTGTCGTTGAAGTACTGGAGCTGCTCCTTGTTGGGGAGGTCGCCGTAAATCAGCAAGTACGCCACCTCGATGAAGGAGGCTTTCTCGGCCAATTCTTCAATGGCGTAGCCGCGGTAACGCAACACGCCATTCTCGCCGTCGAGGTAGGTGATGCCGCTTTGTGTGGAACCCGTGTTTTTGAAACCGGGGTCCATCGTGATGTACCCTGTGCTGCCACGCAATTTGGAGATGTCGATCGCTTTCTCGTTTTCAGAGCCGCAGATGACCGGGAACTCGTATTCCTGGCCATCCAGAATCATGCGTGCAGTTTCGCTCATGGGAACGTGGTGTAGGGTTAGGGTGTCAAGCAACTCAGACACCTGCTGTCAGGCATCCTCGCTTCGCAAAGATAGGGGGAACCGGGGCCTCGAAGGCGCCCAGAATCAACGCCAAGTGTACTCGAAGCTGTCGCGGTATTGTTCCCACGCTTCTTGTCCTGCCCCGGGCTTGTACGCCTCGTGGAAAAACTTGAGGTACAGCTCCATTTGGCCGGGCTGCTTGTAGCCACTGATCGGCGCAATCACACCCGCTTTCTCGTCGAAGTACACGAGCGTCGGGTAGGCGTTGACTCCAAGTGCGCGAGACAATTCGTGCACCCCGTTGCGCCCACGTCGGTTGGGGTCGTACGTGGGGTTGCTGTAAGTCTCGCCTTGGAATTGGATGTCGCCGGGCGACTCTGCATCGAATTTGACCGCGTAGTAGTTGGCGTTCACGTAGTTGATCACATTGGCGTTGGTGAACGTGTTGGCCATCATCATTTTGCAAGGCCCGCACCATTGGGTGTACACGTCCATCATGATTTTGCGGGGCTCCTTCTTTTGGGCTTCCACAGCCTCTTCCAGGCTCATCCACTGAATGCTTGCCGCCTGGCCCAAAGCCACGCTGCAAACCACCATGCACATCAAGGAGAAAAAGAGATTCCGCATGGCTGCAATATCGCAAAGAAAAAGGCGCCCGAAGGCG
This sequence comes from Flavobacteriales bacterium, assembly GCA_049627085.1. Taxonomy (GTDB): domain Bacteria; phylum Bacteroidota; class Bacteroidia; order Flavobacteriales_D; family Sanyastnellaceae; genus UBA11663. The sequence continues at coordinate 91,995 of JBMZWX010000003.1, read as the reverse complement.
CCTTTCACATGCTTTTGTCTACCGGGAATCACTTGACCCCGTGCATCAACTTGTTCAACGGCTTGTTGAGCACCGCAATCAACACGGCAATGCCCACGCAGGTCCAGCCGATGGTGGAGAAGACTTCGGTGTACTTCATCAATCCTGCCGCGGCTTCAAGCTCTTCGCCAGAGTCGCCATGTCCGCCCGTCAGGGTGGCGATGAGGCCGCCCGCGTAGTTGGCGATGGCGAAGCTCAGGAACCATCCACCCATGGCGGTTCCAGCCATGCTCTTGGGAGAAAGCTTGGTGACCATCGACAAGCCGATGGGGGACAAGAAGAGTTCGCCCGTGGTGTGCAACAAGTACAAGAACACGAGGGTCAAGAGTGGCACCATGGCTTGCTCGTCCGCGAACTGCAGGCCCACGAGGGTGATCAAGAAACCTGCGCCGAGTTGCAAAATGCCGAGTGCAAACTTCATGGGGATGCTGGGGTTCTTGCCGAGCTTGTCAAGCTTCACCCACATCACAGAGAAGATGGATCCGAAGATGATGATGAATGCAGGGTTGAAGAACTGGGTCATGGACGCGGGCATGGTCCATCCAAGGATTTCGCGGCTCACGTTGCGGTCTGCAAACAGGGTCAACGACGTGCCGGCTTGCTCGAAGCACGCCCAGAACACAATGTTGATGACCATGAAGATCACCAAGGCAATCATGCGGTCGCGCCACATGGGGCCTTCCTTGATGCCTGCACGGACCAACGACGCCGCCACGAGCACGAAGAGGCCTGTGAGCAAGTACTTCATCCAGTCGTTCTGGCTGATCAAGAAGTAGCACGCAGGAATCAAGGCGAGGGAGCTGACTGAGATCCACTGGTACACCTTGAGCGGTCCAGCTTGCTTGTGGCCTTCTTCAGTGATGTCCAAGCCTGGGGCTGCAGCGTAGTTCGCGCGACCACTCCAGAAGATGAAGAGGCCGGCCAACATGCCGATGCCCGCGAGCCCAAAGCCGTATTCGAAGCCGTAGGTCTCGCCCACGAAAGCCACCAATGTGGTGGCGAGCAGCGCACCGATGTTGATGCCGATGTAGAAGATGGTGAAGCCTGAATCGCGACGTGGGTCGTTGTCTTCGTAGAGCTTGCCGACAATGGTTGAGATGTTCGCTTTGAAGAAGCCGTTGCCGACAATCAAAGCGCCCATGCCAAAGAGCATGAGCATCTCGCTTTGGGCGATGGCGTCAGGTCCTCCGATGGCGCCTCCCACCATCAAGAATTCTCCGATGGCCATGAGCACAGCGCCAAGGAGGATGGCGTAACGGTAGCCGAGGTACTGGTCGGCCATTTTGCCACCGAGCACGGGGGCTGCGTAGATGAGGGCCGTGTAGGCGCCGTAGATGAGGGCGGCGTCAGAATCGCCTTTGAGCAAGGATTTGACCAAGAAGAGGGTCAACAAAACGCGCATGCCGTAGTAGCAGAAGCGCTCCCACATCTCCGAGAAGAAGAGGGTCATCAAGCCTTGAGGATGCCCTGCAGCAAGTTTCAATTGGGCCATGAGATCGTGTGTTTAAGGGGTTTGAATTTGCAAGTCGGTGTCTTCAGAAGTGGTCCTTCACAAAGTCCATCATCATGTTGAAGAGGTGCAGTCGGGTGTTGCCTCCGTAGATGCCGTGATTCCGGTCAGGGTAGACAAAGAAGTCGAAATCCTTGTTGGCGGCAACCAACGCGTTGATCATCTCCATGGAGTTCTGGTAATGCACGTTGTCGTCGCCTGAACCGTGCACGAGCAAAAGCTCGCCTTGGAGTTTGTCGGCGTGGTTCACGGGGCTGTTGTCGTCGTAGCCGCTTTCGTTTTCTTGCGGGGTTTGCATGAAGCGTTCCGTGTACACCGTGTCGTAGTAGCGCCAGTTGGTGACAGGGGCCACGGAGATGCCGGCGCTGTAGACATCGGCGCCTTTGGTCATGCAAAGCAAGGTCATGAACCCGCCGTAGCTCCAGCCCTGGATCCCGATGCGCTCGGCGTCCACAGAATCCCAGGTGCCGAGGTGTTCTGCCAGGTCGATGAAGTCTTCGGTTTCCAATTTGCCGAGTTCCTTGTAGGTGCTGTGTTCAAATTCACGGCCACGGAACTGGGTGCCGCGGGGGTCGCACGACACCACCATGTAGCCCTCTTGGGCCAAGTATTGGTGCCACAGGAACGTCGACCCGCCCCAACTGTCGTTGACGGTGTTGGCGCCAGGACCGCCGTAGATGGCCACGTAGACGGGGTGCTTTTGGCCAGGCTCGTGCCCTTGGGGCATCATCTTCCAACAGTTGAGTTCGACGCCTGCGTCGTTGGTGAAGGTGAAGAACTCCTTCTCCACGGCACCGTGGGCGGCCATGGCTGTGCGCAGTCCTTCGTTGTCCTTCAAGGTGCGAATGACTTTTCCATTTCGGTCACGCAGGGTGTAGACGGGAGGGGTGTTCGCCGTGCTGTGGTTGTGGATGCTGTAGTCGAAGCTCGCAGAGAATTCGTCGCTGTGGTGACCAGCCGACTTGTCCAACGTGGTCATCCGGCCGCGCATGTCCACGTGGCTCACGTGGTGTTGCGTGGCGCCCTGAACCGACGAGGTGAAGTGCACGCGCTTCCGCTTGGCGTCGTAGCCCAAGACGTCGATGACGTCCCATTCGCCGCGGGTCAATTGCTTCTCCGAACCGTCAAAGCCAAACACATACAAGTGGTTGTAGCCGTCCCGCTCCGAGGTCATCACGAACGACTTCCCGTCTGCCAAGAAGGTCAAGTTGTCGTTGATGTCGATGTAGGTGTCGCATGTCTCTTGGAACACTTCGCGTGTGGCCACGCTGTCTCCGCCCTGGTCGTCGGTCAACAAAAGCCGGAGGTCGTTTTGATGGCGGTTCATCGTGAACACACACAACACCTCCGCGTCTTGCGTCCACTTGATGCGGGGGATGTAGTACGCGGCCTCGGGCAGGCTCACTTCCTTGGACGCGCCCTCGGCGAGGTTGAAGATGTGCACCGAGACCTCGCTGTTGTCTTCCCCGGCTTTGGGGTACTTGAACGTGTAAGGGTCTGGGTAGAGACTGCCGTATACGGGCATGTGGAACTCACGCACCGCGGATTCGTCGAACTTCAGGTAGGCCAAGCGTTGGCCGTCGCCAGACCAAAACAGCGCCTGGTCGTCCCCAAATTCCTCTTCGTACACCCAGTCCGTGGCCCCGTTGATGATGTGGTTGAATTGGCCGTCGGTCGTCACGGTGGTTTCTTCTCCAGAGGCGAGGTCGGAGATGTAGATGTTGTTGTCCCGCACGAAGGCGACTTTGTCGCCGGTGGGGGAGAGTTGCGCCAGGCGCTGCTTGCCGCGGTTGAAGTCGGTGACCGGCCGCGCAGGGTCGGCCGTGGTCATGTCGTAAACGTGGAAGTTGGCGAAGAACGAGTGACGGTACAGCCCCTCGCTTTCGGTGGTCAACACCACAAAACGCTCGTCGCTGCTGAATTCGTAGCTGCTGAACCCAAGGCTGGCGTCTTCAAACGCCGCCACAGACGTCAGCAAGGTGTCCACGGGTTGACCCGTTTTGTAGGACCACTTCACGATGCATGAGCCGAGGTCCGAGTCGCGTTCTTGGGTGGTGTAGTGTTTGCCGTCGGCCATGGAGCGGATGCCCCACACGTATTCGGTCCGAAACGTGCCGCTGGCCCAAATGGACTCGTTGCTGAATTTGGCTTCCTGTCCGAATGAAGGCAAGCACAGGGCTGCCGTCAAGGCCAATGAAGTGGCGTGAATAACTCGCGAGAAGGAGTGCATGTCGTGCAAGGTTACTTTTGACAAGCGCCCAAGATAACGCAACGCGCATGGAACAGTTGAGACACGAGCACGGGTGGAATCCTGAAGATTTGAAGTCACTCCTCGCCCCAGAACGGGTGCATTTGGGAGAGGCGGCGAGGCGCGACCATGCGTCGGACGAGACGGAGGATTTGGTGTTCGTGCCTGACGCGGTGGTTGAGCCCACAAGCACGGCAGAAGTGTCGAAGATTTTGGCCTATGCGCATGCCCACGAGGTGCCTGTGACGGCCGCCGGCGCACGCACGGGGTTGAGTGGAGGCGCGCTTCCTGTGCAAGGGGGCATTCTGTTGAGCACCCGGCGCATGAACCGAATTGTGGCCATCGACACCCTGAATCACCAGGCGGTGGTGGAGCCGGGGGTCATCACCGAGGAGTTGTCCAACGCCGCTGCCGCCGAGGGTTTGATGTACGCCGTCGATCCGGCTTCTCGTGGGACGTGCACCATTGGAGGCAATTTGGCCGAGAACAGCGGCGGACCAAGGGCGGTGAAATACGGCGTCACGAAGGACTGGGTCCTCAACTTGGAAGTGGTGTTGGCCGACGGCACCGTCATTGAGACGGGCGCCAACACGTTGAAAAATTCGACAGGCTACAATTTGACCCAGCTCATGGTGGGAAGCGAAGGCACCTTGGGCATTGTGACCCGCGCGACGCTGAAATTGCTCCCGCTGCCCACGCACCAAGCGTTGATGTTGGTCCCTTTCAAGTCGGCCCGAGATGCATGCGCAGCCGTGGCAGACTTGTTTCAAGCTGGGGCAATGCCGAGTGCCCTGGAGTTCATGGAACGCGACGCCGTGCTGTTGGCCCAAACCTTCACCGGGGTCGCCGAACCGGAATTGCAGCCGGACGACGAAGCGCACCTGTTGATCGAGGTGGACGCGTTTTCTCAAGAGGACCTCATGCCTCAGTGTGAGCGCATGCTGCCCGTGCTGGAGCGGCACCAAGCAGGAGAGGTGTTGTTCGCGGAGAGCGCCGCTGAAAAAGAGAAGCTTTGGTTCTTGCGTCGGCGCGTGGGCGAAGCCGTGAAGGCCGAGAGCGTCTACAAGGAGGAAGACACCGTGGTGCCCCGTGGGGAACTGCCGGCCCTGTTGGAGGCCGTGAAATCCTTGGGAAAGGAGCATGGATTTCGCTCCATCTGTTACGGACACGCCGGCGACGGAAACTTGCATGTCAACATCTTGAAAGACGGCATGGAGGACGACGCGTGGGAAGCCATGATGAAGGTGGCCATCCGCGCTTTGTTCACCCGCGTCGTGGAATTGGGTGGCACCCTGAGCGGCGAGCACGGCATCGGTTTGGTGCAGAAAGACTTCATGGACGTCGCCTGCAGCGACCGGGCCTTGGACGTGATGAAAGGCATCAAGGCGACGCTTGACCCCAAGGGCATCTTGAATCCAGGGAAGATTTTTCCTGGCTGGAATGCCTGAATTTGACCTGGGTACGTCAGGCGCGCTTCAACGCGCTGTACCTTTATGTTGACGGCAACGGACCGTCGATGTTCTGATCCCTGACCTCATGAAGCGTATTTCATTTCTCCTTGCCATGTCCTTGTGCCTTCAACCTTGGGCCCAAACGGATTGTGGCTACCAACCTGACGTGGACCCAGATTGGGCCATTGGGGTGACCGACATCCTTGCGATTCTTGGTTTGTTCGGAGAGGTCGACACCGACCAAGACTACATCTGGGACGGAGACGACCTGTGCACAGACATCGAAGCCTGCAACTACACCGCCAATCCAACCGAAGAGTGCTTGTATGAGGACAGCTTTGGGGTGTGTGGAGGAGAAGGACTGTTGCCGGAGTTGCTCATCGGTTCTTGGCAATTCAGCACAGGTGCAGGCGCTGTCAAGGTGGGTCCAAGCCCGTACAGCGACGAGTGGTACTCCAGCCCAGTGAATGGCTTGCAAAATGCGCAATACGACGACGTGTACACCTTCCACGAGGACGGTTCCTTCACGTCAGATTACAACGGGCTGATCATCGATGCGTTCATCGATTACAGCGAGCAAGTGTACATGTGCGGGGGCGCCGACTTGACGTTCAGCCCAGGTGCAGGCACGTCCGGGGAGGACGCCTTCACGTTGGGCGCCACCGGCGGGGCTTGCAGTTGCCCATTCATGGGCACCAACGACGGAGGCACGACCTACGACATCGTGGAGTTGACCCCCACAACCCTGGTCATCCACACCTACACCGACAACGCAGCTTGTCAGCAAACAGGCGGATACTTCACCTACACCTTCACACGCGTCAACAACGACACAGGTGTGGTCGATGGGGACGGGTACCAAGGCGCGGACAGCTACCCAGGCATGACCTTGGTGTGGTCGGACGAGTTCGACGGCAGCACCATCAATTCGAACAACTGGACCTACGATTTGGGCGCCAGCGGTTGGGGCAACAACGAGTGGCAGAACTACACCAGCTCACCCAACAACAGCTCCGTGGCCGATGGGTATTTGACCATCACGGCCCGCCAGGAAGGCGGGGGGTACACCTCGGCGCGAATGAAGTCGGTGGACCTCCAGGAATTCCAATACGGCCGCATTGACTTCCGGGCCAAAATGCCAGAAGGACAGGGCATTTGGCCTGCTTTGTGGATGCTTGGGTCCAATTTCCCGGAGGGCGGTTGGCCGCAGTGTGGCGAAATCGACGTCATGGAATTGGTCGGTCACCAACCGGGCACCGTTCACGGCACGGCCCACTGGGGCAGCAGCTGGAACGTGCACCAATACAATGGCGGGCAAATTTCATTGCCAGGCGGCGCCAAATTCAGCGAGGCGTTCCACTTGTTTTCCATTGTGTGGGAAGCCAACAACATCACGTGGTACATGGATGATCAGCCGTACTTCAGCATCAACAGCTCTCAGATGAACGGTCAGCCATATCCATTCAATGCGTCATTCTTCTTCATCATGAACATCGCAGTGGGGGGCAACTGGCCTGGGTATCCAGACGCCACGACCCAATTTCCGCAAACCATGGTGGTCGATTACGTGAGGGTGTTCCAGCAGTGACAGCCCACGTGGCGTTGTGAAGAACTGGGGGCGTGGTTGCCGACGGCATGTCGCAGGGGATGGGTAGCTTGCCCCCCAAACCAACCAACTCATTCGAGCCATGGCGCACGATCTTTTGAAAGGAAAAAAGGGCATCGTTTTCGGAGCCCTCAACGACATGTCCATCGCCTGGAAAGTGGCGCTGGAAGCCCACGCACAGGGCGCTGAAATTGTGTTGACCAATGCCCCCGTGGCCATGCGCATGGGGGAAATCCACAACCTTGCCAAGTTGTGTGGCGACGCCCCGGTCATTCCCGCCGACGCCACGAGAGAAGAAGACTTGCAAAAGTTGTTTGAAGGGGCCATGGAGCACTTCGGCGGCAAAGTGGATTTCGTCTTGCACAGCATCGGCATGAGCCCCAACGTGCGCAAAGGCAAGCACTACACCGACATCAACTACAAGTTCCTCCAAACCACCTTGGATGTGAGCGCCATCAGTCTGCACAAGACCTTGGCCACCGCCAAGAAGCTTGACGCACTCAACGAGTGGGGAAGCGTCGTGGCGTTGTCTTACATCGCTGCGCAGCGCATCTTCCCAGATTACGGAGACATGGCGGACGCGAAGTCGTTGTTGGAGAGCATCACCCGGAGCTTTGGATACCACTACGGGGTGGCCAAGAAAATTCGCGTGAACACCGTGAGCCAATCGCCCACCGTGACGACCGCGGGCAGTGGCGTGAAGGGATTTGACGAGTTCATCAGCTACAGCGAGGCCATGTCGCCCTTGGGCAACGCGGACGCCCAATCGTGCGCGGAATACTGCATCACCTTGTTCAGCGACCTCACGCGATACGTGACCATGCAGAACCTCTTCCACGACGGCGGTTTCTCCAACACGGGGGTTTCCATGGAGGTCATCTCCAAGTTCGGCCCCGAGGAGGGGTGAGGCCAGATGTGTTGCATTGAAAAAGGGCGCCGTGCGGCGTCCTTTTTTGTGTCAAGAAGTTGGGGTGCTCCCAGGGAGGGTCATGCCTTTCCAAAGGCTTCGACGTCCGATGCGCGCGGAGATGTGGTCGGTCTCCAGATTCCATCCTCGGGCAGGGCTGTACTCCCGGCCGTAAAAAATGATCTGCAGGTGAAGTTTGTTCCATTTCTCCTCCGGGAACAACCGCTTGGCGTCTCGTTCCGTTTGCTCCACCGATTTCCCGCTTGACAGGTTCCATCGGTGCATCAAGCGGTGAATGTGGGTGTCGACGGGGAAAGCGGGAATGCCAAACGCCTGGCTCATCACCACCCCAGCGGTTTTGTGGCCCACGCCTGGGAGGGCCTCCAACGCATCAAAGTCTGCCGGCACTTTTCCACCGTGCTCCTCCACCAGGATTCGGCTCAATTCTGAAATCGCCGCGCTCTTCCGCGGGGACAATCCGCATGGCCGAATGATGGCCTTGATGTCGGCCACTTCCTTCTTCATCATGTCCACAGGGTTGTCGGCCAATTCAAAAAGCGCAGGCGTCACCTTGTTCACACGCTCGTCCGTGCATTGCGCGGACAACAACACCGCCACCAACAACGTGTAGGGATCGGTGTGGTCCAGCGGCACGGGCGTCTCGGGATACAGCCGCTCGAGTTCAGCGACGATCCAGCGAACCTTGTCGGCTTTGGAGGTCAATTCACTCATCGCGTTCAAAGCTGAGGTCCCACGCGAAGGTGGGCATGTCTCGGGTGAGCATCTCTCGCTTTTCTTTCTCGATCCCCAACGAGTCAAACGCGTGGAGGTGCACTTCGTTCACCTGGTCGTCGAACTCCGCGAAGAGCATGGTGTTCTTCGCTTGCCACGGTTCCACACCTGTGAGGTTGAGCGGTTTGGATTCGAGGTAGAGGTACGACACGTCCAACTCCACCTCTTTGCCCACCCATGACAGCGCCACGGGCGTGCCGTCCACTCGAAGGTTGAAGTGTTGCCCGAGCCAACCTGCGATGGCGCTGTCGGCGCCTTGCCACTCTTGGTCGTCACCCAGCCAAATGGCGTGGATTTCCCCCAAGCCAGCGTGATGCCGGATGGCCAGTTCAAGGTCGTCAGTGAATACGCGCGCGGTGGCTTGGCAGGTGGAAGTCTCCGGGTTCCAGTGCACGTCGGTGCGCGAAAAGTGGAAGTCGTGAGCCGGGGCAGCAGCCGACAGGGCCAGGAGCCCACAACAAAGTCCAATCCACCGACGTGATGTTGTGAATCGTTTGACAAGACCGGTCTCCAGCACACCCATGTTGCAAATGTATCTTTCAACCATGGAAGATGTGTTCAAGCAGGAATCGGTGATGGAGCTGAAGGGAAGGGTCCAACGGGCCAAGCAGGTGGTCATCACCGCGCATCGCTCGCCGGACGGAGACGCCATTGGCTCCTCCTTGGCGCTGGAACACCTTTTGTCGTGCTTGGACGTGTCGTCTCAAGTTGTCATGCCGGATGGCTACCCTGATTTCTTGACGTGGTTGCCTGGCCAAGACAATGTGCGCTTCCACGACGCAGACCCGGAAGGATGCGAGACGGCTCTGCTCGGGGCAGATGTTGTGTTTTGCTTGGATTACAACGCGCCGTCTCGTGCGGGGGACCTCGGGTCTGCCGTGGCGACAGCGGCATCTCAAGCGGACACGTTCGTGGTCGTCATCGACCACCACCAACAACCTGAAGACTTCGCGGATTTGCTGTTGTCTGACCCATCGACAGGCAGCACGGCAGAGTTGATTTACCGCCTGGCGTTGGCGTGGGGCATGGCCGACGACATTCATGCCGACATGGCTTCATGCCTTTACTGCGGACTCATCACAGACACCGGGAGTTTCCGGTTTCCCTCAGTCACCCCCCGAACCCACGCCATGGCCGCGCATTTGTTGGAGACAGGCATGGATCACAGCAAGGTGCACAGCTTGATCTACGACGCCTGTCGCCTCGACCAAATCCGCTTGACATCCTACGCCTTGGGCCAAAAGCTCCAGGTCTTCCCAGAATACAAGAGCGCCATTGTGAGCCTGAGCTTGGAGGAACTCGAACAATTCAACGCCCAAAAAGGCGACACGGAGGGCCTGGTCAACCGTGCGCTGAGCATCGAAGGCATTCGCTTCGCCGTGTTCGTGAAGGAGGATGTGGACCGGGTCAAGATGAGCCTTCGTTCTACAGGGGCGTTCAGCGTGAGAGACGTGGCGGCCACCCATTTCAACGGGGGCGGACATCACAACGCTGCAGGAGGGGCTTGCCCAGGAGAATCGCTTGACAGCGTCGTGGCTCGGTTGATCGATTTGCTCCCTTCGTACGCCTCGCAGCTCCAAGATGAAGGTTGACCTCTGGTCCCAACACGCTGGCCTGGGTTGGCTCCTGCTCGTGGGGACGTTGCTCCTCTCGTGTGAACCACCACGTGCTGTTCCCCCCAACATGCCCAGCGCCGAGGAGCGGGCCCAAGCCACGCGCAACCGCCTCCGGGCGTTCAACGCGGCACGCTTTGAGCAGGAACGACAGGATGTGGATGCTGCAGCGCACACGGATGCACCTGAAGCTGTGGGGTTGCCGGGCGGCATGTGGTTGAGCCTGGACGAGGGAGGTCCTGGGCTGTTCCCTGCACCGCCTGTGGCTGGCGATCGCGTGCAGTGGACGTGGGTCGCCCAGAACTTGGACGGGGACACCTTGACGTCGGGGGAAGAAGACTTCTTGGTGGAGAAAGACGCGCTGCCGTTGTGTTTCCATGAGGTGGCCAAATCCACCCCTTGGCACGGTCAAGGCAGGTTTTGGACCACGTCCACAACGGCCTTCGGGGCGTCTGGCATTCCAGGCGAAATCCCGCCCTTCACGGCATTGGAGATTCATTTCACCCAACGACGTCCAGTCCTTGATGCGTCTTGGTTGGCCGAAGTCCAGCAAGGGATGGTCGAGGAAGAAGTGTGGTTGAAGGCCTTTTTGGAAGAAGCGGCGCCGGATGCCGCACGGCTGGCAGGACTTCCCGTTTGGGTCGAATGCATCGATTGCGATTCGTCTGCGCCTTCAGAACGCGCTTTGCGGTTGGACATTCTCACGGTGGACGCGCAATCTATCTTGGAGGGAGTGCAAGGCAAGGAGTCCACGATGGAGTGGGTGCGCGGCACCCCGGACCAGCTGGTGCCGGCCTTGGAACAGGCGTTGTTGTCCCATCCCGGGGCAGAGGTGTTGACGGTGTGGACGACGTCGGAACACGCCTTCCAAAGGAAGGGAGTCCCCGCGGCGGGGGTCAGGGCTGCAACACCTGTGCGGTTCGACGTTCAGGTCTCGCCAGTGTGGTGAGGATCACGTGTCGCGATGCCAAGACGCCACCCATTGCTCGGCGGCGGCATCCACCATGTCGTAAACCTGGCTGAATCCTTCTGCGCCCCCGTAGTAGGGGTCTGGGACTTCGGCGTCGGCCACAAACAGCTTGATTTTGGCCAAGTGGGCCTCGTTGTTTCCTGCAAGCTCCCGCGCGTTGGCGAGGTTGGAACGGTCCATCACAAGAATCCAATCGAAGCGCTCGAAGTCTTTGCGCACAAGCTGACGGGACGTTTGCCTGGAGATGTCGATGCCGTGGCGCCGCATTTCTTGTTGCGCGCGTCTGTCGGGATGCTCGCCTGCATGGTGGGCGCTGGTGCCGGCTGAGTCGACTTTGCAGCGAAGCCCACGCTGTTGAATGTGGTGACGCAGGAGGCCTTCGGCCATGGGGGATCGGCAGATGTTGCCGAGACACACGGCCAGGACGTCTGCAGGTTGCTTGCTCATATGCCCAAGATGGCACAAAAAAGCCCCCGCAGTTGCAGGGGCTTTGTCGATTGTGAATCGCCTGACCAATCAGTGGATGGCCAGTTTCTTTTCGAGGTCCTCCAAGTACTTTCGGAAGTGCTTGTCGGTTTCGCTCAGGTTGTTGACCGTCCGGCACGCATGCAACACGGTGGCGTGGTCCTTGCCTCCACAGTGCAATCCGATGTTGGCCAACGACGACTTGGTCATCTTCTTGGCGAAGTACATCGAAATTTGGCGGGCCTGGACAATTTCGCGCTTGCGGGTCTTGCTCTTGAGCAACTCGATGGGCAAGTCGAAGTAGTCGCACACCACTTTCTGGATGTAGTCAATGCTGACTTCCCGTGCGGTGTTCTTGACAAACTTGTCAATCATGTGCTTCGCCAAGTCCAGGGTGATGGCTTTGCGGTTCAAGCTGGCTTGGGCCACCAAAGAAATGAGGGCGCCCTCCAATTCACGCACGTTGGTCGTGATGCTGTACGCCAAGTACTCGATGACTTCCCGTGGAAGCTCAATGCCGTCGGCGTACATCTTCTTTTCCAAGATGGCCATCCGCGTTTCCAACGAAGGCACCTGGAGGTCCGCACTCAATCCCCACTTGAAGCGGGACAACAGGCGTTGCTCCATGCCTTGCATTTCCACGGGCGCTTTGTCCGACGTCAGGACAATTTGTTTGCCCGTTTGGTGCAGGTGGTTGAAGATGTGGAAGAAAACGTCTTGGGTCTTTTCCTTGCCGCTGAAGAACTGAACATCGTCGATGATCAGCACGTCCATCATTTGGTAGAAGTGGCTGAAGTCGTTGACGGTGTTGTTTCGGACGGCGTCGATGAATTGGTGGGTGAAGCGTTCAGAGCTTACGTACAGCACGGTCTTGTCCGGCTGTTGGTTCTTGATCTCCAATCCAATGGCGTGGGCGAGGTGCGTTTTGCCCAAGCCGACACCTCCGTAGATGAGGAGGGGGTTGAAGGCCGTTCCGCCAGGCTTGTTGGCCACGGCAAAACCTGCGCTGCGCGCAAGACGGTTGCACTCACCTTCGATGAAGCTGTCGAATGCGTAGTTCGGATTCAGGTTGGAGTCGATGTTCAACTTGCGCAATCCTGGAATCACGAACGGATTCTTGATGGGGGCGGGCTCTCCCACAATCGGCATGGACACTTCCGCGTTCCGAGTGGCACGCACTTCGGTGGTGGGAACGTTGACCGTGTAGGGGCTGCTGGAGACCCCTTCACGGGCGTGCTCCATGATGATGCTGTATTCCAAACGAGCGTCCGCGCCAAGCTCTTTGCGCACAGTCTTGCGCAACAAAGAGACGTAGTGCTCCTCAAGCCACTCGTAGAAAAACTGGGAGGGAACTTGAATTGTGAGCACATTGCCATCGAGCTTCACCGGCTTGATGGGGGCAAACCAAGTCTTGAACGCCTGATCGTTGATGTTGTCTTTGATGACAGTCAGGCACTGGGCCCAAACGCTGGCGTGGTCTTGGTTCATGCAGAGAGGGTGAAAAAGGTTCAAATGGTTGGTCTTCAAACACCCCTGAAAAAGGGTGTTTTTCATCCACAACCGAGAAGGCGAATTTTGGGATAAATCTCCTCAAAAAAAAAATTCACAGGTCTTGATTTTTGACGAATTCTAACAGGTGAAAAATCTGAAGCAACCTTGAAATTTATGTGTTGAAAAAAACCGAATTCGTTCCCGCTTTGCATCTTGCGCCCATGGGACATTTTCAGGCCACCGAGTCAGGCAAGGTGCATGTGCACGATTTGCGCGTCCGGTATGCAGACACAGACAGGATGGACATGGTGTACCACGGGACGTACGCTGCATACTTGGAAGCGGCTCGCGTGGAAATGTTGCGCGATGCGGGGTTTGTGTACGCCAAGATGGAACAGGAGGGGACGTTGTTGCCGGTGGTTCAATTGGACTTGACGTACAAGCAACCCGCACGGTACGACGAGTTGCTGGAAGTGCACACCCACATCACCTTGCCGCCCACATCCAAATTGGAGCTCCATTGTGAAGTGAGGCGAGGGGAGGACCTTCTTGTGGTGGGCAGGGTGGTTCTGGTTTTTGTGGACGGAAATTCAGGCAGGCCCAAACGGGCGCCGGAGAAGTTGGCCCAGGCCATGTCGGCCATGGGGTTGGTGTGGTCCTGAGTGTGTTCAGGAGGCCACGGCCTGCCGGAGAAGCAGATCCAGATCGGGGATGACGTTGTCCCAAGCACAGGAAGTGGCCTTCTGGCGGTACGCGTCAGGGGGCAAGGGCCAGGTCTTCCACACTTGATCGCGAAGGCCGCCGATCCAGGTGTCCGGGGGCATGAATCGGTGCCCCTCAGGCATGGTCTCTGTGTAGGCGTGCGATTCCGGCACCCATGGCATCACTTCGCACCGCATCGCTTCCACCATGGCCAACCCAAAGTATTCCTGTTTCGGTGCCAAGGGAGCCGCTGTGCTGCGCCACAACCATTGAACGTAGTCGGATTTGGAATCGGCGTATCCCCACTGAAGGCAACGTGCCCCCATTTTGTCGCGCATCGCCTCCCAGCCGTCCGGAAGCCTCCCTTTGGATTCGCCCAGCACCACAAATTTGGCCGGAATGCCCTGTTCCAAAATGCCGTGAACGAGGTTCATCCAAGCGTCTGTGCCTTTGTCCCACGACCACCGTTGGTTCCATAGAAGCACCGGCACTTCGCAGTCGGTCCAGTTGGTGGCGGCGTTGGGTTTCAGTGCATCCCATCCTTCAAAATCCAACCCAAGCCGGACCACATGGCTTCGTGCCGCGATGCGCGCCGCCGGTTGAGGCAGTCTCGGCTTGGGCATCTTGGACATCCAGAGGTTGATGGCCTCCAAAAACACATCGCGGTGGTGGGCAGAATTGAACCAAACCTGGTCTGCGGCAAGCGCACTCGAAACGTTGATGTAGCTGTACGCCAAGTCTCGGCCCAGGCGGGGGTCCTGGTCAGTGGGGGACCACGGAAACGTGAGTTGGTTCTCGTGGAACATGACCACACACTTGACGTCATGCCAAGAGGCCGGCAACAAGCCCTTCAGTTGTGCGAGGTCGCACATGTCTGTGGTCAGGAGGACGTCGGGGCGAGGCGCGTCTTGCAACCTGTGGGCCCAAATGGCCGCGGCGCCTTGCATGCGCCACTTCCAATGGTTGGCGGGCAACGTGTGGAGTTCCACGCGATGTCCAAGTCGGGTGAGTCCTTCTCGGACGCCTTGACTCCAAGCTGCGTGGGATCCTCCGTGAAAGGGGTCCAACAGGAGGATGTGCGCGGAATCGTTCATGAAGCCAGGTTTTGAAAAGGTACAACATGCCGCGCTCGTGCGACGCTGGACGTTTGTGGCGCAGGGTTGGGGTGCCGGCGTCGTGCCATGCGCTCACCCATGCGGATGAAACAATGTGGCTGGTTTCGCAAAACCTCGGCCACGTGCGGTGCCCGGTCAGGCTGTCCCAGCAGTTCAACGCCTCGGGACTCGGCAGCATGGACAGGGTGCGGCCGCGTCGGCGCAACGCCCAACCGTGGACTTGCGTCAGCTGTCGCCACTCCACTTCTGCCGCAAGAACATGTGCCACGTCCCGGTGGCTCGTTCTCAGGATGTCCCATGGCGTCCAAAGGGGATCGTAGTCGGGGAGGGCTTCGGATAGGTCACACGTGTGCGACCCCATCAGGTGTTCCACATTGTGGGTTTCCCACAAGGCGTGGATGCCGGTTTGGTTGGTCCGTTGGCCGTTGTAGTTCCCTGTGGTGTGCAGCGGTACGTGGGCGTCCGCCAAGTAGTGTCCCAAATCCGCGGCAGTGCGCAGCACGTCGTCCAAATCCGCAGGGGTGGAGTCTGTGGCGGCCATCAAAGCCACAAGCTTTCTGTACGTCCAATGCAACTGCCAGGGCAACACCCCAAACCTTCGCGGATCCAGGGTGCTGTCGATCGAAGTCACCATGGTACAGTAGTCTTGCCAACTCACGCCCACAAGCTCGGCGGACGACGAAGCTTCAGGCCACACGTCCAGGACGTCGTCCAAATCGAGGTAATGCCGGGACGGCTCGAGGGTGTCGGTGTGCTTGCGGGCGTCGGCCGAGGTGGCATGGCGCACCAACATGGCGGGGTCACCGCCCCAAGCTACTTGAAGGTCCCGGGGCAGTTGCGTCCAGGCTTTCGCGTGAAGGTGGCGGTGCGGGGAGAACCCCCAACCGGTCAGCAGGGCAAGGAGGGAACAGACGATGGCGCCTGCCAGAAGCTCAAGTGGACGTCGGTTCATGGTTCAGCCGAACCAAGGAACCGTTTTTCAAGATGGGGATGGCTGTGCAGTTGTTGGGCGTCAAGCAATACTTCACGTCCTCGTTCAAATTCAACTTGCGCAGCCGCCGTCTGTGCGAGGAGGCCTTCAAGAAAGAGAACATGTTGTCGCGCGACGACCGGAACAAGAACTTGGCCGCCACGGTGCTGTCTTCGTCCGCGTAGAACTTCCCTGAGGCCAAACAGAGGTCCGCGATGGCCCCGCCGCAAATGGTGTCCTCCAGGTTGAATTTGTCCTTCCACCCCGACCCCAAGACCAACACGTCGCGCTCTTGCTTAATGAGCCAGGCGCAGATGGCGTCGAGGTTGTTCAGCGCGCCCACCACCACGGTGGACTTGTCTTTGGCCATGTTGATGGCCTTCGTGCCGTTGGTGGTGGTCAGCACCACGGTTTTGCCCTTCAGCTCAGGGTCCATGTAGCTGTAGGGCGAATTGCCCATGTCAAACCCTTCCACGATTTGCCCCCCGCGTTCTGCCGCCACGATGTGGCCTTGGTCCTTGTACGCCCGGGCTTCCTCCAACGTCGCCACAGGGATGATTTCTCCCACGCCGTGTTCCATGGCGGTGCAAATGGCAGAGGTGGCCCGCAGCACGTCCAAGACGACCACGAGGTCAAAGTCTTGCTCGTAGAGGTGGTATTCGCCGGGCGAGAAGCACACTTCAATGCGGTTCATGGGGTCGTGGGTGTCGGGTTCAGGAGGTCAAAAAGGGAAACTTCACCACGTGACAGGCCACCCTTTTGTTTCGGATTTGGACGAACAGGTCCGTGCCCAAGCTGGATACAGTGCGGTCAAGGTAGGCCATCCCGATGCCATGGCCCAAGGAAGGGGACATCGTTCCGCTCGTGACGGTTCCCACCACCTGGCCTGACGCGTCCACCACGTCGTACCCTTGGCGAGGAATGCCACGGTCGTCCATGATCAGTCCCCGCAACCGTTGCGGTGTGCCGTCGGACTTGTGGGCCTTCAGGGTGTCGGCGTCCACGAAGTCCTTGGTGAACTTCGTGACCCAGCCGAGTCCGGCAGCCATGGGGGAGGTGGTGTCGTCGATGTCGTTTCCGTAAAGGCAGAACCCCATTTCCATGCGCAACGTGTCGCGGGCGCCGAGTCCGCATGGCGGCACGCCGGCGTCCAACAAGGCGCTCCAGATGGCTTCCACCCCTTCGGGGGCCACGTAAATCTCCACGCCGCCGGCGCCGGTGTAGCCCGTGGCCGACACCAAGACGTTGGACCCAAGAAGCGTGCCTTCTGTGAAGGTGTAGTAGGTAAGCTCTTCCCATGGCTGACCGTCCTTGCGGGCCGGGGACAACTGCCCCAGGATGCGCTGGGCTTCCGGGCCTTGGAGCGCGATCAACGCATGCCTGTCGCTGGCGTCTTCGAGCGACACGTCGAAGCCTTTGTCGTCGACTTGGGATTGAATCCAAGCCCAGTCTTTGGCCCGGTTGCTCGCGTTGACAACGAGCATGTACCGGTCTTCCGCCATCCGGTACACCAACAAGTCGTCCACGATGCCGCCGCGGCCGTTGGGCATGCAGCTGTATTGGACTTTGCCATCGAACAAGGCGCTGGCGTCGTTGCTGGACACCCACTGGACCAAGGCCAAAGCGTCCGGTCCAGACACAAAAAACTCGCCCATGTGGCTCACGTCGAACATGCCGACGTGGTCGCGCACGGCGTGGTGCTCCTCCTTCAGTCCGGCGTATTGGACAGGCATGCTGAACCCAGCAAAGGGAACCATCTTGCCTCCTGCCGCAAGGTGGGCGTCGTGGAGGGGGGTGAGTTCAAGTGGGGGTGTCTCCATGGCGCGAAGGTAATGAGGCGGCTTCCGGCCCGAGGTGGAAGACCACGTCGAGGATCGACCGACCTCCAACAAAGCCCAGCCTGTCTTCAAACACTTGGGGATAGGGCGCGGTGGAGACGTTGAGCCAACGCCTTTTCAGCCGCCAGTCTGCGTCAGGTTCCGCCTCGAGGTAGGAAGATGTGAGCTCGGGGTGCGTCTGCCCGAGCCAGCCGCTGGCCAAAGTTGTCGAGGCCAGGGCGGCGTCAAGCCACGACCCGCCGGGTTGAAGGTGGTCGAACGACCAGCGTTCCACGTCGTCCATGTAGTGCTCGAAAAACGGTGCACTGCCGCAATTGGTGCGCAGAGGTTTGAGCAAGACGCCCGGATGAACCTTGTCCGTGAACAAAATGTCGCGAAGTCCCCGGCTTGCCGCGCCTCGCCGGTGCACAGGCACCGTGACAAAACAAGGTCCTTGGCTCTGGACCAAGGCAATGCGGTTTCTCAGGCTCTGCTTGACGTAGTGTTCGTGCTGGCACACCACAGTGTCCGGCTTGCGGGCAACGTCGAACCACGCGGCCGGGGGGAACAACGCGGCGGGCAGGATGGCCCGTGTGCCGCTCACTTGACGGTCTTCATCATGCGGTCCCACCGGATTTTGGCTTCGCCGTGCTGCGCCTCGTTTTGCTTGCTGAACCAAATGAACGACGCCCGTCCCACGATGTGGTTTTCAGGCACAAACCCCCACATGCGGCTGTCGGCCGAGCGGTGGCGGTTGTCGCCCATCATCCAATATCCGTCCATGCCGAAGGTGTACGTCGTGGCTGGCTCTCCGTCCAGGGTCACTTGTCCGTCGGGACGCTCCACGAGGTCGTGACCTTCGTAGACGGTGATCCAGCGGCGGTAAATGTCCAAGTTGCGCGGGGTCAGCTCCACTGTGGCCCCTGCCTGAGGCAATGTGACGGGCCCGAAGTTGTCGGGGTCCCACGCGTTGAATTCGGGGTCCCACACGTTGGGGAACATTTCCAGACGTCCCCGTCTGTGGGCGTTGCTCATGGGCTCCACCGACACAGCCAGATTGCCCATGGCCTGAACTTCCTTTTCAGTCAGGGCCATGACCGCGGCGATGCCCTCAGGGATGGCGCTCACCGGGCCGAGGTCGAGTTTGGTCAGGCCAAGTTTGCGGAAGGCATTCTGCGCTTCGGCCTGGTTGGCAAACACGACGCGGTGTTCCATTTGCAGTCCCTCGGGGTTCTCAACCGCCTCGCCGTTGATGTGAAGTTGGCCTTCCACCACGCTCACCGTTTCTCCTGGCAAGCCCACGCATCGCTTCACGTAGTTCTCCATCTTGTCGATGGGACGCGCCCTCAACCCAGGAGATTTGGCCGCTTGCTTGCGCGCTTCGTCCATGTACTTGTCGGGGGCCAAAGAGAACGTCTGGACGTCTCCACCGGCACGCCGAATGCCTTCACGGCGCAGGAGGGCTTGCGTGTCGTGCCCCACCAACACTGGATCGACGTACACCGTGTCGCCCAAGGGGAAGCTGAACACCACGGCGTCGTAGCGCTTCACGCCCCGCCATCCCGGGAGACGGGTGTACGGCGTGGTGAACCAGCTGGTGTAGCTCGGGGTCAGGCCCCCAGGAAGGGCGTTGTGAATGAACGGCATGGACACGGGGGTCTGGGGCAACTTGGGGCCGTACGCTGTTTTGTCGACGATGAGGTAATCCCCCACAAGCATGGACCCTTCCATGGAAGGCGTGGGGATGGTGAAGGGCTCGACGATGAGCATGCGCAGGGAGCCCGCGACCACGACGGCCCACAAGAGGGCTTCGCTCCATTCCCGGGCCGTGGACTTGCGCGTTTTGGACCAGTCTCGTTTTCCCACCCAAACTTGGTCCTGCTGACGCAACTCCCACAAGGCCCACCAAGGGAGGGCGCCAAACATCCATTGGTCCTTCGTGGAGCGCTTGCCGAACGCCAAGCCGAGTTCCACGTGCATGATTGTGAGCATGAGGAGGTTGATGCCTGGCACCAACAAGAACAGGGCCCAATGCTTGGGACGGCCGATCAAATCGAGCCAGGGGAAAAAGTGCAAGCCGGGCACGGCCCCCTGCCATGCGGGGCCGTCGGCGTCTTTGCGCTTGATGAGCACGGGCAAGACGGCGAGTTGCACCAAGATGGCCAAAGCCAAGAGGATCCAAGGAATGAGATGCATGGTCAGAAGAGGTCAGTCATGGTGTAAACGCCGTGCTCGTTGGCGAGGTGTTTGGCCCACGTCCAGCGCAGGGCGAGGACGGCGCCTTCGGCAAACCCTTGCCTGGATTTGGCTTCGTGTTGCAAAACAACGGCATCGTGGACGGAGTTCCACGCCAACGTGTGCAAACCCACCACGTCCCCCGTGCGTTCAGAAGTCACGGCAATCGGGTGGGGCCAACCTCCTTGTTCCACATGGGATTTCAACGTCAGGGCGGTTCCAGAGGGCGCGTCCTTCTTGTGGGTGTGGTGCACCTCGTGGATGGATGCGTTGTACCCTTCGAGCAGCGCAAACACGCGGGCCGCTTCTCGGGCGACCAGGTTGGTGGCGTGCACGCCTGGGCTGAAGTTGGTGCTCCAGAAGACAGTCGTTCCGCGTTCCGATGCCGCGAGTTGAAGCTTGTCAAGGTCCTGATGCCAGCCTGTGGTTCCGGTCACCACGGGCACGCCTGCGTCGACGCACCGTGTCAGATTTTCCAAGGCCCCCGAGGGTTCGGTCGCTTCGAAGACAATGCCCTCGGGCGACCACGCCATGCCCGCTTGAACTTGGGCGCCGAGGATTCCTCCAGCGTCGGACCAAGCGTGCGCCACGGCCTGCCCAAGTTTTCCGGCGCCGACCACCGCAAGGGGCGGCATGTTGGAAGGGAGGGGGAGTTGCGTCATGGCGTCGAGGTTCGGCGGCGTTGAAAGGCCCAAGTGACGCGGACTCCGGGCTTGCCAAACACGGAGGTCAGTCCTGCGTTCAAGTCGTCGGACGTGTCCAACCCGCGGAGCAAGGCGCCGGTGTTGGCGTCCAGCACTTGCAGGCCATGCGCCAGCAAGATGGACAAGATGCTGAGGTCGCGGTTTCTTCGGTAGAAGAGGGCCCGTTCCTCCAGTGCGTTCTCGGTGTAGAAATTTCCAAACTCGTCCCTGAGCACAGGCGTGGTGGAAGGGTCGTCGTCGGTCAGGGCGATGAGGTCGTCGAGGCTGGCCCGAAACTCTTGGACGTTGCTTTGCGTGGACCACACTGCGTACCCCAAGCCGCCCCAGACGACGGGAACCTTCCAGACTTGCTTGTTCAGGATTTGGCCCATGCCTGGGACACATGCAGCCCAAATCGTGTTGCGCTTCACGCGCAGCGACGTGCTGTCAAGCGGCGCCTCTTGGCCGTGGGCCTGCGGGGACCAAGCCACGCCCCAGCTGAGAACGAGGGCTCCGATCCAGGCGCAAGCAACCTTCAATGCAGACCGAGTTTGTTGAGGATGGATTCGAGGTCCGTGAGGTCCTGGTATTTCAGGGTGATTTGGCCTCCGCCCTTGGGGCTGCGTTGGATGGCGAGCTTGGCGTGGGTGTCGCTGAGCTTCATCCGCAGTCGGTCCAAGGCCAAGGTCTCGTCTTCCCGGACGGCCAGCCGCTCTTTTTGGGGCTTCGCGGATGCGGTCCCAGGGGATTTGAGCGCTTTCACCCAAGACTCCAGTTCACGCACACTGGCCCCTTCCGCCATGGCTTTTTCTGCCAGCGCCACTTGTTGGTACAACGCGTCGTTCCCAGACAAGCCCGCCAAGGCCTTGGCGTGTCCAAGGCCCAGTTGGCCTTCCCGCAGCATGTGCTGGATGCGCATGGGCAAGTCCAGGGTGCGGAGGTGGTTGGTCACGGAGGACCGCGCTTTGCCCACACGCTTGCCAAGCTCCTGCTGGGTCAACCCGCAATCGTCCATCAGCCGCTTGTAGCTCAGCGCCACTTCAAGGGGATTCAGGTCTTCGCGCTGGATGTTTTCCACCAACGCCATCTCCAAGAGGGTTTGGTCGTCGGCCTCACGGACGTAGGCAGGCAAGGCGTCGAGCCCCACCATTTGGGCCGCACGAAACCTTCGCTCGCCTGAGATGATTTGAAATTTCGAAGCGCGCACCCGACGAAGGGTGATGGGCTGGATGATGCCCAACGCGTCAATGCTTTCCGCCAAGGCCTTCAGCCCGGCTTCGTCAAATTCTTGCCGAGGTTGGTTGGGGTTGGCTTCGATGTCTGCGATGGGGACTTGCCGAACCGCCGGGGAAGGTTTCGCAATGCCAGCTGCCGTGGGTGCAGAAACCGCCTGGGTTGCAAGTCGGGCGTCGCTCGGGTGGCCCAACAAGGCGTCCAGTCCACGTCCAAGCCCCTTACTGGGCGCCATGGCTGATGTACTTGTCCTCGGTCCGCATCTGGGTCATGTCGTTCTTCTGAAGCAGCTCTCGCGCGAGGTTCAGGTAGTTGATGGACCCTTTGCACGACGCGTCATGGAGGATGATGCTTTCACCGTGGCTTGGGGCTTCTCCGAGGCGGGTGTTGCGGTGGATGACCGTGTTCAAGACCAAATCTTGGAAGTGCGTGCGCACCTCTTCCACAACCTGGTTCGCAAGGCGCAACCGGGTGTCGTACATCGTCAGCAAGATGCCTTCCACCGCCAAGGACGGGTTGAGCTGGGTTTGGACAATCTTCACGGTGTTGAGCAATTTGCCCAGCCCTTCCAGGGCGAAGTATTCACATTGGACAGGCACCATGACGCTGTCAGCAGCCGTGAGGGCGTTCAAGGTGAGCAAGCCCAAACTCGGGGAGCAGTCCAGCACAATGAAGTCGTAGTCGTCGCGAACCGCTTCAAGGGCTTGACGCAATTTGCGTTCCCGTTGGTCGGTGTGGACCAACTCAATCTCGGCACCCACCAGGTCGAGGTTGGTGGGGAGCACGTCAAGGTTGGGGGAAGAGGAAGGAACAATGCAGTCGCGCAACGCCGCGTCGCCAGAAATCACCTCGTAGCTTCCTTGAACAACCTGTCGGGGGTCAACGCCCACACCGCTCGATGCGTTCGCTTGCGGGTCGAGGTCCACGAGGAGGGTCTTGTATTCCAACACCCCCAGGCAAGCCCCCAAATTGATGGCCGTGGTGGTCTTTCCAACCCCACCTTTTTGGTTCGCTACAGCAATGATTTTTCCCATGGCACTCGGTCTCTTCGCGGTTTGAACGAAGGTAGGGCCGAGATGGGGTGGAGGGGGGTGGAGTTATGCACAGCCTCGCCCCGCTTTATCAAGGATTCAGAGGTCGTCGAAGGCGATGTCTTCCTCGCTGTTGGCGTTGTCTTGGTCGGATGAATCCGCCTCAGATGGGGCCTCGCTTTCTTGCGCTGCGCGCTCTGCGATCGGGTCCCGGTACTCTCCTGTGGCCATGAGTTCGTGGATCTTGTCCACCGCGTCCAAAAAGCCCTCTTCGAACTTCTCAAAGTCTTCCCTGTAGAGGAAGATTTTGTGCTTGGAGTAGCTCACATTGCCGTGGTCGTCGAAGCGCCGCTTGCTTTCGGTGATGGTCATGTACAGGTCTTTGCCGCGGGTGGCTTTGACGTCAAAAAAGTACGTGCGCTTGCCAGCCCGAACAGGCCGTGAGTACAACTCGTCTTGGTTTTCGTAACTCGACATGGTGGAGAGATCTCAAGGTTGCTTGCCCTGAAGATAGGGCAAACCCCAACTTATCGTGCAAGCGTCAAGTGGCCTGCCATCTCCCGTGGGTACCCGACTTGATCGAAGTAGGCCACGTAAAAGAGGTACACGCCGTCCGGGCAATAGTGCTGCCCGTCCTCCCCGCGTTGCCCCAGCCAAGGTTGGTCAGGGTCGAAGCTCTCAAACACCAACTCCCCCCAGCGGTTGGTGATCCGCAAGTGGTATTGGGTGACCCCACTGACCACCGGAAGCCACACGTCGTTGATGCCATCTCCGTCTGGGGTGAAGGCAGTGGGGGCGTAGAAGACGGAGCCGGCCACGCTCACCTCGCCGGTGGCCGTGGCCGCACATCCGAAGTCGTTCACCACGGTTTGGGTGATGGTGTACGTGCCGCCGTCTTCGTAGATGTATTGCACGTAGCACCCTTCCAGGCCGTTGCCATCCCCGAAGTTGTAGTAGCAGTCCACGTCTTGGTCTCCGAGGTATTCCACCCACACTTGCGGATTCAGAATGTCCACTTGGTTCGGGGTGATGTCGATGGCCGCTTGCGGGACGGGCAACACCTCAACCACCTCTGCCCCGACCAACTCCAAACTGCGGGGGCAGAACCCGCCGGTTTCCATTTCCAAGGTGATTGGGAATGTGCCGGCCGAGGTGTACTGATGACTGGTGTTGGGGGCGTTGGACGTGTTGCCGTCCCCAAAGTGCCACGTGTAGGTGGTGGGGGTTTCTGTGGTGCTCAAGTTGGTGAAGCTGACCGAATGCGGGGGGCACCCCGAGGTGGGTCCGGCTTCAAATTGGATGGTCGGCTCTGCGATTGCGGTGACCGGGGCGCTGAACGTCTCCAGGCATCCCGTCAGCCCGGGGACGCTGGCCGTCAGGCTCACCTCGTACGTCCCAGGTTCAGCGTAGATCAGCCCGTTGACCACCTCGCCGTCGATGTCGGCGAAGGCCACTTCCCCTCCGAAGTCCCATTCGTACAGGGTGTTCTCGTCCACGGAGGCCACGCCTTCCATGCTGAAGTAGTGGTCTTCGAAGCAGTCCGGTGTGGGCGCCGCGAATTCGGGTTCCAGCAAGAATTGGATTTCAACTTCTGCCGTGGCGTAATCGGGGCAACTGAAATCGGCCCCCGCGCTCAAGGTGATGGTGTACACCCCCGTGTCCGGGAACGTGTACGTGGGATAGGGGTCTGTGCTTGTGCCTGCTGGCAACCCACCTTGGCCGTCCCCAAAATCCCAGATGTAGACCTCAGCGTTTTCCGAGAGATTGACGAAGTCAAACGTCAGGCCCGTGCAGAATTGGTATTGGTCTTCCACCACAGCCACCGGATCCGCAGGCGAGTCGTAAATGAACGTCGCTTCTTCCGTGCAACCGTGGTTCTCGATGTACACGGTCGCTTCCCA
The DNA here is from genome assembly GCA_049627085.1 of Flavobacteriales bacterium. Classification (GTDB taxonomy): domain Bacteria; phylum Bacteroidota; class Bacteroidia; order Flavobacteriales_D; family Sanyastnellaceae; genus UBA11663. The sequence goes on along the minus strand of JBMZWX010000003.1, from coordinate 67,216 downwards.
CGAAGATGCGTTTCCGTAGTTGATGTTGGATGGCGACTCCAGGTTGGACAACGTGGGTGAACCGACGCCGAAATCCCATTGGATGTCGGCAAACTCGTCGATGTTGTTGCCCTCCACGCTGAAGTCGAAGACTTCGTTTCCGTCGTCGCAAGAAAACCCTTCCAACACGATTTGAGGTTCCACAGGCGGGTACACCATGTAAATCGCCTCCGAGGTGTCGGCGCAAGGCCATCCAGGGTTCACCACCAAGGTCACGATGAAGTCGCCAGGAGTGGGCCAGGTGTACGTGGGTTCGAACTCGTCGCTCACGTCGGTGGTCATCCCCGGCACCCCGAAGTCCCAGCTGTAGCTGGTGCCGTTTTGGGAATTGTTGTCCAAGGTGAGCGTTTCGCCAATGCACAGCTGGGCCGGGGTTTGGTCCGCCACCAGCGATTGAATGTTGGGGTCGCACAACGTGACGTTGAACTGAAAGTCCCTCATGGTGGTGCTCAAGAGCTCGCCGTCGCGGTATTCGGACACGCAGATCCCGATGGCGTACTGACCAGGTTGGGTCGGCATGCCGGTGATCACACCCGTCGCGGGGTCGATCTCCATGGCCGGGTTGGAGGCAATGGGGTAGGTGGCGCTGTACCCGTTCAAATATGGCACGTCATTGTAAGGTGGGGTGGCAGGAGGGTTGGGCACTGGGCTGTCGTACCCGTTGCCACCGCCCGTGCCGCCACCGTCCAAAGGCGCGCAGAAGGAATACACCAATTCGTCCCCGTCCGGGTCAATCGCGCTGTGGTCCCAAGTGAAGTCGAAGTTGGCGCACACCGCCACAGGAGGCAGTTCCTGGAAGACAGGCGAACTGTTGTTGGTGGCGCCAGCCCCTTGGCTTGTCCCAGGAACGTGGGTCAAAAACGTCGCCCCAGGATTTTCAGTGCCCCCGAAATTCAGCAGGTTGCTGATGGAGGGATTTCTGCAGCAGCGTTGCCACATCAAATCCCAGCCGTAAGCGTTGGCAGGCAGCGTCACGGTGGTGGTGTAGATGGCCTGCTCGATGCACAAATCCGGGGGAGGCGTTCCGCAGGGGTTGCCCAGCACAACGGGCACACTCGACACGTTGGATTGGGTCAGTGGAATCGTGAGGACGTCGTTGTTTCCAATCGTTCCGGACCCGTCCCACATGCCGATGTACACCTGGTCGTCGAACCCTGTGCCCAGCGTGTTGGCAGGCCCGCAATCGCGGTACACCTTCAACGTGACCAGGTATTGGTCTCCTCCCAGGTGGGTGTAGTAGATCTCACCTCCAACCAAGTGGGTGGCGCCTGCCAGAAAGCTCACCGAACCGAGGACGGCGGCCCACACACATTTCAGGAGTCGTGACAAATTCAACGGATGGAATGAGAAGTCCTGCGAAGCGACGTCAAAAGTACGTGCCGCGTAGAGGTAACGTTGGATGGCGGCAAAAGGTTGACTCAGGGCGAGCGAAACACATGCAGGCTGCCTTGCTGCCGCTGGCCATCGGGGCGCATGAGCACCCACTGGTAATGTCCATCTGCCACGCGGTCGCCGTTGGGGTGCCTGCCGTTCCACACCAATTCCGATTGGGCGTTGGACGTGGTTTGGTCCGACCAAACTTCCACCCCGTACCGGTTCAACACCACCAGCCGTGTGCCTTCCAAGTTGGAGAGGCCCCGGATGCGGAACGAGTTGTTGCCACCCAGGTCGTCGGGGGTGAACACGTTGGGGATGTCGCAATTGCGCACGCGCACCAAGGCTTCGGTCACAAATCCGCACGTGTCCACCAAGCTCAGCGGTTCATACCAAGACACCGAGGTGGTGAGCGCTTCCAACCTGTCCAAGACCCAATGGTCTCCCTCAGGGGTCGCGTTCGCCAAGAGCGGCACACCGGAGTCCGGGTTGTTCAGGATGGACACGCCGTTGTACAGCACGTCCGCAATGGGGATGCCGTCGTTCTCTGCCGGAAACTCAATCGCTTCCAAGGGACAAAGCGCGGTTTCCGTGGCAACAGGGTGCAGGACTGGAATGGTGTGAAGCAGCGTTTTGCCGCATTGGTCGGTGATGGACAAGTCCACCATCGTCTCAAAGGCCAATTGCCCGGACCCATCGACGAACGAAAACGTCGAGTCGAATTGGACTGTCCAAGAACCTGGGGCCTGGGTGGCGTTGCCCCAAGGGTCTCCGTCCCATTCGTACATGAAGGGGCCGTATCCGGCGATGTCTTCGTAGCCCAGCGTTTGGGAACCGTCCTCCTCGAGGCACGAGAGCGGTGCAGGGGTGGGGACAATCGGGATGGGGTCCACCAAGACCACCCACGCCACCGTGCTGGAGAGTTGGTCGCAGGCGTTGACGTAGTTGCATTCAATGCGCAAATGCTCCACGCCCTCCTCGAACCCGTCGTCTTCCAACCCCAAGGTGATGTCGCTCGAGGTTTCCCCAGCGGCCATCACCACTTCGTAAAAGTTCTCGTCAAAATCCAGCCCTTGGACCGCCGACCCTGTCAAGGTCAAATACGTCGTGTCGGTCATGTCGGACTCGGACTCGGGACGTTCGATGGTGAAGCGGGCGTCGTTGCATCCTTCCATGACCACCGCATCCACAACCATCGTCTCGCCATCCACCGTCACGGCCATGTCGTTGTTGGCCAGCCACGCCGCCATGGGAAACGTTTCGCCATTGGGGTATTCGAGCACGGCAGGCAGCCCCAGGGCGTCTTCGTACGGCACCAGGTTCACCAGCCCCCCAGCGGCGAACGGCACAGCGTCGGCTTCCAACACAATTTCTGTGGGCTCGCACGTGGTCACGTTGAATTGGAAGTCGCGGCGCACCATGCTCAACAAGACGCCATCTCTGTACTCCTCCACGCAAATGCCGATGGCGTACTGGCCAGCCATGGTGGGGGTGCAGGTGAGTTCGCCTGTGTTGGGGTCGATGCTCAACGACGGGTCCGCCGTCATGGGGTTGTCCCAGGAGAAACCGGCCACATACGGGACGTCAACGTACGGAGGTGTGGTGGGTGGGTTGGGCTGCGCGTTGGTGGGGTCGCCTCCTTGCTGGGGAGGGCAAAGCGAGTACACCAAGTCGTCCCCGTCGGGGTCCACGGCGCTGTGGTCCCACACAAATGGAAGGTTGCTGCACAAGGCGACGGGGGGCAACTCTTGAAACGCAGGGCTGCTGTTGACGCCGTCCAAAACATCGGTTCCAGGGATGTGCACCTCCAGGCTCATGCCGGCGTTTTCGCCGCCCCCGAAGTTCTCGAGGTTCACAATCGTCGGGTTCCGGCAACATCTCTGGTAGACCAAGTCCCAGCCGTAGGGATTCGACGGCAATTCCACCGTTGAGGTGTAGACCGCCTTCTCGATGCACAACTCTGGGGGCGGGGTGCCGCAAGGGTTGCCCATTTCCACGGGCACGGTCGAGACGTTGGTTTGGGAGAGCGTCATGGTGATGACGTCCTCAGGGCCAATGGTTCCTGTGCCGTCCCACATGCCCACGGCGGCGAAGGCGTCGAAGCCGGTGCCGTTGGTGTTGGCGGGGCTGCAGTCGCGGTACACCGTCAGCACGATGCTGTATTCGTCGCCACCCAAATGCACGTAGTGAAAGTCTCCGCCCACCAAATGCGTTCCCCAAGCCCATGGGACCACCATCATGCTGAGCCAAGTCAGCGTCAACGCGTGACGCCAAGTGAGGGGGTGGCTGGGGTGTGAAGACATGGGGTTGAAGACAAAGGGTTCCTCACAAACTTACAGGATGCCCCTTCGATTCGCCCTACCTTCGAGACGTGGAAGAACAACATGCGGAAGACGCTGGCCAAAAGGCCGCAGAAGAGAGGGTTCGTTTTGACGACCTCGAATTGCACCCAGACATTGAAGACGGCTTGTGGTCGATGGGGTTTGAAACGGCGACGCCCATCCAGGGAAAAGCCATTCCCCACGCCCTGAAGCGCAAGGACATCTTGGGGATCGCCCAGACGGGCACCGGAAAGACGGCGGCCTTTTTGCTGCCGACCATGGATCGAATCATGGACACGCCCAACGACGGCAAAGTCAAAGCCTTGATCGTGGTTCCCACCCGGGAGCTGGCCATCCAAATTGACCAAGCTGCCGAGGGATTTGCCTACTACACCGGCATCACGTCGCTGGCCATCTACGGCGGGGGCACCGGCAAAGAGTTTGCCCAAGAGAAGAAAGCATTGACCGAAGGGGCCGACATCGTCATCGTCACCCCGGGACGGATGCTCTCGCACCTGACGCTCGGCTACGTGGACTTGTCCTCGCTCGAGGTCCTCATCTTGGACGAAGCCGACCGCATGCTGGACATGGGGTTCCATGCGGACATCATGAGGATCGCCTCCCACTGCCGGGAGGAACGCCAAACCCTCTTGTTCTCGGCCACCATGCCAGACCGGATGCGGAACCTGGCCCACGAATTGCTGAACGACCCTGTCACGGTGCAGCTTGCCTTGAGCAAGCCTGCCGCCAATGTGAAACAGGGTGCTTATGCCTTGTTTGACCACCAAAAGGATGCGGTCCTCGTGGACGTCTTGAAGGAGCGCAACGTGAAAAGCGGCATTGTCTTCACGTCCCGCAAGCGAACTGTGGGTCAAGTTGTGCGCGCTTTGCGCAAAGCTGGCATCAAATGCGGACGCATGTCGAGCGACCTCGACCAGTCCGAACGCGAAGAAGTGATGTTGGCTTTCCGCCAGCAGAAGTTGCCCATCCTGGTGGCCACCGACGTGGTGTCCCGCGGCATCGACATCGACAGCATTGAGCTTGTGGTCAACTACGACGTTCCCCCCAACGAGGAAGACTACGTTCACCGCATTGGCCGTACAGCGCGTGCCCAGCGCAAGGGTGAGGCGATCACGCTCGTGACCCCCGACGACATGCGTCGCTTTGGGAAAATTGAGAAGCTCATTGAAAAGGAGGTGCCCAAGTTGGAGGTGCCCAAAGCCTTGGGCGACGGGCCTGTGTACGACCCCAAGTCAGCTGGCACTCGTGGCGGCCAAGGCGGTCGCGGCGGCGGAGGTCGGGGACCGGGAGGCCGTCACTCAGGCGGTCGTCGCCACGGCGGTGGCAAATCGGGAGGGTCTTCCTCCGGCGGTGGGCAGGGTGGCAAGCGCCACTTCAAGCGGCGCGGCAACCCCGGGGGCGGCCAATCCAAAGGATCGTGACACGCACGCCCGAAGAATGGCGCGAGGCGCTCTCCGAAGAGGAGCACCGCGTCCTGCGCGAAAACGGCACGGAGCGCCCTGGCTCGAGTGAGCTCAACGCCGAATGGCGCGAGGGGCGTTATGCGTGCAAAGGGTGTGGCAAGACCCTGTTTGAGTCAGACTCGAAATTTGATGCAGGATGCGGTTGGCCCAGTTTTGACCGCGAAGAGGAAGCGGCCAACCTTGTGAGGGTGGTCGACCGCTCGCACGGCATGGTCCGGGTGGAGGTGAGGTGCTCAGGGTGCGACAGCCACTTGGGGCATGTGTTTCCCGACGGCCCCACAGCCACCGGGACACGTTACTGCATCAACGGCGTCTGCCTCACGTTCTCGCCCAACTCTTGACGCTGAGCCTCAGTTGCGCTTTGTCGTCCAGGCCCAAAGGGCAACCCCTGACAGGAACGTGCACACCGAAATGAGCTCCGCTTGGGTCATGGTGATGCCTGCAAGATCAAATGTGGTGTTCACCCGAATCTTCTCGATCCAAAACCGCTCGAACCCGTTGAACATCAGGTAGGCGGCAAAAATTTGGCCCGGCTTGGCCCATTTGGTCCGCATCGCCCAAAGCAGGGCAAACCCCAGGGCCGCGGCCGTGGTTTCGTAAATCGGGGTGGGGAACACGGCGGGGTCGAGGTAGGTCCCGTAGCCCTCGAATGCAGGGAACGGATGGACGTTGGGGTCGATGAGTTTGCCTGTGTAGCCCGCCGACCTGGGTCCATAGACGCCGTTGACGTTGTTCGGGTAGGCGTACGACCACACCCAATCGGGAGCCCAAGAGAGCCACCCTGGTTTGGGGTTGGGGTTGGGAATGCCCCAATCACCATCGCCACTCACTTGACATCCGATGCGCCCAATGCCGTAAGCGAGCAACAGCCCAGGCGCTGTGCCGTCTGCGAGTTTCAAGAAGTTGAGGTTGTGACGTCGGGCGTACACGTACACCGACAAGCCTCCAACGATCAAGCCGCCGTAGATGGTGAGTCCACCCAGGAAGGCGTTCAAGCTGGGCGCTTGAAGGAAGGCGACGAATTCGTCGGGGTACTCCAAGAGGTGAAAAAGCTTTGCGCCGGCAATGCCCCCAATGGCGGCGGCGGCCGTGACGCCCCCGACGTGTTCGTGAGGGGGCACTTTAACGGCGACGGTTTTGGGCTCAGGCAACCTGGCTTGCTGCACTTCCCAATACCTCCAGCCCGTCAACGCCAACGCACCCAACACCCCCCAAACCACGTTGCCCTCCGTGCTGAACAGGTGGGCTTGAGGCAGCCCCCCGCCTTGGAACAAATCGCCCGCATTCACCACGAGGTACAGGACCTTCCACCCCAGGAGAAAGCCCATCAGGGCTTGCATCCCCAAGTCCACAGGGTGGGGGGCTTCTCCGATACGTTCTGTCCTCGACGAAGGTGTGAAGTGTCCCAAAGCGGTCATGCGCTTGAGTTCCGTCCGCAACAAGCCATGGGCCACCACAAACGCCAACGCCACGAAAAATCCGAAGCTGTTGATCAATTTGAGGGCAGGCAAATCCCAACCCAACAGGTCGAGGAAGGCGAAATACAGGTTGGGGTACATGCGGGCGAAGCTACGTCAGGCCAGGCTGCCGTGCACCCAACCCAAGGGGTCAATGCGGTCCAACCTCGCGGCCCGTATCACGTTGCCTTGGACTTCGGTCGACGGCACCGCCACCCGAATGTAATTGGGGGTGTACCCCATGCGCAAGCCGTCCTCTTCCGCCTCTTCAAACAGCACCGGCAACACGTTGTGGAGGTGCGATTCATAATGGGCTCGTTGCGCCTTGAGGCTCACATTTCTGAGCGTCTTGTTGCGTTCCTTTCGAACTGGAACAGGGACGACGTCGTCGATTCGGAGAGCCGTCGTGTTGGGGCGTTCGCTGTAGGTGAACACGTGCAGGTAGCTGACGTCGAGGGACTTGATGAAGTCCACCGTCTCCATGAACAACGCATCCGTTTCTCCCGGAAAGCCCACGATGACGTCGATCCCGATGCTCGCATGGGGCATCTTCTCGCGGATGCGTTGGATGCGGCTGGCATACAGCTCCGTGCGGTAGCGTCTTCGCATCGCGGCCAGCACGTCGTCGGACCCCGATTGCAGGGGAATGTGGAAATGGGGCTGGAATTTCTGCGACGCGGCCACAAAGTCGATGAGGTCGTCCTCCAACAAGTTGGGTTCGATGGAGGAAATGCGGAACCGTTCCACCTCGTCAAGGTTGTCCAAGGCTTTGGCCAAATCCAGCAGATGCTCGCCATGCGCTGTGCCGAAATCTCCGATGTTCACGCCGGTCAAGACGATTTCCTTCGCTCCGGCTTCGACGGCTTTGCGCGCCTGGGCCACGGTGTCGGCCACGTTGGCGCTTCTCGATCGTCCTCGGGCCAACGGGATGGTGCAAAACGCGCAGAAATAGTTGCAGCCGTCTTGAACCTTGAGGAAGGTCCTTGTCCGGTCCCCACTTGAAAACCCCGGGATGAAGTCACGCACTTCCTTGATTTCTCCCGCAATGGCTTTCGCTTCATCGCCCTTGTTGGCCGAGGCCAAGTGCTCCGCCAAATTGAATTTCTCGCCTGCACCGAGCACGAGATCCACCCCGTCGATGTCCGCGATTTCGGCAGGCTTCAGCTGTGCGTAGCATCCCACCACCACCACGAAGGCTTCAGGGTTGCTTTGCATGGCACGGCGAACGGCGTTGCGGCATTTCGCGTCGGCGTGGTCTGTCACGCTGCATGTGTTGATGACCACCACGTCGGGGGCGTCGTCAATGTGAACACGCGCATATCCTGCCTCGGCCAGTTGCCTTGCCAACGTGCTCGTTTCGCTGAAGTTGAGTTTGCATCCGAGCGTGTGAAACGCCGCCTTGTGTCCCAGGACCATGGCCGCAAAAGTACAATCGGCCAACAGATGCAACTTCCGGGTCGTATGCCGTGTTAACTTGCCGAACCACTACAGAAATGAAACCTGCACTTATGAGCACATTTACACGACGTGGCGCTTGGATCTTTGCCTTGGCGATGACCGCCTCGGTGGCCCAAGCCCAAACGTTCACCAACTCCAGCAACTTGTTGCCCGACACGTACAACAGCGGCGGGTGCGTTGGATTCGCGGACATGGACGGCGACGGCTACGACGACCTGATCGTCTTGGACCAGAGCAACACGCTCCACACGTTGTACCAAACCCCTGAAGGCGGATTCGTCGATTACAACTTGGGACAGGTGAGCAACAACAGCCAGTGGGGCATGTGTGTCGCGGATTTTGACAACGACGGCCACAAGGATGTGTTCTCGGGCGGCTCCTACGACGGGGTGCACGTCCAGCACATCACCGCACCAGGCGTGTCCAACACGTTGGAACTGGCCGACGGCAGCATGTTCATGCAGGCGTGCAACTGGGTGGACATCGACAACGACGGGGTCCTCGACGTGTTTGGCTGCCACGACGACGCGCTGAGCCGCATGTGGCAAGGCAACGAGGACGGCACTTTGTCGCCCGCACCCCAGTTCATTGATTTGACAGACTACGACCTGCAAAACTACCCAGGCAACGACCACAGCGGCAACTACGGCACGGTGTGGACGGACTTCGACAGCGACGGGGACATCGACTTGTTCATTGCCAAGTGCCGCCAGTTTGTGAATGACCCTCAAGATCCGCGCCGCATCAACCAACTCTGGGTGAACGACGGCAACGGCGGTTGGACAGAAGAAGCGTTGGAGCGCGGATTGGTGTTGTACGAGCAGAGCTGGACCACGGACTTTGCAGACATCGACAACGATGGCGATTTCGATTGCTTGGCGACCAACCACAGCTCGACCATTCAGTTGTTGGAGAACGATGGCACAGGTCATTTCACCAACATCACTGCGGGCAGCGGATTGGAGGTCACAGGGTTCTTCTTGCAGGCCAAGATGGACGACTTCGACAACGACGGGTTCGTCGACCTCATTTACACAGGCGGCGCGGACGGATTCTTCCGCAACAACGGCGACATGACGTTCACCGAGGTGCCCAACCTGTTCCCTTGGAACGACACCATGCACAGCTTCGCGTCGGGCGACGTGAACCGCGACGGCCAATTGGACGTCTACGCCAGCTACGGCAACAGCTACGTGAGCCCCGACAACGGAAACCCGGACATCCTTTGGGTGAACGATGGCAACGACAACCACTGGATCGCTTTCGACTTGGAAGGCTTTGAAAGCAACATCGACGCCGTGGGCGCCAAGGTGGAGTTGACCGGAGACTTCGGCACCATGGTGCGTGAAGTTCGCGGAGGCGAGAGCTACGGCATCACTTGCACGTTCGCATGCCGGTTCGGCCTGGGTCAGCACGAGACCGTGACGCAAGCCACCGTCAAGTGGCCAAGCGGGTTGGAAACGGTGATTGACAACCCTGCGATTGACCAGTACCACAACGTCCTGGAAGTGCCTTGCACAGTTGACGTGACTGCGACAGCCAGTGCAGAGGGCTTCTGCCCAGGCGAATCGGTGACGTTGACTGCGCCTGAGGGCTTCGCTTCTTACGAGTGGTCCAACGGGGCGGAGACGCCAACGACCGAGGTGTCTGCAGGTGGCGCTTACTCTGTGCTGGTCTACGACGACGCAGGATGTGCGGGCTTCAGCAACTTGCTTACAGTCACTGAAATTGTGGGCAACGTGCCGACCATCGCCGTGGACGGCGACGTCAACTTGTGCGACGGAGGCATGTTGACTTTGACGGCGTCCAACGCGGACAACTTCATTTGGTCCACTGGAGATGAAAGCCAAAGCATTGAAGTCACGACGTCAGGAGCATATGCCGTGTACAGCGTGGACATTTGCGGCAACGACGGGGTCTCTGACACGTTGTTTGTGGAGGTGTATGACGCGCCGTTGGAAAACCCAACTGTCACCCCAGACCAAACCATTCCCGCCCCAGCCTCGGTCGATTTGAACGCGACAGGAGAAAACATCACCTGGTACGACGCGGCCATGGGCGGCAACGCGGTGGCCACGGGCAACGATTTCAGCCCGATGGTCGACGCGACGGTGACTTACTGGGCGGAGGATGTCCGTGTGAATGCCGGGGAAACCCAAATTGGCGGAGAACTCCAGAACCAACCAGGTGGGGCGTACCACACCAACAGCCAGCGCTGGCTCGAGTTTGACGTGCATGCGGACATTCGCTTGAACAGCGTCACCCTCTACGCCAACGGCACGTTCGAGCGCTCCTTCGAGTTGATCAACGAATTCGGAATGGTCCTTGAAAGCACCACCCAAAACGTCACGGACGGCACGTTTGTGTTGGAGTTGGGCTGGGACATTGAGCCTGGGGCCAACTACGGTCTCCGTTGCACCACAAACGATCCACAGTTGTGGCGCGAAGGGACCGACTCAGATTTGAACTACCCCTACGAGATGGGAGACCTTCTGACCGTGACCAACAGCACAGCAGGACCAAGCTTGCAGTACTACTACTTCTTCTACGCATGGCAAGCGGAGCCTCTCCCAGTGGAGTGCGCTTCAGACCGCGTGCCCACCACCATCACAGTGGAAGGCACCTCGTCGTTGGCGGAGCAGGAGAACGGGGCTTGGACCGTGGGACCCAACCCCGTGAACCGAGGCGACGTGCTGGCTTTGCGCGGCTTGGCGGGCGGCACGCCCATGACCGTGGTGGACGTCCAAGGTCGTGTGGTGTTTGAGGGTGCGTGGACCGGCCATCTGCAGGTGAACTGGCCTGCCGGTTGGTACACCTTGCGTGTGGTCCGGGAAGGCCAGGCGCAACACCAAACCCTCGTGGTCAAGTGACCTCGAGATTGACTTGATTTGAAAAGGCGGGGCCGAGAGGTCCCGCCTTATTTTTAGCCCATGGGATTGGTCAGTGTGTTGACGAGGTGGGTGCCTCGCACAGTGTTGCAACGAGGGGCGCATTTGGCGTTGCAGAGCGTGGCGTGGACGTATGCAGGCAACTCCCTGGAAGACCCCATCGTCGGCAAATCGTACCGGAAGATGTTGCCCTACGGACGTGTGCGAAGCCGCGCCAACGCCTTGGCCCCCCATTCCCTGAGCCTGGAACGCCACCGGGCTGTCTGGGCCTATTTGAAAGGGTCGACCTCGTTCTTCACCACGCAGGGGAAGATGCTTCACCTCGCGCCGGAATACTGCTTTCTGAAGCGGTTCAAGAACCAGACGTCGTTGGAGTACATCACCGCGGATTTGAACAGCCCTTGGGCCGACCACCATTTCGATTGCCACGACATCCCCTTTGACGACAACACCTTCGACGTGTTGATGGCGAACCATTTGTTGGAACATGTGGAGGACGACCGGCAGGTGCTGAAGGAGTTCTGCCGGGTCATGAAGCCTGGTGGCTGGGGCATTTTGCAGGTGCCCGTGAACTACAAAGACGTGGACACGGCTGAAGACCCCAATGTCACAGACCCCATGGAACGGGAGCGCCTCTACTGGCAACAAGACCACGTTCGGTTGTACGGTCACAAAGACTATCCCAAGCGGTTGAAGGAAGCTGGATTCGAGGTGGAGGTGGTCGACATGAAGGACGCGCTGGGCGAAGCGCAGTTCAGACGTTACAGTCTCGGGGAGGAGCGCTGGATTTACAAAGTGACCAAGCCGGCGGTTTAAACGTCTTTGGCTTCGGCGACCCTGGTCTGCGCGACCGAATGCTTGAAGGCTTCGAGGTCGTTCAACCGCACGTCCACGTCGAGCGAACAGGTCATGTTGAAGTCCGTGTTGGCCGGCGACAGGCCAGCCCGCTTCAGCAACCCCATGACCACCCCCATGTGCTCGTAGGCAAAGGCCACGCGCACACGCTGGGTTCGGATGCGTTCCACGATGTGTCCGTGGGCCAGGGCATCGGCAGCCCCTTCTCGGTACGCCTCAATCAGCCCACCCACGCCAAGTTTGACACCCCCGAAGTGGCGTACGACCGCGAACATGACGTTGGTCAGGTCGTGCGACCGAATCACCCCTAGGATGGGCGGTCCTGCGCTGTTGCTTGGTTCGCCATCGTCGCTGGACCTGAAGTGGTCGCCGTTGAACCCAATCATCCATGCGTAGGCGACGTGCCGAGCGGCATGGTGGGATTTTCGGATGGCTTCGAGATGACCTTTGACCTCCGCTTCAGAGTGGATGGGAAAGCCGTATCCGAAGTGCTTGCTGCCTTTGGATTTGAACAGCCCTTCGCAAGGCCCTTCCAACGTGAGGTAGGTGTCCTTGTCTCCAGCGTTCATCCTTCAAAACAGAAGGACAACACAAAGCTCCGCGAACGCAGGAATTCCAGGGGGTTGGCGTAGTTGCTGTCGTCAGGAATGAGGACGTTGATGAGCCCTTGTTCCGTCTTCGCTTGGATGGAGAGTTTGAAAAAGGGCAAGAACAAGTCGATCCCCGCTCCCAGGTCGGCCGCGAAGTTCCCGGATTGCAATCGCAAAATGTTGTCCGATTGAAGCTGCTGGTTGACGTTTTCTTGGGATTGAAAGTCCCGCATGTACTTCACCCCAAACAGGGCGTACGCCGCGAAGTTGTCCAGCCGATCGGTCCGGTACTTGAGCAGCAGCGGGATGTCCAAGTTGACCGCCTCGGTGCGGCGCACCACGTCGGCTTGGCCCGCAAACCGGTAATTCAGCGCGCGGTCTTGGAAGCTCAACCCCGGCTCGAAGCGCAGGCGCATGTGTCGGCTCAGCGTGTACGACGCCATCAAGTGCATGTTGAATCCAGCTTGAGGCAAGTTGGAAATGCCACGCACGTCGTCGGCCAAGCTGTCGGCCATGGCAAAGTTGAAATCGCTGCGGTTCGCCGACAGCATGAACCCAAAGTGGTAGGGACGGTTGTCGAAATTTGGCAGGTTCTTCCGACCCACACCTTGGGCATGCACGGTCAGTGAGCAAGCCACAAAGGAGAGCAGGACGAGAATGTGTCTGACGGGGGACATGTGTGTGCGGGTTGTCATCCTTGGAACGGTCGGATTCCCCAAATCTGATGCAGCAACAACGAAGCCACCGCAGAGAGGAGGGCTGCTGCAAAAATGTACATCAACAGGGAAAGTGCAAACGTGACCCCTCCGGACATCATCCACTCGACCTGTGAAATCGCTTGGGCACGCACGGTTTCCCGGTCAGGCATGGCATCCCGTTGCCCCAAAGGCAACGTCAGCAGGTAGTCATTGAATGCGGCGTCGGACTTGGTGAACTCTTCCACTTGGGCGATGCGGATGGATTTGCGGAGCTCGGTGGATTCCTTCGCCCACACGTGGTTCCACCCGTACACGGCCACGGCCGCCAACAGGGCGTAAGTGAAGGTGGGTTGCAGAAGCTGTTTCACGTCGCCGACCCAAGAGCCTGCGCTCCATCCTTGCCGGACCATGGCGACGGACCATCCGACGACCAGGGTCACAAGCGCGGTCCAATGGTACATGCCGCCCAGGGCCACAGCCCGCTCGGCCAAGACCCATTCGAAGGAAACCGCCTTGAACAAGACGTACCCTGCAATCAGGGCAAGGCAAGAGGCCAGCGTCTTGGCGCGTGGCATTTGATCAACCGTTCATGCTCGCCAAGAAGTCCTCGTTGTTGCGAGAGCCTTCCACGCGGTCCTTCACGAATTCCATGGCTTCGACGCTGTTCATGTCGGCCAAGTGCTTGCGCAGGATCCAGATGCGTTGCAAGTCGCTCTTGTCCATGAGCAAGTCTTCACGTCGAGTGCCCGAGGCCAAGATGTCGATGGCTGGGTAGATGCGGCGGTTGGAAATGCGGCGGTCGAGCTGGAGTTCCATGTTGCCCGTGCCCTTGAATTCCTCGAAAATCACCTCGTCCATCTTGGATCCTGTCTCGGTGAGGGCGGTGGCGATGATGGACAGCGATCCGCCATTTTCGATGTTGCGGGCGGCCCCGAAGAAGCGCTTGGGCTTTTGGAGGGCATTCGCTTCCACACCGCCGGACAGGATCTTGCCAGAAGATGGGGACACCGTGTTGTAGGCCCGCGCCAAACGTGTGATCGAGTCGAGCAGGATGCAGACGTCGTGGCCGCATTCCACCATGCGCTTGGCCTTCTCCAAGACCAAATTCGCAATGCGCACGTGGCGGTCCGCCGGTTCGTCAAACGTGGAGGCAATGACCTCTGCGTTCACGCTGCGCTTCATGTCGGTCACTTCTTCTGGACGCTCGTCGATCAACAAGATGATGAGGTACACCTCGGGGTGGTTGAGGCTGATGGCGTTGGCCACGTCCTTCAACAAGGTGGTTTTTCCAGTTTTGGGCTGCGACACAATCATGCCGCGTTGCCCTTTTCCGATGGGGGCAAACAAATCCATCAGGCGCGTGCTCACCGTGCCTCGCGAAGTGCTGAGCTTGAAGCGCTCCTGTGGGAACAACGGCGTCAAGAATTTGAATGGCACGCGGTTGCGAATCCACTCAGGGCTGCGGCCGTTGACGCTCTTCACGCCAATCAAGGGGTAGTACTTCTCGCCGATGCGTGGCGGGCGGATGTCGGCCACCACCGTGTCGCCGGTTTGGAGGCCAAACTGCTTGAGCTGCTTTCCAGAGACGTACACGTCGTCCGGAGAATTCAAGTAGTTGTAGTCGGCAGACCGCAAGAAAGCGTGGCCCTCAGGCTGAACTTCCACCACGCCCTCGGTTTGGACAATGCCGTCGAAATCGAAGCCGTGTTCTTCAGGTTCTGAGATGAAGGGGTCGCGGCGGTTCCGGTTGTTCCGGTTGCGGTCCCGGTCGTTGCGGTCGTTGCGATCTCCTCGGTCGTTGCGATTGCGGTCGCGGTCGTTGCGGTTGCGGTCACGGCCGCCGCGGTCGTTCCGGTCTCCACGGTCGTTGGACTGGCCACCCTCTTGGGATTCCTTGCGTCGGCGGTCGCGACGTTCGCGCATGCTTTCGCCTTGGCGACGGCCTTCTTCTCGCTTGCCGCCGTCCTTGTTTTCCTGGTTGTCGGCAGACCCGGAGTCGGACGTGCGCGCCTCTTGCTTGTCCTGGTCTTTGCCCTGTTCCCCGCGAGGCTTCCGAGAACGCGAGCGCGTGGGCTTGTCCTCCTTGGGGGATTCGGCGCCGTCGTCGTTCGAATTGGCGGATTTCGCGCGGCCTTTGGGGGCGGCTTTGTTGTCGGACTTGTCTGCAGGTTGGGCCGCTTGGGCGTCCAAAATGCTGTACACCAAATCCTGTTTTTTCAATTTGTCGAGCCGGGTGATTCCGAGCTTGCCTGCGATTTGTCGCAGTTCGGCAACTTTCTTGCCGTTCAATTCGATGATGTCAAACATCTCTTACGTGATTCAAAAGGGGGAGAAGCGCTGGGCTTCGTCGGCGCCAGGTTGGCACCGGTTGCCCTCAAAGATACACAGGGTGACCTCTACTTGGTCTGGGTTGAAGGCACTATTCTTCTCTGTTCACCCACGCTTGCGTTCCCATTCCACGACGCGCAGTTCGCCGATTTGGCCTTGGCTCAAGGTGAACTTCAACATGGTCCGGACCTTGTGAAACCCTGAAGCGCCCGCCGCACCTGGATTCAAGTGCAATCCGCCCCAGCTTGGCACCGGCTTGACCAACAAGATGTGGCTGTGGCCGCACACGAACAAGTCGGGCCGTTCAAGGGTGAGTTGCGGAAGGATGCCTTTCGCGTACTTCGGGGGCCGCCCACCAATGTGCGTCATCCAAACCTTGGCTCCGCCGGCGGTGAACCTGGCGTGCTCAGGCCATTCCGCACGAATGGCTTGGCCGTCGATGTTGCCAAACACCGCGCGCACGGGCGCCACTTCTTTCAAGGCGTCGGTGACGTCGAGCGTTCCGATGTCCCCTGCATGCCAAACTTCATCGCAACCCTCCACGTGTTGGAGAATGCGGTCGTCCATGTGGCCGTGGGTGTCTGAGAGCAACGCGATGTTCACGCCTGTGAAGTTCTGACAAAGCCACGTCAGATGTCGGTCCTTTTGCCTGAATTTAACCTCATGAAATGGCTGAGCTTGGCGTTGTTGGCGTGCATGTGGATTCCCTCGCCTGTGGGACAAGCACAATCGGTCTATTTGCTCCCCCCGCAAGATCCCGGCAGGTCTGCACGCAAAGCTTACGACGCCGCCTTGGAGGCGTACCGCTTTCACGAACTGAATTTGGCTTTGGAACGGGTCAACCGGGCCATTGAGAAGACCCCAGGCTTTGTGGACGCGTGGTTTTTGAAGGCCCAAATTTTGCGCGACCAGGGGTCTCCGGCCTTTGGGGAGACCATGAAACGTGCCCTCGACCTCGGCCCGAATCGTTTTCCTGCGGGATGGATTCACTTGGCCCAATTTGAATGGGAGCGCGGGGCCTATGCGTCTGGTTTGGAGGTGCTTCATGAATTTGACAAGCTCGGTGCAGACCCTTTGTCAGGAGACATGGCCAAGACGGAAGCTTGGGTTCGTGCAGGGTTGGAATTCTCCGCTGCGCCGCAAGCCTCAAACCCCGAGCCCATGCAGTCGGTCCCGATGCCAGGTGCCATCAACACCCTCGCGGACGAGTACTACGGCGCGTTGAGTTTGGATGGGCGACACATGATCCTGACCAGGGCGGGTCGCGGATTGCAGCAAGCTGTAGGCGGGGAGGATTTTTTCCAGTCGTCCATGAATGAGTCAGGAGACTGGTCTCCACCGGTCCTCCTTCGCGGGGTGAACACCCGACAAAACGAGGGCGCCCCGACGTGGACAGGCGACGGCATGACCATGATTTTCACCGCGTGTGCAAGCCCACGAGACGGCTACGGACGCCGCAGGGGGAAGGGGTCGTGCGATTTGTTCGAGACGACCTGGAACCCGTCCAAAGGCGAATGGGGCGTGGGCAGAAATTTGGGCGCCCCCAACAGCGCGGGGTGGGAAAGCCAACCTTCCGTGAGCGCGGACGGACAAACCCTGGTCTTCGCCCAATCTTCTCGAGGCAGGAACAAGCCTTCCGATTTGGTGGTGTGTCGTCGCATGGCGTCAGGAGGGTGGTCCCAGCCGGAGCCGCTCCCTGGTTTGGTGAACACACCTTACACCGAGGAAAGTCCGTTTTTGCATCCGGACGGTCAAACCCTCTATTTCAGCAGCGACGGCCATCCAGGGTTTGGACAACTCGACGTGTTTGTGTCCCGCCTTCAAGCGGACGGCTCCTGGGGTGAGCCCAAGAACCTCGGGCCGGGCATCAACAGCCACGGCAGGGACAACAGTTTGATGGTCAGTCCAGACGGGCAATTGGCTTATTTCGCCACGACCCGAGGTTCAGACCATTTGGACCTGTGGCAAATCCCCTTGCACGAGGAGGTGAAGCCCATTGAGGTCAGCGTGTTGTCAGGCAGGGTCGTGGACGACGTCTCTGGCCAACCTCTGACAGCCGAGGTGGTGCTCGTGAATGCCCAGACCGGGACGCGCGTCGCGCGTATGGAATCGACGGCGGGCCAGGGCTTCGCCATTCCTTTGCCTGAGGAGGGGGATTACACCTTTGAAGTTTCGGCCCAGGGGTTTGTGTTCAAGGTGGAGTCGTACAGCCAGGGCATGGCTGGTGCCAGTGCATCCAGTGGCGATGTGGAGATTCGGTTGGCCCCCATTGCGGACGGGGTCATGTTCACCTTGGAGGCCATCCAATTTGAGACGGGCAAGTCGTTGTTGCGGTCCTCGTACCAAGGCGGTTGTGAGCGATTGGCTTCTTGGATGCTGGCGCATCCAGAAGTCCGGGTGCGGGTGGAAGGGCACACCGACAATGTGGGAAGCTCGTCAAGCAACCAGGCGCTGAGCTTGGAACGGGCAGAGGCCGTGCGGGTGTTTCTGGAAGCGAAAGGGGTTGACGCGTCCAGGGTGGACGTTTTGGGCCTTGGCGACACCATGCCCGTTGCAGACAACACAACAGAACAGGGGCGGTCGGCGAACCGGCGCGTGGAAGTGGTCATTGACCTCTGACGGGCGATGGCTCAACCTCGGTGGCGCCAGGTTAGGCCCAGGGTGAAGGTCCTTGGCGGCGCAGGGTTGTAGAACCGGCCCCCGAAGGCGTTCACTTGGTGCCAACCGGAGTAGGCCGTGTTGGTGAGGTTCCGGCATCCCATTGTCAGCATCAGGCCATGACCAGGCAAGCTGCAGCTGAATTCGACGTTCGCGGTCAGGTACGCCGGGTGGCTCACCGTGTTGCTGTTGTTCAATGGGGTTTTTCCCAGGCCGCGGATCAATGTGTGTGCCGTCCACGCTTGGGCCCACCGAGGTTGCCATCTCCACTGTATGTTGGCCATCCATGGGGGAGATCCAGGCAGGCCGTTGTCGTTGAGAAGGTGATGCTGCCACGTGGCGGCCACGGACAGGGCATGGTGTGTTCCTTGCCATTGGGCACGTGTCTCGACGCCCTGCATCTGCAGCGGCGAATCGGCGTTGACGAAGGTCGAGATGCCAAGGCTGTCCACCATTTCCACGATGGGGTTCTGCACGTTCTGGCGGTACAGCACACATTCCAAGCCCGGACGACGCAGACCCACTTCGAGGGAGCGTGCCCGCTCGGACATGAGCGTGGCCGACGCGTCTGCCCCGTCTTCAAACGGCAGGGTCTCAAAATTGGTGGGGTCGCTGTAGCCTGTGCTCGCTTGGGAGAACAACGACAGATTGGGGCCCAGTGTTTTCGAGATGCCAAGCCTGGGCAACCATTCTGCCGCATTGAATGGGGCGCTGTACGCGGCGTCAGCCGCCGTGCCTTCTGCCGTCCTGGCCCTTGCTGAGGCCGCGACGCTGGCTTCCATTCGCCACCCGTTGTGGTGACTCATGGCCACAGCCGGGGTCCATTGCGCCTGCCAACTTTGCACAGTCAAATCGTACCTCTGCGAACTCAATTCGGCCAATTGCGGGTCGTCCCAAAGTCCAAAACGGCCTTGGTCAAGGGTCGCCATGGCGCTCCATTCGGCTTGAAGGTTCCACGAGGGACGCTTGACAGCCGCCCACCGTTGGCGGATGCGCAAGCTGGCACCCGAGCCTGATTCTTCCTTGTATCCGTTGAAAAACGGCGACGTGCCAAATGGGTTGATTTTGTCGGTCAGCCGCAACAGGGCCCACACGTCGACGGTGCTGCGCGTCCCAACCGCAGGGACATCATGGGCCTGCACATGATGACCCCACAGTGCGCGCCGCCGTTGAACGTGGGCGTTGAAATTGCCGCCTGGGGCAAACTCAGGTGTTTGAACCGCGGTGAGGCTGTCCACCGAGCCAGGAAGGTCCCATGACGCGTCGAGGACCGCAAGCCAGGTGTGGTGAGAGGCTTTGTCACCTTGCCAACGACGAGACAGTTCAGCCTGCCAACGCTCGTTGCTTTCCCAGGTGCGGAATCCTGTGTTTTGGGCATGGGCCAAACGCGCTTCCCAGAGGTCCCCACGGACTCGTGCGCTCGTGTGCGATTGCAGCCCTCCAGGGCGTCCGGTGGTGCCAATGGACATCCGAACTTGAGAGAATCCTGGCGTGGCACCGGGTTCAACGAGGATGGCGCCCCCGTACGCACCCCCATATGAGGTGGCGGCCGGCCCAGAGACCACGCGAAGTGGGGAAGACCAGCTTGGTTCAAGCCACTCCACAGGACTGGTGCCGTCGGATTCAGTCAGGCAGAAGCCATGCACGAAGAGCATGGTGTTTCGAACTGCGAACGGGCTCCGAAGCGAGGACCCCCGAATGCTGAGTCTTCGGCTTCCCCCGAGACCGCGGGTCTCCATGAGCACTCCAGGAATTGCGTTCAGGGCGTTGGCCACATCGGGGCTGCCAAACCCTGTCGTGAGTGCGCTGTCCGCTGTCCACAAGCTGAGCGTGATTTGCTCCGAAGGCAACAGGGGCGCGTAGGCAGATACCGCGGCGGAATCAAGCATGACCAAGCGCTGCCACAACGTGTCTGGTTCTTGTGCATCCTGCGGTGCAGCCAAAGTGCACACCGAGGTCATGGCCCAGACCACGAAGGTCAAGGCGCTTTTGCAGCTCATGAACTTGGGACCGGTCATTTCACGACCAACGTCCGCGAGAGCGTGTGCCCTTGGTCGTTGGTGGTCGCCAAGAAATACGTCCCGGGGTTCCAAGACGTGACCTCCAAGGTCAACCCCGGCGTCAGCACCCCGCGCCACACTTCTTGGCTTTGCACATCGTACACACTGGCTTCAGCGCGATTCCATGCGGCACCCACGTTCAGGCGCACGCTGGACGACGTGGGGTTGGGGAACATGTCCAAGCCGCGGTCGTCGCTCCAGTCTTCCACTTCATCGGCAGACTGTGGACGGAATTCCTTGATCACGTTCAAGCCTGATCCAGGGTAACTCGGTCCATTGAAGGCGAGGTAAACAGCGCCGGTGTTTGGGTTGACCGCAACGTCGCGGACGCGCTGGTTGAATTCAGAGAAGAACTGGTCTTCGCTTTCGATGGTCAAGCCGTCTTCACTGATGTGGAGCACGCTCAAACGTTTGTCGTTCAGGGCAAATCCCCCCAACACAGCCATCAACACGGAGCCTTGCCATTCGGGAATGCCCACGTGGTCGTAGTACTCGATGCCGTTGACGGCAGCGCAAGGCGACCAGGTCATCAGGGGTTCCATCACGTTGTTCGCCTCGCAAAACGCTTGTTCTGCGTTGGTGTTGCATTCTCCCTCAACGTTGGGCCACCCGTAGTTGCGTCCAGGTTCGATGATGTTGAATTCGTCCCAATTGCTTTGGCCGTGTTCAGAGCTGTAGACCAGTCCGTTGGGGCCGAGGCAGAGGCCTTGGGCGTTCCGGTGACCTTTGCTCCACACGTAACTTCCTGGGGTGGGGTTGTCGGCAGGAACGCTGCCGTCCAAGTTGAACCGGAGCACTTTGCCGTTGTCTGAGTTGTCGCTCTGGGAGCTGACACCGCCGTCGCCCACGTCGCCGGTGGTCATGAGCAAGGTGTTGTCAGGGAGGACCAGCAGGCGGCTGCCGTTGTGAATGCCTCCAGCTTCCACGCTGTGCAAGATTTGTTCGTCCACCAATTCCGATCCATTCCAGGTGAATTTGCTCAGCCGCTCAGACGTGCCGCCGATCCAACTGCCCTGCGTGTAGACCAAAAACACTTCCGGCGTGTTCTCCCAGTCTGGGTGCAGGGCCATGCCCAAAAGCCCAGGCTCGCCATTGCCGCCATACACGTCCAACTCCAACACCGTGTCGTACGCGCCGGTGGCGGGGTCGATGTGCAACACGTTGCCGTAACGGGTGGTGCACCAGAGCATGTCGTCCGGTCCCCAGAGCAATTCCCAAGGGATGTTGATTCCCGTGGCCAAGTCGTATTCCACCAACGTGGTCTCTTCGAGTTGCCACGTGGTTTGGGCTGAAAGTTCGCAGGGCACAAAAGCCGAGCCCATGAGAAGGGCCGTCAGAGCTGTGGTTTTCAAAAGGTTCATGGCGAAGGAGTCAGTGCGTGTCGATTTCAAATGCCACCGCGCCGTAGGGTTCAAGCACGGTGGTGGATTCTTGGCCTGCAAGGTACACGAGGGCAGGGGCTTGTTGGCCATCTCCAGGTGCGAGCGACGTGAGGTCCAGCGGCAGGGAAGCGCCGCTTCGGTTCATGGCCACATGCACTTGCTGGTCCAAGTAGGTTCGGGTGACGAGCAGGACCTCAGGACTCAGCAGGGTGAATTCTGTGGTGCCGTACAACATGGCCATGTGGTTGGTGCGGAGTTTGGCCCAAGTGGAGGTCCAGTCTCGCGTGCACAGTTCTTGCTCGTTCAAGCCGTCGAACCGCATCATCCTGCGGTTGTCGGGGTCGTTGCCGCCCACGTCGGCGATTTCGTCGCCGTAGTACACACAAGGGATGCCAGGCACGGACATCAGGTACGACATCAGCAAGCGCATTTTGGCGTAGCCCTCGTCGCCGTTGTGTTGAATGTCCTGCGTCCAGCCCTGGAATTTGGTGTCCTCTTGCGGATCGAGGCTGCCGTCCGCGAGGGACGTGAACCGCGGCCGATCTTGGTTGCCTGTGATGTTGCCCATGAGGTGGTGTGCGCCGTAGGCCTGGAGACTTTCGCGGTTGGTTTGGACCAAATCCTCCCAGCTGCCTTCGTCAAACGCAATCGCCCCCACCATCTTGTCGTAGAGGTTGAAGTCGAACTGGGCGTCGATCATGCCTGAAGAGAGGTAGCTTCCAATGAGGTCGGGACTGCCGTACGTCTCGCCAATCTGGAACATCCGCTTCCCGTTCTGCTGTTGGGCCTTTTTCAGTTTTTGGGTAAGCTTTCTCCAAAACGATTCCGGGATGTGTTTGGTCGCATCGTGACGGAATCCATCGATGCCGCTGTGGTGGGCCCACCATGCGGCGCTGTCGCTCATCACCTCGCTGACCTCGTCCCGCTCCAGGTCAAGTGTGGGCATGAACGTGTCGAACCACGTGGTGAGGCGGTGCTCGTCCCACTTCTCGGTGTTCATGGTGCCGTCCGGGAGGTAGAGGTCGGTGGTCCAGTCGGGATGGGCGTCCATCAACGGGTGGTCTTCGTGGACGTGGTTGGCCACGTAGTCCAAGACCACGTTCATCTCCCGTGCATGGGCGCTTTCCGTGAGGGCTTCCAGCGCGCCTTGGGAGCCAAAACGTCGGTCCACTTGGGTGCAGCTCACGGGCCAATAGCCGTGGTACCCGCTGAATTTGCTGGTGACGTCGGTGCGGGCGCTGTCTTGCCACAGTCCCCAGGCGCCTTCTGCGTTTTGGGTCACAGGCGAGATCCACACTGTGTTCAGTCCCAAATCTTGAAAGTAGCCGGAGCGCAAGCGTTGCTCCACGCCTTGCAAGTCGCCGCCCTGGTGGTTGGCTTCAGGCCGGATGGCCGCATCCTCGACAGGTTCGTTGTTGCTTGACTCGCCGTCGACAAACCGGTCCACCATCAGGAAATACATGGTGGCGGCGTGCCAGTCAGACCTGTCCAATTGGCCGACTTCTGTGACCACTTCGTTGCCTTCGATCGGAAGGAGGAGGTCTTGGGAAATGCCCCCGTCGTGGGCTGCCCACGCCCGGAGGTGCCGCCTTCCCACTGCGTGGCCTTCAAGAGACAAAGGGAGCACCACAGCATCGTTGTGGTCCCCGAAATGCACCACGTTGTTGTCCATCATCACAAGCAAAGTGGCAGGGCCATCGGTCGACAAGAACACCTTGGCGCCCTGTGCCTTTGCACTCAGGGATGGCGCCACAGGGGCGTCGACCACCAAGGCCGAATTCTGCCCGCCCATGCCGTTGGACATGGTGATGGCGTTGTGGGCGTCGAGCTGCCATTCGCCATCGACCACCCACTGGTAAGGGTGGCTTCCGGGCAAGAGCACCAAGTCGTAGGTCCAGCGCCCGTCCTCTTGCAACTCGGCGTCTTGGGGTGTCCATCCTGTGGCGTCGCCCACGAATTGGACGTGCTGGGGAAGTTGGTCTTCCGAGGGCACAAACACGGCTTGCATGGCGCGTTCGCCCTTGCCCAAGATCGGCACGTCAAGTGAAGTTTCTCCGGCCTGGATGGCGATGTGTCCCAAGCCGCTTTTCGGAGGAGAAGGCAAGGCCGCGCCTCCGTCGTTCACCTCGAGGTCGAGGTTGGCGCCCGGCTCGGGGTGGTACATCACAGCGTCCACGTCTTGCCCAGGCATGAGCCAATCTTGGAGCAGGAGGGCGGTTTCCGAGGCCCCTGCGCGGATCGGCATGGTGGGCCCCCAAGTCGTTTCGGATGGGGTGGGCTGTGGGGCGCAACCCCAGAACGCGACAAAGGCCATGGCGCAAGCCACAGCCTTTGGAATGATGTTTCGTGTTGTCATGTTCAGGTCATTCGCAATCCAGCAACGGAATGTTGGTCTCGTAGTACAGCCCGTCCCATGGGGTGGTGTCCGGGGCGTACTCGAACCCTGCCTTGGTGGGGAAAGCCAACATGGTCAAGATGCCCAATCCCTCGGGCATCAATGCCCCGAAGAACTCTTCGGGAAGCACGATGAACCGGTAGAAGCCTGGCTTGTCTTCGACCGGGGTCATTTTGAGCTCAGGGGTGTTGGTCACCTGATCGTCTTCGGCGAGTGTGTAGAACTGGCCATCTGTGCCGCGGGCGCTCAGTTGGAGGTACACGTCTTCGCCTTCTTGCACGTTCAGGGCCGTGTCCAGGTTGGTGTTGTACGTGATGCTCACGAAGTCGCTGGCGCGTCGCGTTTCGGGGAAGATGCACATTTGGTCTTCACACAGCTTGGGCAAAATGCCCACGTTGAAGTCCTCGGTTTTGGCTTCTCCGAAGTCTTCAAATCCGGGGTAGGGTGCGCCGTCCTTCAGCTTGGCCAAACAAGAGATGCCCTGGCTGTACAGCCCGCTGGGGTTGGTGTAGAACTCGGCTGGCACGAAGGTCAACGAGTACTTCAACCCACCTTGGTGGGTCAAGAGACATCCGTCGGAGCTGTTGTTCCAAGAACCGTTGGTCCCCACGGGGTCGCTTGGGGTCCATGTCCAGATGTACACGGGCAAATCGGGGTTGGCCTCCAAGATCGTCTTGAGGCCATGTTCTTCGCTCTTGCTGACGTCGATGGTCAAGGTCACTTCTTCTTGAAGGGCCGTCGGGCTTGGGGTCACGGTCACAGCTTGACCGTATCCCACCAAGGCGAGCGCACAGCCCAAGCCAAGACTCCAAGACGCGCGGGCGAGTGTGGAAATGTTCAATGTCTTCATGACTGTCGTGTAAAGCTGAAGGTGTAAGCCAAGACGGGGTCCCCGTCGCAAGGGCGGTCGTACACAATGTCCAAGATGGCATCGTGTGGACGGACGACGGCGCCAAGGTTGTACTGGAGGGTGTCCGTCACCATGCCCATGTCGTCCATGGTGTGGAGGATCAGGAAGGTGGGGTGCTCTTCGTCGTCCAAGCCCCAGGTCCCCATGTCGCCGAAGTAGTTGCGGCCCTTCTCAAAGCTGACGGCGTACGAGCGGTCCTCGTTCAACGTGATGCGCATGGGGGTCACCATGCCGTCGATGTACAATTCGCTGAGGTCACGGACTTCTGTCAACGCGCTTTGCAAGTCGGTCTGGGAAAAGCTGTTCAATTCCCACACGCCAATCATGCCATCCACCTTGTTGAAGGGTTGGCCCAACTCGCCTTGAAGTTCCGGCTTGCAGCCCCAAAGGCTCGCCACTGCGAACAAGGTGAACGTGGCACGCAGCATCGTTTGTTGGATCGTTGTTGTGTTCATGTTGCTTGTGTTTGTCAGTTGCATCCGCCCACTTCGTTGAACTCAAACCCTGCAACGTTGCCTTCCGAGGCAGAGAATTGCAAGGCCATGCCTGGGCAGTCCCATGGCGCGTTGCGGATCATGATGTCTTCTCCCATGGTGCCGCGGCGCTGGAGCTGTTCCACCCACAGGCCCATGCCCAAGGTTTCTTTCCGGTATTCGTGGCGGGCCGCGGTGACGATGTCTTCGGCGGTGGCGTCAGGACCCAGGAGATAGACCTCTGAGGTGATGCCGGCGCGGTTGCGGATGGCGTTCAAGTCGCCCGCAGCCTGATCCAAGTTGCTGCCCAATTCACCGTGGCACTCCGCCCGGATGAGCATCATTTGGGTGAGGTGAATGAGCGGCACGTTGAAGAAGCTGTGCTCGTTGAAGCGTGTGAGCAAGGCCTTGCCTTCGGTGGGCTGGTTCACCAACCACAAGGCACGGCGGTCTTCGTTGGCGCCAGGGGCGATTTGTTGGAACCAATTCCAAAAATCTGTCGTGAGGCTGATTTCTGGGTTGGAGGTGGGCTGCCACCATTGCACAAATTGGTCGGTGCGGTTGTCGTTGGTGCTCAAGGTGCTGTAGGCTCCGAAGATGGTCTCGCTGCTGCTTGACCCAATGGGAAGACGCATGACCACAAAGGCGCTGTCGCTTTCAGGCTGTTCGAGGGTGAATTCGCCAGACTCGATGACCTCGGTGGCCAAGTCTGCCGCTTCTTGCCACTCCTGTTTCAGGAAGTGCACCTGGGCGAGGAGGGCCTTGGCGGCATGGCTGGTGGCGTACACGCCGTTCTCTGACGGCAAGCCGGCGATGGCGGCGTTCAAGTCCTCTTCAATCTGTGCGTAGGCTTCCGCCACGCTGGCGCGGGGGAAGGGGGTGTCCCGAAGGAACGTGGGCAAGGGAATGCCGGGGTGGCTGTTGTCCGCCGTGTACCCGTAGGGCTGGGCAAACATCTTGACGGCACCCCAAAAGCAGAAGGCGCGGATGAACAACGCCTCGGCTTCCATGCGGTCACGGTCCTCGTCGCTCAACCCTTCAATCAAGTCGAAGCTGCTCAGCAGGCTGTTGACGCGCAGGACAGGGTAGAAGAAGTCCCGGTTGACGCCGCCCACGTAGGAGGTCCAACGGATGGTCTCACGGTTGTAAATCGCCTTGAAGTCGTTGTTGGACAACGGCTCGTTGGTGTTGTCTCCACGGAGTTCGTTCATCAACTGAACGTCTCCGTCGTAGAGGTTGGCCAACACGTCGTAACAAGACACGAGCAAGGCTTGCAAATCTTCCGGGGTCTCCAAGGCGTCCTCCGCCAAGATGTACTGGTCGGGGTTGACTTCGAGCCAGCGGCAGGCGGGAAGGAGAAGGACCAATCCAAACAGGGCCGCGAAAAGGTGATGAGTGTGCTTCATGGCAATCAGAAGTTGGCAGCGATGGAGAAGATGACGGAGCGCTCTTGCGGGGCGGTCAAGTAGTTGGCACCTCCGGAGAAGTTGCGGTCTTGACGGTTCTCAAAGTCCCGGGTCAGCTCAGGATCCAGCCCAATGAAGTTGGTGAGCACGAAGAGGTTGTTTCCCGCCACCCGGAAGGTCACGTCGCCCTTGTCCATGGGCACGCGGTACGACAGCGAGGCGTTGCGCAAGCGAACGTAGCTGGCGTCGTACATGAAGAGGCTGGTGTTCCACCAAGGGAATCCTGCAGGCAAGCCGTAGGTGGTTTCGTCCAACGTGAGGCGGGGGAACGAGGCGATGTCGCCCGGCTGCCTCCACCGGTCAAACAAGTCGGTGCGCATGTTCCAGTCGGTCACCACGCCGAGTTGACGCTTGGCCGAGCTGTCCCAAATCTTGGCGCCGAACGCCGCCGTGAACTGGGAGCTGAAGCTCCAGTTGCCCCAAGAGAACTCGTTGCGAAGTCCAGCCACGTGGTCGGGCAAACCGTCGCCCACTGCCCGGCGATCTTCGAGGTTGTACTCGAACGTCTCGTTGCCTTCGATGTCGATGTAGACAGGCAGTCCGGATTCGGGGTCGACGTGGCTGAACGGCACCAGGAAGTAGGTGGTCAGGGGTGCGCCGGTCACGGCACGGCTGTCGTTGGTGCCGCCGGAAATCGCGTCCTCGGTGAACGCCCCGGTGCTGACCAATTCGTTGTAGTTGTAGGCGTAGTTCAGGGTGGTTTTCCACAAGACTGGACCTGTGAGGTTGTTGGACGTGACGCCCAACTCCACCCCCCGGTTCAGCACCTCACCCGCGTTGACGGAGCGGTTGTTGAAGCCGGTGTGGGAGGGAAGTTCCACGTTCATGAGCACGTCGCTGGCCAACTTGTCGTAGAAGCCCAACTCGACGGACACCCGATCGTTCCAAAGTCCCATTTCCACGGAGGCATCCACCGTCCGGACCGTTTCCCATCGCAGGTCTGGATTGCCAGGTTGGGTCGGGAAGACCAGTGTGTCGCCCGCATACGTGGCGCCTTGGCTTTGGTCGACGTACAGCGCGAAGCGGCTGAAGCCGTCGATGTTGGCGTTGCCTGTGCGTCCCCAGCTGGTGCGGACTTTCAGGAAGCTGATGGTTTCCGAGTTGAACCAATCTTCGTCGCTGGCCACCCAGCCAATGGAGGCCGAGGGGAAGAAGCCGAAGCGGTTGTTCTCGCCGAAGCGTGAGGATCCGTCCACCCGCGCCGTGGCCTGGAAGAAGTACTTGTCCAACAGGCTGTAGTTCATCCGTGCGAACGTGGACGCAAAGCCGTCGGTGCGGTACTGGATGGGGTAGGCGTTGGTGACGGTGGAGACGGCGTCGTAAAGGCTGTCCTGCAGCCCAAACAACGAGTCGCGCAACGTCGTGATGGCGTACGCTGGGCCCTCGGAATCTCGCAAGTTGAAGCCGAAGCCGTCGCTTTCAAACTTCTGCGCCTCCGCACCCACCATGAGGGACAAGCTCGTGGAATCGTTGTCGAGCACGCGGAAGGTGGCGTTCCCGCCCACGTTGTAGTTCCGGGCGTTGTATTCGCTCCAGTTCGCGTAAGAGAACCCGTTGGTCCGGTCGAGGTACGAGTCCTCGTGGGAGTCGTTTTCCAGACGGCTGTTGTCGTACCCTCCGTTCACCACGATGTCCACCTTGCTGTGGGGGCTGTACACGATTTGGCCTGTGGCGATTTGACGACGCTCGGTTTCGCGCCACTGGATCAAATCCTGGTACGCCATGGGGTTGAACCAACGGTTCAGCTCGTAGTTCCGCTCGGTGCCTGTGAGGTTGCCGTTGGCGTCAAACGTCGAGTCAATCACAAAAGGAGACATGTACGGGAGGGCCGTCGACATGGCCGCACCGATGCCGCCTGACCATCCGCCGCGCACACGCTGGTTGCGGCCTTCGGACGTGCTGCCGGACAGCAAGACCTTGAGCTTGTCGTTTGGCGTCCAGTCGAAGTTGGTCCGGGCGCTGAGACGCGTGTAGCTGTTTCCCACGGCGTAGCTCTCGTTTTTGTCGTAGCTCACGCCATTGTACATGGACCACTTTTCGCCGCCACTCCGCAGACCTATGTTCTGCTGGGTTTTTTGGGCGCGGCGGGTGAAGAGGTCAAACCAATCGGTGTTGGTTTCCAAGGCCCGCTCGTAGGCCTGGCGACGCGCGTCGGGGCTGGAGCTTGGGGTGCTCAACAAGGGAAGCCACACGTAGCCTGTGCCGCCGTCGTTTTCCCAGGCTTCCTGACGGATGGTGAGGTATTCCTCGGTGGTCATCATGTTGGGCGTGGCGGTGGATTCGCCGTAGCCAATGGAAGACCCGTAGCTGACTTGGATGCCTTTCTTGACGCCCCGCTTGGTCGTGATCAAAATCACGCCGTTGGCGCCACGAGATCCGTAAATGCCTGTGGCCGCTGCGTCTTTGAGCACTTGGATGTCCTTGATGTCGTTGGGGTTCAAAGACGCCAGAGGGTTGCGATTCATCGCGCCGCTGTTGCCGCCTGCGAAGTAGTCTTGGGTGATGGGGATGCCGTCCACCACGTACAGCGGATCGCCGCCAGCTGAAATCGAACTCAGGCCGCGGATGCGCACAATGGATGCACTGCCCGCCATGCCCGAGCCTTGGGTGACTTGGACGCCGGCAGCCTGCCCTTGCAGGGCGGCTTCAAATGAAGGCGTTTGGACTGCTGTGATCTCTTTCGAGTCGATGGTGGCGATGGAACCAGTGACTTCCTTCTTGCGCTGCACGCCGTAGCCCACGACCACGGATTCATTCAACATCACAGCGTCCTCCGACAAGCGGATGTTTCGGGTCACGGTCTCGCCGTTTTTGACCGACACCTTTTTGGTCTTGGTGAGGTAGCCAATGTAGGAGCACGCCAAGGTGTAATCTCCCGCGACCAGCTGGAGCTCGTAGTTGCCGTCGAAGTCGGTGAAGACCCCGGCCCCCCCTGTGACCGCCACGGTGGCAGACGGCAGGGGCGTGCCCTGTTCGTCCGTGATTTTGCCTTTGACCGTGCCTTGGGCCCACGCCGTGCTGAACAGGGTGAGCGCACACGCCACGGCGGCGATGCGTTGAATTGGAATCATGGATTTGGTTTGTCGTAGGTGAAACCCCCAAAAGAGTGATGGTGTCAAAATTACACCAAGCCCCTTGGGTTCATCGGTTCATTTTGTGCACAGGTGTGGAAAAGACGCGGCCCGCTTCCGCCCAGGTCAGGTGGTACACCCCATCGGCGAGGCTGGACAAGTCAAGGGTCAACGCTCCGAGCCCTGCTTCCGTGGGCACGTCCAACCTCCGACCTGTGGCGTCGACAAGTTGAACGGATGCAATCATGTCCGAGGCGGAATGCCGGAAGGTCAGGACATCTGCGGTTGGGTTGGGGTAGAGGGACCACTCAGAGACGTGCTCCGACACCGAAGTCAAGGCGTCTTCTCCGTCGCAATCTTGGTCGATGCCGTCAAGGGCGATGTCGACAGCACCGGTGTACACCGTGGCGTCATGGTCGTTGCAGTCGCCTTCTGAAGCCAGTTGGCCGTCCAAATCGACGTCAATTTCTTGAAGGACAGGCGTGTCCAGTGGGGTGTCTGTGAACACGTGCAGTTCGCCTGGTGCGAATGGCATGGCCGCGTCGAGGTCCGTGACGTTGATCGATTCGCCCGAGAGGAAGTCGTACCATGTTCCGGTGTGGGTGAACCCGGGCACCATGTCGATGCCGGTGGTTTTGAAATTCCCCACAACCACCGCGTCCCCGGCGCTGTGCTCGAAGCGCATGCGCTTGCCGTAGCTCCCCACGTCCAAGTTGAACCATGTGGCGTCTGGGCCAAACGCGGGGTAATCTCGCTTCAACGCAGCAAACGCGCCACTCACGTCGTAGAGGTGTTTGCGTTCAGGTTGGCTGTAGTAGTCCCAACGGACAGGTTTGGCGGCCACCCGGCAATCTGGGCTTACCGTGACGCCGTCGCTGCACGTGTTGATGCTGTAGTCGTAGCCCAGTTCTTCAAACTGCCAAATCATGCGCGGTCCAGGCATCAGCAAGTTGAAAGCCATGCTGAGTTGTTGTCTCCTCAATGCGATGGTCTCGTCGCTTGCGTCGTAGTCACCGTTGCTGTTGCCGAACTGGAGGTTTTTGTACATCAGGCGCTCTTCGTCGTGGCTCTCTGCGTAGGCCACGGCATGGCGGTCCTGGAAGGAATGAGATTGGAAGTTGGCCCAGCCGATGTCGTTGCCGCTGTAGCCCATGCTCGCTTCTTGGTACCCATGGGTGGCGTTGGTCCACAACATGAACCCAGGGCTGTTGACCCCGTCGGCGCCGTTGTAGTTCGCCAACTCCATCTCCTCGTTGAAGTCGCACCAATGCTCCAAAATCATGTACACGCTGGGGTCTTGGGCCCAGACGTGGTCGCCGTATTCCTTCAGCCATTGGATGCGTTGGGCGTTGTAGCCTCCATCCACGCCTTGTTGCTGCACCAGGCCTTGGGTGAAGTCCCAGCGGAACCCGTCGATGTGGTAATTCTGCACCCAGTGGTCGAGGTTGCGTTTGACAAAATCACGCGTCCGCGAGGCCCCGTGGTTCCAATCGTAGAACCAGGTGAAGCTGTGGGGGGCGGACACGTTGAACCAGGGGTTGTAGGGCAACACGGTCCAGTCTTCCCAGTACATTGTGATGAATGGATTGGGCTGGTCGGCGTGGTTGTACACCACGTCCAAAATCACAGCAATCCCACGGGCGTGGCAGGCGTCCACGAGGGCCTTCAGGTCGTCCTTGGTTCCGTACGCCTTGTCGACCGCGAAGTAGAACGTGGGGTTGTATCCCCAGCTGTCGTTTCCGTTGAACTCGTTCACCGGCATGAGCTCCAACGCTTGAATGCCCAATGACTCGAGGTAGTCGAGGGAGTCGATGATGAATTGGAACGAGCGTTCCTCGGAGAAGTCCCGGACGAGCAATTCGTAAATGACCAAATTCTCTTGGTCGGGCCGCTCAAAGTCGTCGTCGGTCCATGCAAACGGGATTTCTCCTGGGGTGAACACACTGACAGGTCCCGACGTGTGGTTGGCGGGGTACGCCGGCATGTCGGGGTAGGTGCTTTCAGGAATCCAAGGGTCGTTCCATTGGTCGAGGATGACCTCGGCATACGCATCCGCCACCCGAATGTCGTCGGGCATGATGTGGTATTGGTAGCGGTAGTCTTGGCCTGGCACCAAGCCGGTCAACTCAATCCAATACGTTTCGCCGTTGCCCACGTCTTGCATCATCGAAGCGGTGCTGAGGGCCCAATCGTTGAAGTCCCCGACCGCAAACACAAAATCCTTAAAGGGGGCCGTCCACTGGAGGACCACCGTGCCATCGTCCATGTGGTTGATGCCGTCCACGATGCCGGCAGGAGGCGCAGACACTGGGGGCGCGTCAGGGAGGACCACCACCACGGCGTGGTCGGTGCTCGAGGCGCCGTCCACCGCGCCTGTCGCAGTCACGACGTAATCGCCCGTGTTGTCCAAGACCAGGTCGTGGCTCAGCGAGGTGCCCATGCCCGACACGACCGCTTCGCCGTTCACTTCGAGGGTCAGGTCGCAGGGTTGGGTGGCTTGGACCTGCAACGTGACGGTGTTGCCCAACGATTCAAGGATGGAGGGTCCGGAGGGTGACGTCAGCGCCACCTCAAACGAGCCGTCAGAGACATTGTAGAAGATGTCGCTCTCGTCGGCAGTCTTGCCGACGATGCTGCCGTTGGCGTTTCGGAAGACAAAGGCAAGCTGTTCGATCGTTTCCCCAGCACCCACGCCGTAATACTCCGCGAGGGTCAAACCACCAAAATCAAAACTGTGCACCGTGCCCTCCACAGGCAGCAGCACGTTCCCGTTGTTGGCCTCGCTCAGGTTGCCGTTGCCCGGCCAAGGGTTCTGAACATGCTGCCAATCCGCCGGAGAAGTGCTTTGGTTGGTGATGACCCCAGTGTGGGCGTACACGAACGGGCCGCCTGGAAAGGGAGGTGTGGCCGACAGCAACGCGCCGTTGCCTTCGGCGATGTCGTAGTACAACGTCACTTGGTCGTTGGCCGTGGGGAATGCAGGCTCGGTCCACACAATTTGCGCGCACAAGTCGAGGCCGGTGGTCAAGGTCAAGCAAGCGCCAAGGGCAAGTTGAAAAGAGGTCTTCATGGTTGGGTGAGTGAGGAGTCGTAGGTGAACAGTTGGGCAGGCTTGTGCAACACGCCTTCTTCTTTTTCATTCAGTGGGACCACGTGGTCCAACTTCTTGATGTTCTTTCGGAAGTTTCTCTTGTCCAGCTTCTTGTCAAGAACTACCTCGTGCAGAGATTGAAGCTGACGCAACGTGAATTTTTCCGGCAAGAGCTCAAACGAAATGTGCTTGGATTCCAATTCCGCACGAAGTGTGGCCAGGGCCAGAGAGGCGATCTCGTCGTGGTCGAACGCCAGGTTTGGCAAGTCGCGCACGTCGGTCCAGTGCACGTCGCCGGCAAAGGAAGCTGGCGAAGGGGTGTGGTCTTGCAAGGACACCAGGCCGTAATAGGCCACGGTCATGACGCGGTTTTGCGGTTCTTCCCGGAACGTGCGAAGCCATTGCTGGTCTTTCAAGTCGCTGACCCGATCAGGATGGCCGAAGGCATGAAATTGTTTCAGGAACACGTCTTCAAGTTGGGTCAGTTCGCTCAACACCCGCTTGGCCGCGGCGTCGAGTGATTCATCTTCCTTCACCAAGTTGCCAGGCAGGGCCATTTGAAGCGCAGCCTCCGTCAACTCTCCGGTGGATTCCGTGCGTTGACGGATCAACAGGAGTTTGAGGGATTCTCCGTCAAACCCGAACAAAACACAATCGACACTGACATCCATGGCGGGAACAATTCGTGGGTGCAAGGTCCGAAAGATAGCGGACTAGGTGTCGAAAGTACACTTACATGGCCAAGCCCGGTGAATCTTTGGGTTTTACATTCGGAAAATTGCGTTCTGTGGAAGACATTTGCGACCGTTTTGACCGAAAGTCCATGAAGAAAATTGCAGTGTTGACCTCTGGCGGAGACGCGCCAGGCATGAATGCAGCCATCCGTGCTGTGGTGAGGACGTCGGTGTTCCACGACATGGAAGTCGTGGGGGTGTTCCAAGGGTACCAGGGCCTGATTGACGGCGACTTCAAACGTCTGCACGTCCGTTCTGTGGCCAAAATATTGGGTCGTGGTGGGACCATTTTGAAGTCCGCCCGTTGCCAAGACTTCGTGAGCCCGGAAGGTCGCAAGCGTGCCCATGTCAACCTGGTGGAAGCTGGGGTTGATGGGCTCGTCGTGATTGGCGGCAACGGCACCTTCACAGGGGCCATGAAATTCGGCCGAGAAACCGGGTTCCCCGTGGTGGGACTGCCTGGAACCATTGACAACGATTTGTGCGGGTCTGACTGCACCATTGGCTTCGACACGGCGATCAACACGGTCATCGACGCTGTGGACAAGATTCGCGACACCGCGGACAGCCACAACCGACTTTTCTTCGTGGAGGTCATGGGCCGCGACAGCGGATTCATTGCCTTGAAAGCAGGAATTGCGACCGGGGCCGTGGCTGTGATGACTCCCGAGTTGGGCATGAGCATCGACGACCTCGTGGCCGTCTTGCAAGCTGGAGAGCAAAGCAACAAGACAAGCAGCATTGTGCTGGTGGCAGAAGGGGACCCCAACGGCGGGGCCTACGAGATTGCCAAGAAGGTCAAGGAAAAGACCCAACGTTACGAGACCCGCATCACGGTGTTGGGGCACTTGCAGCGTGGCGGGGCGCCGACCTGTTTTGACCGCGTGCTGGCTTCCCGTTTGGGAGTGGCTGCTGTGGAAGCGCTGCGCGCAGGGCACAGCGACGTCATGGCTGGCATTGTGAACGACCGTGTGGCGCTCACCTCCCTCGAAACGGCCATCGACACGAAGAGCTCCATCAACGAAGACGAAGTACGCATTGCCCGCATCCTCTCCATCTGAGGTGGGGCCATTCCCTGAAGAACCAAACACGATTTCGAATCAAACAACCTCTGCCATGAAGCGCATTGCAATCAACGGATTTGGCCGCATCGGCCGCTTGGCGTTCCGCCAGTTTGTCTCACGTTCAGAATTTGACGTGGTTTCCATCAACGATTTGACCGACGTCAACACGTTGGCTCACCTGCTCAAGTACGACAGCATCCACGGGGCGTTCCCCGGCGAGGTTTCCGTCTCTGAAGGCAACTTGGTGGTGAACGGCAAGGTGATTGAAATCACCGCAGAGCGCAACCCTGCAGACCTCCCTTGGGGCAGCCAAAACATCGATTTGGTGGTGGAATCCACCGGAGTGTTTGCAGATGCAGAAAAAGCCGCAACCCACTTGGACGCAGGCGCAGGCAAGGTCATCATCTCGGCGCCTGCCAAGGGCGACTTGAAGACCATCGTCTTGGGCGTGAACGACAACAGCTTGACAGGTGACGAAAAAATCGTCAGCAACGCGTCTTGCACCACGAACTGCTTGGCTCCCATGGCCAAGGTTCTGAACGACACCTTTGGCATGGAGACCGGATTCATCACCACCATCCACGCCTACACCGCGGACCAGCGTTTGCAGGACGCACCGCACAAAGACTTGCGTCGTGCACGTGCGGCCGCCCTCAGCATGATCCCCACGTCCACGGGCGCAGCCAAGGCTGTGGGGTTGGTGTTGCCCGAGTTGGCAGGCCGGCTCGACGGCATGGCCGTTCGCGTGCCCACCCCGACCGGTTCTGTGACGGATTTGACCGCGACCTTGTCGCGTGAAACCACGGCTGAAGAGGTGAACGCTGCGTTGAAGGCAGCGGCAGAGGGCCCCATGAAAGGCATCTTGCAATACTGCGAGGACCCCATTGTGAGCGTGGACATTGTGGGCAACACCCACAGTTGCATTGTGGACGCCGCGCTCACCAAGTGCTCTGGCAACTTGGTGAAGGTGTTCGGATGGTACGACAACGAGGCAGGCTACGCCACCCGCGTGGTGGATTTGGCCCAGCGTCTCGCCTGAGCCCAGGGTCGTGCGCATCCTCATCGCAGACAGCGGTTCGACCAAATGTGATTGGCTGGCCATCACGGAAGGTGGCCAAGAGCTGGGCGAATTCCACACCATGGGATTCAACCCGTACTTCCATGACGCCGATTTGGTGGAGCGGGAAATGAAGGCCAATTCCCAAGCCATGGCCATGGCCGAGGGGGTGGACCGGGTTTACTTCTACGGCGCAGGGTCTTCTTCCCCGGAGTTGTGCGCGGTCATCGCCGAAGGGCTCGAGCGCGTGTTTCCTGGTGCGGTGGTGCACGTCGGCCACGATTTGGACGGCGCGGCCTACAGCACCTACACCGGAGAACCGGCCGTAACCTGCATCTTGGGCACAGGGTCCAACAGTTGCATGTTCGACGGCAAAGACGTCTCCGAGGAGGTGCCCGCCTTGGCGTACATCCTGGGTGACGAAGGCAGCGGTTCTTGGTTTGGCAAAAAGTTGCTCGCGGGGTTCTTGTACCGCAAGCTGCCCGCTGAAATCCAAGCGGACTTCCAATCGAAGTACGGTTTGGACAAATTGTCCATCACGCGCAAGGTTTACCAGGAGCCGGATGCCAACGTTTTTTTGGCCAGCTTCATGACCTTCTTGGGGCAGCACAAGGAGCATGCCTTCATCCAGAATTGGTTGGACGAAGGGTTCAAAGCCTTTTTGGACGCCCACGTGGCCTGTTTTGAAGGGGCGGAGAGCATGCCTGTGCACTTCGTGGGCAGCGTGGCGTACCATTTCCAAGATGCATTGAAGCAGGCTTGTGTGGACCGGGGGTACACCGTGGGCAACATCATCAAAAAGCCCATCGACGGGCTTGCGAATTACCACGTGAAATTCATTCTCAACTCACTTTGACCATGGCTTTGAAAGGATGTTTGTTTGACATGGACGGGGTGTTGGTGGATTCAGCCAAGCACCACTTTGTGGCGTGGAAGCGTCTGGCCGATGAGCTTAGCATTCCCTTCACAGAGGAAGACAACCATGCCTTAAAAGGGCTGAGCCGTGTGGACAGCTTGGAGCACATCCTCCGGTTGGGCAACATGGAGCTGAACGAGGCCACCAAGCTCAAATTGATGAACCACAAAAACGAGTGGTACCTCGATTTGATTCAGGGTATGCGGAAGGAAGACATTTTGCCTGGCGCTGCAGAGCTCATTCAAGAGTTGAGCGACGCGGGCATTGGTGTTGGGCTGGGATCGTCCAGCAAAAACGCCCAGCTCATCTTGGACAACGTGGAGCTTTCGGGCCTTTTCAAAGTCGTCGTGGACGGCAACCACATCACCTTGTCCAAGCCCGATCCAGAAGTGTTCTTGAAGGGCGCCCAGGGATTGGGGGTGCAGCCGGACGAGTGCATCGTTTTCGAAGATGCTGCGGCAGGTGTGGCCGCCGCGAAGGCAGGCGGATTCTTCGCCGTGGGACTGGGCGATCCTGAAGTTTTGGGGGCTGCAGATGTGGTCAAGCCCGACTTGAAAGGCGTGCATCTGCACGATTTGACAACCTGGATGTCCGCCTGATTGGCGGCATCGCGTCGCAAGACTTTGCCATGAACAAGTATCTGAAAGCCGATGCCTGGTGCATCGTGGAAGAAGGGTTTGATCCCCAAAACATGCGGAGCTCGGAGAGCATCTTCTCTATTGGCAACGGCCGGTTTGGCCAGCGTGCCAATTTCGAGGAAGGCTACAGCGGCGACCACATGCTTGGCAGCTACGTCGGTGGGGTGTATTACCCTGACCGCACCAAGGTGGGGTGGTGGAAAAACGGGTACCCGGAGTACTTCGCCAAAGTGCTCAACGCGACCAATTGGACGCGCACTGACATCGTGGTCAACGGCCGAGCCCTGGACCTGAACGTTGCAAAGTCCATCGATGGATTCAATCGGGTGCTGGACATGCGTCGTGGCCTTCTCCAGCGCACGTACACCGTGGAGCTTCTAGACGGGGCGAAAATCAAACTGGATACGGAACGCTTCATCAGCATGGCTTCCCCGAACAGGGCAGCCGTGGAGGTGCGGGTGACGCCGCTTCAAGGCGTCAATACCTTGGAAGTCCGACCAATGTTGGATGGAGACGTGTCCAACGAGGACACGAATTGGGACAATTCGTTCTGGCGCCACGAGGGGCACGAATCGCACCCTGATGCCGGCACATCGGTGCTCTGGAACACCACCGAAAAAACGGAATTCACCGTGGCATGCGCACAGGCTGTGAACCTGTCTGGGGCAACCTGGACTGAGGTGGAGGCCGCCAAGGCCACGGGACTCGGTGCCTCTTTCGAATCGCCAGAGGCGCCGCTGGTGTTCCACAAGCATGTGGGCTTGGTCAGTTCGTTGCACGCGACGCCTGCGGACTGTCCTGAGCGGGCGTTGAACGAGGCACGCGAAGGAAGGGAGCTAGGCTACCTCGAGGAGCGCGCCCGACACGAGGCGGCGTGGGCGGACATTTGGTCGTTGGGGGACATCCGGATTGAAGGCGACGTGGAGGCGCAGCAAGCCATCCGCTTCAACATATTTCACTTGAACCAAACGTACCGCGGCGACGATGCGCGGTTGAACGTCGGGCCCAAGGGGTTCACTGGGGAGAAATACGGTGGCGCGTCTTACTGGGACACCGAGGCGTACTGCTTGCCATTTTTCCTGGCGACACATCCAGAGCATGTCGCCGAGCAATTGCTCCGGTACCGGCACAACCAGCTCGGGAAAGCCATCGAGAATGCCGAGAAGTTGGGATTCACAGATGGCGCAGCGCTGTATCCCATGGTCACCATGAACGGCGAGGAATGTCACAACGAGTGGGAAATCACCTTTGAAGAGATTCACCGCAACGGAGCCATGATTTTGGCGTTGCGGAACCATGAGGCGTACACTGGGGACACGACCTACCTCGCGAAGGAAGGCGTGGAGGTGGCCGTCGCGGTGGCACGATTTTGGGCCCAACGCGTGCACTGGTCGTCGCACCGTGACGGGTATGTGATGCTCGGGGTCACAGGGCCCAACGAGTACGAAAACAACGTCAACAACAACTGGTACACCAATTACCTCGCGGCGTGGTGTCTGAAGTATGCTGTGGAGTTGGTTCGCCGTTTTGACGGAAAAGTCGGCCAAGATGAGCTGAACCAATGGACCGACATTGCCACGCGCATGTGTTTGCCTCAACAAGAGGGCACCCACATTCGCCTGCAGCAGGACGGCTTCTTGGACAAGGACCTCATGCCAGCCGCGGAGTTGCCTGAGGAAGTTCGCCCCATCAACCAAGTGTGGTCGTGGGACCGCATTTTGCGTTCGTGTTTCATCAAACAAGCGGACGTTCTCCAGGGATTCTACTTTTTCCCAGACGACTTCAAAGAGGACGAGCTTCGTGACAACTTCGACTTCTACGAGCCGATGACTGTGCACGAAAGCAGCTTGTCGCCTTGCGTGCACGGGATATTGGCCTCTCGTCTCGGACGCAAAGAAAAAGCCTTGGAGATGTACCTCCGCACGTCGCGGTTGGACTTGGACGACTACAACGCCGAGGCGTACCAAGGGCTGCACATCACCTCAATGGCAGGCACGTGGATGTCTGTGGTGGAAGGCTTTGGTGGATTCCGGGTGATCGACGGTGTGCCCACCTTCCAGACCATGCTCCCTGAGGGATGGTCGTCCTTCGCGTTCAAGCTTCAGTTCAGGGGCAGAACCTTGGAAGTCTCCGTCCGCGCAGATGGCGCCGACGTGGCCTTGCTGTCAGGCGACGCTTTGTCTGTGGCGGTCAACGGTCAGACGTTGGATTTGGCTTGATGTCAATCGGCCCAGGTGCTGTTGGGCGATCCTGGAGATCCGCCTAGGGCTGAACTGGCCATCCATGAAGTGGGCAAAGTGTTGTCGTGCGGGGTACCCAGCCACTCCAACGAGGCGCCACCTCCGTCGGGGTCTTCTGGCCATCCGTTTGTGTCGCTGTACGCGACGGTTTGGGCCACGGAGCCGTCAGGCCGAACCAACCTCAAGGTTTCCCCACTGTTGTGAAGGCCAGAAGCGCCTGACCAGCCAAGGACAGGCGTGAAATTGGGCACCAACACCCCCAGCGTGTCAGGGTTGTTCGCGACGACTAGGTGGCCTCCGGCTTCAATCCACGTGTCAGGGGGAAATGCGCAGTCGATGCCGTCTGCGATGGACCAACCGCCCAGATGAAGGTCGAAGGGGTGGGGGTTGGTCAATTCAAGGAATTCATGGTCGCTGTCGGTCCCTTGCTGGGTGCTGGGGTTGTAGTGGATTTCGGACAAGATGGGGTCGTGCCATCCGGCTTCTTCGCACGTCTCGCCGTAGTCGGCAAGCAGAATCAAGAGGTCGTGGTTGTCGACCATGTGGTTGCCGTTCAAGTCGGCATGGCATTGGCCATGCACGTCCGCCAAAGACAGCAAGCTTAGGGTGGCAAGGGCCAACCGAATGTCGTGGTGCGTCATGTTTTTGGAGGCAAGAATGCCCCCAACATGCGCGCGTCACGCATTCATTTGACGGTCGCACGTGTGGGCTTCAGGATTGCCAGCTCAACGACACGGGGCAGTGGTCGCTGCCCAGGATGTCGTTGTGGATTTCGGCTTGCTTCACGTGCGACATGGCGCGCTCGCTCACGAGCATGTAGTCCAAGCGCCACCCCACATTTTTCTCACGCGCCCCGCCTCGGTAGCTCCACCACGAGTACTTCACCATGTCGGGATTGGCGGCGCGCCAGGTGTCCACAAATCCGGCTTGTTGCAGGGCGTCCATGCCGTCGATTTCCTGCTGGGTGTAGCCCGGGGTTTTGTTGTAGTTCGCCGCCGGGCGGGCGAGGTCGATTTCCCGATGGGCGACGTTCAAGTCCCCACAGCACACCACAGGTTTGTCTTGGTCGAGTTCTTTCAAGTAATCTCGGAAAGCCGCGTCCCACGTTCCGCGGAAGGACAATCTCTTCAGGCCAGCGCTGGAATTGGGGGTGTAGACGGTGACAAAATGAAATGCATCGAACTCCGCGCGAAGCACCCTGCCCTCCGTGTCCAACTCGGCCACGCCCAGACCCGCTTGCACAGACAGAGGTTGGTGCTTGGTGAGGATCGCCGTGCCGCTGTAGCCTTTCTTGACGGCAGAACTGGAGTGCAATTCGTAGGAGTCCCAACCAAAGAGGGCCTCCCGAACTTGGTCGTCTTGCGCCTTGGTTTCCTGAAGCCCGAGGACGTCAGGGGCGAGGCCGTCGATTTGGTCTTGAAATCCTTTTTTCACGACGGCTCGGAGGCCGTTCACGTTCCAACTCATCAATCGCATGCGCGCAGGAGAATGTCAGGGCGGGCGCTCCATTCGGCCACGAGGACGAGCACTTCGTCCAGCGATCCGTGGGCGAGTAGCGTGTCGCCGGTTTGGTACAAATGGTTCAAATAGACCTCCCCCGTTTGGAATTCAGAGGAAGGCTCCATGTTCAAGAATTGGGAGGCGTCGGGGCAAGGGTGGATGTGCATGAGCGTGTACCCCTTGGTCTCCGGGTCGTAGCCAGCCACCAACATGCCTTCGGTGTCGTGCCCCAATTCCACGGGCGCCGGCAGCCTCAGGAAAAAGGCGCTCCATGGCCCCATGTACCCCATGCTGAAGTAGGGATAGAGCCAAGGCTTGACGGGCAGGCCCATGTCAGAGAACCCTTGCACCAAGGCTTCGGTGGCCAAGTGAATGTGGTGGGAGGTGGTGGTCTCAGGCTTGAAATTCTCGAGCTTGGCCCACCGCTTGTTCACCGTGTAGTGTTCCATTGGCCCCAACTTCAATTTGTAGTCGAAGTCGGAACGTTTGTCGAGGATGTACCCCGGGTAGAACCATTTCCGACCGGTGCGCCGTCCGTATTCGGCTTCTTTCAGCATGGTGTAGGTGCCCAGGCTGAACTTGGTGTAGTCGTGGTCGTACAGCCCCAACAGGCTGGCCATGCTCTGTTCCCCAAGGTCAAAGTAACTCACGGCAATGAGCTTGTCTCCGTCGTACACGCACACCTCACGGGTGTCGAAGACAGTGCCTTGGAATCCGGCGTTCAAATACTCCGTCAACGTGTTGTGCACGAATCCTTTGAACTTGTGTTTGTGTTGGGCGTACAGCGCTTCTTTGTTGGCGTTGGGCTGGGCGTGGCCGTAGGTCACCGTGAACCGCGATTCCACCCTGCGCATGGTCTTGCGCTGGCGGGCGGTGGGTTCGTGTTGATGCAGATTCATCCGGATGTTCACCACGCTGAACAGTTGCTCGTCGATGCACAGCAAGTCCATCTTGTACAGCATCACCGAGCCACGGAACCAGCCTGAGGCCAGGTACTGGTCGTACCTGGATCGCGACAAGCTGCGTGGGAA
This sequence comes from Flavobacteriales bacterium, assembly GCA_049627085.1. Classification (GTDB taxonomy): domain Bacteria; phylum Bacteroidota; class Bacteroidia; order Flavobacteriales_D; family Sanyastnellaceae; genus UBA11663. The sequence continues at coordinate 25,038 of JBMZWX010000003.1, read as the reverse complement.
ATGCGTTTGGACCAGCATCTGGTTCGAAGGTAGCCCTTCAGGCATCAGAGCCAACGAAGCACGGCGGCGATGAGCTTGGACGTGAACGAGGTGAACGGAGGGAAGGTCCAAGGCAGGATGTTGAACCTGCTTCGCTGGGCGACGACGGTTCGTGGGTTGGAAAAGGCTTGGAACCCGGCGTAACCTCCGGTGCGGCCGATGCCGCTGGTTTGGATCCCGCCAAACGGCAGTTCGGGTTGCGCCACTTGAAGGATGACCTCGTTGACCGCCGTGGTTCCCGAGGGGAATTGCGCCATCCAGCGCGCCACTTTGGTGGTGTCTTTTGAGAAAAAGTACATGGCCAGAGGGTGGGGGTTGGCCATCAACACGTCTTTCAAATCCGATTCCTGGGACCACCGGATCACGGGGAGCACAGGTCCAAAAATCTCTTCCTGCATGATGGCCATGTCCAACGTGACGTCTTCCAACACGGTGGGGGCGATCCGCTTGGTGGCGGCGTCCCAAGTTCCCCCAGTCACCACGCGCGCACCCTGGCGCACGGCGTCTTCAATCAAGCCAACCACCCGCTTGAAGTGGTGGTCGTTCACCATGCGGGAACGTTGTGAGCACGACAATTGTGCGTCGGAGCTCGCGCCGTACATGTGTTGGATTTGGGCCACAAATGCTTCAACCACCTGGTCTGCAATCGTCTCTTCCACGAGAAGGTAGTCTGGCGAGATGCACACTTGTCCGCTGTTCAAGAATTTCCCCCAAGCCAAACGCTTGGCAGCGTCCGCCACATGGACAGTGGCGTCGACAATGGCCGGACTTTTTCCGCCGAGTTCGAGGGTGACAGACGTCAAGTTGTCGGCCGCGGCATGCATCACCTTGCGCCCGATGCCTGTGCCTCCGGTGAAACAAATGTGCTGGAAGGGCAGGCGTGTCAAAAACGCGCTCTCTTCGGCCCCGCCCAAGATGACTTTGGCCACCTCGGCAGGCAACGCTTCGGCCACCACGTTGGCAATCCAATCGGCGGTGTGGGGGGTGTGTTCGGAGGGCTTCACAATGACCTTGTTGCCTGCAGCGAGCGCGCACACCAAGGGCCGAAGCGTCAGCATCATGGGAAAATTCCAGGGCGCAATCACCAGCACCTGTCCTTTGGGTTGGTGTTGGATGAAGGACTTTGTGCCGACCATTGTCAAAGGCGTTGGAGTGCGCTGGGGCGACATCCATCCCCGCAGGTGCTTTCGCGCGAATCGGATTTCGTTCTTCACCGGAAACACCTCGTGCAAGAGGACCTCTTCACGTGGTTTGCCCAAATCCTTGTGCAAGGCTTCCACCAGCGCCTCTTGGTGGGCGTCGATGGCGTTCCAAAGTTGGCTCAGCCAGGCCCGACGTTGGTCTGCGGTTGGGACGAGAAGGTCTTGACGCTGAAGGTCAAAGGCGTGCTGCAGGTGTTCCATGGCAAGGGTCTATCCTACAAGCGAAACAACGCCTGGCAAGTTCAATCCACTTGACCTCGCCACGCGGCCCAACGTTCGACGCTGTCGCACAGCTGCTCCACTTGTGGAAGCAAAGGTCGCACATCGTCGTTCCAGATGGTCGCTTGGGCGCGGGCAATTCGGTCTTCGGAGGGCCATTGGACGTTCATGCGTCGTGCGACGTCCTCAGGCGAGGCGCCACGACGAAGGGCACGCGCTTCACGCAACGCCACAGGCGCTTCCACAGTCACCACGGCGTCGCAACCTTGGTCGCTGCCAGACTCGAACAAGATGGCCGCCTCGCGCACCACCCAGGTGCATGCCCGTTGACCTTCAAGCCAAGTGTCGAATGCATGTGCCACCGCGGGGTGAACTTTCGATTCCAACCAGGCAAGTTCGTCGGGGCGCCCAAACACTCTCTTGGCCAACGCCGGCCGGTCGATGTCCACCGTGGCGCCTTGGTCATCTCGAAGGGCGACCTCCACGCCAAAGTGGCCGACCACGTCGTCTCGCAAGCCGTGGTCCGTTCGGTACAGCGACTTGGCGGCACGATCCGCATCCCACACCGCCACTCCCATGGAAGAAAGCATGCGACACACCGTGCTCTTGCCAGCCGCGATGCCGCCGGTCACCCCCACCACAAACGGGCGTTGCGATGCATGTCTCAAAGCCATGGTGCAAAGGTGCACCTTTTCACATCTTGCCCACAGCCTGAAGAAGTTGAGGGGGGCTTCCGGACATTTGCACCATGTCGCACCTGCTCGCCCCATCCCTGTTGGCCTCCGATTTCGCCAACCTCCAACGTGACGTTGAACTGGTGAACGCCAGCGACGCGCATTGGTTTCATTTGGACGTGATGGACGGGGTGTTTGTGCCCAACATCAGCTTTGGGATGCCTGTGATGGAGGCCATCGCGCGCCATGCCAAAAAGCCCTTGGACGTGCATTTGATGATTGTCGACCCCGACCGTTACATCCAGACGTTCGCGGACTTGGGGGCAGACGTGCTGACGGTCCATGCCGAGGCGTGCACGCACTTGCACCGAACCTTGGGGGCCATTCGTCAAGCTGGAATGAAAGCTGGCGTGGCGCTGAACCCACACACCCCTGTGGAGTCGGTCCGCGATGTGGCTGGGGAGCTTGATTTGGTGTGTTTGATGAGTGTCAACCCTGGATTCGGGGGGCAGTCTTTCATCGAGCGGACATACGCCAAGACTCGGGCCCTGCGGGCCTTGCTTGACGAGGAAGGCGCCGCAGACGTGTTGATCGAAATCGACGGCGGCGTGGGCATGGGCAACGCCCGTGCGTTGGTGGACGCAGGCGCCAACGTCCTGGTGGCTGGGTCGTCTGTGTTCAAGGCAGCCGACCCATTGAAAGCCGCCTCGGACTTGGCCAACGCCTGAACTCCGTCCATGCGCTCGGGGCTTAAAGGTGTGGTGTCCACCGTTCCCCTCCCCGCAGGGGAGCCTGGGGTGACGGGTGAGTCGACCGACGCCCAAGGCCGGGTTTGGCATTGGCGGTTCCATGCCTTGAAGCCTGTCCACCGTGTCCAAGGTGCTTGGATGCAAGACACCCCGGAAGACGTGCTTGGAATTCACGGCACGTGGTTGAACGCCCCAACACCCAAATGGTGGGACGACCCCAACGCACCGCAAGCGCTGGATCGGTTTGACGAGATGCAAGGACCGCTTCAAGGCTTGCGTTTTGAAAAGCGGACGCTCAAGTTGCAATTGCACGTGGACTTCGCGCGGCAACATCCGTTGTTCGTGTTTGAGCATGAACAGGGCCTGGCCTTCGCCCACAGCTTGTGGCGTTTGGTGGCGCTCATGCGAACCATGGGCTGGCCTGTTGAGCCAGACCCCAAGGCCAGCGCATTGCTGGTTGCGCATGGCGCGATTTTGGGAACGAGAACCTTGGTCCTGGGCGTGTCCAAGCTCATGCCGGGCCACACCTTCGAATGGACGCCCCAAGGCGCTTCCCAACAGCCCAGGGTGGACTTGACCGCCAACCGGCACGCGGTGCAAGACATGTCCGAGGCCATCGAGTTGGTCGACCATGCCTTCATGGCGTCGGTGCAATCCATGGTCGCCACCAACGAGGCACACGGCTGCGCCCAGGTCAACCTGTTGAGCGGCGGGTTGGATTCGCGGTTGGTGCTGTTGGCGACCCAACACCATGCCAGCGAAGTGCAAAGCCTCTGCTTTGCCAGAGCGGGGAGTTTGGACCAAATCATCGCCGCCGAGGTGGCCCACGCCCAAGGCTCACGGCACCATTTTCACAGCCTTGGATCCGGGGAGTACATGACGTCGTTGGCCACGGTCGAGGACTACGATGGCGCGGTGAATCACCTGGCCTCGGCCCACCACAGATCAGCCTTGGAGGCCGCGCACGGCCTGGACATGGGGGTGTTGGCCTCGGGCCAAACCGCCAACGTCCTCTTCACCGAGAAGGCCCCGCAGCGCATGCAGGACGCGTTCCCGCTGGGCCGAGTCCCCTGGGCGTTGCAGTCAGTGGCCCGCGAGGCGACGGAAGAGGCCCTGGCCTCGAGCCCTGACGCCCATGTGGCCAAGTTGTGGAACCGGAGTTTTCTTTCGACCAATTCAGGTGCGTACAGCACGCGGCCGTGGGGTGTGCTTTGGTCGCCGTTTGCGTCGGCCGATGTGGTTCGGGCGGCATTGGCGATTCATCCTTCTCTGTTGGCCGACCACAGGTTTTATCTGACCTGGTTGGCCAAAAAGCATCCCGAGGCGCAAGACCACATGTGGGAGCGTTATCGGGTTCGACCTGCGCTGGGTTCAACATTCAACCGTGCGGTCTGGAAGGCCACGTGGCAGGCGAGGATTCAAAAGAGGCTGCCATGGCGTTCTGCGCAATCGATGTCGCCAGTGGGCCACTGGCGTGCCCACACCCCAGAAGTCAAGGCTTGGTTTGACCAACCTGATCTTTCGTTGTTGTCCCAGTGGAAGCATCACCCTGAGCTGGAGGAGGCGTTGGGTGGGACGTGGCGCGGCCTCGGGGTGACGGCCGAGTCGTCTGTCTTGACGTTGTTGGAGGCTTCACGACTTTTGTTCCATCCATGAAGCCCTTTTGGTCCGACCGAATCGATTACCTGCGACGTTTTCTCGCCAGAGATGGCTTGTGGATGATGGCTTCTCAGGGCACCGTCAAGGTGTTGGGGTTCGTGGCGGTGGTGTTGGTGACACGCACCGCTTCGGAAACGGAGTACGGATGGTACGCATACGCCATGGGGTTGGTGGCCACCGCTGTGCCGTTCATGGGATTTGGGGCGTACCAAGCGTTTGTTCGCTTCAGTGTGCTGACCGCCCACGCCGAGGAATGTGTGGAGTTGCACCGGCGCGCCACAGGCTGGGGTTTGACGGGGGCTGTGGGACTTGCGAGTCTGTTGACTTTGGCTGCCCCACGGATTTGTGCCGATGTGCCTGAAAGCGCGTCAGTCATGCGCTTGTTGGCTTGGGTGACGGTGTCCACGTTTTGGATGGAGCACGTCAAAGGACTGGCACGTGCCCTGAACGACAACAAGACGAGCGCCCAAGTGGATTTGGCGTTTGCCACGCTCATGGTCCTCGGAGCAGGGGTGGGGGTGCACCTTGGCGGCATCCAAGGGTACGCAATGGCTGTGGTGCTGAGCCCATTCTTGGCGGCCTTGCCGTTTGGGATGAAACTGGGCGCCCTTCGCATGTCGTGGGGTCGGTTGTCCGAGTTGGCACCTGGATTCTGGCCGTATGCTGTGCACACTGCGTTGGGGGCCGTTCTGGCCAAAGGATTCTACGCCGTGGATGTGTTTTTGATCGGTCGGCTTTGGTTGGAGGACGCTGAAGCTTTGGCGGTGTACCGCGTGGCTTGGTTGATTCCGCTGGCCACACATGTGCTCCCGACGGCTGTGGCGGCGACAGATTTTGTGCGCAATGCGTCCAAGCATGACCAGGGCCAAGAGATTTGGTCCTACTTGGTTGGCTATTGGAAGACATTCGGTTGGATTTCTGCCATCGCTTTGGGCATGGTGGCTTGGGCGGCGCCCTGGTTGCTGGAGGTGTTTGGTCCCCGATACGCGGATGGGGTGGGGCTCATGAGGGTGTTGCTGGTTGGCAGCTTGGGCGCCCATGTGTTGCGCATTCCTTTGGGCAATTTGCTTTCCGCACTGGGCAGGGCCAATTGGAACACTTGGGCCAACATCGCCGTGCTCTTGGTCACAGTCCTGGGGTGCATGTGGCGCATTCCTGAGCTCGGATTGATGGGCGCTGCGCAGGTCATGGCGGCGATGATGTGGGGAAGCGGCTTGGTGAGCTTAGGTCTTGTGGCGCTTCATGTGCGGCAGTTGCCTCACTGACCGCACGCGTCTCCGAACGAGGCCAAAAAGGACATCAGGTCGACAATGCCCACGGATTGGTCGTTGTCCAAGTCTGCATTGCATGCTCCCATGCAGCCCAACTCTTCCAACACCAAGAACAAGTCGCTCACGCCAACGTGGCCATTGACGTCCAAGTCGCCGTGCAATGGGGCAAAGTCGACCCCGATGGTGGTTTCGCAGAGCGTGACGTCTTGCCAAGACAGGGACATGGTCCAGGGTCCGTCGTCGATGCCATTCCAAGAAGGCGCCTCGTCAAGGCCTTCCCATGGAGTACCAGCTTGGGTCCAAACCACGTCGAAGGAGCCTGTCCCTTCGTAGCTCTCGACCAAGCTTGGGAATCCGCACACCACTTGGGTTTGGTTCGTGCCGGTGCACAGGCTAGCGCCTTCTTCGAGCACGTAAAATCCACCAGGAACCAGGTCGTGGGCCGCAGCGTCAAAGAGCTCCACGAGGCCTGAAGGCCAAACGACCGTGACGGAGTCAATGACCGTGTCACTTCCAAGCCCAAACACTTCGTATTCACTCTCTTGAGACAGGTAGTTCTCACCCACGTGCAGGATGCGTGATTGAGAGGCAGACGGGGAATGCACGGTCAATTTGGCGCCAGCAGCAGCCGGGTTCGACACAATGCCGTGAAGGCCAAGGGTTACGCTGGAATAACCGTTGCCGAAGCCCCCATTCATCCAGATGCGTGCCTTGTGGTTGCCCACGTTGTGCACCACAAAATCAACCCAACCGTTGCGGTCCAAGTCGCCCGAGGCCACCACGTGCGAGTTGAGGTAGTCAAGCCCATACACGTCTTCGCCAAACGCTTCAAACACATGGCTCGTTTCACCCGAGTTCATGTCCGTCTCGACTTGGTTTTCCCACAAAAAGTTCAATCCGTAGGGTTCGAGTCCGTTGTGTTCTGCCACGAACAGGTCGAGGTCTGTGTCGTTGTCGACGTCCATCCAGGCGGCTCCCCAACAGAACTGGTCCAAGGCCAGGTTGTGTTCGGCGGATTCCTCGGTGAAGTGGCCGTTTTCTTGTTGGACAAGAAGTTTGGAGCCCAACCCGTCTCCCCCAAACCAAGTGTTGGTGTGGTACAAGTCTTGGCGTCCGTCTTGGTTGAAGTCGCCCAACGACAGGGTCATTGCGTCAATCACAATGTCGGTCCCGAGGTCAGGTGCGACGTCAATAAAGGTGCCGTCTCCTTGATTTTCAAACATGGAATTTGCGCCCGCTTTGTCGTTGATGACCAGCAAATCTTGGTGACCATCTTCGTTGAAATCCCACCACGCGCTTTGAAAGCTAGGACGCATGTAAACGTCAATGCCTGATTCTTCCGTCACGTTGGTGAAGTAAAAATCCCCCTCGTTGCGCAAGAGGACATTTCTCAGCCCATCTTCTTCAAAGTTCGGCATCTCAACATACCTGCAGATGTGCAGGTCCAAGTCACCATCGCCATCCATGTCGCCGAAAGATGCCCCTCCTGATTCAGTCTCAGCCTGAGGCAGTTGTGAAGGTCCTTGGCCGCCGCTTCCGGTGTCCTGTATCAGGTCAAACCCACCGATTCCATCGTGCTCCACAAACCCACATCGCCCCGACGCTTCCAACACGAACAAGTCGTCGTCGCCGTCGTTGTCAAAGTCAGCCCACAAGAGCGCTTTTGTTTCACCGTCTGACACCCAAGGCAATGGCATCATCTCAAACCCAGTGCCTCCCAAGTTTCGCCACGTTCGAATGGCCCCACTTGTGCCCCCAAATGTCAAATCAGGCCAGCCGTCGTTGTCCCAGTCAGCCAGCGTAACCGCAGAACCGTAATGGCCGTCCCAGTTGTATTGGGCAATGCCGTATTCGTCCGAGCCGTTGAAGAAGACTTGGGCTCTGAGGGCACACGCCCCCAAATTGAAGACCGCCACCATCATGCTCATTTGAATCCCAAGCCTCCGCATGAAAACAATTTAGGGATTCAATTCGACAGTCAGGTCTTTCTCGGTCAGAGATTTATGAATGGGGGCGAGCTCTTCGTAGGAGCCGGATTTGACCGTGCACTTGCCTTTGAAGTGGACGATCATGGCGCATTGTTCGGCCTGCAACGCGTCGTGCCCGCATGTGGTGATCAGGCAGTCGATCACATGGTCAAACGTGTTGTGGTTGTCGTTGAACAGCACCACACTCCAGTCTCCGTCGAGGGCGACTTCGGACAGGACGTCTTCCTGGGTTTCAACTGCGCTGGCGGTGATGAGGCGGTTCACAGGGTCTCGCTTTTGTGGTGCAAAGATAGAAGGTCATACCGGCTTAAAGTCTGCCTGTGCCCTTGGGGTTCACCAATCGAACTTCAGGGGGTTCAAGGTGTTCTTCTTGTAAGCATTAGTCATGAAAAATAGCACATTGTTGATCGTCGGAGTGGGTGTTCCAAGTGAACTCACGGAGGTGTTGGCCAAAGCAGGTTGCGAGGTTCAGCGCTCAGACTCTCCTCTGGCCGCCGCCATCGCTTTGGTCCGCGGCGACGTCGATTTGGTGCTCATGGTTGGTCCTCAAGACGAAGCCTGGAACGACTTCACCGACGCCGCGTTCGCCACTGGCAAACTTGTCTCAGTGGAGTCTCTCATCGCCATCCCGGCTGCGCTGGCGAATGGCGTGGGTTCCAACGGCAATGGCAATGGTCATTCAAATGGCCATGGCGCCAGCGAGGACCATGCTGAGGCGGGCATGACCATTTCAGAAGTGGTTGAGTTGGTGCAACGCCGCGCGAGCACGCATCATGTCGTTCAAGACTACATCTACACCAAGGTTGGCAACAAACTGCGCAAGGTGTCGCTGGACGACATTCTGTTCATCGAGGTGGAAGGGAAGTACAGTGCCCTGCAGGTCAGGGACCGGAAGTACAACGTGAAAGCATCCTTGAAGGATTTGCTCCACAAGCTGCCTTCAGACCGCTTCGTCCGCGTGAGCCGGAATTTTGTGGTGAACCTGAACCAGATTCAGCACATCGACACGTTCCAGTACACCGTGAAGGTGGGCGATTTGGAAATTCCCATCAGCCGCACCTACAAAGAAGAGTTGATGCGGCACATCAACCTCATCTGAGGACAACCTAATTTTCAGGGAATTTGAACCCGATTCGCTTGAGCTGGCGGTCGGAAGTTGGGGCGGAGATCATGCTATCCTGCTGGACCAGTGCCCATTGGTTCGAAAAGTGCACCACAAGCCACGCGCCGTCGTGTTCCTTGGACGTTACGACGTCGTGCTCGTAAAGCCATTGGTTGTTGAGGTCCTTGACGCCCAGGCAGCGGTCCTTTTCAGAGTGTTCCAAGCGTTGACCACGCCACCACAAGCCGTCTTTGCTCGACCAAACTCGTAAGCCAATGTGGCGTTCGTAGCCCACGATTTGTGCCTCATGTCGCAGGCGCCATCGAATCTCGGGTGCATTGGTCATCGGCGCGAAGGTGCAATGTAATTTTGGGTCATGGAACACGCTGGACTTGACAAGGGCACAGAAGGCAACGAGGGAGGTACGGCACGGCGCCACTTCATCCAACAAATCATTGACGCGGACCGTGAAGCCAACGTGCACGAGGGCCGGGTTCACACAAGGTTTCCACCGGAGCCCAACGGCTTCTTGCACATCGGTCACGCCAAAGCGATATGTGTCAACTTTGGTTTGGCGGCGGAGTACGGCGGCCAAGTCAACTTGCGCTTTGACGACACCAACCCAGTGAAGGAGGACACGGCGTACGTGAACGCCATTCGTGAAGACATCGCGTGGTTGGGCTTTGAATGGAATGGCGGGGAATTCTACACCTCAGACTATTTCGAAACGCTGTACGGGTACGCGGTTCAGTTGATCAAGTCTGGCGACGCGTACGTCGACGAACAATCGGCGGAGGACATCGCTGCCCAAAAAGGCACCCCCACAGAGCCTGGCAAAGCCAGTCCATTTAGGGACCGCGCGGTGGAGGAGAATTTGACCTTGTTCCAGGAAATGCGGGAGGGCAAGCACGCGGAAGGGAGCATGGTGCTTCGGGCCAAGATTGACATGGCCCATGCCAACATGCACATGCGGGACCCGCTGATGTACCGCATCAAATTCGCCACCCACCACCGGACGGGCGACGCATGGTGCATTTATCCGATGTACGATTTTGCCCACGGCCAATCGGACAGCATCGAAGGCATCACCCACAGCTTGTGCTCGCTCGAATTCGAAGTGCACCGTCCGTTGTACGAATGGTACATTGAGAAGCTTGGCATTTTCCCGTCCAAGCAGCGTGAATTCGCCCGCCTCAACCTCAACTACACCATCATGTCCAAGCGCAAGTTGCTCCGTTTGGTGGAGGAGGGGGCGGTGGACGGTTGGGACGATCCGCGCATGCCGACGCTCAGTGGGTTGCGTCGAAGGGGATATTCACCGGAGAGCGTCCGCGAATTTTGCGATCGCGTGGGGGTGGCCAAACGGAACAACGTCATCGACGTGGGGTTGTTGGAGTTTGCGCTCCGCGACCACTTGAACGCCACCGCCACACGTGCCATGGCCGTGTTGCGCCCGATCAAGTTGGTGGTCGTCAACTACCCGGAAGGTCAGGTGGACATGCTGCCCACAGTGAACAACCCTGAAAACCCAGACGAAGGGACGCGCGACATTCCGTTTGGACGGGAACTCTACATCGAGGAGGAAGACTTCAAAGTGGAAGGGGTCAACAAGAAGTGGTTCCGTTTGGCCCCTGGTCGCTCAGTTCGATTGAAGAGCGCTTACATCGTGACCTACGTGGATCACAAAACCGACGAAGCGGGCAACGTCACTGAAGTGCACGTCGAATACCACCCCAACAGCAAGTCTGGCTCAGACACCAGCGGCATCAAAGCGAAAGGCACGTTGCATTGGGTGGAGTGCACCCACGCCCACGACGCCGAGGTGCGTTTGTACGAGCGCCTGTTCAACGACCCCAGTCCCGATGGACACAAGGGGCAAGATTTCATGGAATTCTTGAATCCCGATTCCTTGGAGATCCTGCAGGGGTGCAAGGTGGAGCCTGTGCTGGCCTCTGCGCAGCCAGGTCAAACCTGGCAGTTCACTCGACTGGGATATTTCGCCGCAGATTCGAAGTACAGTCAAGAAAGCAAGCCGGTGTTCAACCGCGCTGTGACCCTCAAGGACGGCTGGAAGGGGAAGGGGTGAGCCCCATTTGGGCCCCCAACTCGAGCATCAAACGCTTCGCCTCGACCACGTCGTTGCGGATGTCGCCGTCCAGGATGGCCTCCTTGATGGCGTTCTTGATGTCGCCCACAGGTCGGGAAGGTGGGATGCCAAAAGCTTCCATGATTTCTTCTCCTGACACAGGAGGCTGGAAGTTGCGGATGTGGTCCTTCTCTTCCACTTCACGAAGCTTCTCGACCACGACGTCGTAGTTCCTCAGATACCGTTCCACCTTGGCCTCGTTCTTGGAGGTGATGTCGGCGCGGCACAAAATCATCAGATCGTCGATGTCGTCGCCCGCCTCAAACAACAGACGCCGAACCGCGCTGTCGGTGACCACGTCTTTGGTGAGTGCGATCGGGCGAAGGTGCAGCAAGACGAGCTTTTGGACGTACTTCATTTTGGCGTCCATGGGGAGCTTCATGCGCGCAAAAATCTTGGGCACCATGCGGGCGCCTCGATCCTCATGCCCATGAAAGGTCCAACCCGACCTGGCGTCAAACCGTTTGGTGGGGGGCTTGGCGATGTCGTGCATGATGGCGGCCCACCTCAACCACAAGGAGTCGCTGTGCTCAGCCACGTTGTCCAAGACCTCCAAAGTGTGGTAGAAGTTGTCCTTGTGGCCCACGCCTTTGCGCCATTCCACGCCTTGCAGCGCCGCCATTTCAGGGAAGAACTTGTGCAGAAGCTTGGTCTTGAAGAGCAACTTGAAGCCACGCGAAGGACGGGGCGACAAGATGATCTTGTTGACCTCGGTGTGGATGCGCTCCGCCGAGATGATGCTCAGTCGTTTGGCGTTGCGACGGATGGAAGCCAAGCTCCCTTCCTCGATGCGGAACCCCAATTGTGACGCAAACCGAACGGCTCGGAGCATGCGCAATGGGTCGTCGCTGTACGTGACGTCTGGGTCCAGAGGGGTGCGAATCCATTTTCGGCTCAAGTCGTCGACCCCGCCGAACGGGTCCACCAGCTTGCCAAACGAGTCGGCGTTCAGGCTGATGGCCATGGCATTGATGGTGAAGTCCCGACGGTTTTGGTCGTCTTCCAATGTGCCGTCCTCGACGACGGGTTTTCTGCTGCCGCGCGAGTAGCTTTCCTTTCGGGCCCCGACGAATTCTACTTCGTAGTCGCGCGCCTTGAACATGGCCGTGCCGAAGTTCTTGAAGACGTGGACTTGGCGTATGCCCATGGATTGGGCAGTGGCCCGGGCCAATTCGATGCCGCTGCCTTCGGTCACGATGTCGATGTCCTTGCAAGGCCGGTCGAGCAGCAGGTCGCGTACAAAACCGCCAATCACGAACGCACGCTGTCCGCGCTCGTCGGCGAGTTCTCCAACCCGCTTGAAGACGGGGTGGGTGAGGTGTGACACCAAGTTCATCATGGGTGAAGCAAAGGTACTTCTGTCCGAGGTGTCATTTCCTCAGGAATGTGAATCGCCCCGCCTCGTCAAACGCCACCATCATGGACGGCACTCCCGCGCCGCCAGCTTCGTCCCTTCGGTGGGCGCTGACGTGGTCGACGAGGTTCTTGAGGTCCTCTGAAATGTCACGGAAACCCTTGGGGGTGGGGTGACCCGTGAAATTGGCGCTTGTCGAAGCGAGTGGCTTGTTCAGCCCTCGAATCACATACGCACTGTAGTCTTCGCGAACGCATCGCACCGCGAGGCTCCCGTCGGCGCCAAGCAAGGCTGCAGCAACCCCCTTGCCTTGGGGGTAGACCACGGTGGTGGGGCGGTCTCCCAGTTCCATCAAATCCCAGGCTGCTTCGGGCACGTCGCCCACCAATTGTTCTACGTGGCCTTCGTCCGCCACCAAAACAAGCACTGGATGAATCGGGTGGCGCGCTTTGATGGTGTTCATGCGCTGCACAGCTTCGTCGTTGGTGGCGTCGCAGGCGAGCCCCCACACGGTGTCGGTGGCGTGCAAGATCACGCCGCCTTGCTTCAGCACTCGGACAGCTTGCCTGGCGTCTTCGTGCCAAGCTTCTTCCCGGCGTTTTCTGCCCATGTTCAGCCCTTGTGTTGGGACAGCCAAGCTTCGACGGCCTCGGAGATGCGTCCGTGCGGGTCGGCTGCAGCATCGCCTTGGAAGGTCTTTCCGGTCACCTTCTCGTACAACTCCACGTAGCGTTGCGTCACCGTGGCCAAAAACACGTCGTCCATCTCCGGCGGCGTCTGACCGTCCAGCCCCATGAATTCGTGGGACATGAGCCACTCGCGCACAAATTCTTTGCTCAGTTGCTTTTGGGGTTGACCTGCCGCTTGCCTGGCTTCGTACCCGTCGGCGTAGAAGTAGCGCGAGCTGTCCGGCGTGTGGATTTCGTCGATGAGCGTGAGCACTCCGTCTCGGAGGCCAAACTCATATTTGGTGTCCACCAAGATCAGACCCTGCTCTGCCGCCATCTCGGTGCCTCGCTGGAAAAGGGCACGCGTCACCCGGACCAGCTCTGCCCACAGTTCTTGGGACACAATGCCGCGGGCCAAGATGTCGTCGGGGGAAATGTCCTCGTCGTGTCCTTCCTCCGCTTTGGTGGCCGGGGTGATGATGGGGTCGGGGAAGCGGTCGTGCTCCTTCATGCCCTCAGGCATGGGCGCACCACACAGGGTCCTGTGGCCAGCTTTATACTGCCTCCAAGCGTGCCCAGTCAGGTACCCACGGATGACCATCTCCAGTCGAATGGGCTCGCACTTGTGGCCCACAGTGACATTGGGGTCGGGCGTGGCCAGGTTCCAGGTGGGAACGATGTCGCCCACGGCGTTCAAGAAGTGGCTGGCCACGCCATTCAAGACTTGGCCTTTGAACGGGATGCCTCGTGGCATGACCACGTCGAACGCGCTGATGCGGTCGGAGACCACCGCCACCATCAGGTCGTCTCCGATGGTGTACATGTCGCGGACTTTGCCGTGGTAGGCCGCGGTTTGGCCTGTGAAAGAGAAGTCGGTGTTGCGAATGGCAGTCATGGGAGCAGGATCAGTCTTCAATCAATGGGGTGGAGGAGGCCTGCCGTTGTGCCTCGCGCAATTCGCGGGCGGCACGTTTGGCTTCCTTCTTGGCTTCGGCTTCTTCGGCGCGCTTGGCGTCGTCGGCTTCGAATCGGTCGATGATGGCACCCACCAGGCGGTGGCGGATCACGTCCATGCCGGTGAGCTTGATGGTGGCGATGCCTTCCACGTCCTTCAGGAGACGGAGGGCGTCCAGCAGACCGGAGCGTTGGTTGCGTGGCAAGTCCACTTGAGAACCGTCGCCGGTGACCACGAATTTCGCCTCTTTGCCCATGCGCGTCAGGAACATGCGCATTTGTGCGGAGGTGGCGTTTTGGGCTTCGTCCAAAATCACAAACGCCTTGTCGAGTGTCCGTCCGCGCATGAACGCGAGCGGGGCCACTTCAATCACGCCCTTTTCCAAGTGGTCGGCGACTTTCTCGTAGGGCAGCATGTCCGTCAGGGCGTCGTAGAGCGGTTGCAGGTACGGGTCCAGTTTTTCCTTCAAGTCGCCCGGCAAGAAGCCCAGGTTTTCGCCGGCCTCCACGGCAGGGCGGGTGAGGATGATTTTCTTCACCCGGCGGTCTTTCAAGGCCGCCACGGCCATGGCCACGGCGGTGTAGGTCTTTCCAGTGCCAGCGGGGCCCACGGCGAACACCATGTCGTGTTTACGGACGGCGTCCACCAGGCGCTTTTGGTTGGGGGTTCGCGCCGTGACTTTGAGCCCTCCAGGGCCGTACACGATCACGTCGTCTTTGGTCGCTTGGTGGAAAAAATCGGACTCGTCGGATTTGGCCAAACGCGCCAAGTCGTCGACGCCGATGGCGTTGTACCGGTCGACATGCCAAAACACCATGCGCATGACCTCCTCAAATCGCCCGAGGTCCTCCCGGTCGCCCATTGCCTTTAATGATGTCCCCCGAGCCACAATTTTCAACTTCGGAAAATGGGCCTGCATGGCCCGCAAGTTCTCGTTGTTGGGCCCCAAGAAGGCCATGGCGTCAAAGCCGTCGAGGGAAAGATTGGTTTCATGCATGTGGAGGACAAAATTAGCTTTCTCACCTTTGCCAACGTGACTCCAATCACCCTCATCAGCGATTTTGGTCCAGACAGCCTTTACGTGGGCATGCTCAAGGGCAGCATCCTTCGCAGAATGCCGGATGCGAGGGTGGTGGATTTGACCCACAGCATTCGCCAATTCGACGCCGTTCATGCCGCGTTTGTCCTGCGCGTGTCGATGGACAGTTTCCCCCCGGGCACCGTCCACATCGTGGCCGTGCAATCCTTGGAGACCCCCGACCATCCCCACCGCATTGTCAAGATGAAGGGGCAGTATTTCATTGGGGCGGACAGCGGGGTGTTCAAATCCATGGGGCTGCGTGAGCCGGAGGCGGTGTACGACTTGTCCAACGTCCAAACCGACGCCGACGAACCGACGTTTCCTGAACGTGCGTTGTTCGTGCCGGCGGCCACCCACTTGGCCAAAGGGGGCATCCCTGAGATGTTGGGGCGCCCTGCGGCCCTGTCCAAGCAGGTGGAGAGCCTCAGGCCTGTCGTGGAGGGCAACGCCATCGTCGGCCATGTGAGGCATGTCGACGGCAGGGGCAATTGCATCACGGACATCGACGAGGCGTTGTTGCATGAAGTGGGCAAAGGCCGCTCGTTCTACATCAGCATGCGCCGGGCGAGAAGCGACATCCGGACCGTTGGCAAGTCCTACTTGGATGGCACCCCCGGTGAACCTGTGGCGGTCTTCAACGCCATGGGGCTCCTCGAGATTGCCATTTGCATGGGAGGCAACAACTCAGGATACGGCGGGGCTTCCGCTTTGCTGGGACTGAAGTACCAAGATCCGGTGCGAATTGAGTTCCAATCCACGATGCTTTGATCGTTCGTGTGGTCCGGCTGACATTCAGCCCAGAGACGGTGGACGCCTTTGACGCGTTGTACACCCTGTTCGAGCCGCGCATTCAAGCCCGGCCTGGATGTCACATGGTGCGGGCGATGAAGGTTCCAGGACATCCTTGTCAACGTGCCACATTGAGTTTTTGGGAGACCCAAGTAGACCTGGACGCCTACCGGAAATCGACCCTGTTTGGGGAAGTCTGGCCAGCCACCAAAGCGCTCTTCGCAGCGCCTCCAGAAGCCCAGTCTTACGAGCTCGATGGGGATGTTCCCGGTGCTATCTTTGAGGCTTAGATTCCAATGAGGGCACTCGTATTGAAAGAAATTCGGAGCTTCTTCAGCTCCTTGATGGGGTACACCGTGGTGGCGGTGTTCCTTCTGTTCACCGGCCTGTTTTTGTGGATCTTCCCTGGAACTTGGAACATCCTGGACAGCGGGATGGCCTCGATGGCGAGCTTTTTTGCGCTGGCCCCCTGGATCTTGATGTTCTTGGTGCCCGCCTTGACCATGAGGTCGTTTGCTGAAGAGCAAAGGCAGGGCACGCTTGAATTGTTGTTGACACGCCCCCTTTCGGAGGGGCAAGTGGTTCTGGCCAAATTTTTGGGCACGTGGGCCGTCTCTGTGGTGGCATTGCTGCCCACGCTGTCGTACGTTGCGGTCATCGGCATGCTCGGCAAGCCCGTGTGGAATGTCGATCTCGGCGCTGTGTGGGGCAGTTACGTGGGCTTGGTGGTCTTTTCAGGAGCGTTGACCGGCCTGGGCTTGGTGGCTTCCTCGCTGACGACCCAACCGCTTGTGTCGTTCCTTTTGTCGGTTGTGGCTTCCGTGGTGTGTTTTGTGGGTCCGGGTGCGATGGCAGACTTTTCTGTCCTCGGTTCTTGGGAGCACTCGGTTGTGCAGCTGGGCATGCAGGCCCATTTTGACGCCATGAGCCAAGGACGCTTGGACTCGAGGGACGTGCTGTATTTCATCTCTTGGATGGTTCTGTCCGTTTTGGTGGCGCGGTTTGTCTTGGCCATGCGGCGAGGCCGGTTGGTGCGGGAGGGCACGTCGTTGTTGCTGTCCACGGCCATCCTGGGCGTCGTGATGGTGCTGGGTCAGATGGTGCACGGTGCCTTGGATTTGACTGCAGAAAAGCGTCACACCCTGGCTGACGGGACACGTCAATTGTTGCAGGACCTTCAAGACGATGTGCTGGTCACGTGCTACCTGACCGGCGAGTTGCCGCAGGAGTGGCGTCGTTTGGAGCGGGAGATGGAATCGTTGCTGCAACGGATGTCCCGTGCGAGCGACGGGAAGTTGACGTACCAGTTCGTGGACATTTATGCGGTCGACGACCCACAGACGGTGGGCCAAAACGAGCAGGCCCTGTACGAGCGCGGCCTTCAGTTCACACGCATCGCATTTGAAGAGAAGGGCATGCAGTCGTTCAAAACGGTGTGGCCCGGTGCCATGGTGGCGTACCGGGGGGAAGAGTCGCCGATTCAGTTTTTTGGAAGTGAAGTGCCCCAGGCTGATGAGGCCATGATTCAAGGGTCCATCAACACCATGGAATACCAGTTGGCGGCGGGCATTCGCAAGAGCACGTCGTTTGAGCCCAAGAGCATCGCCATCCTCGAAGGCCATGGTGAACTGGAAGATCTGGCCATCGCGGATTTGGTGTCCACGCTTGAAAAAGATCACCTTGTCGCACGGGTGGAGTTGGACGGAAGGCTGAATGTCTTGTCCGAGAAGTTGGAAGGGATGAAGTACCGCAGCAACCGATACGATTTGCTGCTTGTGGCCAAGCCGGATTCCATGTTTTCCAACAAGGACAAGGTCATCCTCGACCAGTTCCTGATGAACGGTGGCCGCATTCTTTGGATGGTGGACCCTGTTCTGACAGATCTAGACAGCATTCGGACGGCCAACGAGACGTACGGTGTGGAGAACAACATCGGGTTGTACGAACAGCTGTTTGACTACGGGGTGCGCCTCAACCGCAACCTCATCATCGATCCGCAATGTGCGCCCATCATGTTGGATGCCGGACCCAACGGCAACCAGCGCCAGATGCGGTTGTTCAATTGGTATTTCGCCCCCTTGGCCATGCCGTTTGGCTCAGGTCATCCCATCACCAACAACCTTGACCCCATTCACTTTGATTTTGTGTCCTCACTGGACTTGGTGGACACCCAGCCTGAAGTGACGTCCACAGTGCTCCTGGCCTCGAGTGCCAGGGCCAAGGCGTACCGGACCCCAGTCAGGGTGTCCAGCAGCATTGTCGACCTCGACCCCATGTATTTTGCAGAGGGCAACACGGCGAACGCCCCTTTTGCGGCGTTGCTCGAGGGCACGTTTCGATCGCACTTTGACCAAACCTTGCCTGAGGCATTGAGAAGCTCGGACGATTTTGCGTTCAGGGAGCGCAGCGCGCCCACGGCCATGGTGGTTGTGGCGGATGGCGATGTGGCCCGGAACAAGTTTCGAGCCGACGGCCGGATTTTACCCCTGGGGTACGATCGAAATGCTCGCCGCGTGGTCTATGACAACAAGGAATTCTTGCTCAACACCGTGAACTATTTGCTTGAAGAGGACGCCCTGATCAGCGTGCGCTCAAGGACCATCGAATTGCGGTCGTTGGACAACGCCGAGGTCCAATCGCGACGCCAAGCGTGGCAATTCGTGGCGGTGGGCATGCCCCTGCTGCTCGTGTTGCTGAGCGGAGGTGTCTTGTTGGCGATGCGCAAACGCACGTACGCCGTCTCATTGAATTGATCAACATGCACTCGAACCTTCGCATTCTTTACGTCTTGATCCTGATCACTGCGGTGACGGGAGGGGTGTGGCTGTACACCCAGCCTGAAGGACAATTGGCGTCCATCGCAGGGACCGACTTTGCCGTCGCGGACACCTCCAAGATTGACAAGATTTTCATCGCGGACATGGATGGGAAGTCCGTCACCTTGACCCGGCCCGAACAAGGAAGCTTGTGGGATTTGAACGGACGGTTCAAAGCGCGAGAAGATGCGGTCACCCTGCTTTTGAAAACCTTCAAGCGCGCGGCTATTCAAGGACCCGTGGCGGAGGCCGCAGAGCCAAATGTGGTGCGTTTGATCTCCGCAAGGGGAAAGAAAGTGGAAGTGTACCAAGGGGGCGACACCCCCGTGAAAACATGGTATGTGGGCACCGCCACCCCGAGTCACACGGGCACCTACATGGTGCTTGAGACCCCTGAAGGCCGCGGCGCCAAACCGTACGTGGTGCACATGGAAGGCTTCACCGGCTACCTCAGCACAAGGTTCTTCACCTCAGAACGTGATTGGCGCTTCACGGGGCTGTTCAACCACCCCAAGCGCAGCTTGGCGCGGGTGGAAGTGCGTCACTTGAATGAAGGCGGGCAGTCCTACATGTTGTCTTCGGCCAAACAAGGCGCCTTGTCACTCCAAGATTTGGAAGGCAATCCCCAAGCCTATTGGGACACTTTGGGGTTGAGGGAGCATTTCCTTCGTTTCAAAAAGGTGCACTTGGAAACTTATGAGTCACGGCTGGACAAGGCCGTGGAAGACAGCCTGCGTTCGGCTTCAGGCGCGTTTGAGTTGGCCACCTTGAACAAGCAAGGCGAGCGTTCGTCCGTTACCGTTCACTGGAAGCCCGGGACCGACTCGGTCACAGGCGAGGCGACCAACGACCTCGAGCAATTGTACGGCGTGACTTCAGAAGGAGAAGTGGTGTTGCTTCAACGGTTTGTGTTCGACCCGTTGATCCGTGGGCTCTCGGAGCTCACTGTGCCTCAGATTGCACCAGTTGCGTCAGCTGGTTTGCCCATGCCGACCAACTGAACTTCTGTTTCACCGTCTTGAAGGCCATGGCTTGGTCGGCGGGTTGTGCGTGCCATGGGGTTGACAACGCTTCGGCCAACGCCTCAGGCTGACCGGGCGGAACCAAGCGGCCGGTCAAATTGGGCACGATGCTCGTCCCCAAGTCGCCAACGTCTGACGCCACCACCCGCTTTTCATGGTGAAGTGCCAACGCCGTAACCCCACTCTGCGAGGCACTCAAATATGGCAGCACGACGTCGTCGCAGGCTTGCATGAACACGGGCACGAGGTTGTCAGGGATGAATTCGAGGTGAAGTTGGACGCGTTCTTGAAGTTCGTGTTGGTTGATGAGGGCTTGGTACGAAGACCAATCCTCGTAACATTCTCCGGCAACAAGAAGCTTGTGGTGTGAGGGCAAGCGCCCAAGCGCCTCAAGCAACACGCCCAGCCCTTTGTAGGGTCGAATGAGCCCAAAAAAGAGATGAGCCACATCTTCTTTTGCAATGCCCAATTGCCGGCGAGCCTCTGTCGGGGTGGGGCCTTTGGGAAAGTGCTCGTAGAGCGGGTGGAACAGGGTCTTGGGTGTCCATGCCTGGAGCTTGGTGCTCACAGAGCCGCTCAACGTGACCACGCGGTTGCAGGCCTGGAGAAACCTCCTCGTCAGCGCAGCTTCCCATGCTTTGCCGTCGTGCGAATTCGCATTGTGCATGACGGCGACCACTTGTCGGACACCTTGACGTTTGGCTTGTGTGGCCACGGACGTGAGTGCAGGTGCCAACGCTGCGTGCCAAAATGGAAGCAGCAACAGGTCCACGTTGTGGCGATGTCCAAAATCTTGTCCTACCCGCTTCCAAGAGATTGGGGAAATGCTGTCGAGGGTGGCAGGCATGCTTGCGTCTGCAATCGACTTGCCTGGCTCGAATTGCGTCTTGCCAGGAAACAAAAGCGCTGGGTATTGTCTGGACCAGGTCATGCACTGCACTTCGTGACCTGCTTGTTCCAACGCCCGGGCCATGGCGTCGTTGAATTGCGCAATGCCCCCGCGGTAGGGAGGAAAGGTGGAAGCGATGCCGATGCGCATGGGTGCAATTTGGGGCAAGAAGGCGTCAGCGGCAACTTATCTTCGAGGCATGAACGCGTTTTTGGTTGACGGCGTGCGGACGCCCATTGGAAACTTTGGCGGCACCTTGGCCCCTGTGCGGACGGACGATTTGGCTGCCCATGTGTTGGCCGAATTGATGCGCCGGAATTCCTCACTTGACCCTTCGTCGATCGGAGATGTGCTTTTGGGATGCGCCAACCAGGCGGGTGAGGACAACCGCAACGTGGCGCGCATGGCTTCGCTGTTGGCGGGCATCCCACAAGAGGTGCCGGGTGAAACCGTGAATCGGTTGTGTGCCTCCGGCTTGGCCGCGGCCACCCACGCCGCTCGCATGTTGCACGTGGGCGATGCATCTGTGGTTGTGGCTGGTGGGGTGGAGCACATGACGCGCGGTCCGTGGGTCATGAGCAAGACGAGCAAAGCCTTTGGACGCGACATGACCTTGCACGACACGAGCTTCGGCTGGCGTTTCATCAACCCCAAGCTGCAAGAAGTCTACGGGACAGAGGGGATGGGCCAAACGGCGGAAAACCTCGTGGAGCTGCACGGCATTTCTCGCGAGGACCAAGACGCCTTTGCCCATGCCAGTCAAATGAAAGCTGCAGCGGCCCAAAACGAAGGCCGGCTTGCAGAGGAAATTGCATCTGTGTCCATTCACAGGAGGAAGCGAGACCCTCTGGTGTTTTCACAAGACGAGTTCATCAAGCCAGGCACGACAATGGAGGTGTTGTCCAAGCTTCGTCCGGCGTTCCGAAAGGAGGGGGGCTCGGTCACGGCGGGGAACGCAAGTGGCCTGAACGACGGTGCGGCGGCCTTGCTGCTGGCCAACGAGGAAGGACTCCAGGCTCATGGGCTGGAACCGTTGGCCCAAATCGTCTCCTCTGCTGTGGTGGGGGTCCCCCCGCGCATCATGGGCATTGGGCCTGTTGAGGCGTCCAACCGCGCACTCGCCAAGGCGGGCTTGGGTTGGGATGACTTGGACGTCATCGAGTTGAATGAAGCGTTTGCAGCCCAGAGTTTGGCCTGCATCCGAAGCTGGGGATTGCAGGACAACGACGCCCGCATCAACCCGAATGGTGGGGCCATCGCCCTTGGACACCCCCTCGGCATGACTGGCGCGCGCATTCTCTTGGCCGCGGCGCGGCAATTGAAACGGACCGGAGGCAAGCATGCCCTTGTCACCCTGTGCATTGGCGTGGGGCAGGGCTACGCAGCGGTGATTCGCAACGCGTCGGCATCATGATTTATTCCTTTCGCGGCATGGTGCCGGTGGTGCACCCGAGCGCGTTTGTGCATCCTCAGGCCACCCTCATCGGACACGTCACGGTGGGGGAAGATTGTTATGTGGGGCCCCATGCCGTGTTGCGAGGCGATTGGGGCAAAATCGTGTTGAAGCGAGGGGTCAATGTGCAGGAAGGGTGTGTGCTTCACATGTTCCCAGGCACAACGGTCCTGTTGGAGGAGAGCGCCCACATCGGGCACGGTGCGATGATCCATGGTGCACACATTGGAAAGAATTGCCTGGTGGGCATGAATGCCGTGGTGATGGACGATGTTGTGTTGGGGGAGGGGTGCGTGGTGGGTGCGCTCGCCATGGTCAAAGCCTCCACGTCATGGCCGGACAGGTCCTTGATTGTGGGCAACCCCGCCACCCGGAAAGGCGACGTCAGCGACCGCATGTTGCAGCACAAGTCGGAAGGCACAGCTTTGTACCAGGCCCTTCCCGCGGATGCCCATGTGCACATGAATGAAGTGGATCCGTTGTCCGCGGAGCCAGCCCACCGCGTGGAAGACTTCCCCGTGCTTGACGCGTGGCACAAGCGCAAAAACCAGGCCTGAGTCATGGGACGCAACGGTCGTCGTCTCCAGTCGTTCCAGCAATTTGACGTGGCCGACGACCAGTGCGGAATGAAAGTGGGCACGGACGCCCTCGTGTTGGGGTGTTGGGCCGGGGACAACATGGAAGCTCCGACGCGCATTCTTGACATCGGCACGGGATCAGGTATCTTGGCCTTGATGCTCGCCCAGCGCCACAAGCACGCTGTGGTGGAGGCGGTGGAGCTCGAGCCCGACGCCGCCCGGCAAGCGGCTGAAAATGTGGCGTCCAGCCCGTTCAGTTCACGGGTTTCAGTGCACGAGATGGCCGTGCAGGCATGGGGTGGAGCCGATGTGGATTTGGTGGTGTGCAACCCTCCCTTTTTTCACAACCATCCCAAAAGCCCAGAGCGCAAACGGAATCTGGCTCGGCACGACGACACGCTTCCTTTGCATGTGCTCTTCGCTGAAGCCCGGCGTGTGACCCACGAATCGGGGGTGTTTCAGTTTGTGTTTCCCACGGAAAGGGCAGAGGAGGTGCGAGCCGCGGCCAGCAAGGAGGGATGGCTGCTGTCCCATCGCATCTCACTCCGCTGGAGTGCCGCGCATGAGCCCATTCGAGACCTCTGGACGTGCGTCAAACAGGAAGTCGGGGAGCGTGCACCTCAAGAAGAGGTGCGGCTGATGCAGAACCCAGACGAAGGGGGGTGGGCTCCATGGTTGGAGCGCAGGTTGAATGCGTTCTTGAAGGAAACCTGAGCGGAAGAGGGAGGGTTAGCAGCCGAGCACTTGACGCAACTTGTCCACCTGAGCTTGCCACAAGTCTTTGGCGTCTTCCACTTCATCTTCGTCCTCGGCAAAATCGGTGATGACCAGTGCGTTTTCCCCGGTCAATTCATCCACCCGAATGCGCAATTCGAAGAATGTGTCGAGGCCATCTTCCTCAGCTTCGAGCCAACGAAATTTGACGAACTCGTCTTTTTTCTTGGAGACCAATCGGGCAGACTCCTCGCTTCCGTCCCAAAAGAAGATGTGCACGTCTTTTTTGATGTTGACGTCGTCACAAAACCACTCGGCCAAACCTGATGGAGTGCTGATGCAGTTGAACAGCACGCCTTTGGAGCTGTTCAAGGGGATTTCAAGTTGGAATTTCACGATGTCTGTGGTGATGCTCATGGTGGTCGGTTGTTTGGTTGGGTTGCCAATTCATCCTTGACGACGCTTCCTCAACAACTCCCAATAATACGGGTTCACAAGTTAAGGCATGAAACGGTCATTTCAAGTCTTGAATGCTTTGTGACTTGCCAAAACTTGCTATCTTCGCGCCCCCAATCGGCGGGGTAGCTCAGCTGGTTAGAGCGCAGGATTCATAATCCTGAGGTCGGGGGTTCGAGCCCCCCCCCCGCTACAAGAAAAAAGCCTGCACTCGCAGGCTTTTTTTGTGCCTGAAAGTTTGGCAAACATGTCAACTCGAAAATCTCCCTTCAACTTGTCGGCAACCCAGGTGTCACAAAGAAAATTCGGACGGTTCGCCAGGCAGAATTATGAAATACGTATTTTGCACCATTCTGATTAGCTTAGCGCATCAAACACACTTTATCATGGCATTCAGCTTTCAAACCAAAAGGTTGATTCTCACCGGGCTTGCACTCGGGTTCAGCTCGCTTTACGCTCAAACGAATTGCGACGATCCACTCGCCTCAAATTTCAACGCTGCAGGCGCTTGCACGTACTGCGAGAGCACGAACGAGTTGAACAGCTCCCCTGAGGAAGAATTCACAATTGGTTCTGGTTTGTCGAACGACCACATGAACGTGGGCATCGATGCATGCAACGGCATCACGGCGTCGTTGGGTGTTTTGGAGCGTTACGTGGGCAACGTGGAGCCTGAAGCTGGCAACTTGGCGAACTACCAAGTGAACAACGGATTTGCCGACGTGCCTGAGGGCGTGGAGGCTGGCGCCCGCTGGAACTACTTGTTGAGCGTGAACTTGGGCGAGTACGTCTTTGCAGATGTTGAGGTGAAGTTTGGTTTGGACTTCGACCCAGCCAACGACTTCAACGCTTCTGACCTTGAAGGCTCGTACACCATCTTCGGCTCGTTCTCTGAGGCGTTCCCGCTTGTGGAGACGCAGACTGGCATTGACTACGGCCAAGAGAGCATCTTCCAGGACAGCCAGAACTTCGACTTCGGCTTCTGGTCTGAGCTTGCCCAAAGCGCCGACGTGGACTTTGATCCGAACGCGGTGGGTGTGTACAACCTTGGTGTGTACGTGTACTCTTTGGAAGGCGCCTTGTTGGCCTCTTCCGAGATCAGCGTGGAGACCGTGGACAGCTGCAACGACCCTTTGGCTTCGAACTACAACATGGGCGAAGGCGCTTGCACGTACTGCGAGAGCACGAACGAGTTGAACAGCTCCCCTGAGGAA
>JBMZWX010000002.1:0-132730 GCA_049627085.1 Flavobacteriales bacterium | reverse complement strand
CGTCTTTGGTCACGCGGAAGCTGTGGGCTATGCCTTCGTTCTCGCCGTTGGCCATGAGCTCAGGCACCGACGCTTGCATGATGTCGTCGTATCGGTAATTCACCACGTTCGCCACGTCGTTGACGATGTCGCATTGGTAAATCAAACGCGCCTTCTCCACGTCTCCGAGCTCAGCGGGGCTGACGCCCTGTTCGGCGAGCTGGTAGATTTGGTAGCCTTCAAACGCGTACGAACGGTCCGCCTCCGACAACAACGTGCCGTCCGGCAACTCCTTGGGAATGCCGGGATCCACCGCCGTGTAAGCCTCGCCGAAGTTGTTCGAGAGGGGGTTGTTGTTGGTCAGGTACAGGATGAGCTCGTTCTCCAATTCCTGAATGGTCATGTCCGGCGCATCTGGACCGGAGACGATTTCGAAACAGTTGTCAAACAACGCCTGCGCCTTGTCGTCGGCCAAACGCAAGAGCTTCACGCTTTCAAAAGGCTCTCCGCCGCCGGCGCGGGCCCAGACCATGCCCACCGTGATGTTGTTGTAGTCGCCAGGCTCCAGGGTGAAGGGCCCCGCACTCTGCAAGAACAGGCGGTCACCCGGAGGGTTGCCCGTTTCAAATTCAGACCAAGGCTCCACAGGTGTGCCACCCGTTCCCCATGCGTAGGGATCGGTGTCGCCAGGGAACATGTAGTCCGAGTAAATCTCAAGGTTGGCGCCGGTGCCGGCGTTCAAGCCGTCCCCGCCGTAAGCCATGCGCTGGCCGTTCTTCCAGTACCCGCGCATGTAGTTGTAGTAGTGGCCCGCCGTGGAAGGCTGGGTGTTGGGACCTGAGCCCCAGTTGAAGTAGATGAACCGGCGCATGCCGAAGCGCTCGTTGTCCACCACCCCGTCGCCGTAGCCGATGCCAATGCCCTCGTAGGGAATGCCCAAGGAGTCGATGGCGTTGGAGAAGTTCGTGGTCAGCGGGTTGTCGATGCCGTCGGCGTCTTGGTAAGGCCCCTCAAAGAAGTCCACCCCAAAGGCCGGCGGATTCTCGCCGTAGCCCGGGGAAAAGCTGTCCGACTCGTCGAAGGCATCTCCGTTGTAGGTGTACCCCAAACCGCGCTGCACGTCGCACCCCACATAGTCGTCGCTGATGCCGCCCAAATCGCTGTCCACCCACTGGCACATGTAGGTGTTGGTCAGGGTTTGGGTGCCCTGGTTGATCAGTACGTAGTTGTTGAAGGTCATGTTGTTGACCTCGTCGTTGGTGGCAAAGGCAAACGCCTGGGCCCGAATTTCCATGCCGATGGGCTCGCCTTGGGATTCAGAGTGGACGTTGCCCTTGTCGTTGAAAATCCAGTAGTAGTTCTGGTCTCCGTAAAGGGGCACGATGTCTTCCCGACGGCGGTTGCCGCAATCGATTTCCTGCAGGAAATCGTACCAAGGGTAGTCACCCTGTTCGGGGGAGTAAAAGCCGTCGCCGTTGTAATCCAGGAACGGCGCCAAGTAGTAATCCTGATTCAGGTCCGTGTTGCCGTGCGCCGGATAATCCCGGAAGTAGGCGGGCATGGCGTAGCCTTCGGGGAATTCCTCTTCCACGGTGCCTGCCTCCAGCGCCTCGAAGTATTGACGGTGGCGCCGGGCGTCGGCGCGGGTCGACACGAAGAACTCGTCGTATTCGTTGCACGTGGTGGCATCCACCTCGGCCGCCCCGTCGTTGGAAAGAGGTCCAGGCCAAAAGTCGTTGCCATCGCGGCGGTACCGCACGGCCGCCAACTTCAATTGCTGGTCCGGGCTGATGCCGCCAATCCACAGAGCACCCGCAAACACCGTGGATACGTTGTCCTCCTTCGGCACGATGTAGGCCCCGCGCCAGTTGGCCCGCTCGTGCCACAAGGTGCCGCCGTTCTCGACCAAGGCGCGGACGTTGTTCCACTCGAGGTCGCGCAAGGCCGTGGCCGGGGCGCAAGCCGAGGCGCGGGTCTGCACTTGCGACGCGTCCGCCGCGCGGACCAAGTATTCCTTGCCCAAGGTTTGGCCTTGGGCATTCAAGCTGACGACAAACGTCAACACCGCAAGGGTGCAAGCGCGGAAAGGGCGAATGGCGAGAGAGGAGATGTTCATCAGGAGGTGAAGATAAGGGGTGCCGAGGGAGCCGGCACCTCTTCAAGGGACCAAGGTTCCAGGTACAGGAGCCAGCCGCGGATCGGGGCGTCTTCAAGGCCCGCAAGGACCTGCATGTAGGACTGCACTTGGGCGACGTGTTTGGGCTTGTCTTGCCCGCCCGACTTGAAGTCCACGATGTGCCAAGTTTGGCCGTCGAAGACCACGCGGTCAGGACGGTACAATTCCACACCGTCGGTCCACTCGGGCTCGCATTCCACCTGCAGCCCAGGCTGAAAGAAGCGGGCCGACTCCGGACGGTCCAACACCGCATCCGCCCACCCGAGAAGCGTTTCCCGGTCGTGGGCGGACAGCGCCCACCCGGCGGCGAATTTGGCACGGATGGCGGGCCAAGTGTCGATGGAGTTGACCTCCGCCAGCAACGAGTGCACCGCCGTGCCCAACGAAGACTCATCCATGCCATCGGGATGGACCGCGGCATGGCTGCCCTTGGCCAACGCGACCTGCTGGGTCACCTCTTCCCCAAGCTGGAGGTGGGTGGTGCGCGCCGGTTGGGGTGCTTCCGAGCTTGAGGTGCGCTCAGGAAGACCTCCCCCCGTGCCGCGGGTGACGCAGTCGCCGGTCGATTCAAAATGAATGTCTGCCACGTCCTCTGCACAGGCCAGGACCCACTGGCCAATTTGGGCGGGCGCGGCACGGTCGAAGTCCAGTTTGGCCGTTTCCGCCAACACGTCAAGCCGGGAAATGGGGCGGGTCATGCCGACGTACACGATGTTGATTTGATCAAGCAAGGCGGCGTCCAACTCGGCCTCGGCCTTCGCGTCCAGCGCCGTGTCTTTCATGTCCGAGACCCGCAACAGCGCCGCTGGCACGTCCAAGCCGGTGGCGGGGTCCAAGAGCACGGGCAAATGACCCTTCACCTCCCGGGCGATGTTGGTACCCGCCACCAGAATGGTGACAGGAAAAGCCAACCCCTTGGCCTTGTGGACCGTCATGATTTGAACGGCATCCTCGCCTCCGCTGGCCACGATGGAACGCCGGCTTCCTGTTCGGTCCCACACACGCAAGAACCCGCGCAGACCGCCGTCTTCGGTGCCTGTCACCTCCCGGGCCATCTCCATCAACGCCTCGGCGTAGGCGTCAAACCGTCCAGTAAGTCCAAGGGTTTGGCACACGTGGCCCACCCAGGCCACCAAGGGGCCGTTCGCCCGTTCAAGGGGATGGAGTTCAGGGAAGAGTTCGTCCAGCATGCCCAGGGCATCGAGCGAGGCAAAACGCCTTCCCTCGTCGTTCTGGCGCCACGACACATGCCGGTCGAGCACCGCCGATTCGTCGATGCTGCTGGGAGACAGCGCCGCCATGCATTGAAGCCAAGAAGTGGCGTGTCTGTCTTCGGAGGGGTCCACGACCCAGCGCGTCAACGCGACCACCGCCAACGCCCCAGGGTGCCGGCCGAGGTGAAGGCTGTCTTCTGTTTGCGGCGTGATGCCCACGTCGAGCAGGTGCTGGGCGATGTGGGCCCCCTGCTTGTTCGTGCGGACCAAAATGGCCATCTCCGAGCGGCGAAATCCAGCCTCTTCGTGATGTCGAATGCGGGCTTCGAGTGCCTCGTGCAAGAGTTGCTCGCGGGTGACGCGGTCCTTGTCGCACACAGCCTCGACATGCACCTGGCCTTCAAACTTCTGCTGCGGCGCCTGACCATGGTCGTCGTACACCTTGGCCAAATCCGCGGGCAATCTGCGCTGCACGGCGTCGAAAAACGCCCCGTTCCACGCCACAATGGCCGAACCACTCCGCCAGTTGGCGTCGAGCAGCTGGTCGTCAAGCGCGTCGTGAAACGTCCTAGCGGCGTCGGCGAAGGCCCCTTCGTCGTCGTCCACGATGTTGGGCAACTCCAACAACTGGCGGTAGTCGCCGTTGCGCCAGCGGTAGATGGCCTGCTTGCTGTCGCCGACCACAAGGGCCCTGTTGCGCTCTGAGAGCACGTGGTCCACCAGCGGAATGAGGTTTTGCCACTGCGTCACGGAGGTGTCCTGGAACTCGTCGATGAACACGTGCCTGAAGCGGCTGCCCATGCGTTCGAACAAAAAAGGCACCGGGTTGTGGCGCACCACCCGCGCAATGCGTTCGTGCAGGGCGTGGAACGTCCGAACGTTGCGGCTGGCCTGCACGTCTTCCATCTCCTCGGCAATGGCGGCGAGGGTCCCGACCAAATCAATCTTGTGGACGAGTCTTTTGCGCAAGAGGTAGGCCTCCCCTTTCGCCGTTCCGGGGGTCATGTTGGCCACCTGGACGCGCACGGCCTCCGCTTCAGGCAGCATGCGACCCACCGCCGCCACCGTGTCGTCCGGCGCCTTCTTCGAGGTGAACACCCCTTCGTCGAACATCGCCTGCAAGGCCGCCGACGGGGCGGTGGCCTGGCCTTGACGTTGCTTTCGAATCCATTTGAACAGCGTGCCGCGCACGACGTCTTTGTCGGTCAAGCCTTCTCGGTCGATGGCGGCCACCGCCTTGGTGGCCTCGGCCTTGAGGGTGGACTCCACCGCGCGAACCTCGTCGCGGAGGTCCTTGGAGATTTTCCGAAAGTCCGCCGCTTTGAGGTCGCCAAGGGCTTCCAAGGCCGACCGCATCCCCTCCTTGAGCACCTCTCGGCCGTACGTGGTCAAGGGGTGACGAATTCGGCTGTCCTTCTCCTCTTCCACTTGCAGCCGGGCAAAGCCCTTCAACATTTCGGTGAATTCCTCTTGGCCCGGCGCGCCAACGCGGTCCAACACGTTCGCCACAGCTTCTTCGACGATGCGGTCTTGGTCCAACTCAATGCGGTAGTCTTGGTCCAAGGCCAAATCCCGGGCGAAACTCTTGACCAACCGGTTCGTGAAGCTGTCCAACGTCATGACCGCCATGTCGCCGTACCGGTGCAGCATCGTGGACCGCATGGCGCGAGCGCGGGCGCGCAGGGTGAGCGCTGGCAGGTTGGTTTGGGCTTCCAACTCCTCCACAAGGCTGTCGGCCCTCTCGTCGCCCGACCCGATGCGGGCCAAGTCACGCAGGATGCGCTCCTTCATTTCCCACGCGGCCTTGTTGGTGAAGGTCAAGGCCAAAATGTGCCGAAACGCGCGCGGCTCGTCGTGCACCAAGCAGCACGCCAAGTACCGGCTCACGAGCCTGTAAGTCTTTCCAGATCCGGCCGACGCACGGACCACTTCAAACGCTTGCGGGGACTTCATGTGACAGGGGTTGCCCGTGGCGAACAACTTCTGTTGCAAATTAGCAGTTATCCCATCATGACGAAGACCTCCACTCCCCTTTTGATGCTGGCCTTGCTGCTCTTGGCGGCCACCGGCTGCCAGCCCGACGAATCGCCCTCGTTGCGGTTGGCGTTTGACCTGGCATGGGACGGGGCGCCCTACACGTTGGGCGAGGTGGTCTCGGACAACCAAGGGCGCGACATTCGCCTCGACCGCATGGAGGCTTACGTCAGCCAGTTTGCCCTCCACGATGTGGACGAAGGATGGGTGAACGTGGACACGGTGCAGCGCATTCGATTTGCCGAGGAAGGCAACCACGTGGTGCTGGACTTGCCTGGATGCGAAGACCGTCACATCGACGGCCTGCGCATGGGTTTGGGGGTGCCCGCCGACCAAAATTTGGACGTGGACCCTGCCGGTTATCCCGCCGACCACCCGCTCGGATTTGCCGGCTCGGCAGGCATGCACTGGGGCTGGGCTGCGGGGTACATCTTCAGCGTGTACGACGGTCGGTTGCTTGTCGATCCTGAACAACCCTTCTCCTACCACGCCGGAGACGACCGGCTGTACCGCACGGTCGAGTTCTCGTGGGAAGACGTCTGGCTTCTCGAAGCCGGAGAAGAACCCCAAGACCGCATCCTAACCTTGGACGCCTACAAGTGTCTGCACGGAAGCGAGGATGTGATTGACCCCACGGTGGACGCCCAAACCCACACCGGAAACAACCTCGAATTGGCCACGCGGTGGGTCACGTTGTACCTCCAAGCCTGGACCTTGAAGTGAGCATGCTGGGAAGAAAGACATGGCTCTGGATGGTGGTGGCGACCTGGTCGTTGGCCGGATGCGATTGCGGTCCCGACGAGCCGGTGTGGTCCCCCACGCCGTACGACTTGGTCATCCCTCCTTTCTTTCCCCCGATGGACGTGCCGGCGGACAATCCCTTGACGGTGGAGGGCGTGAAGCTCGGGCGCATGTTGTTTTGGGAAACGGCCTTGAGCAGCGACCGAAGCATGTCGTGCGGGTCGTGCCACTTGCCCGCCCACAGCTTCTCCGACCCTGCCCAGTACAGCACCGGCGTGACGGGGGCCCAAGGCACACGCAACGCCATGGCCTTGATCAACTTGGGATGGGCACCCTCGTTCTTGTGGGACGGCCGCATGCCCACCTTGGAGGACCAAATCCTCGACCCGGTTCAACACCCCGACGAAATGAACCTGCCGTGGTCTCAAGCCGTGCAACGTCTTCAAGACGACGAGCCGGGGCGGAGCTATCCGCAGCTGTTTTTCGACGCGTTCGGCACCGACGTGGTGACCCCCGAATTGACCGTGAAGGCTGTGGCTCAGTTCGTGCGCACCATGGTGAGTTCGGACAGCAAGTTTGACCTGTGGCGCCGGGGCGAGACCGAGCTCAGCGAGGAGGAGTACAACGGCTACCAGATTTTCTTGCGCGAAGGGGGCGACCCCGAAGTCGTGCCTGGCGGCCAATTCGGCGGGGACTGCTTCCATTGCCACGGTGAAGCAGGCATGCAATTCACCGACAACCTGATGCACAACAACGGGCTCGATTCGGTCTTCGTGGCCGACCCAGGCTTCGCAGGTGTGACCGGCAACTCCCTTGATTCTGGAAAATTCCGCACACCAACGCTTCGCAACGTGGCGTTGTCCGCACCTTACATGCACGACGGCCGGTTCTTCACCCTGGAGCAGGTCATCGACCACTACAACACGGGCGGGGTGCCTTCAAGCACGCTTGACCCCTTCATGAAATCTGAGGTGGGTGGATTGGCCCTTGCGCCCGTCCAAAAGGAAGCGCTCGTCGCCTTCTTGCACACGCTCACCGACACGGTGTTCGTGAACAACCCCAAGTTTCAAGACCCTCATTGAGGGGGGTTCCCGTCAAGCACTCGGGCGCATCTGAATCTGGTTGACCTCGGGCTCCAGCTGGACGCCGAACTTTCCGTGAACGGAAGCCATCACATCCTGGGCCAAGGCCCAAACCTCTTCACCTGTGGCACCGCCAAAGTGCACCAACACAAGCGCCTGCTTGTCGTGCACCCCGTGGGTCTCCCGAGAGTGTCCCTTCCAACCTGACTGCTCAATGAGCCAGCCGGCCGCGAGCTTCACCGCACCGCCCTCTTGAGGATACTGCGGCATCGAAGGGTGCGCCTCCGCGAGTTTCTGGGCCACGGCTGCCGGGACGGTGGGGTTTTTGAAAAACGAGCCCGCGTTGCCAACGACCGTCGGGTCGGGAAGCTTGGATTGACGGATGCGGATGACCGCCTCGCTCACATCTCGGTGGGTGCGGCGTTCCATGGGAATGGATGCGAGCTCGTGCTCGATGGCGCCGTAGCCCATGCGGAGCGGACTTTCACGGTCGAGGTGAAACGCCACACGGACGATGATCCACTTGCCGCGTTCCTCCCGTTTGAACACGCTTTCCCGGTACCCAAATTGGCACTTCGACGCGTCGAAACGTTCCAAGGCGCCGTCTTCGATGCGGAGGGCGTCCAACCAGGCGAAGTGGTCCTTGACCTCCACGCCATATGCACCGATGTTTTGCATGGGGCTGGCCCCGACGTTGCCGGGGATGAGGGACAGGTTTTCCAAGCCATGCCATCCCTCGTCAAGCGTCTGCATCACAAACCCGTGCCACGGCTCGCCGGCCCCAGCCGAGACGATGGCGCCTGTCTCCCCTTGGGGCGAAACTTCCACCCCACGGATGTCCACCTGCAAGACCAAGGCATGCACATCTCCGTGCAACAGCATGTTGCTTCCCCCGCCCAAGACCAACAGCGGAACCTCCCGTTCCCTGGCCCACGCGAGCGCCGCACGCAACTGCGTCAACGTGGTCACGCGCGCGAACCACCTCGCCTTCGAAGAAATCCCAAACGTGGTCCACCCCGCCAATTCCACATGCGCTTTCACATCCAAATCCACCTCCTCCACCTCGGGGGACCAAACCCGATCGAAGGCTTCC
Source organism: Flavobacteriales bacterium (assembly GCA_049627085.1). Taxonomy (GTDB): domain Bacteria; phylum Bacteroidota; class Bacteroidia; order Flavobacteriales_D; family Sanyastnellaceae; genus UBA11663. The sequence goes on along the minus strand of JBMZWX010000002.1, from coordinate 124,411 downwards.
TTGGAAATCTTCGTCCAAGGTCCGTCGGGTTCGAGCATGTCCAGCACGCGTTGACGCTCGGGCCACGTGTGGCAAACCACGTCGTGTTGAAGCACGCGTTGACCCAACTTTTGGCCCTCCCAAAATCGGCTGGGGCCTTGAACGGCGACCACATTCTCGGTTTCGGTCATTTGGAGGTAGACGGGATACTCCATGCAACGAAGTTGACGCAATTTTGCGTTTCTATTGGGCACAGCATGAAAGCTTCTCACGACACCAACGCTGACAACTCCGCGGCCAAACAAGCCGCACTCGACGCCATGACCGCGCGGGAGTGGCCCCAAGCGTTGGCGCAATGGAAGGCCCATTGGGCGGCCCACCCCGACGCCGCAGGGACCAACCCCGACGACATGCACGACCGGGCCGTCAGCCACTTTCATTGCGGCGACAAGGACGTCGCGCTGGACTGGCTGAACAAAGCTGCAGACATTCAACCGGATTACAGCTACCGGTACGCCTCTCGCGGATGGATGAAGCAGGCCTGCGGCGACTTGCGTGGCGCCATCGAAGACTACAAGCGCGCCGTGGAACTTGACCCCGAAGACGCCGTGACGTGGAACAACCTCGGGTTGTTGGAAGAGCAGCTGGGCTACCAGGAGCAGGCCAAGGAGCGCTACCGTGTGAGCGACGAATTGCTCGGCATCTTGAAGGAGCGCGGCATCGACCCTGAGACCGACGCACCTGCGTTCCGCGACCGGCCGCAAGCGCCGTCCCTGACCACCGAACCCGAAACGGAGGGAGCGTCCTCCAAGTCGTTTTGGGGGGAAATCCGACGGGCCGTGGGCACCACCGACGGCCGCACCGAGCTGTGGGATTTCATTCGGAATGGATTTACCTTGAAGGGCTGAAGCTCCTTCCGTGTCCAACCCAACTTCTCAGTCGTTCCCACCCACGCTGTCTCGCCCTTCGTTCTTGGACGAGGTGCTTGAAGCGGTGATGGAACACCCCTTGTGCGAGGCCAACCAGCTCGACCGGTTGGCCGTGGTGCTGCCAAGCCACAGGGCGATGTCCAAACTCCGTCGTGGCCTCATGAATCGGTTGACCGGACCGGCACGTTTGCCGCAATTCTACGCGCTCTCTGGCTTCATCGAAGCGTCTTCACCTTGGACAGCTGCGGACCCGTTGGAAGTCTTGGTGCGGCTGCATCGGGTGGTGGGCACGTCCGAGGACGCCCTGCCGTTTGACCGGTTTGTGCCGTGGGCCAAGGTGGTGCTGGACGATTTCGCGGCTGTGGACCACGAATTGGCCGACGTGGGCAAGGTGTTTCAAAACCTGGCCGACATCCAGGGCATCGAGGATTGGAGCTTTGGGGAGGAGACGTGGTCGGAGGACCAAAAAGCGTTCGAGCGACAATGGCGACGGTTGCCCGAATTGTACGCCAAGTTGCACGCCAACTTGGGGCAAGACGGCCTGGCCACCCGCGCCCACTTGACCCGGAAACTCGCGGAAGGAGAGGGACACCTGGACGTGGATCACGTGCTTGCGGCAGGTTTGGCCACCATGAGCACGGCCGAATGGACATGCCTCGACGCTTGGAACAAGGCAGATCGTTTGACGGTGCTTTGGGACGCCGACCCAACATACGTGCACGACGTCCACAACGAAGCGGGGCTGTTCATCCGCAAATTCCGGAACCCCAAAGCGCCACTTCTGCAAGGCACCCTCGCCAGTCAACCCCCCAAAGTCCAGGTGGTGGGCTGCGCCTCGACCGTTTTGCAAACCCAGCACGTGCGCGACATCCTCGCCAACCTGACGCCAGAACAATTCAACCAGACGTTGGTGGTGCTGCCCGACGGGGGCACGCTGGGCACCTTGCTTCAGGCGTTGCCGCCCAGCGCCAATGGGTTGAACGTGACCATGGGCTTGGCCATGCACGAGACCCCTGTGTTGTCGTTTGTCGACCAGGTGTTCACCATGCTCGAAACGACTTCCGACACATGGCGGCTGGAGCAGCTCCAAACCTTCCAAGCCCACCCGGTCATGCACCACATTCACCGGACGCAAGGGAACAGCCCTTACGTGGGACACGCCATGCACGCCCTTGCCAAGGCCCACCGCGCCTGGGTGAGCGCGGACGACTTCGAAGAGCTGGGCGCCCGAGGGTTTGCCCAAGACGTGCGGCAGCTCGTCCCGCTTCGCGCGAAAGAGGCCTCGGCCTTTCTCGAAGCGCTCTCGTCGTGGGCCCGCGCCTTGGAAGGACGTCTGGAAGCCATGCCCAGCGACGTGAACGACGACGACGAGGTGGCGTCGAGTGCGGTGCCTTGGATCCCCGCCGGATGGAGGAGGTTCAGGACGGTGGTGGCCGTGTTGCAGCGGCTGCAGGCCGCGCATCGGCCCATGTCCACGGCGGCTGAAGTCCGCGCCATGGCACGTCGCATGCTGCGCCAAGAACGGGTGGATTTGTTGGGTGAGCCCAACCGCGGGCTTCAGGTCATGGGCTTGACAGAAACGCGTGCGTTGGACTTCGACCGCGTGATTGTGCTCGACATGAACGAAGGCACCGTGCCCCAAACGTCCAGGCCTGACAGTTTCCTGCCCTTAGACCTCCGGAGCTCGCTCGGCATGCCCGGACCGAGGGAGCGTGAGGCCCGGTACGCGTATTTGGTCCACCGGCTGCTGAACCGGGCAAGAGAAGTTCACCTGCTGTACCGCAGCAGCCCCGACCGGAAAGAGGGGGGCGAACCCTCGCGGTATTTGATGCAACTGGAAGGGTCGTTCCACAAACCCGACGGCACCCCGCACTTGGAAGTGGAACACGTGACGTTGCACGTTCCGTTGCCCGACCCGAGGCCTGCCATCCAACCCATGACCATGACCGACGCCATGCGCGACCGTTTGAAGACTTGGGCAAGTGAAGGCATGTCGCCGAGCGCCCTGAACACCATGCTTCAATGTCCCCGCAACTTTGCCTACCGCTACCTCTACGGCATGGGTGAAGCGACGGAATTGCAAACTTCCATGGAAGCCAGCACCTTGGGGAGCGTGGTGCACCACGTCATGGAGCACGGGTTGGAACACGCCCAAGGCCATGTCTTGACCACGACTCATTTGGACGACGTGGCCGACGCCTTGGACCGCCACTTGGCCAACGCCTTGCAATCGGAGTACAACGCCAGTCTGGTGAAACGCGGGGAGAATGTGCTGCAACTGGAAATCGCGCGCACCACCCTGAAGAAATTCCTCCTTCAGGAAAAAACCGAGTTGTTGGATGGCCAACCCGCGCCCTTCATCCAAGATCGGGAAGCCAAACTGTCTTCGAAGCATCCAGGCACGTCGTTTGGCACCCTGGCCTTTGCGGGCACTGCGGACCGACTTGAACGCGTCGCAGGCGTCCCGCGGGTGCTGGATTACAAGACGGGCAAAGTGGAAGCCAAAGAGCTCAAACTGAAGGGCGATTGGACCGCTGAACTGGCAGGTGGCCAGAAGGGAAAGGCCCTGCAGCTGGTTGTCTACGCCACGATGGTGCTGGCCACGCTGGACGAGGAGGCCCAAGCTGCTGGGGTGACCGCCGCCATCCGGTCTGGCCGCAACGTCAAGGCTGGGCTGTTGTCCCTGAACATCGATGGTGAATCGTTGATCCGCCCCCAACACGTCGACACGTTCATCCATTGGCTCGCAGACACGTTGGACGAATTCGCGGCCGACGGCCACGTGTTTGAACACGCCTCAGACGCCAAATACTGCGAACATTGCGTGGTGCTCGACCCACCTGCCTCGTCGTCCTACTGATTTGCCCCAACTTGCGTCTCGCATGGGAATCGTCGCCAAACAATCCGTCAGAAACGCCCTCGTCCTCAGCACGGGGCTGGTGTTGGGTGCCGTCAACACGATGTACGTGTTGCCCAAGGCGTTCGAAGGGTTTGAAGAAGGATGGGGCTTGCTCCGCATCCTGACGGCTTGGGGTACCATCTTGGCGCAAATCGTCGCGCTGGGGTCTCCAAGCGGCATCATGCGCTTCCTCCCCAAGGCAGGAAGCGCAGAACGCGAAGCTTCCATGCTCAGCACGCTGGTCCTCTTCCCAACCGCCTTCCTGTTGCTGCTTGCCGGGGCATCCACGTTCGCCGGTCCCGACGTCTTGGCTTGGCTCGACGCCGACGCCGGGTGGCTGCTGGAAGGCCGCATCGCAGCCTTCCTGGTGATGGCCGGGGCGTACCTGGCCATGATGCTCTTGAAAGCCGTGCTCGCCCACCGCATGCGCACGGTCGCGGCCACCGCCATCCAAGAAGTTTGGCTGAAAGGCAGCTACTTGGGCCTGGCGCTGGCTTACCTCGGCGGCGTCATGCCGTTCGAAACCTTCTTCCGGTGGTTCTTGTACAGCTACGTCGCGGCTGTGGGACTCATGTTCCTGGAAGCGTTGTCCAGCGGCGCAAGGCTCGGACGGCCCGCGTTGAAGGAAGACTCCAAACCCATGCTCGAGTACGGGCTCTTCGCGTTCTGGAATGCAGGATCTCGGGTCGTGGCCAAGAACCTTGACTTCGTGATGGTCGGCGCCCTGTTGGGGTTGGCTGTGGTGCCTCGCTACACCTTCGCCTTTTTCATCGCCACCGTGGTGGGCATGCCCCTCCGTGCGATGGGCCCCATCCTTCGGTCGTTGACGTCCAAGGCGGTGGCATTACAAGGGCCCGAGGCCTGCGGCCCTGAATTGAAACAATCGGCGCGCGTTCAACTGGCCATGACCGCGTCGCTGCTTGCGGCCATTGTGGTCGGCTTGCCCACACTTGACTTGGCCTTGCCCGAGAATTACCAGGGGTTGAGGTGGATTGTCTTGGCCGTGGGCATGGCCTTTGTGGCCGAGGCCTCTGGGGGCACGGCCGGGCCCATTCTGCAGTTCTCCTCACGCTACCGCATGGCCTTGCCCATCAATTTGGGCTTGGTCGTCATGACCGTGGTCACCAACTATGTGTTCATGCAGGTGTTCGGTTGGGGGCTGCTGGGCGCAGCCGTGGCGACAGGCCTCACCGGGGTCTGGAACATGGGATGGCGCACGGTGCTGATGTGGCGCATCTTCGGAATTCACCCCTTCTCCAAGGGGTGGTTCACCGTGGCCGGCATCGCCCTGCTGGTGGGCCTCAACCCCTTGGTCAGCGACGCCCCTGACGTTGCCCTTGAACTTGGAACGTTCGGACAAGTGATCATGGCCATCCTGCGAGGGGGCCTCGCCGCCGGCACGGTGCTGGTGGGGTCTTGGTTGGCGGGCGCGTTGCCCGAGTTGTCTCACGAAGTGAGGAAGCGCCTCACTCTGTGACGCGGTACCACTCTTGGGTGCGGAACAAGAAGAGGATGTACCCACGGACCTTCAAGACGTCCATGTCGTCCTCGTCAAACCACATTTCGCAGTCGTAAATGCTGCCCTTCTTGGGGTCGCAGATCGTGCCGTCTTCCCACTCCAACTCCCCGTCTGGCACCATGTCGCGGACGATTTCCATGCCCAAGACGCGCTTGTCCTTGCGGTCGTCTTCGCACTTGTCGCAGTAAGGGTCTTGGTCTTCCTCCGGCAGGCGGAACAATTCCACCACGGTGCCATAGAATTTGCCATCGCGCTCGGTGATTTCCACCACACTCTTGATGCGTCCGGTTTCGTCGTCTTTGGTCTTCCACTTGCCCAACAAAGGATGAGACTGAGACCATGCGGCACCCATGCCCAGGGCGGCCATCAACAAGAAAGAAAGGATGTGCTTCATGGGGCCAATGTAGCCCAAACCGCCAACCTTCACTCACCCCTTCGTTTCGGTTCCTCCACGTGCACCGCCTGAAAACTTCGTCATGGCTTCCCGCCGGGCCTTCTCGATGCTTGCGTCCAGCTCAAACCCGAGCAGCAACACCGCGCTGTTCGCGTTCACCCACACCAACAACAGAAGCAACGTCCCCAGCGACCCGTACAACCGGTTGTAGGTGTTGACTTTGGCGATGAAGAAGCTGAACCCCAAGGACAGCAACACCATCAATAGCGTGGTCATGGCCGCGCCCGGCGTCGCAGTCCGCCACTTCAGCCGGTCCCAATGGCCGACGTTGTACAGTAAGGTCACGGAGCTGTAGATGAGCACAAACGCCCCGAGCCACCGGGCGGCGTTGAACCACGGCAAGGACGATCCTGGAAGCAGACCACGGTCCGAGGCCCACATCAACGCGTCGCCGCTGAACCCGATCAGCAGCACCGCCAGGCCAAGGAGCACCACCAGCAGGATCAACAAAAACATGGACCACACCCGGATGAGCCAAGGGTTGCCCTTTTGCTCCAGCAACGCACTCTCGTTGAAGCCGGAAAGTACCGCGTGCACGCTGCTTGACGCGTAGTACAGCGAGAGGATGAAACCCACCGAGAGCAGGGCGCCTTGGGTTTGGCTGAGCAAGTCTTCCACCGTTTGCTCAAACAGCGACACGGTGTCGCCCGGGAACAACAGCCGCAAGGCGTCCATCACCGCCTCCGTTTCCAGGGGGGTGTGGGGCAAGACACTCAGCACAAAAATGACCGCGGGAAAAAAAGCGAGGAACAACCGAAACGAGATGGCCGCCGCCCGCGTCGCCACCGCGCCGTTCACCAACCCCACAAGGAAGAAGCGAACCACGTCGTAGGCGTTCATGCCCTCCTGGCCCCACGGCTGAAACCGACGCAGCAAGGCCTTCACGCGAAGGACCGTGGCGTTTTGGGCCAACCAACGGAACAGTGGACCGTCCGGGAGATTCATGCAGGAAGAACAGGTTGGGATTTGAGCGAAAGGTCCAGGCTCTTGACGCTGTGGGTCAAGGCGCCCATGGACACGAAGTTGACCCCGGCTTCGCCGTAGGCACGGAGGTTGGTCAGATCGATTCCGCCCGACGCCTCCAGCGGCAAGGCACCGGCCACCTCGACCACCGCCTCCCGCGCTTGGTCTGGCGTGAAATTGTCCAACAGCAACCGCGTCAGTTCAAGCCCAGCCTCCGCGGCGGCGTGACGCGCCTCGCGAAGCTCTTCCATGCTGCGCACCTCCACGACGACAGGCACACGTTCTGCGCCGCCCTCGAAATAGCGGTGCGCCCCTCGGAGGGCTTCCGTCATGCTGCCTGCGTAATCCACGTGGTTGTCTTTGATCAGGACCATGTCGTAAAGGCCCATCCGGTGATTCGTGCCGCCACCCAAGGCCACCGCCCACTTCTCAAACGCACGGAGCCCGGGGGTCGTTTTGCGGGTGTCCAACACCCGCGCGCCTGTGCCTTCCAACAACGCCTGGGCGCGATGCGCCATCGTGGCCACCCCGCTCATCCGTTGCATGAAGTTGAGCGCGAGGCGCTCCGCGGACAGGATGCTGCGCGCGGGGCCCTTGACTTGGATCACGGCTTCGCCATAAGCCACTAGCGCCCCATCGGGTCGCAGGGCCTCAAACGTCACTGTGGCATCCACAAGTTCAAACACATGGCGCGCCACTTCCACGCCGGCGAGCACGCCGTCCTCTTTGGCCAAAATGAAGCCTTCGTGCACCATCTCCTCCGGCACGCTCGACAAGGAGGTGCAATCGCCCGACCCCAAATCCTCTTCAAGCGCCCATTCCACCGCGCGTTTCATGGCATCTGTCCACATGGCACGAAGATACGCCTGCGATTCGGGCGGCCGTGTAGATTTGCCGCATGCAGCTGAGCTTGATCGCCATTGGCACCACAGGACAACCCTGGGTCCGAGACGGGTTGGACATGTACAACACCCGGTTGGGCAGGTACACGAAGTACACCTACGTCGAAACGCCCAACCTCAAAGGCAAGTTTGCCAAAGCCGATCCCGCCCGTGTGATGAAGGAAGAGGCAGCCGCCGCAGAGAAGTTCCTCAAAGGGGTCGACCACCTCATCCTGCTGGACGAACACGGCCCCCAGATGGGGTCGATTGAGCTGTCCAAACACCTCCAAGGATTGATGAACCGCGGACTCAAGCACACCGCCTTTTTGGTGGGTGGGGCCTACGGTTTCGACCCGAGCTTGCGCCAGCGCGCCCACGCCACGTGGTCCCTCAGCAAGCTGACCTTCCCCCACGAGCTGATCCGGGTCTGCGCAGCCGAACAGCTCTACCGCGCCCACACCATCCTCAAGGGCGAACCGTACCACCACCCCTGAAACGCAACAACGCGACCCGAGGGCCGCGTTGTTTGCTGTCTGCAGGTACCGAAGGCTTATTCCGCGAGGACGGTCACCACGTTGTTCAGGACCTCCACGCTTCCGCCTTGGACGTCGAACGCTTCTTCGCCATTTGCGGTGCGTACAATCACTTGACCTGCTTGCAGGGTGGTGACCAACGCCGCGTGGTTGTCCAAGATGCCCATGCTGCCGTCCGCCCCAGGCAAGCCCACGTAGGTGGCCTCTCCAGAGAAGAGTTTGGCGTCGGGGGTGAGGATGTCGACGGTCATCGAATCAAGCTTCTGCCAACATTTTCTCGCCCGCCTCAATCACTTCCTCGATGTTGCCCTTCAAGTTGAAGGCCGCCTCGGGGTACTGATCGAGTTCCCCGTTGAGGATCATGTTGAAGCCCTTGATGGTGTCCTCGATGGGCACAAGCACACCGGGAATGCCGGTGAATTGCTCTGCCACGTGGAAAGGCTGGGAAAGGAAACGGCTGATGCGACGTGCGCGGTTCACCGTCTGCTTGTCTTCTTCGCTCAATTCGTCCATGCCGAGGATGGCAATGATGTCCTGGAGCTCCTTGTAGCGCTGGAGGGTCTCCTTCACGCGCTCGGCAGTGTCGTAGTGCTCCTTGCCCACCACATCTGGGGTCAAAATTCGGCTGGTGCTGTCGAGGGGATCCACCGCGGGGTAGATGCCCAATGAAGCGATCTTCCGGGACAACACTGTGGTGGCGTCCAAGTGGGCAAACGTGGTGGCCGGTGCCGGGTCCGTCAAGTCATCCGCAGGCACGTAGACCGCTTGCACAGACGTGATCGAGCCGCGCTTGGTGGAGGTGATGCGCTCCTGCATGGCCCCCATCTCGGTGGCCAACGTGGGCTGGTACCCCACCGCGGAAGGCATCCGACCCAAGAGGGCCGACACCTCAGAACCTGCCTGGGTGAAACGGAAGATGTTGTCAATGAAAAACAGAATGTCGCGGCCGCCGCTTTGCTCGTCGCCGTCGCGGAAGTACTCCGCCACGGTCAAGCCAGACAAGGCCACGCGTGCACGTGCGCCTGGAGGTTCGTTCATTTGACCGAACACCAACGTGGCCTGGCTCTTGGCCAACTCGTCGTTGTCGACTTTGCTCAAGTCCCAACCTCCGGCTTCCATGGACTCAACGAATGCGTCGCCGTACTTGATCACGCCAGACTCGATCATCTCGCGCAACAAGTCGTTTCCTTCACGGGTGCGCTCACCCACGCCGGCGAACACCGAAATGCCCTCGTAGCCCTTGGCGATGTTGTTGATGAGCTCCATGATGAGGACCGTCTTGCCCACACCTGCACCACCGAACAACCCAATCTTCCCACCCTTGGCGTAGGGCTCGATCAAGTCGATCACCTTGATGCCCGTGAACAACAGGTCGGTTGACGTGCTCAAGTCTTCAAACTTGGGGGGCGCTTGGTGAATGCTGCGTCCGGCCTCGAACGAGCGGTCGGCGATGCCGTCGATGGCTTCCCCCACCACGTTGAAGAGACCGCCCTTGATGCCTTCTCCGGTCGGCATGGTGATGCCCGTTCCTGTGGCCTCCACAGCCATGCCACGGCTCAACCCCTCGGTCGCTTCCATGGCGATGGCACGCACGGTGTCTTCACCAATGTGCTTTTGGGTTTCGAGGATCATCTTGCCTCCTTCCCGCTGCACCACGAGTGCGTCGAGAATTTTGGGGAGGGCAGCCCCTTCAGGAAAGCGGATGTCAACGACTGGGCCGATGACTTGTGAAATGACTCCTTGTGCAGACATGGGAACGTTTTTGTCTCGTTAAATCGGGGCCAAAAATAGTTGCTCTCACGCGAAAATCCGCAACTAAATTTGCATGGTGCGAGTGCATCACCACGCTTCAGAGTTTCCCGGCCACGCCAGTGGACAACCAAGGACCGTGTTGACGGTGGGCACCTTCGATGGCGTTCACACCGGCCACCGGGCCGTGTTGCAGCAACTGCGGGAGGTTGCGGACCGTCACAACGCCTCCACCACCCTGCTCAGCTTCACCCCACATCCCCGGGTGGTGCTGGACCCCAACCACCACGGGCTGAAACTTTTGAACACCCTGGAAGAGCGGCGTGAATTGTTGGCCGACGCCGGGCTCGACAACTTGGTGCTGCATCCCTTCACGAAAGACCTGGCCAGCCTCACGCCGTGGGAGTACGCCAAGACCCTGTTGGCCGACTGCATCAAGCCCGTGGCGGTTGTGATTGGAGACGACCACAGGTTTGGGCGCCACCGCGCCGGCAACTTCGACACCCTTGTCACCCTCGGCCAAGCCTTCGGGTTTGAAGTCGAGGCGCTCGACGCGCATCGCGTGGAAGATGTCCGCGTCAGCTCCACCAAGGTCCGACTGGCCCTGGAAGCCGGTCGCGTCGACGAGGCCAACACCTGGCTGGGCAAGGCCTATCCCACCACGGGCACCGTGGTCCACGGCGAGGCGCTCGGCCGTGAGTTGGGGTTCCCCACGGCCAACCTGCATGTCGACAACCCACTGAAATTGCTCCCCGCCCATGGGGTGTACGCCGTGTGGTGCCAAACCCCAGATGGCGAGTGGCACCCAGCCATGGCCAACGTGGGCACACGTCCGACCATCCACGAAGATGCCCCCGCCTCCCTGGAAGTGAATGTCTTCGGCGCCGAAGGCGATTGGTACGAAAAGCCCTTGTCGCTGCGTTGGATGCATTGGATGCGTGGCGAAGTGAAATTCGATTCGAAGGAAGCCTTGGTCGCGGCCTTGGAGGCCGACCGCACCCATGCGCTGGGCCTGCTCGCCTCTTCCACCAAACCAGGTGCGGCATGATCTGGCAAGAATGGCGTGTGGGGTTGCTGCTGGTCACGATGACCACATGCACCTTGGCGTGGGGACAAGCCCGTCGGGAGGGCATTCCAGGCGTGGGTACCGGCACCGTTTGGTTCGACGACCTGAATGACGCCCTGACGGCGCACCGGGCGGGCACCCCTGTGGTCGCCCTGGACTTGACCCGCCACAAACTGCACACGCTGCCCGAAGACTTGGTTGAGCTCTCCGCGTTGCGCGTGCTGATGCTGCACAAGAACCGCCTCAACGACCTGCCCCCTTGGCTGGCCGAGATGGAGTCTCTCGAGGTCCTTCTTTTGGACCAAAACCGATTCGACACGTTCCCCGAGGTGCTGCTGCGCATGGACCGACTGGAAACGCTGAGCCTCGGCGACAACTTCATCGAAGAGATTCCGTTGGACGTGGATCACATGGCGTCGCTGCGTCATTTGGGCTTGTGGGGCAACCTCATTGGAAGGTACCCCGCCTCGTTGGGAGACTTGCCCAACTTGCGCACCCTGGACTTGCTCCACAACGACATGACCGCCGAAGAACAGGAACTCGTTTCGAGCATGTTGCCCCAGGTGAAGGTGCTCATGTCCGAGCCTTGCCTTTGCGAATTTCAAGACCAACCCCGTCCTTGAGGCATGCCTGAACACGTTCCTTTCAAACGCGTCGTGGTCACCGGGGTCGAGAACTCCGGAAAGACCACCTTCGCCAAGCTCCTCGCACGCGAACTCCATTGGCCCGTGGTCGAAGAGCACGCACGCAGGCACCAAGCTGTGCTGAATGGCGAGGTGAACGAAGACACGTTCGACCAGTTGCACGAGTCCCAGACAGAGGCGGCGGCCGACATCGCCCGTGCCGGGCATGCTGGGGTTGTTTGCGACACAGGAGACCTCGTCTTGCGCATGTGGTCCGAGCAAGTGTTGGGCTTCAGTTGGCACCCGTTGTCCCCGCCATGGCCCTCGGTGGACTTGCACATCTTGTGCCCAACCCTCGAGGTGTGGGAGGAAGACCCTCTGAGGAGCATGCCCAGGCTTGAAGACCGGTTGGCCCTCGAAGCCCAGTACCGTGCCCACCTCGAGCACAGGCATCACCTCGTCGCCGAGGGAGACACCCCTGAAGCACGGGTGGCCCACATCTTGGCCCAATGGCCATGGTGAGGGCGGCCGAAGTGGCGGGCGTGCTGCTCAACCTGGCCTACACGTACCTCTACCTCCAAGGCCAACTGCCCTTGGCGTACGCCTTTGCTGCGCTGGGGGCTGTCGGATTGGGCTGGGCATGTTGGCGTCGCAAGCTCCAGGCTGAAACGGGCCTTCACGGTTTCTACCTCCTGATGGCCGGGTACGGCGCTTGGTTGTCGGCCGACAGCGACTGGCAGGTGACCTTGCACGGATGGGTCCCCCATGTCGCCGCCGTCGGAGCCGGGGCAATGGCCTGGGCGACCTTGACGCCGTGGCTTCGACAACGCGAGTCGAGCATGCCGACCCTGGACGCCTTCACCACCGTGTACAGCGTGATCGGCACCTGGTGGATGATCCAAGGCGACCCCATCAATTGGATTTATTGGATGGTCATCGACGCCGTAAGCATTTACCTCTATGCAAAAAGAGGAATGCCTTGGGGGGCACTCCTCTTTTTGATCTACGGCCTGATGGCCGTCGACGGCTGGTTCGAAGGAATCAGCTGGTTCAGCGGATGATGAACTTCACCGGGATGGTGTATTGCACCGACACCGCCTTGCCGCGCTGTTGGCCTGGCTCGAATTGAGGCAAGCTCTCCACGACACGCACCGCTTCTTTGTCCAAGCGGGGGTCCACCTCACGGAGCACCTTCACGTCTTTCACCTTGCCGTTCTTGCCCACGACGAAGTAGACGAAGACCGTGCCTTGGATGCCTGCATCCTTGGCGATGGGCGGGTACTTGGTGTTGCCACTCACGTACTTGATGATCTCCATCTGGGTGCACTGGTGACGCTCGTCGCCGCGCATGCTGGTGCAAGGACCAAACGCCGGCATGTTCTCCACGATCATGAACGGGGTGTCCTCCTCGAAGTCCTCCTCGTCCTCGATGATCTCGATTTCAGTGTCTTCGTCAAGTTCGATGTCTTCGATTTCCAACTCCTCCTCGATTTCTTCCTCGTCGTCGACGATCTCAATCACCGTGGTCTGTTGGGGAGGGGGCGGTGGCGGCGGTGGGGTCACCACGTTCACTGGAATCTCCTCGTCCTCAAGAAGGTCCGCTTCGAAGTCGAGTGCCCGGGTGATGGCCACGTCGTAAGACGTCCAGGCCAAGGCCGACAAAATCAAGGACAGGGTGGCCACGAAGCCGAGGGCCCTCCATGTGGAGCGCTTGTTCTCGAGGTCGGCCTGGGGGGTCTTTCTGCGAAGCATGAGACGGGGTTTGAGGGGGTGAAATTAATCAATCGGTTGCGATTCTTCCCGGTCTGCAACCAAAGATGACGCGGAAGGCCAACAACGCCAGGGCCACCCCTGCCACATCGGCCGCCACATCCGCCAAGTCTGCTGAACGGTTGGGAACGCACGCACCCTGCAAGCATTCAAGGACCGTGCCGAAAATGGCCGCCCCTCCAATCATGACAAGTTCAAAACGCGACCCCTTCTGGAACAGACGTTGCTTGGCCAACGCCACAGACATGGCCAGGCCCCAGGTCGCGAACGCCAACAAGTGGAGCACCTTGTCCATGTGCCAGGTCGCCCACCAAGAATCCACGTCGACATCTTGGCCAGGAAGGGCGTGCATGCACAACGCGCCTGTGGTGACAAGGGCGGGGCCCCACCACACACGTGCGCCGACGTTTTGGGTCACCCCAGTGGCCATGCGCCAGTTAGGTCAGCCGATGACGGCCTTGTACGCCTCCCCGTCGAGCAATCCGTCGACGTCTGCAGGGTTGCTCACCTTCACTTTGATGAGCCAGCCCTCTCCGTAAGGATCGTTGTTGACCAATGCAGGGTCGTCTTCCACGGCCTCGTTGAATTCCACGATTTCTCCCGCCACGGGCAAGAACAAGTCGCTCACGGTTTTCACCGCTTCAACGGTTCCAAACACCTCGTCCGCGTCCAAAGTCTCGTCCACCGTCTCCACTTCCACAAAGACAATGTCGCCCAACTCTCCTTGGGCAAAATCTGTGATGCCCACCACGGCGACATCACCTTCAAGGCGCACCCATTCGTGCTCCTTGGTGTACTTGAGGTTGTCTGGAATGTTCATGCGGCGAAGGTACAGCCGCCACCCTGATTTTGTTCACCCCACGGGACGTCCAAATCACTGGGTCAGGTTGAAGCGCAAGGCCAAGCCGGAGCTGATGTTGGTGGTCGCAAACGACGTCGACACTTTGGGCTTGTTGATCTGCTGGTCGTAGAACATCCGCAGGGTCATCTTGTCGCTCACCTCTAGGTCGCCGCTCAGTTTGATGGAAACGAGTCGCTGGCCGGCCGTGACTTGGTTCTGCTGCTCCACCATCTTCCGAATCACGGTGCTGTTCTCCCGGATGTTGATGTCCGCCCGGACCAAGAGGTCGGTCTTCTTCAGCATCTTGATGGGCAGCTTGCCGTACGTCTTGAGGAACGGGTTGGGCACGTCGTCGAACTTGTAACCAACGCCGATGACGACGCCCTTGGTTTTGGTCTCGGTGATTTGGTAGTTGCTCAAGCCCAAATTCACGTTCCGGTCCCGCGTGATCTCCAACTTCAACTGCGGCTCGTTCTTGTTGGCCGTCTTGATGCTCACGTCCACCCCCACAAGCGGAGACAACTGCTCCGAGATCGTCACAGTGTTGAATTGGCGCTGCGCGATGTAGTCCTGGAACTCCCCTTGGTCCGTCGCCACCGGACGCCCTGCCTCGTCGCCTTCGTAGCTCAAATTCGTCGTGTAGGAGGACGACATGGTGCTCCGGTAAGTGTGGTTCAAGTTGAAGCGCTTGAACTTCTTCTTGAGCGTCGGATTCTTGGACAGGCCGTCGTAGCTGACGCGCCAGTTGGGGCGAACCGGGGCCTGGAACACATCCAGCGGGACGTCTTCGGCCCCCATGCCCAGGTAGGCGGCCATGAAGGACGGGATGACCACATTTTGGCTGATGGGGCCAAAACCAGGCGCGTACTCCTGGCCGTCGATGTCAACCAACTCGTCGTTGTAGTTGAGCTCGTTTTGTCGGGCACTGACGGCGCTCCGACCCGCCAAGAACGCCTCCCACACCGAGTTCGTGTACGTGCTGTCGTCGTCCACGAACGCCGTCGGCCAAGTCAGCACGGTCGCCGTGAAGTTCCCGGTTTCTTGGGCCGATTCATTCACGTAATCCTGCAGGTCGTCGTCGTACCTGAAGAAGCTCTGGTGGTTGCGGCTGATGGTGCGGTTGGCCGTCAATTCCATCTTGAAATCGCGGATCGGCTCCAGCGTCGCGCGCGCATTGAAGGTCTCGCTGTACGACTCCGTGTATTGGTTGTTCAAGTTGGGCTGCTGCACCAGCCATCCGTTGGACGCCGCCTCGTACGCGTAAGTGCCTTCGCCAAACCCGTTGCCAAACACGTCGGTCTGTTGGTGGCCCAGCAGGAACGGCAACCCTGGCGCGTCCAGCCCTTGATCGAATCCGGCAAACGTGGCCCGCGGGGCGTAACCCGGCAACAACGTGCCTTCGTTCCTGGAGTAGGTCGCGCTCACGTTGTGCAACCCCATGGCGAACCGCAGAATGTGCTCCAGCGGGTTGATGTCGCGCTTTTCCTTTTCCTCCTCTTCCTCGATGTTGCCAAACCCGTCGCGACGCTCGTTGCTCACTTCCCGATCCTTGGGTCGGGGGCGACGCTTGTTGTTGATCTCCTTCAGGTAGGGCACCTTGTTGTAGAAGTTCTTCAAGTTGGCCTGCGCGTTGAGGCTGATGTTGCGGCTGTTTTGAATCGTGTTGCCGAGGGTGTCTTGCGCAAACGGCGCACGGTCCCAGCGGAACGAGCTTTGGTAGCGCGTGTCCAGGCTGACCCAATCGGTCAGCGGGAATTTGTCTAGCGGGAGCTTGTACGTCCCGTTGACTTGGTGGTTGTAGGTCGTGAGTTCACCGCCTTGCATGAGGCTGGACTCCACCGCATCCCGGTAGTCGTTGTACGCGTCAGGGTCGTCCACCTCGCTGGGGATTTCGCCAGCATCTTCCAGCACGAGCGCCTGGGCACTTCCTTGGTAATCGAACTTCAGCGCTTGGGTCAAATCGTACTTGACCGTGTAGTTCCGGTTCCAGTTCCACGTTTTGACCACTTGAGGGACGATGATGGGCTCCAGCCCCAACCCAGGGTTCAACACCTCCATGTTGTCGCGCACCTGGCTCACTTCGTACATGCGCTGCATTTGGTTGGACGCCGAGACTTGCTTGGGCAAGAGGTAGAAGTTGAAGTCTTTGATGAGCTTCAGGTACTTGGCGTCCCGCAAGAAGCCCACCTTTGAGAATGGCTCACGCTTTTTGGGGCGCGGCTGCCAGTTGTAATTGAGGGCACCGCGGTGCTCGACGTTGCGGAAGTTGTCCGTGTAGATGTCTTGCCGGTACTGCTCGTTGTAACTGTAGTTCGCCGAGAAGTTGGCCGGGCTGATCACGGAGAGCAATCCGCCGCCACTGCTGTTGCTTCCGCCGCGTCCGCCTTGGGCACCGCCACGGCTCCCCGCGTTCTTGCCAACGGCGTCACGTCCACCGGCGTCACGGCTGTCCTTGCCTTTGCCTGCGTCGTCCTTCCCACGGGAATTCCGGTCTTTGGATCCTCCTCCTTTGCCCACCTGCGGGGCAATCTTCACGTTGGAGAAGTTGATGCTTCGGACTTGGTTGATCGTGCGGGCGTCGCGCTGGCGAGAGCCGATGGCATCCAAGTCGTCGGGGTTGTCGATCAAATCGGCGATCGCAGCCAAATCCGTGGCCTCGACATCCGGCGACAACGGGTCGAACTGAGGCGTGCTCGTCTGGTTGCTGTAGCCCAAATACATGGGCAGCGTCACGCCCAGCTTCTCCGGCAACAACTTGCCCAGCTGGATCGTGCCGTTGGCGTCCAAGCCTTGCATGGTCTCACGCTGGCGTTCCTGCACCCGCTCTTCGAGTCCACCCCAGCCCGGCACGGACATGTTGGCGGCCACGCTGACGTTCGCCAAATCGGCCAGCGTCGCGTTGGCCTGCGCCACCGCCGCCCAGCCGCCTTCCTCGTTGAAGCCCGACAAGCGCAGCTCGTTCACCCACAGCTCCGCACACTTCGGCTGGCCGTCGTCGCTGGTCCAGAGCGGCTGCTCCAAATCCTTGTCCGGGTTCCGGATGCCAACCATGACGGTCACCACATTGGACAACGTGGGGTTGCCCTTCACCGACAGACGCTTGCCGTCGTTCACCACGGAATACACGCCCGTGGGTGAAATGTCGCCGTTCACGTAGCGGTTCCTCAGCTTGTCGAGGCTCAAGAGGCGCAGCGAATCAAGGTTGATGTCGATGTTGTTTTCCAACGGCCAAATGTCGTAGTCCGTCAACGCCGTGACATTGATGGGCGTGGGCTTCAGCGGGATTTCGTATTCGTAGTAGTTCTGATCATAATCGCTTCCAAGCCGCACGAACACGTTGAGGTCGCCCTCGTTCAAGACCTCGTCCGCCCGGCCCGCCTCGACGTGCACAAACATCTTGAGGCGCTCGTACATCCGCATGTCGAAGTTGATGTTCCGGTAAGCCGCCCGAGCATCTCCGTCTTCCAAACCGCACACCTCAAGCGCCAACGATTGCTCGTTCAAGCGGCGTTGGTTCAAGTTGGAGGGGTCGATTTCCTGGTTGATGCCAGGGGGAATCACGTACGGGACAGGCTGACGCACCCCGTTTTCCTCCAGGTTCACCGCCGTCAACGCAAACTGCGTTCCGGTCGGATCGTCCACTTCGACTTCCTGCAAGCCGGCCAAGCTTTGCTCGTACCGGCGCCATTCGCCACGCACCAACTCAATGCGTGCAAAGCGCAACGTGACCGGCTCCTTCCAACCCTGCATGAACATCCGCATGAACCGGATGGAACGGAAATCGCTGATGCCGTTGAAGGCTTGCTGGTATTCTTTGACCGGAATCTTGAACTGGTACCACTTGATGGGACGCTGCTCTGCCGACCCGTTGGTTTTGGACACGGTCTCCAAAATGTCCGCGAGGTACCCTTTGCCGATGTTGTCGGACGTCAAATCCGCAGGCGCCATCGGAATCTCATACTGGTAGTACGACTCGATGGTGCCCAAGGTCAAGTCCTCGTTGATGTCTTCCGTGTTCGGAATCGTCGTTTGGGTGATGGGGTACCCGTTGGGTTGCTGGGTGTTGGAGTTGCCCTCGTACCGGCTGAAGAACTGGTACCGCTCCAGGATGTCCTCCTCGTTTTCTTGGGCGATGGGGTCTCGGAAGTAGCGGAAATCGTCGGCCGAGGGATCGCTCTGGTATTGGGCGAATGCGTCCGGCGCCAAGTCCGTCTCCAACCCGTCGAGCCACGACGCAAAGAAGGTCCGCTCAGCATCCGAGTTCAATCCGTCCAGCCCCACGTCCTGGACGCTGTAATCGTTGGTGCTGTTGTCGAACGCGTTGACCACGTTGAACGTGGTCGGGTCTGGGTACACGCCCCACGTGCTGGTGTCGGTCTCCAACTCGTTGTTGGCGGAGGGAAGTCCGTTCTCAAATTCAAGCTGGCTGTCGTTCAAGACGTCCTCGCTGACGTTGCCGAGGTTGACGTACAACTTGCCACCCGTCTCGTTCTCCGAATCTTCGTTGAACGGGTCCATGACCCAAAACTGGATGTACTCAATGTTGGCCGCCTCAAAGTCGGTGGTCATCAGGGCCCGCTGCACCCCTGCCCATCGGGACTCAGGATCGCGCAACGTGCCGTCCTCTTCCAACCCCGAAGAATAATCGGAGCCGTCAAAAGGCTCGTAGTTGTATGGACCGCGCTCGGTCGGACGGTAAGTCAAGTCCAACGTGGGCAGGTTGGTCGGCATGCCCGCG
This sequence comes from Flavobacteriales bacterium, assembly GCA_049627085.1. GTDB lineage: Bacteria > Bacteroidota > Bacteroidia > Flavobacteriales_D > Sanyastnellaceae > UBA11663. The sequence continues at coordinate 105,467 of JBMZWX010000002.1, read as the reverse complement.
GTGGCGCTGTTGCTGTAATCCCCCTTCTCGTAGAGTTCACGCAACAGAATCTGACGCATGCGGTGATCTTGGCGCACCTCTGGATCCACCTGGCCGTCCTGCAATGAACTGCCGTTGATGAGCGAGGGGTCGATGGTGTACCAGCTCAGCCCAGCCCGGTTGTAGTTGGACGTGAGGTCGTTTTCCAAGCGCGCCTCGGGGAAGCGTGTGTCTTGCCATCGGGGCGTCGACGCCAAGAACCAGCGGTTGATCGCACGCAAATCGATGGTGCTCTGCGACCCCTCGAAATCGTCGATGTAGGCCGTGCCCTCGTCCCCCACCGCACGGCTGTGCCCTGGAATCAAATACGCGCCTTCCGCCGAGATGTCGAAGGTGGACTTCGCAGAAGTGTTGTAAAAAGGCAACCGGTCGATGAGCTCGGTCAACAAGCGGCTTTCCGTTTGCCACGAGAAGTCGGCCCCCACCACCGTGTTGTTCACGGGCTCGTCCCCCATGTTCACCTTCCGCGTCAACGGCCGCTCCCGCATGTTCAGCAACGTGGTTCCGATGTTGAAGTTGTCGCTGGCCACATAGTCGAACCGGGTGCCCATGAGGGTCTTCGTCTGGATGTTGAACAGCGAGTTCGACTCCAAGGAAACCTTGATGGTCTGGCCGGATTCAAGCAAACCGTCGTTGATGATCCGCACCCGACCGAGGTTGTAGTCGACGGTGTAGTCCCGGTTTTCCACCAAGCGCACCCCACCGGCCGTCACGGTCACGGACCCTTCTGGAACGTTGAGGGCGTTCAACTGGATCTCGGACGAGCTCTGCGACTGGAACCGTCCCTTGATGCGGTACCGGTTCAGCGATGGAATCTGCTGGGCCGCGGTCTTGGTGCTGTCGTAGAGCGGCTGGAACACCAAGGTTTGGGCCAACGCGTTGACCACGGCTTCCTTGTCGCTTGGGGCGATGTTCTCCGCCGCCTCCACGTATTCTGCAATGCGGTTGCGCAGGTTGGCGCCAAAGGGCTCCACAGACGGCAAGAAAATGCGGCCGTTTTGGCTGTTGATGGTGCCGCCGTTGACCGCGGCGTTGTCCACGTAATCGAACACCCCATCATGGTTGGGCAGTCCGTTGATGTCGATTCGGTCCATGCCCAAGACCTGCACGAGCAGTTGGCCCTCGAGCGGTTCACGTGGGATGTAGTTGAGGTCCACCCCGGAGTTGGGGTCGTTGTACCACACGTCCAACCGGAAGTCCTCGTTGCTCACGCCAAACGCCCCCATGGAGTAGACGTTTTTCATCATCACCCGCCACAGCGGGGCTTGGTCGCCGTTGTCCAGCTTCACCTGGGTGACCGACGACTTGAGCATCTTCAAAATCAAGGAGCCAGGGGCGGCGTACCCGTCCTGGCTCAAGGTGCCGACCTGGTAGGTCTCCCCATCCAGGGTGTATTCGTAGGCCACGGCCAAGACCTCGGCGTTGTTGAGGGACTGGCGCAACGAGATGAATCCCAGACGGCTGTTGTACGTGAATTCCGATGGGCTCAGCTTCCGCGCGTTCCCGACGCGCTCGTAGTGCACACCCTGCTTGAGTTGTCCTCCCAGGGCGCCCGAGATGGCCTGGTTGGCCCCGGTGAAGTCCATGACGCCTTCGTCCAGGGTCAAACTGCGGAACAAGTCGTTGTTGAAGTTGCTTGGCGCGCGGTTGGGCGTCGCCTCGGTGGCGGGCTCGAGCAAGGCCCCGTCAAACACGCTGGTGTTGTCGGTCAGGCTGCCCAACGGCAGGTTGGTCGACACGTAATCGGGGTGCTCGCCCAGGTCCGTGAACGCGACGACGTTTCGCACGTCTTGGGTGTTGGCTTGGGTGTTCACCACGTAGACCTCGATCCGGTTGATCATGGCCCCGGAATTGGGCACCGGCAAGGACCGCATGGCCACGTCGTATTGGTCGACGAAGTACTGCGACAAGAAATAGTGGCGGTTGGCCTCGTAGTCGTCGGCGCGGATGTCGAATTCCTGGGTTTGAGCGCCGCCCTCAACCTCGATTTCACTCCGCTCGCCTTTCTGCTGGCTGAACACCGTGGTGTTGTAGAGTCGTCCCCACTGCGTTTCCAGCTTGACCCCGAACAAGCTCTGGGAGCCCACAATCAAACTGCTGTTGAGCGGCATGTTGATGTTCCCCGCCTCGATGTTCTTCAAAATGTCGTCCTCCTCCCCTTGGAAGCCGATGTTCATCTGGTTCTCAAAATCGAACAGCGACTCTGTGTTGAACTGGGTGCCCAACTCAATCTTGTCGCCGATGCTTCCGCCGATGTTCAGCTGGATGCGTTGGTCGAAGTTCACGGCACCCGCCCTGCGCTGACGCTCCGGAATCCGGGGGTTCTCGGTGTTGTTCCAGGTGTAGCCCAGGGTGATTTCGGCGGTTCCCTGCGGCTTGATTTCAATCTCGTTGCTGCCGAAAATCATCTCGAACAGCTCGCTGTCGATCTCCAGCTTGGGGGCGAAGGCCTTGTCGGCGGCGTCCTCTTCTTCTTGGAGTTCGTTCCAGAATTCGCTCAGGTTGCCCTCGATGTTGTAGTCCAAATACTCGTTCAGCGAGAACATGCTGGACGGACGGAACAAGAGCGTGTCGCCAATGGTTTGTTGCACCTCGTACATCCCTGTCACGGGATTATACACCACGCCGTAGTTGAAGTTGCTCGGCCATTGCAACGACACCCCGCCCGGGAACTCAGTGGGGTTGTAGGGGTCCGCGTTGTCGTGCGGGAACGGGAGATTGAAGGTGACCGAGTCCGACGAGGCGCCCGACGTTTGGGCCCAGACGCCTGAAGCCCAGGGCGCAAGACCGCACAGCACAGTCGCAACCATGCGTGCAAAACCCATGTGAGGTCGGGTGGTCATTCGTCTCGCCTGTTCAATCGTCGGTGGGCGTCAAAGTTCGCGCAAAGCGGCTTTGATTAGACCTTCCAGCGTGGCCGAATTTCCTTGGGATGCCAAGAGTTTGTCGAGCACTTTGTTGCATTTGGCCTTGTCAAAACCGAGTGATGTCAAAGCCCCCAACGCATCCACCTTGATCGTATTGTGCGCCGCAGCAGAAGTTCCTGACGCCAAGGGGGTGGAAGCGTCCGCCGCGCCCACCTTGTCCTGCAAATCGACGATGATCCGCTGGGCGGTTTTGGCCCCGATGCCTTTCACGCGTTTCATGGCGTCCACATCCCCCGACGAAATGGCGAGCGACGCGGTGGCCGGGTCCATGGCGCTCAGGATGAGTCGCGCCGTGTTGGCGCCCACCCCGTTCACGCCCAAGAGCAACAAGAACAGGCTCCGCTCCTCGGCGGTGGCAAACCCATACAGCAACTGCGCGTCCTCGCGGACCACCATGTGGGTGTGGATCTTGACCAATTCGTGGTCGCCCAATTGGTCGAAGGTGGTCAAACTGATGGCCACGAAGTACCCCACCCCGCCGCACTCCACCACGACATGCGAGGGGTGCTTCTCAACGAGGCGGCCGTGCAAGTGATGAATCATGGCTGGAGGCCCTTGATTTGGGCGTCGACCACCGCCAGACGCACCATGTCCAAAATCTCCTTGGCGCTCGACCCCATCTGCAGGATGTGCACACTCTTGCGCATGCCCAACAGCACAGGACCTTGGGCGTCCATTCCCGCCATCTCGTGCAACAACTTGTAGCTGATGTTGCCCGCAGACAGGTTGGGGAAAATGAGGGTGTTGACCCGGCGTTTGTGCAAAGCGCTGAAGGGGAAGCTCTCCCCCAGCATCTCCTGGTTCATCGCGAAGTTGGCTTGGATTTCGCCATCCACGATGAGCTCCGGATGGTGCACGTGGAGGTACCGGGCTGCCTCGGCCATCTTTTCCGCGTCGCGCCCTTTCGAACTGCCAAAGTTGGAGTAGCTCAGCAGCGCAATCCTTGGGACGATGCGGAGGTTCCGCACCGCCTCGGCCGTGAGCAGGGTGATGTTGACGATGTCCTCGACCGTCGGGTCGGTGTTGACCGTGGTGTCGGCGAAGAACATGGGGCCGTTTTTGGTCTGGAGGATGTACATCCCCGCCACCTTGTCCACGCCCTGGCCTTTGCCAATCACTTGCAAGGCAGGCCGAATCACGTTGGGGTAATTCCGCGTCAAGCCAGACACCAACGCATCGGCTTCTCCTTGGTCCACAAGCATGGACCCGAAGTAGTTGCGCTGGCGCATCTGCCGCTCGGCCTCCAAGGCTGTCAAGCCGTGCCGCATGCGCCGCTCAAAGAGCACCGCGCCGAACGCCTTGCGGCGCTCAGCCTCCTCGTCCCCGCGTGGGTCAAGGATGGTGGCCCCCTCCAATTCGAGGTTGTTCTCCTCAATCAACGCCTGGATGCGCGCGCTCCGCCCCAACAAGATGGGGTGGGCGATGCCTTCGTCCATGGCCATCTCCGCAGCCTTGAGAACCTTGTAATGCTCCGCCTCGGCAAACACGACCCGCTTGGGCGCGCGTGCGGCCCGGGTGGCGATGTTGCGGGAGAAGGTCGAGTCGTTCCCCAACCGCATTTCCAATTCACGCTTGTACGCCTCCCAATCGTCGATGGGCGAACCGGCGATGCCGGACTCCATGGCCGCTTGGGCCACCGCCGGCGCGACCGTGGTGATCAAGCGCGGGTCCAACGGCTTGGGGATGATCAAATCCCGTCCGAAGGTCAACGCCCCTTCCCCGTAAGCCTCGCTGACCTCGTCGGGCACGTTTTCCTCTGCCAGGGCGGCGATGGCACGCACGGCGGCGAGCTTCATCGCGTCGTTGATGCCCGTGGCCCGGACGTCCAACGCACCGCGGAAGATGTAGGGGAAGCCCAAAACGTTGTTGACCTGGTTGGGGTGGTCAGAGCGGCCGGTTGCCATGATCACGTCCTCACGGGACGCCATGGCTTCCTCGTAACCAATTTCCGGATCGGGGTTGGCCAAGGCAAACACAATCGGGTTGTCGGCCATGCCTTGAACCATCGCGGCGTCCACAAGTCCGCCTTTGCTCAAGCCCAAAAACACGTCGGCCCCTTTCATCGCGTCGGCCAAGTTGTCGTAGGCCTTCGTCGTGGCGTAGCGCTGCTTGCTTTCCCCCAACCCTTCGCGGCCGGCATGGATGTGGCCGCGGCTGTCGAACACCGCGGCGTGCTCACGCTTCATGCCGAGCTGCTCGTAGATGTCCAAGCAGGACATGGCGGCAGCTCCAGCTCCACTGACCACCACGCGGATGTCTTCGATGTTTTTGCCGGCGAGCTTGAGCGCGTTGATCAACGCCGCCGCACTGATGATCGCCGTGCCGTGTTGGTCATCGTGCATCAACGGGATGTCCAACTCCTCTTTCAAGCGGCGCTCAATCTCGAACGCCTCAGGCGCTTTGATGTCCTCCAAATTGATGCCGCCGAAGGTGGGCGCAATCGCCTTGACCGTAGCGACAAATTGATCGACGTCGGTGGCGTCCACTTCGATGTCGAACACGTCGATGTCGGCAAACACCTTGAACAACACCCCCTTCCCTTCCATCACAGGCTTGCTCGCCTCCGGGCCGATGTCACCCAGCCCCAACACGGCGGTGCCGTTGCTGATGACTGCCACGAGATTGCCCTTGGCGGTGTACTTGTACACGTCTTGAGGCTCCTCGGCAATGGCCATGCAGGGTTCGGCCACGCCAGGGCTGTACGCCAAGCTGAGGTCGCGCTGCGTGCTGTAAGGCTTGGTGGGGACCACCTCCACCTTGCCTCGACGTTCGCGGGCATGGTATTCGAGCGCCTCTCTTTTCAGGTTGTTCTGTTGCATGAAGAGACGAAGTTCACCACGAATGAACACAGAACGGGCGGTTGCCCATCCAAAGGATGCACAACCGCCCGTGCAAATTGTGAGGAACTCGCGCTCAGCGAATCACAAGGCGCTGGGTGGCCAACACTCGGCCTTCAGAGACCACACTGACCAACCAAATTCCTTCGGTCAATCCGTCCAAGTTCACAGCTTGTTGGGTCACCCCAGCTTGGATGCGTTCACGCTTCGCCACTTGGCCCACCAAATTGCGGAACTCGACCGCACCGTCCAACGCACGGCCCATGGTCAAGGTGACCACGTCGGTCGCAGGATTGGGCATGAGGCTGCACGCCACACCGATTGGCAACTCTGTCACGTCGGACGTGGCGTCCACCACAAACGTCACCTCGTGGCACACCGCGTTTGAGGCGTTGCCTGGCGTTTGGAAGCAGTACTTGATCGTGGTCACACCCGCCACGCCGTTGGGGTAGAAGTCCACTTTGAACGTGTTGTTTGTGTCCGCAGGCGCCAGGGTGACCAACGCCGAACCTTGGTCTGCCGACGCCACAGTGCCGAACGGGTAGCACAAGGGCCCCCAGCAGAAGCGCTCGTACGATCCAGGCTCTCCGTCGACGTAGGGGAAATTGAAGGGGTCCGCCATCACCATGAACGAACGGGTCACGAGCACGTCGAGCGATTCCTCGCCCACGTTGGTGACGTCCCAGTAGGCCTGCACGTCTGGCGTGCCCAAGGTGTCAAGGGAGACATGCACAGTGTCAGGCGCGTCCAAAATCTCCAGGCTGATTTGCGCTTGAGCCACACTCAGTGCACCGGAGAGGCACACAGACAGGCCAAATGTGAGAAGCTGCTTCATGCTTCAAAGTTAACCCATCTGAGGTCAGGACTCCCGTGCTATTTTTGGCATGAATCGTGCGTGTGCACACCAAACCGCCTTGAATGAAGACCCCACTTGCCATGTTGACCGCCGCCCTTTGCACGGCGTTCGCTTTTCAAGCCTCCGCCCAAACCTTGCCCGACGTGGCGCTCAAGGACATCGAGGGCAACACCGTGAACACCGCAAGCTTGGTGGGCGATGAAGGGCCCACCGTCTTTTGTTTTTGGGCCACCTGGTGCAGCCCCTGCAAGCGGGAGCTGAACAACTACGCCGAACTGTACGAGGACTGGGTGGACGAGACTGGCGTGCGCATCGTGGCCGTGAGCATCGACGACCAGCGGTCCGTCAATCGGGTGGCGCCTTACGTGAACAGCGTGGGGTGGGAGTACGACATCTTGCTGGACCCCAACCGCGATTTCGCCCGTGCCTTGAATGTCCAGAACGTGCCCCACACCTTTGTCGTGGATGGGGAAGGCAACGTGGTGTGGTCGCACAACAACTACGCCGACGGGGACGAATACGAGCTGCACGAAGAATTGCTGAAGCTCGCCGAATGAAGTTGAGCGTCGTCGCCCGCGGGCTTGGGTTGTGGCTGGCTTTGTGGGCCAGCGTGGCCGTGATGGCCCAAGACCAAGCGCCCGCCCAAGTGTCCGGCAACGTCGGCATCCTTTGGCAGTCCTACGCCGAAGACTCGCTGATCGGGGCTGTGGTTCCGCCATCCAAGACGGGGTACAACGCCTTTGCAAACGTGCTCTACAACCAAGGGGACTTCAGTGCCGGGCTTCGGTACGAGAGCTACTTGAATTCCGTGCTTGGTTTTCCTGGGCGTTTCGACGGGAGCGGCGTGGGATACCGGTTTGCCCGGTACGCCGATCGTGACCGAGGCATCGACGTGACGATTGGCAACTTCTACGACCAATTTGGCAGCGGGCTCGTGCTGCGTGCCTACGAGGAGCGCAACCTGGGCATCGACAACGCCTTGGACGGGTTCCGCCTTGTGCTCACCCCCAAAGATGGCCTTCGGCTCAAATTCATCTATGGCAAGCAACGCTTTGACTTCCGAGACGGGTTGATCAATGGACCAGGCGTGGTCCGGGCCGTGGACGCTGAAGCCGACCTGAACACCTTGGTTGCGGCTTGGGCTGACAAGCCGACGAAGGTGACGTTGGGTGCGAGCTTCGTGAGCAAGTTCCAGCCGGGAACGTCGTTCAATGTGGACAGCCTCGTGCTCGCGATGCCCCAAAACATCGGGTCTTGGTCTTACCGCGTGAATGCCGTGCGCAAAGGGTGGATCGCCAGTGCGGAATACGCGGGGAAAATCAACGACCCCAGCGCAGACAACGGCTACACGTACCGGAACGGCGAGGCCTTTTTGGCCACGCTGGGGTACAGCAAGAAAGGCTTGGGGATGTTGCTCACCGCCAAAATGGTGGACAACATGAGCTTCCGGTCCGACCGCGATTTGCGGTTGTTTGACCTGCCCATCAACTACATCCCTGCCGTCACCCAACAGCACACGTACAATTTGGCGGCGACCCTTTACCCCTACGCCACGGTGATCACAGGAGAGACCAGCGCGAGTGCGGAGGTGTTTTACACCATCCCCAAGGGCAGCAAGCTCGGTGGCAAATACGGCACCAAGCTGAGCGCCAGCTTCTCTGCCGCCAACAGCCTGGACACCACACGCTTCGCCGAGGGGACGCGTGAACAGGTCCTGTATGGCTACGAACGCAACAGCTGGGGCCCAGGGGAAGAGTTGTTTGTGCGGGATTTCAATGTGACCGCAAGCCGCAAATTCAACAAGCGCTTCAAGGCCAAATACGCCTACTACCACTTCGATTTCAACACGTCCACCACGCCAGTCACCACAGACTACAAAGGCATCGTGAACGCCAACATCCATGTGCTGGAGACGCAGTTCAAGGTCAAGCCCAAGCAAAGCTTGCGCACCGAATTGCAGGGCCTTTGGGTGGGTGAAGACAAGGACGATCCCACCTTGCTCCAAGACAAGGGGCACTGGGCCACTGTTTTGGCCGAATACACGTGGAGCCCCCACTGGTTTGTGAGCGTGTTGGACCAATACAACTTTGGCAACAACGACGAGGCCAAACGCGTCCATTACATCTACGGCGCCGCGGGCTACATCCAAGGGCCTCACCGCTTGAGCGTGGGGTATGGAAAACGCCGAGAAGGCATCTTCTGCGTGGGGGGTGTCTGCCGCGCCGTGCCGGCTTCCAACGGCTTCGAGGTGACGTTCACGAGCAGCTTTTGATGGAAGCAACCTCACATCCCTTATTTTCGTCATCTGTTTATCTAAACCGAAACCTAAACCTGTTCTCATGAAGAAATTCTTCGCCCTCATGGCCTCTGCCGTGATCTCAGCAGGCGCCTTCGCACAGCTCCCCAACGGAAGTGTGGCTCCTGACTTCACCGCCACCGACATCAACGGTGTCGAGCACAACCTCTACAGCCTCCTCGACCAGGGATACAAAGTCATCCTCGACTTCTCGGCCACATGGTGCGGACCTTGCTGGTCTTACCACGAAGCAGGCACACTCTCTGAGTTGTACAACACCTACGGTCCTGACGGCACCGACGAAATCCGCGTGTTCTACTTGGAGGCGGACGACACCACCACAGACGCCGATTTGAACGGCACAGGCACCGCCACCCAGGGTGACTGGGTGACTGGCACGCCGTACACCATCATCGACAACGCGGGCAGCATCTTCGACGACTACGCCGGAGCGTACTACCCCACCATTTACACCGTGTGCCCAAGCCGCATCATCACCGAGTCTGGACAGGCTTCAGTGGCGGACCACGCGGCCATCTTCCAGGCCAACAGCTGCGCTGCAGCCTCTTTGCCCAACGACGGAGCCCTCGTGGGTTACGCCGGTGAAACTGTGGCCTGCGGCGACGCCCCCATCTCTTTGGCGGTGACGTTGATGAACATGGGTGTGGATCCCTTGACTTCTTGCACCATCACTGCATACGACGGCACCACTGCCGTGGGCAGCACCGACTGGATGGGCAACTTGGACACCTACGCCACGGAAGAAGTGTTGGTGACCACCACCACCATCGACGCCTCCACCGAATTCACCTTCGAGATCACGTCAATGGACGACAACGCGGAGAACAACGCCGTGGCTTCTGGCATGGTGAACACCTCAGTGGAAAGCACCAACAACGTGCGCTTCACCTTGAACCTCGACGCCTACCCAGGCGAAGTGGTCTGGGCTGTGTTGGACGACATGGGCAACGTGGTTGAAGTAGGTGGACCCTACGCTGCTGGCGACGTGGGCGCCGAGTACCTCTACGACTGGACGCTCGACCTCGGTTGCTACACCTTCGTGATTGAAGACGCGTTCGGCGACGGCTTGCACGCCAGCTGGTACAACGGCACTGGCCCTGACGGCAGCTTCTCACTGGACGCCATGGACGGCAATGCGGTGTCTTCAAACTTGCTCTCTTACTCCGCTCCTGACGAGTACGCAGTGATCGAGTTCCCCTTCGAGGTGACTTCTGTGAGCGACGTCGAGGAAGCTTCTTTGATCGAGACTTTGGCTGTGTTCCCGAACCCAACTCAGGGCGTGAGCAACATCCAATTCACCAGCGCTGTGGCCGCCAACGCCACCATGGAGGTGTTCAACCTCGTGGGTGAGCGCGTGGCTGTGCAAGCGTTCGGCACTTTGCCTGCTGGTGCACACCGATTGGAGTTGAACCTCGAAGCTGTGAAGGCTGGCGTGTACCTCGTCAACCTCAACGCTGGAGGTGAAACCACCACCATGCGTGTGACCAAGCACTGATTCTTTTCCTAGAATCGAGGAGCCGGGTGATGTCCTTCAAGGACGTCACCCGGTTTTTTTGTGCCCCCAATCGTGGCGGGCGGGGTATCTTGGTCACTCAACGATGTCAACGATGAAACAGCTTGCGACCCTTCTCTTCCTGTTGTGCACAGGATTGGCCAGCGCCCAACTTCCAGACGGAAGTGTGGCCCCAGATTTCACCGCCACCGACCTCAATGGCGTGGAGCACAACCTCTACAGCTATTTGGACAGCGGGTACCAAGTCATTTTGGACTTCTCCGCCACGTGGTGCGGTCCGTGCTGGTCGTACCACGAAAGCGGCGTGCTGGAAGAGCTGTACGACACCTACGGCCCCGACGGCACCAACGAGCTTCGGGTGTTCTTCATCGAAGGAGACGACGGCACGACCCAAGCGGACTTGGAGGGCACAGGACCGTCCACGGCGGGCGACTGGATCACCGGAACGCATTATCCCATCATCGACAACGCAGAAAACATTTTCGACGCGTTCGAGTGCACGTACTATCCCACGATCTACACAGTGTGCCCAAGTGGACTTCTGACCGAGTCTGGGCAGGCCACGGTCGCTGGCCACACGTCGTTGTTGCAATCTGCATCTTGCGCGCCCGCCTCCTTGCCCAACGACCCCATGCTGGTGGGCTACAGCGGAGACGCGTTCGCCTGTGGAGGCATCCCAGCCCAAATCTCGGTGCGCTTGCTGAACCAAGGTCTCGAACCGCTGACGTCTTGCGCCATTCAAGTGTCTCGCGTGTTGCCCTTCAACCAAACCGAGGTCGTCGGCACGTACGATTGGGAAGGCAATTTGGACACGTATGAATTGGCCGACGCCGCGTTGACCACGATGGACATCAACGATCTGGAATTGCTCCAATTTGACATCGTCTCCGACGACGACAACACGGAAAACAACCAAGTGCTCGGCCAGATTCAATTGAGTGAGCAGACCGTGAACAACCTTCAAGTGCGCATCCTCACGGACGCCGCACCGGAGCAAACAGGTTGGTCCATCGCCAACGAAGCCGGAGAGGTGGTGGCGTCCGTCGACCCTGGGGCCGAAGCTTTGGGCAGCCAATCGGTGCACGTCTGGGACGTGACGTTGGACGACCTGGGGTGCCACACCTTCACCCTGATCGACACCGAGGGCGACGGTCACATCGCCGGGGCAGCCAGCCTCGCCGATGTGGGGTCGTTGATTGTCACTGGCATGGACGGCGAAACCCCCGTGGGCCAGGTCATCCAATTCCAAACCACCGACGATTTCTCCAGCGTGGAATTCCAGTTTGAAGTGACCGCCGTGTCTTCGGTGGCCGAGCCTACCACAGATGAAGCCTTCCACATGGTGCCCAACCCGGTGCAGGACCTCGCCATGCTTCACATGACGTTGTCCCAACCCTCCGAAGTGACGTTCCAGATCCTTGACGCGCAAGGCCGTTTGGTGGAGCGCCAAGATTGGGGTTGGATGCCCGCAGGGGAGTCGGCGCAGTCGTGGTCGGCAGCCCACCTTGAACCAGGCATGTACCTCGTGACATGTTCGGCCGGCGGCAACGCATGGACCCAACGCTTGGTGAAACGATGAACATGCCCATGACCCCTTTGAAGTTTTGGGCGTGCGCCGCGTGCGTGGCCTTGGTTGCGTCGTGCGACGTGGTGGACGACCCTGTGCTGGACGTCATCCAACCTTGTGAATCGGACAACGCCCCCGTTTTTGAGCCGTTGGCTTCGGACGTTCAACGGGTGCTGCTCGAAGATTTCACCGCACACCAATGCGGCAACTGTCCTCCAGCGGCTGAGCTCGCCCACGACCTTGCCGTGGAGTACCCCGGGGTGGTGATTCCGCTGGGCATCCACGCGGGCGATTTGGCCAACACCAACGACAGCTACCCCACCGACTGGACTTGCGATGAGAGTGTGGTCTTCTGGAACGACCTCGCCTTCCAAGTCAACCCCGTTGGACGCGTGAACCGACAGGCCGACGAAACCGCCGTGAAATTCCAAGACGAATGGGTGGAAGCGGTCGACCTCGAATTGGCCAAGTCACCTGCCGCGGGATTGCAGATGGCCGTGGAATTCGACGAGGCCGCCGGCAAACTGGCCGTGCATGTCCACACCACGTGGTTTGAGGACTTGGAGGGTCAAGCCCGTCTCGCGTTGCTGGTGTCGGAGAACCACCTCTTTGGGCCGCAGTTGTACTACGGCAACGACCCTGAATACGTGGCGGATTACGAATTTGAACACTTGCTGCGAGGCAGCTTGACTGGCGCCAAGGGGCTCGTTGTGGCTGAAAATGCCGCTGCGGGAGACGCAGAGCAACTGTGCTACGCCTCCTCCTGGAATCCCGCTTGGGACGCCGTGCACACCGACATTGTCGCGGTTTTGACGGCAGACAACGGAAGTGTGATTCAAGTCTTGTCCGCACCTGTGGCCGAATGAAACGCGCCCTCGCCACCGCATGGATGGCCTTGGCTTTGGGCGTCGCGGGCTGGGCCCAAGACCGAGCCCCTCTCACCTTCAACGGGGGATACACCCTTGGGTTTTCCGCCGCCCAAGTGCGGGGAGACGGCATTGAAGGCTTCAACAAGCTGGGGCTCTACGGCGGGGCGGTGGTGGACATCAGGCGCTTCCAAAATTTGGGCTTCCAACTCGGCATCCTGTACCACGAAAAAGGAAGCAAAAAGGTCGCCAACCCCAGAACCGGCGACTACAGCACCTGGGCGTACAAGTTCTCTTACATCGACATTCCCCTCGTGGCCGTTGTCGAATTGTCCGAGGGCTACACCGTCGGCACCGGCCTGCAGCCAGGCGTGCTACTCAGTGCACTGGAAGACGGCTTGGACGGTGGAAGCGTCACGGGCGATTGGATGGACACCAACCTGCCCATCCGACCGTGGGAGCTCAGTTGGGTCGTGTGGATCGGGATACCTACGGCTGGGGGCGGTGAGCTCTTTTTGCGTCACAGCCAAAGCCTGCCTGGCATTGTCCCCAAGCCGAGCAACCCTGGCCCCAACGCACGCTGGGACGACCGTATGCAAAACATCACCTTGCAAGTCGGCTACACACGTCTCCTGCTCGATCCAGAACGCTGAGCTTCACTCGCTCCGACGCAGGCCGTCGTGCACGCCCTGCATGGACACGCTGAGCTTGTCGGCTTCCTCCAGCAGCAACGTCCACACCTCCGTCATCAAGTCCTCCACAGCCTCTTCCACTTCGTCGATGGCCTCACGGGCCACCTCCAACTTGCGCTTGGCGTTGGGGGTGGCGCCTTCTTGGATGTCTGGCATGGCGTCGTAGACTTGGCCCATGACCCGAACCGTGACGTGGTCGTACCCGACGAAATCCTCGGGGGTCCAGAGCATGTCGTGGATGTCACTCACGCCCTCGGTGAACTGGGTGGACAGCGAATCCACCCCCGCGCGAAGGCTGTCGGGTTGGGTCGCCCACACGGATTCCATGGCTTGAACCGTCTCGCGGGCCAACGCCAGGTCCTGCATGAGTGAGGCAAGGCGGTCCACCTCTTCCTGCACTTCAATCATCAACGCGACGCCCTCGGCGTGGAGATCTCGGTCGAAGGGGACCCGTGGGTCCGCAGCCAGGGTCATCGACACAGTGTCTCGGTGGTCGCCGAGCGACAGCACAGCTGTGTAGGTGCCAGGAGCGACTCGAGGCCCTCCACCCACGGGTTTGTCCTCGTTGTCGAGGTCGCGGCTGGGCCACTTCACGCCATCGGTGTCCCCGCGCCAACCGTATTGCTGCCAGCCTGGCTCCACGTCGCGGGTCATGCGTCGCAGGGTGTCGCCTTGGACATTCAGAACCGTCATCGCCATCTCGGTGTGCACCTCGGCTGTGTCGGGATGCACATAGACGTGGCCGTGCGCGTCGCGCCTTCGGTTCTCCCCTTCCCAAAGGTGGTCGGCCAAGAAACGGGAGCCTGCGGGCCTTGGGTTGGGCACTTGGTACCCTGTGGCCGCGTCAAACGCCAAGAAGGTGGCGTTGAGCACCGCGGCACCCTCGCGCGCCAAGGCACGAAGCGGCGACAAGTCCTCCACCACGTACGCGGCACGTCCAAACGTGCCCAACACGAGGTCGCCCTCTCGGGGCTGAATCACCATGTCGCGCACCGGCACGGCAGGGATGTCGTGGCTCCAACGGCGCCAATTCACACCCCGGTCCACGCTGAAGTGCAAGCCTTCCTCCGTGCCCAAGAACAACAAGTCGGCCACTTCTGGGTCCTGAACCACGCTCAACACGGGAGCTGGAATGTCCTCTCCATACACCAAGCGCTTCCAGGACTTGCCGCCGTCGGTGGTTCGGTAGAGGTACGGAGACCAATCGTTTCTCCGGTAGTTGTTGGCCACAACGTACACCTCGTCTGGGTTGTGCACACTCAAGTGGATTTGCGGGATCCAAGACCCCTCAGGCAATCCCTTCAGCTTGGCCCCGTGGTCCGTCCACGTCGCCCCTCCGTCGGTGGTGTGTTGCAGACGCCCGTCGTCGGTGCCCACCCAAATTTCGTCTGGTCGGGTGGCGGAAGGGGCAACGCACAGGATGGTGCAGTGGTTCTCCGCCTTGGTCGCGTCGATGGTCAGGCCTCCGCTGGTGGCTTGCTGAAGCTTGTCCGGGTCGTTGGTGGTCAAATCCTCACTCAACGTGGCCCAGGTCCGTCCGCGGTCGGGGCTGTGGTGCAGCCGTTGGGATCCGAAGTAAAGTCCGTCTTGGCTGTGCGGGTCCAACGCCAAGGCGCCGTTCCAAGCGAAGCGCAGGGGCACGCTGTCTGGCGACACCGGCTGGATGTCGGTGGAGCCGAGTGTCGTCAAGTTGACGCGGTTCACAGCGCCTCCTTGGTACATGGCGTACACCTCGCCGTCGCCCGTGGGCTGCACGTCGAAACCGTCCCCAAACAGGACCTCTTGCCAATCCTCGTTGCGGATGCCTCCGGTGTGCCACACGGCAGACGGACCCACCCAGGACCCGTTGTCCTGCATGCCCCCATACACGTTGTAGGGCTCGGCGTTGTCCACGGCGATGTGGTAAAACTGGCCCACAGGCAGGTTGTTGACGAACGTCCAATTGTCCCCGCCGTCGCGGCTGAAGTTCAGCCCCCCGTCGTTGCCGTTGATGAGGTAGTTGGGGTCGGTCGGGTGGATGTACAACGCGTGGTGATCTGGGTGCACGCCGCTGTAAGGCAGAATCACCTCAAACGTCCGTCCGCCGTCGGTGGACTTGGAGACCATGCTCCACAAGCTGAACACGTGGTCCTCGTTCGTGGGGTCGGCGTGAATCTCTGCGTAGTAGAAGGGGCGGTTGCCCACGTCGCTGTCTTTGGAGCGAAGGCTGAAGGTTTGGCCTCCGTCGTCAGAACGGTACAGCGCGTAGTCCGAGGATTCCACGAGGGCGTAGACCACGTCGGGGTTGGCCGCACTCATGGCCAAGCCCATGCGTCCAAGCTCGCCCTCCGGAAGCCCGTCCTCCGAGGTGCGCTCCACCCAAGTGTCGCCGCCGTCGTGGGTCACGTACAGGCCGCTGCCCTCGCCCCCGCTTTGGAACGTCCAAGGCAAACGGCGGAACGACCACATGGCCGCGAACAGCTTGTCCGGGTTGGAAGGGTCCATGATCAATTCGGCGCACCCGGTGCGTTCGTTCACACTCAAAATGTGGTCCCACGTCAAGCCGCCGTCGGTGGTCTTGTACACCCCGCGCGCTTCGCTGTCGCCCCAAGCTGAACCCGTTGCCGCCACAAAAACCGTGTTGGGGTCGCGTGGGTGGACGAGAATCCGGTGGATGTTCTTGGTGTCTTCCAGCCCCATGAAGGACCAGGTTTCGCCGGCGTCCAGGCTCTTGTAAATGCCTCGACCGCTGGTGTGGCTGTTTCGGGGGTTGCCTTCCCCTGTCCCTGCCCAGACCAAATCCGGGTTGACCGCACTCAACGCCACGGCGCCAATGCTTTGGGTGGGCTGGTCGTCGAACACCGGCTCCCAGGTCACCCCTGCGCTGGTGCTCTTCCACAACCCGCCCGAGGCCGTCCCCACGTACACCACTTCAGGGGAATCCTGCGGGACGGCGATGGAGGTGACCCGTCCACTCATCGTGCCTGGGCCCAAATGCCTCACATTGATGGCTTCCACCAAGGCTTCGACGGGGTCGGCGTCTGCCGATGTTTTGGATTGCGACCACGACACGTTCAACGAGCCCAACGCCCAAAGCGCGAGGCCCACACGGGAAAGGAAATGCACGTTCATTTTCTCAATTTCAGCGATTGTTCATGGCGAAGTGGCACGCTCAGGGTCAGGCCAAACGCCTTGCCTGTGATGCTGCCACGCGCTTCAAAAGGCACGTGGTTGCCCTTGATCAAATTCATCAAGTCGTTCTTCAACACCTTGCCCAAGGCCCCGTCGTAAGTCTCCACGTGCAACGGCACCGTGGCCTGGGCGTCCGGACGGATTTGGGTGGCTTCCAGCACGGCCACCTCCCCCACCAAGTCGTCCTTGACAAGCAGTTTGACGTCCGCCTCCGTGACGGTCACAGCGTACGGATTGGGGTTGTACACGTCCACATCCATGCGGCATTCCAACCCGTCGAACGACAATTTCACCTTGGAGAAATCTTCCACTTCCAACACTTCCAAATCTTGGTACAAGCACCCGGTCCACGTCATGGACACGACCGCCACCAAGACCCAAGTCGTCCACGAATCACGCATGGCGTTCGGCAAATTCAGCGTGGAAATGAGGGATCGTTTCGATGCCCTTGAAGTAGTTGAAGAGGCCGTAGTGTTCGTTGGGGCTGTGGATGGCGTCGGAGTCCAATCCAAAGCCCATCAACACCGTCTTCAACCCGAGGATTTGCTCGAAGCTGGCCACAATCGGGATGGACCCGCCGCTGCGCACCGGCACCGGCACCTTGCCGTACGTGTGCGCCATGGCCGCCGACGCCGCTTGGTAGGCCGCGCTGTCGGTCGGCGTCACGGCAGGCTGGCCTCCGTGCATGGCGGTCACCTTCAGCTTGACGCTTTCCGGGGCGATGTTGTTGAAGTGCGCCTCGAACTTGGCGGTGATGTCGTCGGGATCTTGGTGGGGCACGAGACGCATCGAGATTTTGGCGTGGGCCTTGGAGGCGATGACCGTCTTGGCGCCCTCACCCATGTACCCTCCCCAAATGCCGTTCACGTCCAAGGTCGGTCGGATGCTCATGCGCTCCGGGGCGCTGAAACCCGCTTCCCCTTCCACGGAGCCGATGTCGATGCTTTTCTTGTACGCGTCCTCGCTGAACGGCGCCTCGGCCATGGCCTTGCGCTCCTCAGCGCTCAGCTCCTCCACGTCGTCGTAGAACCCTTCGACGGTGATGTGCTGGTGCTCGTCTTTGAGCGACGCGATCATCTCGCACAAGATGTTGATGGGGTTGGGTGCCGCGCCGCCGTACAGGCCGCTGTGCAAGTCCCGGTTGGGGCCGGTGACTTCCACTTCCACGTAGCTCAACCCCCGGAGGCCTGTGGTGATGGACGGCACGTCGTTGGCGATGATGCCTGTGTCGCTCACCAACACCACGTCGGCGGCCAAGCGTTCCTTGTGTTCGCGCAGGAAATCTTCCAAGTGGACGGAGCCAACCTCCTCCTCTCCCTCGATCATGAACTTGATGTTGCACGGGACTTGGTCGGTGGCCACCATGGCTTCAAACGCCTTGACGTGCATGAAAAACTGCCCTTTGTCGTCGCAGGCGCCGCGTGCGAAGATGGCGCCTTCGGGGTGCAGCTCTGTCTTCTTGATCACAGGCTCGAAGGCCGGGCTGTCCCACAAGTCGATGGGGTCGGCAGGCTGCACGTCGTAGTGTCCGTACACCAACACGGTCGGCTTGGTGGGGTCCACCAACTTTTCGCCGTACACCACAGGGTAGCCCTTGGTGGCCACCACTTCCACGTTGTCTGCACCTGCTTTTCTGAGGTGGTCTGCCACGACGTCCGCGCACTTCAAGGTGTGCTCCGCATAGGCCGGATCGGCCGAAATGCTTGGGATGCGCAACAACTCCAACAACTCCTCAAGCATCCGTTCGCGATGCGTGTTCATGTAATCTTTCACGTCCATGCTGTGAAGGTACAACCTCGGTCTGCGCCCACCTATCTTCGTGGGCGCTGAGCGACGAGCCGCGATGACCCAGTCCAACCTTCC
Source organism: Flavobacteriales bacterium (assembly GCA_049627085.1). Lineage (GTDB taxonomy): Bacteria > Bacteroidota > Bacteroidia > Flavobacteriales_D > Sanyastnellaceae > UBA11663. Next base: position 86,819 of record JBMZWX010000002.1, on the reverse strand, counting down.
CCAATTCAGCAACACCGACCAGGCGTTTCAACACCTGAGCAACCGCGAATTGTCGCGGGCGGTGGCCCTGTTTTCCTTGCTTGGCAAGCCTTGGTTGGTGTCCACAGGCAGCGCGTTGGCCAAGCTCGCCTTGGCGCTTCGCATCCCTGTGGGGTGGGCCGTTCGACCCACTGTCTACGCCCAGTTTTGTGGCGGTGAATCCATCGAAGATTCGGAAGGCGCCATCGCCAAGTTGGCGGAGCACGGGGTGCGAACGATTTTGGACTACAGTGCGGAAGGCCAAACCGACGAGTCCGACCTCGACCACACCTGCAGCGAAGTGCTTGCGACGATCCAAGCCGCCGACGGCGACGCACGCCACGCGTTCTCGGTGTTCAAGGTGAGTGGGCTGTCCTCCAACGTCTTGTTGGAGAAGGTCGGCCAAAGCCTGCGCGGGGAAGCTGAACTCACGTCGGAGGAACACGCGGCTTGGGAACGCGTCCAAGCTCGGGTGCGCACATTGTGTGAAGCCACCCATCAAGCTGGGGGCCGCATCATGGTCGACGCCGAAGAAAGCTGGATCCAGGACGCCATCGACGCGATCGCCGAGGACATGATGTCGGACTACAACCGAGACAAAGTGGTGGTCTTCAACACCGTCCAGATGTACCGCCACGACCGGTTGGCCTACCTCAAAGCCATGGCCGCCCGGGCCCAGGAAGCGGGTCATTTGGCCGGCGTGAAGCTGGTGCGAGGTGCCTACATGGAGAAAGAACGCTCGCGGGCGGAAGAACAGGGATACCCCTCGCCCATCCAGCCCGACAAGGCGAGCAGCGACCGGGACTTCGACGCGGCGGTGGACTGGGTGTTGGACCATTTGGACCAGGTGCATTTGGTCGCGGGGAGCCACAACGAAGCCAGCAACATGCGGCTGTGCGAAGGCATGGCGGCAAGAGGCATGGACCCCCAAGATTCGCGGGTGTCCTTTGCGCAGCTGTTGGGCATGAGCGACCCCATCACCTTCAACCTGGCGGCGCACGGATACAACGTGGCGAAGTACGTCCCTTACGGCCCCATCCGCGAAGCCATCCCTTACCTGATTCGGCGGGCCCAGGAAAACACCTCGGTCGCGGGCCAAACGCTTCGCGAACTCGAGTTGCTCAAGCAAGAGCAACAGCGCCGTAAAGGCTGAATCAAAATTCGACCGTTGCCCCCATTCGGAACGCCCGGGGCATGGCAGGGCGCAATCCATAGGGACGGCGTGCCACCACGTAAGTTTGGTTGGTCAGGTTGGTTGCCCCCGCAAACCACGTCACGTGGTCTCCTGGGAACCACCGGAACATGACGTCCGCCACTTGACACGCGTCCGTGCTTTCACTTGGCAACAAGTCACCTTGGCCTGCCAGGGTGCGCATGGCAGACATGGCCCTGACGTTGGCGTCCACACTCCAGGTGGTGCTTTGCCAGCTCAGGGAGGCGTTGAATTGATGGGGCGCGAGGTAGGGCAAGGCGTCGCCCACTTCCACTGCACCCCAAGGATCGAATTCGCTCTCAAACGCCTGGGTGAACTCCGCCTGGGTGAAGGTGTAGCTCAAGCGAATCGGCATGTGGTGCTTTTGGTCCTCGAAAAAGGCGTCGGCCCCTGTCAATTCCAAGAGGTCGGTGACCGCTTCCAATTCCAACCCCCTGGCCATGGACGACCCGCCGTTGAACAAGTCGCCCGTGCCTGTGCCGCCGCTGGCGGTGAGGTCGGCCCCCAAAAGGTTTTGGTGGTCGCTGTAGAACAAGGTGGCCTGGCCGCTGAAGGCTGGGGCGCTGACCCGGGTCCCCAGTTCCGCGTTCACACTGAACTCGGCTTGGGTGTCGGGTGAGGACCCTGGTGGCACAAACCCACGGTGCGCCCCGGCAAACACAGTCCACGTGTCCTTGAGCAGGTCCCAATGGGCCCCAAGGCCCGGCAACCACACTTGGATTTCGTTGGTGCGCTGGACGCCTTCTCCCTCACGTCCCAAGTCGTCCCCGAAGTCCACACGAGACAACGCGATGCGCTCGTGGCGCACCCCAGGGGTCAACGTGAGGCGCCCCCAGTGCAATGCGGCCTGGAGGTGGCCCGCCAGGGCTTGGGCCGATTCGATGCGGTTGGAAGCTGACCCTGAATCGCCGGCCGCCGTCAACACCATGTGGCCGTCCTCCATCGCATAGCGGTCACGCCACTCGTGTCGGTCCATGAAATCCTCGTGCGCGCGAAGTCCAAAGGTCAGGCGGTGCTGCTTCGTTCCACCCCAATTGAGCCGGCCACGGTGCTGGACACCACGGGAACCGTACACCCGGTTGTTGGCTTTCACATCCAAGCCTGCCCCGTCGGGGGTGTCTTCCCCGCGCAGCCAGCCCAGGACGTCGTCGTGGTCGCCTTCGAGCACGCTGCCCAGCGACACTTTTTGGCCCAACGGGTCTACGGCCCGGTCCAGCTTGTACCAGTTCCGGGCGAAACGGGTTTGGTACACCTCCGTCGTCAAGGCCAGGTCCTCGGTGGGCTTGAATTCGTGGCCCACCACCGTGTGGCTGTGGGCGGTTGTCATGAGGTCTTGGGCCGAGGCGGCGTAGCGACGCATGGGTGACACGTCGAAGTCTGCCTGGGCCAGACCCAAGTACGTTTCGCGAGACTCTTCGTCGCTGGACATGGCCTTCCCACGCAAGACGTGACGCCCGTTGGCCGACGACCACCGCAACTTGGCGACGCGGTCGGCTTTGTCGAAGCCCGTGTTCCCACCTCCATCGAGCACCTTGAAACCGTCGCTGGCGAGCTGCATCCACTCGAGGCTGTAGCCCCAGGCGCCCGATTGGCCCCCGACTGCCGTGTGGGTCTGTTGGTTGCCAAAACTTCCTGTTTCCATCCGAACACGCCCGGCGAGTTCTTCGTCAGGAATGGACGTGGAGACCATGTTCAAGGCGCCGCCGGCCGTTTGGGGGCCAAACGCGATTTGGCTCCCCCCCTTGCGCACCTCCACACTTTCCATGCGGGCCATCGTGGGGAAGTAGTACGCGGAAGGTGCGGAGTACGGCGCAGGTGCCATCAACACGCCGTCCTCCATCAAAGTGACGCGCGCAGAACGGTCTGTGCCCGAGCCGCGCATGCCGATGTTGGGCCGCAAGCCAAACCCGTCCTCCTCGACCAAATTCAACCCCGCCAAGGCGTGCAACGACTGCATCGGGTTGGCGTAGGACATTTGGCGGAGCATCTTGGCAGACAAGCGCTGCATCGACCCCGGAACTTCGCTGGCGTCCCGAGACCCTGCTGCCAGCCCCACGCTGCCCACCTCGGCTTCAGGGAGCGCATGCCAAAGCTGGGTCATTGCATCCAGGCTGTCCTCCGGCGCCCCAAAATTGTGGTCCTGGGCGAGGGCCACTTGGGACATCAAAGCCAGGACAGAAAGGGGAAGAAATCGCAGGGTCATTGAGAGGTTTAGACACGGCAAAAGTGTGTCTCGACCTCTGGGGCCACAATCCCCCAAAAGGGGTAATCTGGATTTGTTCTAAATAAAAAGAAGCCTCCTGACCGAGCTCAATTCAAGGGCGCAATGGCCTCGTTGCTCAGACCGAAAATCCCAAAGCCGTCGGGGATGTTCCCCTGGATGCTTGTGGGCTCAGCGAACGGGTTGCCCTGGGCGTTGTAGTAAGCCTCCACGCTTCTGAAGTAGTTGGCCAAATCGGCCGAGGGTCGGACCACGCGAATGCGTTTGGGTTGTGTGCCTCCCTCGTCCGGGTCTTCCACGTCGCCTGCGTACATCTCCAAGACAAGGTTGTTCAGGTCGATGTTGTTTTGGCCGTTGTCGGTCACCAACACACAACCGCAATTCCAGCTGTACTCGGCCCGGGGATCCGGGAAGGCCAAATCGCCCTCGGCGTACCACTCCCCGTCGTCCTCGAATCCTTCAAAGTAGGTCTCCAAGAAGACCATGTAGTCGTCCCTGACGCCCGGCCGGTTGGTCAAGTCCAACGTGACCTGGTCGAAGTATTCCATGTACCCCCACCCGTAATCGACGCTGTCGGCCAAGGAAACGTACTCGAACCCAAAGACGGGACGCTCAGGCACCTCTTCCGTCAGCACCAGAGGCTCGAATTCCGGCGACGCGTCCACTTCCACCACCACAGGACCCTCGCCCAAGGTCAAGGGCGCGTCCAGGCCAATGGACATGAAGGTGTTCACGTCCTGCATCCAAGGCTCCACGTCGTCCTCCATCCAATGGGATGAGTCGCCTTCGAGCAACGTTTGGCCATCCTGAGAGACCTTGAGCGTGGCCCACCGGAGGGCCTGCGACCCCGCAGAGTCCAAAATTCCGGCGGAGCGGTAGATCGTGGCCTCCACGACGGTGTCGCCCGGGGCAAGGAACATGGTGAACGCCAAGCGTGGCTCGTGTTCTGGGAACTCGACTTCATTCACGACGCCGTTCACCAGCTTGTCGCACGAGGTCAACGTCAACGCGCAGGCCGCCACGGCCCATGCAGTTCGGGTTAGAAATGGAAACGCCATGCGACTGAAGGAATGATGGGGAACAAACCGTACTCGCGGATCACGCGCGTGCCGTCAGGCTGGGTGTCCGCAAGTGCGAAGAAGGGATTCAAGTTGTTGTAGGCGTTGTACACGCTCCAGATCAAGGCGCGGTTGCCGTCGCTTCCGGGCTTCACCCGAGTCACGCTCACGTCGAGCCGGTGGTAGGGGCTCATGCGAAACGCGTTGCGGTCGCTCGGCACTTCGAAAGAGGGTGCGTAGGGGTACTCCCCATAAGCGAGCCCCGTGAACACCGACTCGCTCAACGTCACCGCCCGGCCCGTGCCGTACACCCACGTCGCTGAGGCGGACCACATGGGGTTGAATTCCTGGGTGAGCACAACGCTCACGTCGTGGCGACGGTCGTAGGTGAAGGGGAACCACTCGCCGCTGTTCAAGTCTTCAAACTGCCGGTTGCTCCAGCTGAGCGTGTACCCGATCCAACCGGAGGTCTTGCCGACCTTCTTTTGGACCAACGCCTCCATGCCGTAGCTGTTGCCAATGCCTTGGGTGACTTGGTTCTCCCAGTTTCCGCTCAAATCGGACAAGAAACTCGCCCCTTCCTTGTAGCTGAGCAACCCGTCCATCTCCTTGTAATACCCCTCGAGGCTGAGTTCGATTTGGCCGTCCATGACGGACGTGGCCAGTCCAGCAGCCACTTGCCAGCTCTCTTGGGGACGGATGCGTGCGGTGGAGGGCAACCACAAGTCGGTGGGCAAGCTCAGCCCTTCGTTGGTCAGCAAATTCACGAACTGCGCCATCTCGGCGTAGCTCGCTTTGAACGCCCAACCCGGCGCCAATTTCCAATTGAGCGCGAAGCGCCGCTGCAGGCTGGCGTAAGACGTGTCCTGCACCGACAGGCCCGAGAGGTGCAATCCCGCGTTCACCTTCAACCTGGGGGACAGTTCAAACTCGTCTTCGAGGTAGATGTACTGCTCCGTGCTGTTGACGTTGCCCTGGCCGATGAGGGTGTCCAGCGGGTTCTCCTGCCCAAAGTCCAATTCCAACGCCAACGCGCCGGGCGAAAACAGGTGCCTCGTCACGTTGTAACCACCGCGCACAAAGTGCCGTGCGTTGGGCGCGAAGTCAATGTCGAATTTGGCCGCATAGTCTTCAATGCCGGATTGGTAAAGCGACGCGAAGCGAGACGTGGTGGTCTCGCCATTTTCAGTCAATTCGTCGCTGAAATCCACCCCGGTGTTGAAGTTGTAGACGCTGTGCGTGGCGGTGGCGTTCCAGAACATGCGCGGGCCGATTTCGCGGTTCCAGCGCAGCGCTTGGATTTGGTTGCGCCAATCGAGGCCCAAGTCGATGGTGGAGCGTTCAGTCCCTCCGTCGAAATCGTACGTTTCCGTGCTCTCCACCCCGAAATCGTCCTTCCCCGAGAACGCGCTGAAGTACACCCGGTCGCGGGGTCCGACGCGCCAATTCAGTTTGGCGTTGAGGTCGTAGAAGTAGTACGCCGGGTTGGTGGTCACACTTGGGTCGTTGCTCGTCGCTGCGGCGATGATGGGACGCAACAACAGGTCGAGGTAGGTCCGGCGGGCGCTGACCATGAAACTGGCCTTGTCCTTCACAATCGGACCTTCCAAGGTCAGCTTCGAGGCGATCACGCTGATGTTGCCGTCCGCGTGGAATTCCCGCATGTTGCCGTCCTTCATGTTGATCTCCAAAATGGACGACAGACGCCCGCCGTAGCGCGCGGGGAACCCGCCTTTGGTGATGCTCATGCTCTTGACCGCATCCGCGTTGAACACGCTGAAGAACCCAAACAAGTGGCTCACGTTGTACAAGGGCACCCCATCCAACAGCATGAGGTTTTGGTCCGGAGATCCGCCTCGGACGTAGAGCCCGCTGGTGCCTTCCCCCCCCGATTGGACCCCGGGAAGCAATTGAAGGGTCTTGAGCAAGTCCACCTCGCCTCCGATGGCAGGCAAGGCTTTGATTTGGTCGATCGGGATTTCCATCCGCGACATCTGCACCTGCTCTTCAATCCGGTTCTGTTGCTCGCCTGTCACGACCGCCTCGCCCAATTCCAGCCCGGCCGTCAACTCCACGTTGAACTTCACGTCGTCGGAGCTCAGGTCGACCTCAAACCGCTGCGAAGCGTAGCCGATGTAATTGACGCGGACGTCGTACGAGCCGGCAGGCAAGGTCAAGGTGTAAAAGCCGTAGACGTTGGACGCCACGCCCTGGCCCGCAGACTCGGACCACACTGTGGCTCCGATGAGCGTTTCACCCGTGGCGGCATCCGTGATGTACCCGCTCAGGGTGTGGTTGGTTTGGGCCCAGGTGCTCCCTAGGAGGAACATCCAGCACGCCAACCCCAGAAGATGTGCTTGCTTCATGCTGTGCAAAAGTGCACAACCTCTGACGAGTTGGCCACGAAGAGGTCTTGTTAAAACTCCAAGGTGAAGGAGAACCAAGGCACAGGAAAGCCATCTCCATCGGTAATCACAGCAGCCAGACCATAGTCCCACAGCCATCCGCTTCGTCTGCTGTAGCTCCGCACCCCCAATGACAGAACACCCAAGGGTGCCTCATCAGACCAAACGTCATCGCCAGTGAAGATGCGGTCTTCGTAATACGCATAGTACACAGATTCATTCGTCGGGGTCTCCACAACCTTGCCAAACCAATTCTGTGTGACTAAATAATTCTCTGTGATCAGCCATATCCTGTCCGTCAAAGGCGCCATACCGCTCACGTTCAGCATGACTGCTCGAGGAAATCGCTCGTACTTGAACTCCGGATAGTAGTAGTAAGAGCCGTTGAAGGCAGCGCCAGGACTGTAGTAGGTGCGCCCCACCCTTCCGAACGCCCTGTTGGTGCACCCCAGATTGAAGGTGATGTTCTTGTTGTTGTCTCCCCGGGTCACGTTGATGAAGCCCAAGGCCAAAGGTTTCTCCAGTTCGCCAAAGAAATCAGCCGCACCGAGTACCCCCAAGCTGACGCTGGTCTTTTCTCCAACTTTCCACCCGGCTTTGGCAGTCAGACCTCCTCCCAAAAAGCCAATCATCGCGCCCGCGGTGAACTTGTCCGACAGGCCGTAGCTCACAGAATTGAGTGCAATGTTGGACTGGAAGTACCCTTCGCCATCTTTCAGCTGCATGGCTGAGGGGGCAAAGAAGTAGCGTGTCGCTTGGCTGCTGACCAAATTTTTGACTTCGCCCGATTCGTCCACTTCCATGACCTCCTGTGTCACTTCAAGCACCAAGTATTTCGGGATCGACGTCGGACCCAACCCCACCAAGTCCACCAGGATGTTCGATTCGTCCGCGTCCAACAGTTGCCCAAACTTGAGGGTGCCGTCGTTCAAAGTGATTTTGAGAAACTGGCCCTGAAACTTCTCAAACAGGGAAAAAGACGCGCTCTCCGCGGCAGAGGTGGTGGATTGGGCACGAAGCGTCAGTGGCGCGCCCACAAAGCAGAGCGCGCCCAAGAGCATGACCAGAAGAAGGGTCGAACGTTGAAAGAAGTGCATCATGTTGTTGGTTTGCAAGGCTTAAGGTAGGCATGGTCGGGTGGATGTGAAAAGAATGCCTGGTCCGTTGTCTTCCCTGCCGCAAGGTGGTTGGGAACGACTGCACAACCCCGACCTTTGGGCATGGACTCGTTGTCGCAAATTGTGTTGGGAGCCGCCGTCGGCGAAGTGGTGTTGGGAAAACGTCTGGGCAACCGGGCCATGGTTTGGGGGGCAGTGGCTGGCACCCTGCCGGACATGGACGTGCTCGGCCAGTACTTCCTGAATGAACTCGACAATTTGGCCTTCCACAGGGGCATCAGCCATTCGCTGTTGGCCAGCGTGATTGGGTCTCTTGTGTTCGGATGGGCCACACACCAGCTCTACCAAAGTCGACACCACGCCACCGTCGCCATGGCTGCAAAGGCCTTTGCTGTGGTCGTGGTTGGGTTCGTGGTCAACTTCCTCACGCAAATCTTGTCGCCTGGTGGATGGCTGCCACTCGCCTTGTACGTCCCCCTGGCCGCTTGGCTGTGGTGGCGGCATGGCCAGCGACGGTACTTCAGTGGTCAATGGGAACGGCCAGACGCCGATTTGAAAGGGTGGGTGCTCCTGTTCTTTTGGGGGTTCGTGACCCACGTCGTGCTGGACTGTTTCACCACCTACGGAACCCAAGTCTTCGCCCCCTTCAGCGACCAGCGGGTGGCGTGGGGCACCATTGCCGTGGCCGACCCTTTGTACACCGCCCCGTTTCTGATTTGCCTGCTTGTGGCGGCGCGTTTTGCGCGCGACGACCACCGACGAGGACGCTGGAACGCCGCCGGACTGGGGTTGAGCTCCCTGTACATGGCGTTTACGGTGGTGAACCACAGCCATGTGTCCCAAACCATGGAATCCGCCCTGGCAGAACAAGGCATCTCGCACGAAGCCTGTTTCATCACCCCCACCATTTTCAACAACGTGCTTTGGAACGCCGTGGTCGACCGCGGCGACGTGTTCCTCTTGGCGCAATACAGTGTGTTCGACGAAGTCCCTGTGACCTTCCATCCCGTTTCGAAGGGGCACGACCTCTTGCACAACCTTGACACGGACAAGACCTTGAACGTGCTTCGCTGGTTCAGCGCAGGCTTCTTCAACGCGGTGCAGCGTGAAGACGGCACCCTCCAGCTGAACGACCTGCGGTTTGGGACGTTTTCTGGCCAAGCCACAAGCCCCGACGACTACATTTTTCGGTTCAAATTGACCGACCTCGGACCCGACGAGGACTACGGATTTGAGCGGGCCCAAGGCGGTCCGCCCAACAACACGGCCGAGGATATGATGCGCGCACTGTGGAAACGTGGAAAGGGCCTCTCCGCCGCGTCGAAGTGACTCTAGGGCAGGGGGGGCTGGTCTATCTTCACAGCATGATGACCCGTTTCGTGCTGCTTTTGGTCGGTTCGCTGACCGCTTTTGTCGCCAAGTCGCAAGACTGGGACCGCAGGCACGCCTTTGCCAAATCCTACTGCGGCCTGAGCCTGATTGGCGCGAGCACAACAGGCGGGGGTTGTTCGTGGCGTCAGGGCCCAGCTCCGCGTTTCCCGTGGTCGATTCTGAAGGGGTCGCAGATGCGTACCCTTACCTCGACGACCGGTCGTTCCCGACCATCTTCCCAGACGTGGCACTGGGCAACCACTTCACCAAGGCCGACGCGTTGGTGGCGGTGTCCCAACGCCGCATGGTCCAGCGACGACCACACATGGAGCTTGCAACACCTTGAGTTCAACTTCATTCAGCTCGTGGTCTATCCGCAACGCTGGACGCGCGCGAGGGACCGCGCCAAGGCAGGGTAACCCCGACCTCCCCTACCTTGAAGCCATGAAATGGCGTTTTTTGAAGTACGCGGCGGGCTTCACCATCCCCGCTGTCGTGGCCCTGTCGTTCGCGGCGGAAGGGGCTTGGACCTGGATTGCAATCGCATACGGATTTGGTGTGCTGCCTGCCCTCGAGCTGGTTTTGCCTTCCTCCAAGCGGAACCTCAGCGAGGCTGAATTGGAAGTGGTCAAAGAGGACAAAACCTACGACATGCTCTTGTGGTCCATGGTGCTCATCCAGTACGCGTTGTTGGCGTGGTTCCTGATGGACTTGGCCGGCGGCGCCCGAGCAATGTGGTCGTTGGAGTGGTGGGGGTTTGTGCTGGCCATGGGGTTCTCGTGCAGCATTTTGGGCATCAACGTGGCCCACGAATTGGGACACCGCCCTGAGCGGCACAACCAACTGCTTTCCCAAGCCTTGCTCACCACCTCCCTCTACACGCATTTCTTCATCGAGCACAACCAAGGGCACCACCGCAACGTGGCCACCAAGGAGGACCCCGGAACCGCACGACGCAACGAATGGCTTCAGGTGTTTTGGTTCCGAGCGGTGTTTGTCGCGTGGTGGTCCGCTTGGAAGATTGAAGCCAAAAACATGCGCCGCAAAGGCCTCTCCCCTTGGCATCCCTCCAACGCCTTCCTCCGCCTTCAAGCCCTACAATGGGGGTTGCTTGCGGCCGTCTGGGTCGGGCTGGGTTGGCAGGTCGGCGTGGCCTGGCTCATCGCCGGGTTGTTCGGCGGCTTCCTGTTGGAAGTGGTGAACTACGTGGAGCACTACGGCCTCGAGCGCAACAAAGTCAACGAGCACCGCTACGAGCGGGTCATGCCTCACCACAGCTGGAACTCGGACCACCCCTTGGGCCGTCTCATGCTGTTTGAGCTGACGCGTCATTCAGACCACCACCACCAGCCTGCGAAGCCCTACCAAACCTTGGATTCCATCCAAGAGGCGCCACAGCTGCCCACAGGGTATCCGGGGATGATGCTGTTGAGCCTCATTCCTCCCTTGTATTTCGCGGTGATGAACCCAAAGGTGGACGCCATCGCCGCCCAACACGCGGCTTGACGCTCCGCCCGTCGAGGCATCAAAAAAGGCCACCCGTCGGGGTGGCCTTTTTCATTCCGTTCATGGTCCGGCTCACTCACAGAAGTTGCCGTATTGCGGCAAGAACACCAACAAGTCGTTCACGTTGATGTGCCCGCTGCCGTCGATGTCTGCGGGGCAATCGCTGACGTTGGCGAATTCGCACGAGCCGTTGTCCATGGTCGCTTCGTCGTCGTAGTTCAAGGCCATGCTGTACATGCACCCTTCTTCTGCGTCGCACATGCCGTTGGCGTCGAGGTCGGACTCACAGTCGCCTCCGCACACCCCGACTGCGTCAAGCTGGTTGCCGTCGCAGTCGCAATCGCCCTCCGGCACCATGGTGCAGCCGCACTCAAACATCGCACCCGGACCGTTGCACACGCCGCACTCGTCGACCTCGCCCATGCACTCGTCTTCCGAATCGCACACCCCGTCGCCGTCCATGTCCGACTCGCAACCGCCGCCGCACACACCCAAGGCGTCGAGCATGTTGCCATCGCAGTCGCACGCCCCCATGAGAATGCCCTGGCCGCCACACACCCCGCACTCGTCGATGTACAAACAAGAGCCGTTGTCGGCGTTGCTGTCCTCGTCGTAGTTGCACGCCATGGGGTTCATGCAGCCCCACACCATGGACTCACAAGAGCCGTCGTCGTACAACGCTTGAGGGTTGTAATTCATGGCCATGTCGTTGGTGCAACCGCACTGTGGCACTTCCGAATTGACGTCGTAGTACATGCCGGCGCCGTCAAATTCCACCGTCACGCGGATGTCTTCACCCACCCCGTGGGTCAGAATTTGGAAGTTCAACACCCCGTGCACCGTGCCAGGCGTGGTCACCTGCATGACCATCACTTGCATGTTCTCGTCCGCCAGTCCGTTTCCGTTGTTGCTCAACACAAACCAAGACGCCCCCACGGACGTGGTCGACGCCATGGATGTGGCACCCTCGTTCTCGAAGAACGGGGTGATCGCTTGGTTGGGGTCTTGCACCAAGGACGGATCTGCCGCGCTCGGCAAGTCAGATTCCGAAGCGGGCCCGCTCAACCCGATGGTTGCGTAGCTGTCGTCCACCAAGTCCGGGAAGACCATCAACGTTCCGGCATTCAAACCCGATGCGTTCCACGACCCATTCAAGCTGTTGTTCAACGCACCCATCGGCGCATTCACGTTCATGAAGAACTCGTTGTTCCCGTACACCGCACTCATGCGGTCGTCGGCATTCACCAGGTCGGCGTACATGCGATACGTCGTGTGGCCAGGCGTCACCGCGGGGTAGGCCATCACGGTCATGCCGTAAACGGGCTCCTCGCAAGAACAGAAATCGCAGCTGCCGTCGTTTTCGGTGGCGGCCGAATCGTAGTTGCACGCACCAGGCTCCGTGCAACCCTCCAGCTCGTTCACATCGCAGATGCCGTTTCCATTGGCGTCTTCGGTGCAGTCTCCGCCACACACGCCCACCGCGTCAAGTTGGTTGCCTTCGCAATCGCATTCGCCGGCAGGAATCATGCTGCATCCACACTCAAACATGGCGCCAGGGCCGTTGCACACCCCACATTCGTCCACGTAACCCACGCAGTCGTCTGCGTCGTCGCACACGCCGTCGCCGTCCATGTCGGTGGCGCAGTCGCCGCCGCACACGCCGAGGGCGTCAAGGAGGTTGCCCTCGCAGTCACACGCCCCCATCGGGATGCCCTGACCGCCACATTCGCCGCACTCGTCCACGTATTGGCACGTGCCGTTGTCCGTGTTGGCCGCATCGTCGTAGTTGCATGCCTCCTCGTCGATGCAACCCCAAACCATGTCTTCGCACGAGCCGTCGTCAAACTCGGCTGCAGGGTCGTAGTTGGCCGCCGACGCGTCCGTGCAACCGCACGCGACGTTCCCGGAGCTGCCAATGGGACCAAACGTGCCCGTCCCGTCAAAGAGGAAGGACACAATCTGGTTGTCGTCGCCGCTCGACATCGGGAAGATCTGGGTGTTGATTTGTCCCATGATGTCGCCCGACGTGGTGACCTGCATCACAATCACGCGACCGTTGTGGTCTGGCAACCCGTTGCCTGCCGTGTTCAACACATACCACGCCGAACCAATGAACGACGTCGCCGCGAGGCCAGTCGCCCCGTTGGTTTGGAAGAAAGGAGAGATCGGCTGGCTGGGGTCCTCTGCCAGCACCGGATCCATTGCGTCAGGAATGTCCGACGTGTGCTCAGGCTCTGTCAGGCCGATCGTGCCGAACGTGTCGTCGGCCAATTCCGGGTAGAAGTAAATGAAGAACGGGTTCAACCCGGAGGCGTTCCAAGACCCATTCACCGAGTGGTTGTAGGCACCCATCGGGGCGTCGACCACCAAGTTGTTCATGGTGTTTCCAAACACCGCACTCAACCGGTCGTTGTCGTTGACCATGTCCACATACAAACGGTAACGTGTCAGGCCTTCATTCACGGCTGGATGCGCCTCCACGGTCAAGGTGTACCCTGACAGCGCGTCGTCGTCGCAGGTGCAGTATGTGCAGCTGCCGTCGTCCTGCGTGGCTGTGGGGTGGAAGTTGCAGGCCATCATGTCCATGCAACCAAGGACCTCCTCGTCGTCGCACACCCCATTGCAGTTGGCATCGGCTTCACAGCCCCCACCGCACACGCCCAAGGCGTCCACTTGGTTGCCCTCGCAATCGCAATCGCCCAAGGGCAAGAAATCACACCCACATTGGTACACCGCGCCGGGACCGTTGCAAATGCCACATTCGTCCAAGTTTCCGAGGCAGGTGTCGACGTCGTCGCAAATGCCATCCATGTCCAAATCCAAGGTGCATTCTCCCCCGCACACACCAACCTCGTCAAGCTGGTTGCCTTCGCAATCGCAATCGCCCTCAGGAATGGGCTCGCATCCGCATTCGTAGATCGCACCAGGGCCGTTGCACACGCCACAATCGTCCAGCATGCCCACGCAGTCGTCCGCGTCGTCGCACACCCCGTCACCGTCCTCATCCGCAGCACAGTCGCCGCCACACACGCCCAAGGCGTCGAGTTGGTTGCCGTTGCAATCGCAGTCGCCTGCAGGGATGTCAGCACAACCGCACTCGAAGACAGCCCCTTCACCGCCACACACGCCGCATTCGTCCAATTGGTTTCCGTCGCAATCGCAATCGCCTGCGGGCACGGGCTCACATCCACATTCGTAGATGTCCCCGGGACCGTTGCACACGCCGCACGCATCAATTGCACCCACGCAGTCGTCCACGTCGTCGCACACGCCATCGCCATCCGCGTCTGCAGCGCAATCGCCGCCACACACGCCCAAGGCGTCAAGTTGGTTGCCGTCGCAATCGCAGTCGCCTGCAGGGATGTCCTCACAACCGCACTCGAAGCTGTCGCCAGGGCCGTTGCACACGCCGCACGCGTCGTAGGCTCCCACGCAATCGTCCACGTCGTCACACACGCCGTCGCCATCGGCATCTGCCGCACAATCGCCGCCGCACACGCCAAGGGCATCGAGGTACAAGCAAGAACCGTCGTCCAACGTGGCTCCCTCGTAGTTGCACGCGTTCACGTCGGCACAACCTGAGCACGACGCGTTGTCGCCGTTGCACACCCCACATTCATCGTAGGCGCCCACGCAGTCATCTTCGTCGTCACACACCCCATCGCCATCTGCGTCCGCGGCGCAGTCGCCGCCGCACACACCCAAGGCGTCGTCAAACGCACAGCTGCCGTCGTCCGTGTTCGCCGCAGCGTCGTAGTTGCACGCAGAGCCGTCCGTGCAGCCTTCCACAACCGCCACGCAGCTGCCGTTGTCGTACTCCGCGTCGGGGTCGTAGTTGAAGGCCGTGGCGTCCGTGCAACCGCAAGCCTGGACAGGGCCAGACTCCGAAAACACACCCTCGCCGTCAAAGTCAATCGTCACGCGGATGTCCGAGCTGGGCACACCGAGCTCGAAAATTTGCGCGTTCACCGTTCCTGAAAGGGAACCCGCCGTGCTCACCTGCATGAACAACACGCGCTTGTCGTCTCCTGCAGTGGCGTTTGATGCGTCGCCCGTCACAAACCAAGACGCGCCAGACACCGAGTTCGACAACAGCGATGTCGCGCCGTCGTCCAAGAAGAAGGGCGAAATGCGCTGGTCCGAGTCCTCCACAAGGGTCGGGTCTGAAGCGCCCTCCATGCCAGAAGCAGAGGCAGGACCTTCCAAGCCCAACGTCGCGTACGTGTCGTCTGCCATCTCGGGGTAGATCGCCAACAACGCCGGCGACAGCCCGCTCGCGTTCCACGTGTTGTTCAACGCGCTGTTGAACACACCTGAAGGGGCGTCCACACGGAACTCAAAGGGAGCGTACGAGAAGATCGCGCTCAGCTGGTCTTCGGCGTTGAGCGTCTGGATGTAGAAACGGTAGACCGTCACATCTTGGAACACGCTTGGTGTGGACTCCACCACCATCGTGTACACCTCGGAGGGGTTCTCAAAGCAAGAGCAGTATTCGCACGAACCGTCTTCCACGTTGGCCGACGAGTCGTGGTTGCACGCCGTGCCGTCGGTGCAGCCCAACACCTCCGCGTCGTCGCAGATGCCGTTGCCGTTCGCATCGGCTGCGCAGCCGCCGCCACACACGCCCAAGGCGTCCAGCTCGTTGCCGTCGCAATCGCAAGCACCGGCCGCAATGTCCGTGCAGCCGCACTCGTAAATCTCGCCAGGTCCGTTGCACACGCCGCACGCGTCAAACGCCCCCACGCAATCGTCCTCGTCGTCGCACACGCCATCGCCGTCGGCGTCGTCGGTGCAATCGCCACCACAAACGCCCACCGCGTCCAGAACGTTGCCGTCGCAGTCGCACTCTCCGTTTTCAATCGGCGCACAACCGCACTCCAACACCGCGCCAGGGCCGTTGCACACGCCACAAGCGTCGTACGAACCCACGCAGTCGTCCTCGTCGTCGCACACCCCGTCGCCGTCCGCGTCCGCAGCGCAATCGCCGCCACACACGCCCAAGGCGTCAAGCTGGTTGCCGTTGCAATCGCAGTCGCCTGAAGGGATGTCCGCGCAACCGCACTCAAACACCGCGCCCGCACCGCCACACACGCCGCACTCGTCGAGCTCATTGCCGTTGCAATCGCAATCGCCCTCGGGCAATGGATCGCATCCGCATTCGTAAACCGATCCAGGACCGTTGCACACCCCACATTCATCGTAGGCGCCCACGCAGTCATCTTCGTCGTCGCACACCCCATCGCCATCTGCGTCCGCGGCGCAGTCGCCGCCGCACACACCCAAGGCGTCGTCAAACGCACAGCTGCCGTCGTCCGTGTTCGCCGCAGCGTCGTAGTTGCACGCAGAGCCGTCCGTGCAGCCTTCCACAACCGCCACGCAGCTGCCGTTGTCGTACTCCGCGTCGGGGTCGTAGTTGAAGGCCGTGGCGTCCGTGCAACCGCAAGCCTGGACAGGGCCAGACTCCGAAAACACACCCTCGCCGTCAAAGTCAATCGTCACGCGGATGTCCGAGCTGGGCACACCGAGCTCGAAAATTTGCGCGTTCACCGTTCCTGAAAGGGAACCCGCCGTGCTCACCTGCATGAACAACACGCGCTTGTCGTCTCCTGCAGTGGCGTTTGATGCGTCGCCCGTCACAAACCAAGACGCGCCAGACACCGAGTTCGACAACAGCGATGTCGCGCCGTCGTCCAAGAAGAAGGGCGAAATGCGCTGGTCCGAGTCCTCCACAAGGGTCGGGTCTGAAGCGCCCTCCATGCCAGAAGCAGAGGCAGGACCTTCCAAGCCCAACGTCGCGTACGTGTCGTCTGCCATCTCGGGGTAGATCGCCAACAACGCCGGCGACAGCCCGCTCGCGTTCCACGTGTTGTTCAACGCGCTGTTGAACACACCTGAAGGGGCGTCCACACGGAACTCAAAGGGAGCGTACGAGAAGATCGCGCTCAGCTGGTCTTCGGCGTTGAGCGTCTGGATGTAGAAACGGTAGACCGTCACATCTTGGAACACGCTTGGTGTGGACTCCACCACCATCGTGTACACCTCGGAGGGGTTCTCAAAGCAAGAGCAGTATTCGCACGAACCGTCTTCCACGTTGGCCGACGAGTCGTGGTTGCACGCCGTGCCGTCGGTGCAGCCCAACACCTCCGCGTCGTCGCAGATGCCGTTGCCGTTCGCATCGGCTGCGCAGCCGCCGCCACACACGCCCAAGGCGTCCAGCTCGTTGCCGTCGCAATCGCAAGCACCGGCCGCAATGTCCGTGCAGCCGCACTCGTAAATCTCGCCAGGTCCGTTGCACACGCCGCACGCGTCAAACGCCCCCACGCAATCGTCCTCGTCGTCGCACACGCCATCGCCGTCGGCGTCGTCGGTGCAATCGCCACCACAAACGCCCACCGCGTCCAGAACGTTGCCGTCGCAGTCGCACTCTCCGTTTTCAATCGGCGCACAACCGCACTCCAACACCGCGCCAGGGCCGTTGCACACGCCACAAGCGTCGTACGAACCCACGCAGTCGTCCTCGTCGTCGCACACCCCGTCGCCGTCCGCGTCCGCAGCGCAATCGCCGCCACACACGCCCAAGGCATCGTTGTACAAACATGAACCGTCGTTGACCGTGGCGGCTTCCTCGAAGTTGCACGCCATCTCGTCGTTGCAACCCTCAACCAAAGGCCCGTCTTCGCCGTAGAGTCCCGCGCCGTTGAACTCGAACGTCAACAACTCGCGGTTGGCACTGACCCCGAGGGGGAACACTTGGGCGTTCAGCATGCCGCTCAGGTCTCCCGACGTGGTGACCTGCATGAAGAGGACACGCATGTCGGCTTCGGGCATGGCATTGTCCGCATTGTTCAGCACGAACCAAGACGAACCCACCACGGTGTTCGACTCGACGTGCGTTTCGCCGTCGTTTTGGAAAAACGGCGTGATTGGCTGGGTGCTGTCTTCCACCAAAGAAGGATCCTCGGCGTTGGGCAAGGCCGATGCGCTTGCCGGGCCTTCCAACCCGATGGTGGCGTACGTGTCGGCCACAAGTTCAGGGAACATCTCCAACATCACCGGGTTCACGCCGGAGGCGTTCCACGTGGTGTTGAAGGCGTTGTTGTACACACCAGCTGGCGCATCCAACACCATGCCCTCCTCGTTGTTGGCGTAAATCGCACTCAAACGGTCCGATTCGTCGAGCATGTTCACGTAGAACCGGTAGGTCGTCATGCCCTCCACTGCAGCCGGGTTGGATTCAACCGTCATGGTGTACGCTTCTTGAGCGTTGGACTGCATAGCCACTGCAGCGAAGATGAAAGTGAGGAAGAGTCTCATGGTGGTGGTTTAGGGTCAACCAATTTACGGCAAGACAACCTCCCGTTCTGTGGGATTGTTGGGGTCGGAACCTTTTGACCACCAAATTGTTGCCCATGTATGAACGCCACGCCCTTGGCCTCTTTGGCCAAATCCATCTTGAATCCCTCTGTTCGACGTAAGGTTGAACATAACCTGGTAACGCTGGCGTTGGTCATGTTTTGCGTCCATTTGGGGCTCTACGGCCTCGGGCAATTGGGGGCCCTAACCCTCCCTGTCAGCCTGTTCTCCCACCCGCTTCAGTCTCTGTACACCCCCTTTTCAATCATCTTGATCGCCGAGGTCTACTTGCTGGTGTACTACCTGCCCACCTCGTTTGCCCGTTCCCTCGGCAAACAGATTGAGATTGTGGCCCTGATTGAGATTCGGTCGGTGTTCAAGGACCTCGACACCACCTCCAATTGGCCGTGGGAGGCGGCCTTCTTTCCCCACTTGCTCTCGGCCATGGTGCTGGGCGGGGCCCTGGTGTGGTTCTACCATTTGTTGCCTCGGCGGGTGGCTCGAATCGAGGAGCAAGACCTGGCGCGCTTTGTGGACTTCAAAACGGCCCTGGCCGGCCTCCTCTCCGTGGCCTTGGTGGGTCTGAGCGTGTATTCGCTCGGGGCCTGGGTGCTGGAAATCGTGACGACACCAGACCACCTCCACTCGGACCTGAATTCCATCTTCTACAACGAGTTCTTCACAGCGTTGATCTTGGTGGACGTGCTGCTTTTGGTGGTGTCGTTCCGGTACTCCGACGACTTCGGCCTCGTGCTTCGAAACTCGGGGTTTGTGGTGGCCACCATCCTGCTCCGTCGCGCGTTGGGCATCGAACCTTGGCACGCCCTGGCCTACGAATGCACCGCCGCGGGGCTCGCCGTGGTCATGGTGCTGCTTCAAAGGGGGCTGTTGTTGCGAGGACGCGAGTGACAAGGGCTGAACTTTTGGCCGGCGCGTCAGTTCTTCAAAAATGACGCAACAACCACCCACGCAAGCACCTGCGAAGCTCATCCACGGCAACCAATACCTTCTCCACGGGTCGTTGGAGACCTGGCAGGGCCCGTCCAGCGAAGTCCGGAGTCCGCTCCTGGACGCGGAAGGAAACAGGACCTTGTTGGGCACCGTGCCCGACCTCGACAGCGAGGTG
Organism: Flavobacteriales bacterium; assembly: GCA_049627085.1. Lineage (GTDB taxonomy): Bacteria > Bacteroidota > Bacteroidia > Flavobacteriales_D > Sanyastnellaceae > UBA11663. The sequence goes on along the minus strand of JBMZWX010000002.1, from coordinate 67,430 downwards.
GGCATGGCCGCGTTGGATTCGGCGAAAAAGGCCTACGACCACGGCCGCGGCGCTTGGCCGACAGCACCCGCTGGGGAACGCATTGCAGCGATGGAAACATTCATCGAACGCATCCTCCCTCGGCGCGACGAAGTGGTGGACTTGTTGATGTGGGAAATTGGGAAGAAGCGGAGCGACTCGGAGAAGGAATTCGACCGCACGGTGGACTACCTGCGGGACACCATCGCGGAGTACAAGAACCTGCAACGGGAAGGCTCGCACATCAACGTGGTGGACGGCACATTGGCCCAAATCCGCCGCGGCCCCCTCGGGGTGGTTCTGTGCCTGGGGCCCTTCAATTACCCCTTGAACGAGACGTTTTGTGTGTTGCTTCCCGCGATTCTGATGGGGAACACCTGCGTCTTCAAGCCTGCGAAATACGGGGTGCTGCTGATGGTCCCATTGTTGGAGGCGTTTGCGGAGAGTTTTCCTCCCGGCGTGATCAACGTGGTGTTTGGGCGTGGCAGAACATTGGCTTCCCCGATCATGGCTTCCGGCGACGTCGACGTCCTTGCGCTCATCGGCAACAGCAAAAGCAGCAACGCGCTGATTTCCCAGCATCCCAAGCCCAATCGTGTGCGTCAAGTGCTGGGGTTGGAGGCCAAAAATCCAGCCATCGTCTTCCCCGACGCCGACCTCGACACCGCCGTGCGTGAGTGTGTGAAGGGCGCCTGGAGTTTCAACGGACAACGCTGCACCGCGTTGAAAGTCGTTTACGTGCACAAGGACATTCGAGCGAAGTTCCTCGAGGCCTTTGCGCACGCCACCGACCAACTTGTGTGGGGCTCGCCCTTGGACAACGCTGACATCACCCCGCTCCCAGAGGTGGGCAAGGTGGAAGCCATGCAGGCCTACATCCAGGAAGCCCAGGAAAAAGGGGCCGCCATGGTGAATGCCCGCGGCGGCGAGGTGGAGCGCAACATGGTCTTCCCGGCCATTTTGTTCCCTGTGTCCCGCGACACCGCCTTGTTCAAGGAAGAGCAGTTCGGGCCGGTGTGCCCCGTGTTGGAATTCGAGGATTTCCAAGAAGTCTTGGACGACATCGCCAAGAGCGACTACGGCCAACAGGTCAGTGTGTTCACCCAATCTCCAGAAACGGCGGGGCACTGCATCGACAATTTGGTCAACCAAGTTTGTCGGGTCAACCTCAACGCGTCCTGCCAACGCGGGCCAGACACGCTGCCCTTCACAGGCCGAAAAGACAGCGCCGTCAGCACCCTGAGCGTCAAGGCGGCCCTGCGCTCGTTCAGCATCCGAACCCTCGTCGCATGCAGCGAAGGACAGAAGGGTTTGGTGGAAGACGTCATCGGCGGAGGACACTCGTCGTTTTCAAACATGAACTATTTGCTTTGAGTGCGTGAGGCCCGCGAACGGGCACACCGATTGCCGACCTTTGAAGACATGGTTGTCTTTCGCCGTTGTCTGTTTTTTCTCGCATTTCTGTGCACTGGTGGGGCTTGGGGCCAAACCATGGCCACCGTCGACCGCCAAGCGCTGGCCGAGCTCGAATCCCTCGCGGCCCAACATCCAAACGCCAAAGCGTTGGTGCTTGCCGCCCAAGGACACCCTGTGGCGCTGGTCCAAGGCAAGGCCACGGTGGGCTTCATTGGACAGTTGGACGCCGACACCTCGCCCACGGCTTGGCGCACTTGGGCCCAGACCCATGAGGCTGTCTTTCCAGGGGCTTGCCGGCACGGCGTGGCCTCGCTCCGCGTGGACGTGAATCACCTGGACCTGCTGGCCACCTTGCCCATGGACAGGGTGGAATTGGCGTCGCGGGCGGTGCCCGACCTGGACAAGGCGCGGTACGGCACACGGGTGGACAGCGTGCACGCCGGATTTGGCCTGCCTGCAGCGTTTCATGGCGAAGGGGTCCTCGTCGGGGTCCTCGACTGGGGTTTCGACTACACCCACCCCATGTTCTACGACACCGCCTTGACCGCATCCCGCATTCGAGGGGTTTGGGACCAATACCGCACCGCCGGGGAGGCGCCAGACGGCTTCGACTACGGGGCCGCTTCGCTGGAACCTTGGGAAATCCAACTCATGGGAAGCGACACGTCCAACGTGTACGGGTACTCGACCCACGGCACCCACGTGGCAGGCATTGCGGCGGGCGGAGGCGCGGGTGCCGGGCTCACCGGCATGGCCCCGGCGTCGGAGTTGCTCCTGGCCACGCTGATGGTGGACGAGGCCGCAGCGCTGGATGCGTTTGCCTGGATGCAAGACGTGGCGGAAGCGGACAACAAACGTTTGGTCATCAACAACAGCTGGGGATTGCCACAATGGGGAACCCCAGACGGCACCTCCTTGAGCAACATGTTCATTGACGGCTTGTCGGAAGACGGCGTGGTGTTCGTGAGTTCCAATGGAAACAACGGCGACAGCGACTTTCACATCGAGCACACCTTCACCACCGAGGGCGACACCGCCCGCTCCAAGGTGCAGTTCTACCCGCTCAGCGCGCATCCCCATGCTTGGGGCCAAAACCTCACCCTGTGGGGCGAACCCGGCGAAGCTTTCAGCGCCAATTTCATGGTCACCGTGGGCGCCAGCACCGAGGTGAACCAAAGCCCGTGGTTCAGCACGGCCGACGGCCCCTTCATGCTCGACGGCGTTCATGTGGCCATGGAAGACACCTTCGTGTACGACGTGGTGGCAGAAGCCGCCCACCCCGACAACGGGAGGCCCTTTCTGCAACTCCGCATTCACAAGGGCACCACCGGCTTGGGCGTGGCCCTTCAAATGACCGCCGACCAAGGCACGGTGCACGCTTGGAACCACACCCATCTGTCCAACGACGTAGGCAACTGGGGACAAGACTTCCAAGCCGCCACATCCGGCTGGCTGCAAGGCACGCCAGCCTACGGCATCCAACAACCGGCGTGTGGGGAAAGTGTGATCGCCATCGGGGCCTATGCCTCGGAGTACTTGAACTCCCAAGGCACGGAAGTGGGGGGAAGCCTGGCCTACTTCTCGTCGCACGGCCCCACACTTGACGGCCGCCTGAAGCCCAACGTCAGCGCCCCAGGCGTGAATGTGGAGTCGTCGTTGAGCTCGTTCAGAGACGGCACGTACGCCGTCACCGAGGAGGTCGAATTTGACGGGACGACCTACGAGTTCGCCAAGCTTTCAGGCACCAGCATGAGCAGCCCTGCTGTGGCAGGCATCGTGGCGTTGATGCTGGAGGCCAACCCCAACCTCTCTCCTTCCGATGTGCGGGACATTTTGGAGGCCACGGCCCGGCAGGACCAAGCGACGGGGACCCTCCCGGCAGAGGGCGACATGGAGTGGGGGCACGGAAAGGTGAACGCCCACCAAGCGGTGTTGACGGCCTTGAATTGGGTGTCCTGGGTGGGGCACCCCACCCTCCCCGACAACCCCACAGGCGAAGACTTGATGGCGCAGCCCAACCCCGCCCAAGAGCGCGTGCTCGTCTCAGGCAACCTGAGCGCCCAGTCCACCTACCGACTCGTCGACACGCGTGGTCGGGTGTGGCAGGAGGGGCCTGCGGCGCCCGTGTTCCGCATCGACCTCCAAGGCATGCCCCCAGGGGTGTATGTGGTGATCGCCTGGGACCCTGAACAACGAACCTCACAGACCACACGCGTGGTGAAGACGCAACGACCATGATCCAACTTCAAACGACCACCCGCATCCCACGCATCTCGTGGATGTTTGCCATGACGCTGTGCCTCTGGGGCGCACAGGCTCAAGTGGAATTCCGGGCCGTGGGCGGCCAGGGAGAAGAATTTGGAGAGGTCGTCGTGCCTCACGGCACGGGTGCCTTCTTGTTGGGGTCCACCCAATTGCCCAACACCCAAGACGTGCGAGGCTATGTGGTGCATTACGACCAAGACCTCCAGGTCGATTGGACCGCCCTGACCCCTGGGGACGTGATGTTTGAAATGGCCATGGACGGGTGGTCAGAAGAACCGGGTGTGGTGGAGGTCCTCACCTGGCGTTTGACCACCGAGGACGGGTACCACGCGGCCATCCACACCTTCGATTCCACAGGGGTGTGGCGCGGCACCACGGTGCCTCCCCTGACGCAAGGATTCCGTCCGACCTGCGCAGTGGAATGGTTGGGCGAGCGTTGGGTGGTCGGCGCGATCGGGAACCGCCCCACCGCCATCTCCCTCGAGACCGGGGAACTGAAACATTGGGGCGGTGAGAATGGGGTGAACGACGAAATCCGCGACGCCATGGTGGTGAACAACCTCCTGGTGAGTGTCGGATCTCGCACCGAGGCAGGCCAAACCCGCACCGCGATTTGGGGCATGTACCCCCTGGGTCAAATGGCGTTCGAGTTTCACCAACCCGACACCGTGCCCCAGACCTGGAGCCAGGCTGAAGCTTTGGCATTGGGGCTGAACGGCAACGTTCGGGTGCTTCAATCCTACGAGCGCAACCTTCCTTCAGGAGGCGGCGCCTTGTTGCACAGCCTGATCAGCCTGAACGCCCTGACTGGGAACCTGAATGGGTTCTTGTACGGGCCCACCGCGGGCGAACGGCCTGGACGAGATTTGGCCTTCACCGAGGACGGGTGGCTGAAATTGACCCAAACCGACGTGGTCACGGCCTTGGACCAAAGCATGCTCCTCACCCACTACACCCCGGGCGGCGGGTACGTCGGCCAGGGGGCGTGGGGCACCCTCTTCGAGGACGACCCTTCCCGGTTGACGGTCGACAGCTTGGGCCAAATCTGGGTCGCAGGCAGCACCCGTGGCGCGCTCAACGACACCTGGAACGCGTGCCTGCTTCGCATCGACAGCCTGGGCCCGCTGGACAGCTGGTCGCTGGAGACGCCTGGCTTCGGGGTCCACAACGACCTCCTCTTCACCACCCTGGATGTGGACCAAGTCCCTGAAGGCGCCGATGCTTGGCAGCTTCTCCCCAACCTCATCGGCCCCCGCACGGAAAACCTGCGGATCGTAGGACCGTTGGCTTCGCAAGGCCATCAGGTCAATTGGACGTTGCTGGACGGCCGAGGCCGCGAAGTGGCGCAGGGCCAAGGCCTGGACGTGCATGTCGGCCGTTTGTCGCCTGGGCGGCATGTGTTCGTGGTGCACGACGGGCGGCGCGCACGTGCGCTGGACCTGGTCGTGGTGGGTCGCCAACCTTGATATCTTCGCGCCGTGAACCGACTCGTCCTTTTCCTCGCCCAAACCGTCCTCGTCTTGGCGGCCTTGTCCGTGTTTGGATGGGCCGTCAAACACCGCACAAAAGGCGACCGAGACTTCGGGGTGGCGAACAAGCCGCTCGAGATGCTGGCTGGGTTTCCGGACTTGTTCAAGCAGTCGGTGAAGGAAGCCCAAACCCTTCCGCAAACGTTCATCCCCACCCCTGAGGATTGGACGTCGGTGAACCAGTTGGACCAAGACGTGTGGGTGTTGTCCGCCTATTCCAACGAAGACGCCGGCCGGAACATCGACTTGTGGAACCTGCGCAACGGCGACGTCGGGCACCGTTGGGTGGTCCCTTCCGACGAGGTTCCCTTGAAACCGCACTGGCGCATCCACCACCCCTTGCTGATGGAGGACCGATCCGTGGTGTCCTTCATCACGAACCGGAACCCGCTGTTCCGTTTGGACTCGGCCTCCCAGATGGTTTGGCGGCAAGACAGCCTGAGCTTTCACCATGCAATCAACTTGGACGCGCAAGGCCAAATCTGGGCGTGCGTGATGCAATGGGAGCGCGGCGGACGGCACATCGCGTACCGCGGGAGCTACACCATGGACCAGAAAAAGGTCCACTTCCTCGACAACAGCATCGCGCGCATCGACCCCGAAAATGGGCACATCACGTACCTCAAGTCGTGCGCCGACATCCTTCGCGACAACGGCCTGGAGCACCTCATCCTGCGGTCGGGCGACCCGCAGGACCCCCTTCACCTGAACGACGTCGAGCCGGCCCTGTTTGGCGGCCCGTTCTTCGAAGAAGGCGACCTGTTCTTGAGTTTCAGGAACCTTCAAGCGGTGTTGCACTTCCGCCCCTCCACCGGCGAGGTGATTCGGGTCATCGACGGCCCCCTGGCGGCCCAGCACGACGTGGACATCTTGGACGACCAGACCCTCGCCATCTTCAACAACGCGACCCAAGAGAACACGGGCAAATACACGAGTGGGGCCCACAAGTACCCCATCTCCAAGGACCAAGTGCAGCTCAAGCATTGGTACTCCGAAGTGGTCTCGTTCAACCTCGCCGACGGCACCTTCTCGGAGGTCCACAACGACGCCATGCGCGAAGGTGAAATCATGACCTTCAGCGAAGGCCTTCAGGAGTTCCTGCCCGGCGGCGACGTGTTCGTGGAAGAACAAAACTCCGGCGTCCTCTGGGTGCTCGGTGAGGAAGGCATCCTGTACAAGGACGTCATGCCGTCGCACCACGAAGGCCACCACCATTTGCCCAACTGGACTCGAATCATCCCCACGCCATGATGTTGACTGCCACCTCCCTTCTCCCCGCTTGCCTTGCTTACATCGGACCTTCCATGGGCGCAGGCGCCATCGCCCTGACCCTGCTTGTGGGGGGCATTGTGGTGGCGGCCTTGGGCTACATCGTTTGGCTTCGGTTGAAGAAGATTTTCAAGAAGTAACCGGTGACCTGGGCGCCTGTCTTCCTGACCCTCGCCTCGTACGCGGCGTTCCTGTTGCTCCGGCACAACGCCCCTCTGCTGCACCGGCTGGCCCTTTCCAGCATGGCGGTGCTTGACGGCATGCTGTCCGACCTCCCCGAGGAGGACAAACTGGCGGCCTTGGAGAACGCCACCTCTTCGCTCGTCAAGACGCTCCTGACATTCTTGGGGTTGGTGGTGGCTGGGGGCACGTGCATCGCCACGCCGTGCATGTTCGTGGACGGCCTTGGCCTCGGCATTCTGGCCACCTGGCAAGGCATCGCGGCGGTTTCCGTGGGCGGCACGCTGGCCTTCGTGGTGCCCAACGTGTTGCCTCGCCAAGCGCGGTCAAAGTCTGCGAAGTCGGACCACTCTCCGCTGTCCCAGTTGCTGCACAAGATGGTCTTGGACCACCCCCATGTCCACGCCGCGTTGATGCGCCGCGAAATCCGAGCGTGGAAAGCCCGGGGCGGAATCCCCAACCGGAAGTTTTTGCTGGTCACCGGGTTGGCGCGGGCCGGCACCACGAGCATGCTGGAACGGCTCGTGGCCAGTGGGGCGTTTCACAGTTTGAACTACGCCAACATGCCGCTGGTCCTGGCCCCCGGGACCTGGCGCCGCGTGCACAACCCCGCCTCCAGCCCCAAAAAAGAACGCAGCCACGGCGACGGCATCATGGTCGGGAACGACTCGTCCGAAGCGCTGGAAGAAGTGTTTTTCCAGACCATGACGACTGAGTCTTACGTCCAAGACGACGCGGTCGTCGCGCACCGCGTGGATGCCGCGTGCCATGAAACCTACTTGGATTACCAAGGCATCGCCCTGGCCACCGCCCCCCAACCCGGTGCGATGTACATGGCCAAAAACAACAACGCCCTGCTCCGCTACCCTTCTCTTCGCGAGCACAACCGAGACTTTCACGCCGTGGTGATGTTTCGCGAGCCCCTGACCCACGCCGCCTCGCTCCGCGCCATGCACCGGAAGTACTGCGCGATGCAACAGGACGACCCCTTTGTGAAGACCTACATGGATTGGCTGGCGCACCACGAGTTTGGGCTGGGCCAAAAGCCGTTCAAATTCACCGAGGACACCCCGCTTCCACAAGGCGACCGCGACACGCTGGACCACTGGCTCGACTTGTGGATCAACCATTACCAAGCGGCCTTGGCGATGGACCGCCACCGCCTTCACTTCATCGGATATGAACGGTATTGCGAACATCCCACCAAAGTGCTGACGGGCCTGACCCAAGAGGTCGGTGCCGAGGTGGAGTGGGACGCATACGAGCCGTACACCAAACAGCGCAAGGTCGAGGGCGACGTGGACCCTGCCAAGCTGGAAAAGGCCCGAAAGCTCTACGAGGAAATGCAGGCCCTGCAGCGGGGCTGATCAGCGCGCGAGATCCACGCGACGGACGACGCTGGCCGTGTCCATCAACACGACTTCGATGCCCGTCAAGGGCGACCCTTCCACTGCTCCGGAGAGCACATACCATTGGGGCTCTTCCCGCGTGCCGCTCGCCCCGAAGTCCACGTCCGCAGACCCGACGTACGTCAGGACGTCTGACACGTTGAGGTCAGGCTGCGACGCACGCAATTCAGGAGAGAACTGAATCCCGCCTTCCACGATGGTTTTGCGGACTTGGGCGGAAGGCAACCACGACCCGCATCCCCGTCCACCGAAGAAGTACAGAGAGAGGGCGGTGCCTAACAAGATGCCGATGCCAAAACGCGAAAGACGTTGCCAAAAATTCATGATTGCGTGTGCTTGGTTCGCGAAGCTAAAGCCAATCTCACGCACCGCCTGCGTACCTTCGGGTCATGGTCAGCATTGAGGGGGTGAAGTTTCAATACGACGCGGCTGGACCCGTCCTGAGCTTCCCCGACTTTTCATGTGCCCAGGGAGACCGAATGCTCCTGTTGGGCAACAGCGGTGCCGGCAAAACCACATTGCTTCACCTGCTCTGCGGACTTCTGACCCCGACTGCGGGGGCGTTGACGGTGGGCTCCAAGTCGCTGCACACCAGCACCGACCGAGAACTCGACCGATGGAGGGGCACGGAAGTGGGCGTTATCTTCCAACAAGCGCACTTTGTGCAGAGCTTGACGGTCCGCGAGAATCTGGCCTTGCCCCACCAATTGACCACCGGCCGCGTCCCAGAAGACCTCGAATCCAAGATGGACGACATGCTGGACCGCCTGGGCATCGGACACCGCGCGGGCGCACGGCCGCATGAGCTCAGCGTGGGCGAACAGCAGCGTGCATCCATTGCCCGTGCGTTGCTGCACAAGCCCCAAGTGGTGTTCGCCGACGAACCCACTTCTGCCCTGGACGACGAAAGCGCCGCGGCGGTGATGGACATCCTCGACCGCGAGGCGGCCGACGCCACCCTCGTGGTCGTCACCCACGACCAACGTTTGAAGGACAGGTACGCGACCTGCGTCACCCTCAACCCCCAACGGCCATGAAACTTGGGGTGACCACACAGGCCTTGCGAAACTTGCAAGCCAAGCCCCTGCAGACGGCGTTGAGCCTGGCCTTGTTGGCCTTTGGGGTGGGGATGGTCAGCTTGATGCTCCTGACTGAAAAGCAGGTGAACGACGCCTTTGAACGCAACATCAAGGACATCGATTTGGTGTTGGGGGCCAAGGGCAGCCCCTTGCAACTCATCCTGGCCAACGTCTACCACATCGACGCGCCGACCGGCAACATCTCCTTGGAGGCGGCCCAGAAGGTGGTCAAGCATCCCTACATCGCCTCAGGCATCCCGTTGGCGTACGGCGACAACCACGAAGGTTATCGCATCGTCGGCACGGACATGGGCTACGCGGAACACTACGGCGCGGAATTGGCGGACGGCGGTTGGTGGGACAAGACCTTCGACGTCACGCTCGGTGCGAAGGTGGCTGAAGCCACGGGGCTGACCTTGGGGGACACGTTTTTCAGCGCCCACGGCCTCACAGACCAGACCGACATCCACACCAACCGGACCTTCACTGTGGTGGGTGTCATGGAGCCGAGTGGCACCGTGGTGGACCAACTCATCCTCACCTCGATCCAGAGCATTTGGGACGTGCATGCCCACGACGGGGAAGAGGTCGACCCCAGCACGCGGGAAATCACCGCGATGCTGCTCAAGAAGCGGAACCCCCTGGCCGTGTTGACCATCCCCAACACGCTTCGGGACACCAACATGCAGGTCGCCCTGCCGGCGATTGAAGTCAACCGGATGACCCAGCAGTTTGGGCTCGGCACGGCGGCCCTTCGCGCCATCGCCATGCTCATCATGGCCCTGAGCTTCGCCAGCATCTTCATTTCCGTGTTGGACAACATCCGGGCCCGGCGCCACGAGTTGGCGTTGATGCGCACCATGGGCGGCACCCCCCGAACATTGTACACCCTGTTGCTGGTGGAAGGCGGACTTCTGAGCGCAGGCGGCACGCTGTTGGGGTTGGTCCTGAGTCGCGTCGCCATGGTGGTGCTCTCGGCCTTTGTGGAGCAACAGTTCCACTACAGCCTGGGCGCGATGATGCCCCTGCCAGGGGAACTCGCCTTGGCCGCCGCCGCGGTCGCTGTGGGGCTCGTGGCTTCCGCCATTCCAGCTCAACGCACCTTGCGACTGGACATCAGCAAGACCCTCAGTGAAGCTTAACTTCGTCCTGATGAAACGAAGCAGCTTCTTGACGTTTGTGTTCTCGGCCGTGGCGTTGGTCGCCATGTCCATGATGGATTGGAGCAGCATGTGCCACCCTTCCGAGGCCGCGCAAGCCACCCAAGATCAGATTCGCCACGTCGGCGAGGCCAAACTGGCAAGCCTTGACCCCAGCCCGGTCACAGCAGCCCCCAAAGCCGCTGAGGCCGAGGTTGTGTCGGAAGACGCCTTGGAGGAATTGACTTGGCAAACGTTGAGCGACGTGGAGTTCACCGACGTCTACCTGGAAGAGCTCGACGCCTACTACTGGATGCCCAAGTTTGGGGAATCGGTGGTGGCCTCGGAAGGCAAGGCGTTCTACATCACGGGCTACATGATTCCTGTGGACGTCGACGAAGACTTCTACGTTCTCAGCCGTTACCCCTTCGCCAACTGCTTCTTCTGCGGGGGAGCAGGGCCCGAATCCGTGATCGACTTGCGGTTCCCAGACAAGAGCGAGCGTGCTTACCAAACCGACGAGCGCCTGACCTTCAAAGGCACCTTGCGACTCAACTCCGACGACGTTTACCAGATGAACTACATCCTGGAAGGCGCTGTCGAGCACGAGATCTGACCCTCACTCAAGGCTGGTGGCCTTGAGCCACTTTCTGTAGGCGTTGAACAGGCGCGACCGCGACACAAACCCCACGTACCGTCCGCCCTCCACCACAGGCAAATTCCAGGCGCCGCACTGTTCGAATTTGGCCATCACGTCGTCCATCTTGTCCTCCCACTGCACCTCGGCGAGGGGCAGGGTCATGAGGTCCACCACGCGCAAGGTCAAGTACTGGTTTTGGTCAAACATCACCTGCCGGATGTCCTGCAAATCCACAATTCCCAGCAGCATGCCGTCGGCGTCCACCACGGGGTGAAGGTTGCGTTGGCTTTGGGCCACGACCTCCACGAGTTGTCCCAAATTCCAATGGGCCTGCACCGGCAAAAAGTCCTGCTCCAACTCCTCCTTCAGGTTCATCAGCGTCAGCACCGCCTGGTCCTTGTCGTGGGTCAACAACTCGCCGCGTTCCGCCAATTCACGTGTGTAAATGCTGTGGCGCATGAGGGCGCGCGACGTGGTGAACGCGATGGCAGAAGTCAGCATCAGCGGCACAAACAAGCCGTACCCTCCACTCAATTCCGTGGCCAAGAAGATGGCTGTGAGCGGCGCGTGCAGCACCCCAGCCATCATGCCGCACAAGCCTGCCAGGACCGCGTTGCCGATGGGCATGGCCGTGGGGTTGATCCAGCCGTTGACGCCCAGCGCAAACGCAAAGCCCACCAAGGCCCCGGCGAACAACGCAGGCGCGAAAATGCCAGCGACACCACCTGCCCCCACGGTGAACCCAGTCAGCACGGGCTTGAGGCACGCGGCCAGCAACAACCAACCCAACAGACTCGGCAAGGCCAAAGAGCCTTCGAGCATCCACATGTCCTCGATCAACACGTCGGAATAGCCCAAAAACATGGAATTGATGACCTCGTACCCTTCCCCAAACAACGGAGGAAGGGCCGCGACCGCCGCACCCAACAGGAGCCCGGCGAGGACCATGCGGGTTTGGGGGTTCTTGAAGCGGCCGATGGCCCGCTGACTCAGGATGTAGAGCTTCGAAAAAACCACGGATCCCAACCCGGTTCCGATGCCCAGGAGGATGTACCAAGGCAACCTGCTTGCCTGAAACGCCGCGAGCGTCGGCACGGTTAGAATGTCCTCGCCTTCGAAAAACACAAACGCCGTCAGCAACGAGGCCAAGGACGCGAGCAGGATGGGCACAAGGCTCGACGCGGTGAGGTCAATCATGATGACCTCCACCGCGAACACGATGGCGGCGACGGGAGCCTTGAACATGGCCGCCAGAGAGCCCGCGGCGGCGCAACCGATGAGCAGCAAACGGCGGCGGAAGTGCTTTCGCGTTTGGGAAGCCACTTCTGACCCCAATGCCGCGCCAGCTTGCATCGCAGGCGCCTCCAGTCCCCCCGAGCCCCCAAACCCCACCGACAACACGCTGGTCACGACTGGGGCAAACATCCACGTTCGCTTCATGCGGCCCCGGCGGGTGGAGATGGCGTGCAAGGTTGAAGGGATGCCCGGCCCAGGGTGGTCGCCCTTCAACAGGCGCCGAACCACGTGGTCTGTAGCCACCAACCCCAGAATGGGGCCCAAGGCCAAAAACCACGAGCCACCCACCCAAGACTGGATGGCGAACATGCCCGAGCGCAGGGCGCCCACCGATTGCTTCATCAGGACGGCGAGAAGCCCAGAGGCGATGCCAACCAGGACGGCCCACAACATGAGGCCACGGTCCGACCGCATCCATTCCCAGGCCTGGTTTCGGAGGGCGGTCACGTTCATGGCACCCGCACGCTGACCACGAGCACGTCGTCGACTTGCTCCTCCTCACCCCGCCATGTCTCGAATTGGTGCTTGAGGTGGGCTTCATGCTCCATCACCGGCAAGGAGGCCGTTTCCACCAACAGCTCCCGGAAGCGGCGACGCATGAACTTCTTGCCATGCGGCCCACCGAATTGGTCCACAAACCCGTCCGTGGCCAGGAACAACGTGTCGCCCGACTCCAGAGGGAACTTCTGGACGTCGTAGTTCTTGGTGTTGGGCTCGAAGGAGCAAATCGCGAATTTGTTGGGCTTGAGCTCCTGAAGCTCTCCTCCACGCACGACATACAGGGGGTTGTTGGCACCGGCGTATTCGAGCATCATCGTCTCCCAGTTGACCGCGGCCATGCCCAAGTCCATGCCGTCCTGCCCTCCGATGTCGCGTCCACCTGCAGGTCCCACACCCTCCACCGAAAGGGCCAAATCGCGGACCAAATCGTCGGGGATGCTCGCCACGGTTTGGACATCTTTCCGCAAGAGGGCCAGCACATGGGTGTTCAAGTGGTCGAGCACCTTGTGGGGTTCGGTGTACACCTTCGTGACGCGATCCAGGGCGTTGTGGCCCACCAAGCTCAGGAAAGCACCAGGCACCCCGTGGCCTGTGCAGTCGATTGCCGAGAACATGCGGCGGCTGCCCACGGCCTTGAACCAATAGAAATCCCCGGAAACCACGTCGCGGGGCTGGTAAAAGACGGCACTCTCGCTCAGCACTTCACGCCGCTCTTGGTCGGACGGCAAGATGGCCTGCTGGATGCGCAAGGCGTAGTTGATGCTGTCTTGGAGGTCGCCCAGCACGTTCTCCACCTTGGCCTTCTCTTGGGCCAATTCTTCCGTGCGCTGCTGGACTTTGCCCTCGAGTTCGCGCTCGTTTCGTGCAAGTGAACTGCGCATCTGGAGCAACGCCTTGCCGAGGGCGTCGTCGTCGCTCAGCGGCTCGTACGGGGTGTTGAACGCCCCACCCCCCACTTCCTGGGAGAACTTCTGGGTGCGCGCCAACCCTTGCGACAGCCGGTTCACCGCCAGGGCCATGTCGCCAATCTCATCCGGAGTGACCCGGACGTCACCTGGGGGAAGCACCCCTCGGCCCATGTGGTACAGCGCGCGTTTCAACTCCTTCACAGGCTGGACGATGCTGCGTGTCACCACCACGCCCAAGACGATGCCGAGGATCAGGACAAACCACGCCACCCGCCCCGCCACCATGGCCAGCTGGTTGCCCAGCTCGTCCATTTGGGTGGTGTGTTGGCGAAGGGATTCGTTTTGGGCTTCTGTCAGGGTGTACAGCCGCTGCTGCACGGCGGCGGTGAACCGCTCCAATTCTCCGCCGTCGACCGCGTACCGCTCGGCCTCCATGACCTTGGCCGGGTTGTCGTAGCTGCGGAAATCCGGGAGCAATTCCATGATGTACCCGTACAGCACGCGCAAGCGGTCCACCTCTTGCCTCAAGGTGTCGACGTGCGCCGCCGCCGCAGAAGTCCAAGCCCCGTCCATGGCCTTCAAGGTGGCCATTTGATCAGGCAATTTGCGGTCAACAATGGCCCGGAGCAAGACTTTTTCTTCGTCTTCCGCGCGACTTTGCCGGGTCAGCCAGTGGTTGATGCAAACGCGGCTGTCGGCCAAGGTTTGGTCCAACTGCTCGAGGGCGCCCAAGCTCGGCACAAGCACCTCGTCGATTTCTTGGCCCAGGGTACTGCTCTCTGAGAGGTTCATCCGGGTGACCACCAACAGGATGGCGACGGCCAAGATGAACACGCCGAAGCCTGTGCCCATACGCCACGCGATGTTCCAACGCCATTTCATCGGCCGCGGGCGTTTTTCCAGGCGGCGTGGTACCGGTCGCGTTCCGCTTGGTTGTGCAAGGCGTGGTGCACTGTGGCCAACCCAAGAAGGATTTCAGCCCGATCAGGCTGGAGCTCCAGGGCCGCTTCAAAGGCCGGCAAGGCTTCTGAAAAATGGCCCCGGCTGGCCTGTTGCTTCTCGATGATTTCCCCAAGGGACGTCTCCAGCCCGAGCTCCTTCATCACCCCCACTCCGCGGTTGTACACGTGCACGGCCAGGTTGTACCACGCCGTGGGGTCGTCCGGCGTCAGCGCCAGCGCCTCTCGGTAATTCGCTTGGATGCCCTCAAAGTGCACCTCGTCCGAGGTGGCCGCGTACAGCGTGGCGTGGGCGTGGGCCATGTTCTTGTGGAAGGCGGCCCGCTCCGCCGACAGGTCGGTCCCAGGCTTCAGCGCTTGGACGGCCATGGCGTATTGGTCGACGAGGGCCAACACGTTGGCTTCGTCCCCCGCTTGGAAGGTGTTCACCGCAGCCACCGCATCGTCGTAGCAGTCGTCGCCCAAATACCCGAGGGCACGCCTCGCCTGAGGCAGCCAATCTGCAGGACGGCCCTGGGCCGATTGGAGGTCGAGCGACTTGGCCAAGCGTTGCATGGCCTCCTGCCTGTGGGCGCGGTTGTCGGACTGCTTGTACCACTCCTTCAGCAAAAAGCCAGACATGAACCAGGCCTCTGCGTGGCGGCTGTCCTCGTCCAAATGGACTTCCACCGCCTCCAAACCCCTTGCAAATTCTCCGGCTTTGCCGAGCAGGATGGCACGCTGCACGTCGCGGTCCACGTCCGTGCCAGGTTGGGCCAAGCTCCACGCAGGCACCATCCACAGGCACAAGGCCACCCACTTCAACGCGTGACGGCCCATGATGTGATTCGGTTGCCAACCAACACCCCGCGGCGGTCCGCGTCTTGTTGGTTGAGTTCGTAGCGCAGCAGTCCCTCGTGGACGATCAAATTCACAGTCACCCCTTTGGACAGGGCCTCCAGCCCTCGGGTCATCACGAGCGTCGGACGCCCCCCAATGCGCTTCAAATCGGCCTGCAATTCGTCCCCTTGGGCGTCGGTGTAAAAGATGTGCATGCCCTCGACAGCCCCCTCTTCGTCGAGCTCTTCCAATCGGAGCGGTTGGTCTCCGATGGGCGGGGTCCCGTAGTTCTCCGCAAAAATTCGAACCAAGGCAGGGTTGTCCTTCACCCCAATCACGAACGGCCCCTGCTTGCTCGCCTCGGGCCAATCGTTGTCTTTGGCGAAGTGGTAGAGGTACTGTGCCGTGGTCAGCAGATGCGGATCGGTGGTGTCCAGCTTGGGGTCCTGTTGTCCCGCTTGAAACGCCCAAAACGCGGCCAACAGCGCACCCAGCGCCAGCCACCGCGTTCCTTGTTTCATGTGGGCCAGGATCTGCATCTCAAGAAATTCAGTTGCCGGCGTGGCCTTCTTGGTCGAAGCTCAAGATGTCGCGGTCAAACAAGTAGAGCGCGCCTTGGTCGTTTCCAGCCAGCGCCAACTTGTCCAGGATTTTCCGCGCCAGCCCTTCTTCTTCGATTTGCTCGCTGACGTACCACTGCATGAAGTTGTGGGTGGTGTAATCCTTCGCTTGCAAGCAGGCGTCCACCACGTGGTTGATGCTCTCCGTCACCTTGGTTTCGTGGGCCAAAATGCTCTCGAACACCTCCTTCAATCCCTCGTAAGACGTGGGACCTGCCTCCACGGTGGGCACCTCGGCCACCCCGCCGCGCTCGTTCACAAAGCGCATCAACTTCAGCATGTGCTGCCGCTCTTCCTCAGAGTGGGCGTAAAGGAATTCTGCGACCCCGTCAAAACCGGAGGTTTCCGCCCAAACCGCCATGGTGAGGTAGGTGTGGGAACTTTGGCCTTCCAGCGCAATTTGCTGGTTCAAGGCCTGGGCAATCGATTCGTGCAACATGTTCCCAAAGTACCCCACGCTCGCGCGCGCAGGCGTCCAACCGGCAAGGGTTAGGAACAGCTCAGTCTGGGAAACGTGCCCGCACGGACTTGAAGCGATCCGTCCGCATTTCAGGGGAAATCGGCGCGTCGTCCAGCCAAAAATTCACCAGCGCTTCGGCCGCCGCTGGGCCCACCAAAACCCCCCGGGTCCCCAGGCCGTTGAGCATGAGCACGCCCTCCGGCTGGCCAGGCCACGGCCCCACCATCGGGCGTCGGTCGGGCGACGCGGGGCGCAACCCCGCTTGGTGCGCCTCCACCTCGGCCTTGTCCCAGGCTTGGCTCGCCCCTTCGTGGAAGGCGTCCGCCATGTGGTCTTTCAACGCTTGGGCCGCTGGGGCGTGGGGCGCAGGCGTGGGCTTGTCCCACGAATACGTCGCACCCAACCGCCACCATTGCCGCCCATCTTGTTGCCGCATGGGCAGCAGCCATTTGCCGTTGTTCACGTTGTGCCCTTGGGTCTGCAACGCCTCGGCCTCAGTACTCAACGTGAGCACGTCCCCGTGGTTGGGGTTGACCTTCAGCCCCACCTCTGAGAGTTCTTTGACCGCCCCAACTCCACGACAATCCACCACCACATCGGCCCCGTCAGGAAGGCCATCGTCCACCCGCCAGGCGCGGTCGACCAAGGTGTGGTGGGTGGCCACGTGCGCTTCCATGGCGTCAAGCAACGCGGGCACATCGACCCATCCTGCGGCGTGCACCTTGCCCACCCCGTGGGGGGCGTTCAAGGACGTGATGTCCAAGGCTTCGGCGGGCTGACCACGCTCCGCCCACTGTGTGACACCGTGGTCCGTGGTCCAACGGTCGTCCCAAGTCTGACGGTACGCGTCGTTGGCAAAAATCTTCACCACCGGCACGTCGTGAATCAACGCACCCTGCAATCCGAACGCTTCTTCCATGGCCTGGAGCGTGGACCGCATGTTGGCCACATGGGCCGACGCGTTCCACACCTCAACCACACGCCTGAACGAGACGGGGTTGAACATGCCTGCGGCCACACGGGAGGCGCCGGATTCCCCGTCGCCCCACCACGAAATGCGGCAGCCGCGCTCGGCGAACTTCCAGGCGACCATGGCCCCTGCAAGTCCCCGCCCCACGACCACCACGTGCTGGCTCATGCCACCACGCCCAGGTCCCGGCCCACCTTTTCAAACGCGGCCAGCGCCCGGTCCAAGTGCGCTCGGGTGTGGGCTGCGCTGAGTTGCACGCGGATGCGGGCTTCTCCTTTGGGCACCACCGGGTAGAAGAACCCGATCACGTAGATGCCCTCCTCCAACAGGGCGTTCGCCATGACTTGAGAGAGTTTCGCGTCGCCCAACATGACCGGCACAATGGCCGATTCTCCGTCCTTGAACGGCAGACCTGCCTTGCGGAGGCCTTCCTTGAAGTAGGCGGTGTTCGCCTCCAAGCGGTCGCGCAACTCGGTGGTCTCGTCGAGCATCTTGAACACCTCAATGGACGCACCCACAATGCTCGGAGCTAGGGAGTTGGAGAACAGGTAAGGACGGCTGCGCTGGCGCAACATCTCGATGATTTCTCGCTTGCCGGTCGTGAATCCTCCCATGGCCCCGCCCATGGCCTTGCCCAAGGTGCCCGTGATGATGTCCACCCGACCGAGGGCGTTCCGCAATTCGAGCGACCCACGCCCAGTCTTGCCGATGAACCCGGTGGCGTGACATTCGTCCACCATGACCATGGCCTCGTACGTGTCGGCGAGGTCGCAGATCTTGTCGATTTGGGCCACGTAACCGTCCATGGAAAACACGCCGTCGGTGACGATCACAATGTGACGTGCGCCGTTGGCGCGCGCTTCCTTCAGGCGTTGCTCCAGCTCCTCCATGTCGTTGTTGGCGTAGCGGTATCGCTGCGCCTTGCACAACCGAACCCCGTCGATGATGGAAGCGTGGTTCAAGCTGTCGCTGACGATGGCATCCTCCTTGGTGAGAAGCGGTTCAAACACCCCACCGTTGGCGTCGAACGCCGCCGCGTAAAGGATCGTGTCTTCCGTGTGGTGGAAGTCCGCGATGCGTTGTTCCAACTCCTTGTGGATGTCTTGGGTTCCGCAGATGAAGCGGACGCTGGACATGCCAAACCCGTGGGTGTCGATGGCGCGCTTGGCCGCCTCCACCACCCGTGGGTGGGAACTCAACCCGAGGTAGTTGTTGGCGCAAAAGTTCAAGACTTTGCTGCCGTCGTCGAGGGTGATTTCCGCGTCCTGCGCGGAGGTGATGACGCGCTCACGCTTGTACAGGCCCGCGGCGTCGATGTCCGCCAATTCCTGCGTCAATTGGTCTTTGATGCTTCCAAACATGCCGGCAAGGTACGACCGGCCTGCCCCCATGCCTGCGGCCTTCAGCCCAGGATGAACGGGGCGTTCCTGGCCCCATGACCGGCGGGCACATCCCACTCCACGGGACAGTTCGCGGGGCCAAGGTGCGAAGCCAAAATTTCCTCCGCCGTCTTCCCGAAAGGGTTGTCGATCGATTGTCCGTGGGCGACGGTGTTGTCCCGCATGTCGGTGAACGACCCCACCATCACCCCGGCCACCTGCCCCCACACCCCCGCTTGCGTGAACGCCACGAGCATGCGGTCGAGGTGGTAGAGGTATTCGTCCAGGTCTTCTAGAAGCAACCATTTGCCCTCCAGCGGCGGCATGTGGGGCGTGCCCAACATGGAATAGAGCACCGAGAGGTTGCCCCCCACGACCGCGCGGTCGAGTTGGTCCAACGTGGGCTCGCC
This sequence comes from Flavobacteriales bacterium, assembly GCA_049627085.1. Taxonomy (GTDB): domain Bacteria; phylum Bacteroidota; class Bacteroidia; order Flavobacteriales_D; family Sanyastnellaceae; genus UBA11663. Next base: position 48,164 of record JBMZWX010000002.1, on the reverse strand, counting down.
GGTCTGCAGCATCTCCACAAGCGCGGCGCCGTCGTCGTCGTCGGTCGACGCCCACGTCGACGCCACCGGCCCATGCAAGGAAGCCACCCCGGCTTGGTTGGCCCACCCGTGAAGGGCCGTCACGTCCGAGAACCCGACGATCCAAGTTGGGTTGTCCCTCAAGGTTTGGGCGTCCAGGAGCGGCAGCAGGCGCGTGCACCCGTACCCTCCTCGAAGGGCCCACAATGCCCCGACTTCGGGGTCCGCGAACGCCGCGTTCAAGGCCGCCGACCGCTGGGCGTCGGTGCCACCAAATTGTCCATGGGGTTGGTTGGTGTCGGGGTGCAGCACAGGGTCAAATCCCCAGCTCCTCACCGCCGCCGATGCGGCGTCGACCACCTCCTGCGACGCGTGACGCGCGGGAGTCACCAGGGCGACTTTGGCCCCGGGTTTCAAAGGCGGGGGTGTCCTCAGAGGACCCGGCCCTTTTGGGGACGGAGCGCCGCTTCCGCGGCGGTCTTGGCACCGTTCGCGAAGTTGTGCTCGCGCTTGCCCCAGATTTTCTTCTGGAAGTAGGCCTCCAAAATTTCTCGCTTGTCGGCCACGCCTTGCAAGGTCGCCTCCTTCACCACGGCCTCCGTCTTCTCTGCAGTTGCTTTCATGTCCAAAAATTTGGTCCGACCACGTCGGTTCTTCCAAAGAAACGTGGGCCTCCTCGAATGTCGCAATCCCCCCAACCTGCAGTTCTCCACATTCGAAATCGGTGGAACTGGGGAAAACGCCTTTCCGCAGGCGTGTCCATTGGACGCGATGCGGCTTTCAATCGAGGTCAGGATTACTTTTGTCCCCATGTCGAAAAGCGCCCCCAAGCGGAGGATGATTACTTCCGCCCTGCCTTACGCCAATGGCCCGATTCACCTGGGACACATTGCCGGTGCATACCTCCCTGCGGACATCCACGTCCGGCACCTGCGCAGCACAGGCGAGGACGTGCTTTGGATTTGTGGGAGCGATGAACACGGTGCGGCGATCACGCTTCGTGCAAAAAAAGAGGGCACCACGCCCCGGGAGATTGTGGATTTGTACCACGAAGAGATGCAAAAGGCCTTCACCGGGTTGGACATCAGCTTCGACCACTACAGCCGCACTTCGTCCCCAAAGCACCATGAAGTCGCCCAAGAATTCTTCCTGACCCTCATGGAGAAGGGTGGGTTTGAGGTGAAAACGGAGGAGCAGTTCTTCGACGAGGAAGCCCAGCAGTTCTTGGCGGACCGTTACATCCAAGGCACGTGTCCCTCGTGCGGGCACGACGGGGCCTACGGAGACCAATGCGAAAAATGCGGCAAGACCCTCAGCCCCACCGAGCTCGTCAACCCCAAGTCGACGTTGAGCGGCTCGACCCCCGTGTTGAAGCCCACCACCCTGTGGTACTTGCCCATGGGAAGGCACGAGTCTTGGCTCAGGGAGTACATCGTCGAGGGCAAGCTGGACGGACAACCACACCACGACCCCAAAACGTGGAAAGCCCACGTGTTGGGCCAGTGCCGGTCCTGGATTGAAGGCGGGCTGGAAAGCCGCGCCATGACGCGAGACTTGGATTGGGGGGTGCCCGTGCCTGTGGAAGGCGCCGAGGGCAAGGTGCTTTACGTGTGGCTCGACGCGCCCATCGGATACATCACCGCCACCATGGAGTGGTGCGAGTCCCATGGGCAAGACTGGAAGGATTGGTGGCAGGACCCCAACGTGGAACTCCTGCATTTCATTGGCAAAGACAACATTGTCTTCCACTGCATCATCTTCCCAATTCTGCTCAAGGAACACGGCGGGTACAACCTGCCCACCAACGTGCCCGCCAACGAATTCATGAACCTGGAGGGCGACAAAATCAGCACGTCGCGCAATTGGGCGGTGTGGGTCACCGAGTACCTCGAAGACTTCCCCGAGGGCAGCGACGCCATGCGTTACGTCTTGACGGCGATCATGCCGGAACAAAAGGACAGCGAGTTCACCTGGAGCGATTTCCGAGACAAGGTGAACAACGAATTGGCCGACGTGCTCGGCAACTTCGTGAACCGCGTCCTCGTGTTGACCAAGAAGTACTACGGAGGAGAAGTCCCCGCGGCACTTGCCCAGGAAGACTTGACCGACACGGACCTGGCGCTGCTCGAGGCCTTGGCCGCCGCGCCTGACAAAATTGGCGGGCTCATCCAGCGTCACCGCTACAAGGAAGCCCAGCTCGAGGCGATGAACGTGGCGCGTTTGGGCAACAAATACTTGACCGAGCAAGAGCCCTGGAAACTGCAGAAAACCGACCCTGAACGGACGGCCACGATCATGCACCTGTCCTGCCAGGTGGTGGGCAACTGCGCCGTCTTGCTTGAACCCTTCTTGCCCCAAACTGCGGCCAAACTCGCCGCGGCGTTTGGCTTGACGGGCGCACGCTGGGCAGACGCCCGACCGGACATGGTTCTGGCAGGAACGACCCTGGGAGAACTGCCCATTTTGTTTGCCAAAATCGACGACGACACCGTGGCCGCCCAGGTCGCCAAGCTTGGCCAAAAGGGGGGCGACACAACCCGAGAGATCATGCCTGCAAAAGACGAAATCACCTTCGACGACTTCACCAAACTCGACCTGCGGGTCGGCACGGTTCTGGAATGCGAAAAGGTGCCCAAAGCCGACAAACTGTTGAAGTTGACGGTCGACACCGGCCTCGACACACGCACGGTGGTGAGCGGCATCGCGGAGCATTTCCAACCCGAAGACGTGGTCGGTCGTCAGGTGACTTTGCTGGTCAATTTGGCCCCACGCAAGTTGCGCGGCATCGAGAGCCAGGGCATGGTGCTCATGGCCAGCACGGAAGACGGCGGATTGCGTTTTGTGAGCCCAGAAGAAGGGGTCCAACCCGGGGACGTCATCAGCTGAATCTCCCAGCGCAGAACAACCCTGGCCAACGCTTGTTGAGACTGGCATGAACGTCCTCGACCTCGCCCAACGCCGTCACAGCCCCCGTGCGTTTTCCGGCCAAGCTTTGGCTTGGGAAGACCTCGCGCCAGCCTTTGAAGCCGCCCGTTTGAGCAGCAGCTCGTACAACAACCAACCTTGGCGGTTCGTGGTGGGCCTGAAAGGTGAAGCGGGCTTCGACGCGCTCTTGGACACCGCCGTGGAAGCCAACCGCACCTGGATGAAAGACGCCGGCGCCATTGTGGGCGTCGTCGCCTCAGGGGTGCTGGAGAAAACGGGCGAGCCTGACCACGCGGCGATGTACGGCGTGGGCATGGCCGTCAACGCCATGGAATTCACCTTCGTAGAGCAAGGGTTGACCAGCATGCAGGCCGGAGGATTTGACCGAAAGGCCTTCGGCGGATTGGCCGGATTGCCAGCCCATCACACCCCCATCGCCTTGTTGGCGGTGGGACACGTCCCAGAAGGGCACACCCCAAACCCCAAGGTCCGCAAGGACCTGAACGACATCGTCTTCAAAGTCGGGGAGTGCATCCCCGGATGACCGCCTCGCCTCAGTGACGGACCACGAGCGGGGCGCGGAATTGCAACCCCTCGCTCTGCCGGCCACGCGCCACGAGCACGTATTGGCCTGACGCCAACCCCTGGACGTCGAGCACTTGGGTGCCGCCGTTCAAGGACCACGCCTTCACCACACGGCCGTCGACCGCGGTGGCTTCCAGCGTGGCTCCCGCCACTTCGTGAAGCATGTTGTCTGGGAACACCACCGTGACGCGGTCGTCGGCTGGGGAAGGGAACGCCTCGAAGGCCACACTCTCGGGCAACTCGGCCACCGCATCCACTGGGGGGTACATGCATCCGTCGGCGCTGAAGGACAAGGGCTCGTAGTTCAGGGCCTCAGGATCGTTGCAGGCCGTCAAAATGGGGAGTGCCTCGCGGAATTCGTTTTGGTTGTCGAAGTCCGGGAAGAGCTGGACCTGAATTTGGCCTGAAATCTCTCCTGCCGTGGTCAATTGCGCCACCAAAATGCGCTGGTCTTCGCCTGAGAACGCCTCCTCGCTGTTGGGGGTGGGCAAGACAAACCACGCGCAACCGACGTTGGATTCCACCGCCACGTTGTTGCCGTTCTCAAAGACCTCGAAAGCGTCGTACTCGGGATCGGCCAACTCGACCACGTCCACCGTCGCAGTGTTGTCTTCTGCGCCAATGGTGAACCAGCTGTCGTACGCGAACTCAGGGAATGCGTCGAAGAACGCAGGGTTCACGTCGGTCGCCAAGGCCGTGGTGGCCAGGTCGTGCTGGAACCATGCTGGCTCGGACGTGCTGCTGAGGTACATGGGGTTCTGGTCGTCGCCGGAGCAGCTCACCAAGAAGTCGTTGTCCCCAAGCGTGTAGAGGTACAACCGGTAGGTGGTCATGCCTGCCAATTCACCCTCGGTGTGTTCCACTTCAGGAACGAGGCCGAGCCATGGGGTTTCTTGGGCGAACAGGTTGCTTGTCAGCACGAAGGCCAAAGCGGCAAAAAGGCAACGAAAAGTCATGTCAACAGTGTTTGGTCTAAAGGTAGGCACAAAGAAAGCCTCACCATAAGGCAGGGTTTGAGATTCACCAGCCGAAGCCGAGGTTCACCCCAAAGCGCACCCCAACGTTGTCGTCGTTGATGAAGCTTCCGCCTGATGCGTTGCCGGACGTGTCTACGGTCTTGTATTGGGGTCCGAGAAAAAAGTCCACGGCGTACCCGTCAGACAAGCGTTGAAATCCGAGCAACAGTGCGCCGCCGACAGCTGTGCGGTCGCCCACCTCATCGCCGTCTCCATCGACGACTTTCGTCGCACGGTATCGGCCAGCCAAAGCCAAGTAAAATCCTTCGCACGCCGATGCGCCAGGGTACCAACGCCCTTCAGGAATGGCGATGAACCCTGACCGCTGTCCCAACAACGAGTTGGATGAACCATCCTCAATTTCCAGTGAACCGCCCATGAACCCGGCAGACAACTGCACACTGAAGTTGTCGTTGAGCCCGTGCTCGTAGCCGAGTTGGTACTGCGATGCAAACAGGCCAAGAGGGTTGGTTTTGGCCACATGCGTCACTTGCTGGGCGGAAGTCACAAACGCTGCAGCCCAAGTCAATGCGGCCACCGCCGCGGTTTTCCATGAAATCATGATGTGGTGTTTTAGGTCTTCTCAAGAACGTCTCCGTACACCTTGATGGGGCCACGCCGCGCCTTGACTTGTGCTCATCGACCTGTTCAAGACGCGGAGCCTCAACCCCAGCGCCCTGCCTTCACCAGCATTTCGGCGATTTGAACGGTGTTGGTGGCGGCCCCTTTTCGAAGGTTGTCTGCGACCACCCAAAAATGGATGCCCCGGGCATGGGTCAAGTCCTTTCGCAACCTGCCCACAAAGACCTCGTCCTCCCCTTGGGCATGGCGGGGCATGGGGTAGTCGTTGTCGTGCGGGGCGTCTTGCACGACCACGCCGGGGAACGCCGACCACACAGCGCGCACCTCGTCCAAATCCACGTCGCTCTCCAATTCCAAATACACCGACTCGCTGTGGCCGCCCAAGACGGGCACCCGCACCGCGGTGCACGACAAGCCGATGGACGAATCGCCCAGGATTTTTTTGGTTTCCTGGTGCACCTTCATTTCCTCCTTGGTGTAGCCGTTGTCCAAAAAGACGTCGCAATGCGGCAGACAATTTTGGTCGATGGCGTGCGGATACACCCGCTCCGGGTCCAAGCCCGCGCGCTCTCCGTTCAGCTGGTCGACGGCCGCTTGGCCCGTGCCCGTGACGCTTTGGTATGTGCTCACCACACCGCGGTCGATGCCCCACTTGTCGTGGATCGGCTTGAGGCACATCACCAATTGCATGGTGGTGCAGTTGGGGTTGGCCAAAATCAAATCCTCCGCCCCCACCACGTCTCCATTGACTTCAGGCACCACCAATTTGTGGTCGTCGGACATGCGCCAGGCGCTGCTGTTGTCCACCACCGTGGTTCCCGCCGCCGCAAACTTGGGCGCCCATTCCAAACTCAGCGTCCCGCCGGCTGAAAACAACGCCACATGGGGCTTTTGGGCCAGGGCCGTGTCCAAGTCAACCACCTCAATGTGCTCCCCCGCGAATTCCACCTTCTTCCCCATTGACCGGGCCGACGCCACAGGAATCAAAGTGCCCACCGGGAAAGCACGCTTCTCCAACACCTTCAACATGGTCCGGCCCACCATGCCTGTGGCGCCCACGACAGCCACGCGGAGTTGAGGAAGGTTGTTGCTCATGGTTGGAACGGTGATGGGTTTGCTCACGTGCCCGCGCAATTCACTGGCGGTGACGCGGCCACGAGGCGAAATTAAGAGGTTTGCCTGCCATGGAAAAGGGGGAAGGCTGGAGGGTGTTCACGTGGGTGGGGTTGATGACGTTTGCGTTCACTCATGCACAAGCCCAAACCCAGACGTTCGACTCCCTGCAAGTGGGGACAACCTGGTGGTGGGGCGACCTGGACCAATGGACACTCGCCGAAGAAGACTCCCTGTGGACCCTGAACGCCACGTCTGACGGGCCGCATGTGCTCTGCGGATGCCAACTCGGCGTCTCCGAACAGAACCTTGTCGCATTGCAATGGCACCAAGGCGTGCATGGGTCCGGCGCCAACCGCAGCCAAGTGTTTTTCGGAGCGTCGGAAGGCGACAACGCCTTGGAGTCCGCCCGCCAGTGGGCACTCATGGCCTTGGGGGACTCCTTGACTTCAGGGGTGCGTTTGTCCGCCGGAGAATCGGGCAGCGCCGACGCGCTGCGGGTGGAACGCCCCGGGGCTCCTCCCTTGGCCCTGGACGGCACGTGTCACGACTGGGGTGCTCCGTTTGAGTTGGATGGACTTTGGCGGCTGTTTGAATCCCAAGACGGAGCCTTTCACTTTCAGGACAGCCAAGGACGGAGCCTTCATGTCCTCCACCACCCCTTGAATGCAGGGACAGAGATGATTTGTCTGGGAATCAAGGTGACCCGCACGTCGAGCCACGGGCAAGACTGGGCCTTCGGGTGGCGCATTCACCCTCCCCCTGCATCTCAAGCCAAACTGAAACTGACCTTGGATGGACCGCAATCTCTCCAAGGATTGATCTCAGACGCCTTCGAACTGGACCCGCCTGAAGTCTTTCTTCATCAAGCATGGACGTCTTCCATGCCGCAACCTCCTGACGCCATGCCGGCAGTTGCTGGGGTGCAGAGCCTGGTGCCTTGGGACCAAGGCGTGTGTTCCAACACATGGACAGCGACGCTTCCCCAGCCGGTGCCCCCAGGCCAGGCTGCCCGTTTCAGTCACTTGGAAGACACGCTTGTGGTGTGGCGAGACGGCTCAACCCTGTTGGTCCCAGGAGACCTCGCATTCACCGAGATCATGGCCGACCCCACCCCGGCCGTTCATGCCCCCGAGTCCACCTATTTGGAATTGGTAAACCTCAGTTCACATGCGGTGGATCCGACCGCACTCTGGTTGGAAGACTCCGACGAATTCCACGCATTGTCTTGGCCAGACGGAGCGGCCGCAAGAACAGTCCCTCCGGGGGCATGCTGGTTGGTGGTCGACGACGACGAGCCCTGGCCCGTGGGTGACGAGCATCCCATTGTGGTGAAAGCTGCAGGTTGGTCAGGATTGCGCGACGACGGAGAATCCGTGGCCATTGTGGGGGCGCAAGGGGAACTTGAACGGGTGACGTTTCACGAGGGATGGTGGGACGGCACGCCCCAAGATGGGGTGAGCGTGTCGGTGGTGACACCCCAATCATGCGACCATCCTTCCACATGGAAGCCGGATCCTGAAGGCGCCTCTCCCGGACGACTGGCCTGGCATGAGCAAGACACGACGCACCACCGGGAGGTGAACGCGCCCTTGCACCTCAGGTTGGACGACCAACTGCGCCTGCATTTGAAGCCAGACCTTCCGTGGGACACGCGAGCCACACCGACTGTCCACATTCTGAACGGCTCCATTCAGCAGGCGTTCCAGGCCTTCCCCAACGCCTCAGATGGATGGACGCTCGACAATTTCCGCGTCAAGCCGGGGTCGAGGCTGCACATTCATGTGGAAGAAGCAGTTGCATGCCGCCATCCCTGGCGCACCCTGCCTGTGGACACCAACTGGACCGCCCACCGCCCTGCGCAATCGGGGGACATCCGCATGTCTGAAATCTTGTCGGAACACCATCCCGTGGTGGGCGCGGAATTTGTGGAGTGGCTCAACGTCAGCGACGACACCCTGGCGTGGGGAGATGCATGCTGGCCGCCGGACCACACCTTGGTCCAAGCCACCTTGCCCAAGTCCCACTTTGCCTCTTGGATTCCGGCGGATGTGTTGGACGGTCCTGGACTTTGGGACGTCCAAACCGACTTGCGTCTCACCAATTCAGCAGGCCACGTGACCTTGGATCGGCCCGACGGCGTTGAGGTGGCTTCCTCGAGTTACAGCGACTGTGCGTTCAGCCGGCCTGAGGATGTCGGCCAGGGAAACAGCGCAGTGTGGGGAGAATTCGGCTGGCGCACCTCCGATTCCCCTTGGGGCATGTCGCCAGGATGGGTGGAGCCCTTGGTTGACTCCATCCCGCCCATTGAACCGGTTCAACCGCGATGGGGCGTTCAAGACGGGCATTGGTTGATGGTCATGCCTCCAGAGATGAAGGAAGCCCAATTGCACCCGGAGCGATGGTCACCCCCAACGAAGTGGGAATTGGACTGGCTCCAAGGACTGAGGGTCATGCGGTCTGTGCATCCACGGAATCCCAATTCGCCCCCGCCCGCTCACCGCAACCATCCTGCATGGCGATTCCCGACCGAGTTGGGAACCTCCTCGGGGCCATCCTTGGCCAACGCCCGATGGAACGAGGTCCTTGCTCACCCCGCAGAGGGCCACGACCCGTTTCTAGAAGTGCACACCCTGGACGAGTCAGGCACCACTGGGTCGTGGTTTTGGGCTTCGCAAGTCTGGCCTGAGGCCGACGATTTCATTCCCGTGTCTGACGTGACCTGGCATGTGAACGCCCAAACACCCGTCTGCTTCGCCACCTGTCCAGCCAGGGTCCACGCCAGTCACGCGGCATGCCTCCCGGGCAACCTGCCAAGCCTGCACGGGTCGAGGACACTCAGCTTGGTGGCAGATGGATCCTTGGAGGAAGTCACCTCGCCTGACCACAGAAGTGACGATGCCATGGGACGGTCGTGGATGCGTTTGGGCGACTCCTCAATGTGGGGACTTGCCCCGAGGCGGCCTGGATCCACCCCAGGAACCGCCAACCTCCAGGGCCCTTCAGGCCCATCCAGCGGCTCGGGGTCACGGCTCTTGTGCCTGACGCCCACCCTGGGCCCCTTCGACGCGCACGGCCCGGCCACGGCGGTGTTCCAGTGGGATGCACACCTTGAAGAAAACCAGGTCACCGCCGTGCGACATGGCGTGATGGACCCTCGGCTTGGGGAGGTGGTGTTCCAAGACGAGACCTGGACGATCGAGGGAAGAGCCGAGTGGGCCTGGGACGGCACCTCTTCCAACGGGCAGGTGGTCGGTCCAGGAACCTACGTCATGTGGGCCCAAGCCCTTGTGGACGGTGCATGGCAATCTGTGGAGAAATGCCTTGTTGCGGTTCGGGGGCGTTGACGTGTGGCGCTCGAACTTGGGCGGCATGCTGGAGGTCGCTCCCTTGGAACCTTGGATTGCCGTGAACCTGCCCTTGCTCAGGCTTGCCGTGGGGTGCATGGCGTGCATGTGGCTGCTGATGGCGGCGTTTGAACGAGAGACCCAGCGCTGGAAATGGGCTTGGAGCCAGCCCCGAAAGTTGTTGGCGCGCAACGCCTCCGAAACCCCGAGGACCCTTGGGGTGGTGACGAGCCACGCCGTGGCCGTGCTGGGATGGGCCGGGGGGTTGGGCTGCGCAGGTTGGGCGCCCACGGCAAGCAAAGGCCTGTGGTGGGCCCTTCTTGCCGTGCTTGGGGACGTCGTGGCCAAAACCGTGACCGGATGGGTGGCTTTCAAAGACAGAGACCTCGCCAGCACCATGGTGGAAGTGAACCGGCACAACCGTACGTGGCAAGGCGTGTTGCTCGCCCTGTGGGGTGTGGGGTGTGCCATGCAGCCTTGGTTGGCGCACGCGGATTGGGCCATGTGGATCACGTGGGGTTGGATGGCGGTGCTGCTCGGGGTTGGCGCCCTTCGTGCGTCCAGCTTGATGTCTGGCCAAACCCACCTGCCTGGGATGCTGTATCTTTGCATCCTCGAATGGGGATGGGTGGTGTCAATCCTGGCATGGATGGCCCTCCGCTTCACTTGAACATTGAACCGAATCCCATGGCCAACAAAGTCAACACGATTCTGATCTCGCAGCCCAAACCGACCACCGCGAAGTCACCGTACTTCGACTTGGCCGAGCGTCAGAAGCTGACCATCGATTTTCGTCCATTCATCCACGTGGAAGGCATGGAGGCTCAAGAGTTCCGCCAGCAGCGTGTGGATTTGGCCGAGCACACCGCCGTGATTTTGACCAGCCGCCTGGCGGTCGACCACTACTTCCGCATGGCCAAGGAGCTGCGCTTCGAGGTGCCGGACACCATGAAGTACTTCTGCATCTCTGAAAGCACCGCGTACTACCTCCAGAAGTACGTCGTGTACAGGAAGCGCAAGATTTTCCACGGCACCATCAAGTTCGACGAGCTCGTCACCTTGATGAAGAAGCACAAGGGAGAAAAGTTCCTGCTGCCGTGTTCTGATTTGCTGAAAGACAGCATCCCCAACGCGTTGGATGCGGGCAAGTTCGACTACAGCAAAGCCGTCATGTACCGCACGGTGTGCAGCGACCTCAGCGATTTGAGCGACGTGAAGTACGACGTGCTGGTGTTCTTCAGCCCCAGTGGCATCGAGTCACTGTTCAAGAACTTCCCCGATTTCGAGCAAGGCAAGACAAGGATTGCGGTGTTTGGGCCCACCACGGCCAAAGCTGCAGAGGCGGCCGGGTTGAGGATCGACATCAACGCGCCGACCGCCAAGGCCCCTTCCATGTCCATGGCCATCGAGCAATACATCACCGGCTGAGTGCATTCCCTGCACAAAGGTGAGCGGCTGAAGTCGGCCGCTTTGATGGATTTGGCGTTCAAAAAGGGGGTCAAAATCAAGGCATTCCCTGTGTTGGTTCGGGCCACAGCTGCCCCGTTGACCCAAGAGGTGCCGTTTCAAGCGGCCTTCACCGTGGGCAAGAAGCGGTTCCGCCGGGCGGTGGACCGCAACAGAATCAAGCGCCTTTTGCGGGAAGCCTGGCGGGTGGAGAAATCCGACCTCGCCAAAAATTGGCAACCCGGGTCACCCCAATGGGCCGTGGTGTTCATCTTTGTTGGACAGGAAGTCCCTTCGTTCGAAGACTGCCGTCGCTGGGTGCGCCATGCCGCAGGCAAATTGGCCCAACACACAGGCGCGGCGGAGGGCACGGCCTGAAGTCACGTCCCACCCGCCCAACCCCGCACCATGCGTCGCACGCTTTTTTGGTTGGCCTTTCCGGCAGGAATGGTCTTGTGGATGGCCACCACGTCGGCCAAAGACGACTACTTCGAGATGTCGAAGCAGTTGGAAATCATGCAATCGGCTTTCCGCGAACTGAACCTCTTTTACGTGGATGAATTGGCCCCTGGGGAATTGATGGAGACCGGCATCAAGGCCATGCTTGCCCAACTCGACCCCTACACCAGGTACTTCCCCGAATCCAAAATGGAGGACGTCCGATTCATGCAAACTGGCGAGTATGGGGGCGTCGGTGCAAGCATCGAAACACGCAACGACCGAACGACGATCGTCAACCTGTTGGAAGGCGAGCCCGCGGCCGAGGCCGGCTTGCGGCTGGGCGACGTCCTCACAGAAGTGGACGGCCGTGCCTTGTCCGGTCTGGACAACAACCAAATCGGCGACTTGCTGCAAGGCGCCACCGGCACCGAAGTGACTGTCTCGGTGGAGCGGCCTGGCTTCGCCGATCCTCTGTCCTTCACGCTGGAGCGGCGCAAGGTGAAGGTGCCGGACGTGCCTTATCAGGGCATGCTGACGGACAAGACCGGGTATTTGGCCCTGAATTCCTTCACCAAGACCGCGAGCATGAATGTCCGCAAAGCCTTGCTCAACCTGACGGATTCGTTGGGGGCCGAGCACGTGGTGGTGGACTTGCGTGGCAACGGCGGTGGATTGCTTCGCGAGGCCATCGCCATGGTCAACTTGTTCGTGGGCAAAGGGCAAGAGGTCGTCAGCACCAAGGGAAAGCGTCCGGACTGGAACAAGTCGTACCAAACCCGAGGGAGCGCGCTGCGTCCCAACCTGCCGGTCGCCATCCTGGTGGACGGCAAGTCCGCGTCTGCCTCTGAAATCGTGGCCGGCACCTTGCAAGACCTTGACCGCGGCATCGTCGTCGGGGAAGAATCCTTCGGCAAGGGCCTGGTTCAGCAGACCAAAAAACTGGCCTACGGCACCCGCATGAAGGTCACGGTCGCCAAATACTACACCCCCAGCGGTCGGTGCGTCCAACGCTTGGACTACAGCCACCGCGACGAAGCGGGCGAAGTCCACGCCATGGCAGATTCGACCCTCGCCACCTTCTACACAACCAACGGCCGCAAAGTCCTCGAAGGCCGCGGGGTGATTCCCGACGTGGAAGTCCCCAAGCCTGAAGTCAAATACGTGCTCGCAGGACTCCAGGAACAGGGCGTCTTGTTCGATTTCGCCGTCTCTCAACGCGACGCCTTGGTCAAGCCCGACAACGCCGCCGACTTCAAGCTCACCGACGGGGTTTGGGACCAGTTTGTGATGCACGTGGCCCAGATGGACGACGTGCCCTACGCCTCTGAAAGCCTGCAAGCCTTTGAAAAGCTCGAAGCCACAGCCGAAGCCGAGTGGCTGGACGACGCCAACGCCCAAGCGTTTGACGCCCTGCGCGCCGGGCTCGCCGCAGACGTCTCTGCCGACTTGGCCCGCCACGAAGTCGCCATTCGACGGGCCCTGGAACAAGAACTTGTTGTGCACCTCTACAACACCACAGGCCAATTCAAGCACGGCCTCCAGCAAGACGAGGTGGCCCTGAAGGCGGTCGAATTGCTTGAATCAGGCGAATACCTGAACGTGTTGGCCGGACCCGATTCCGAATGACCCCTTCGCGCCTCAACACCCTGTCCCTTGCGGGTTGGGCGGCGCTGGTGTGGGGGCTGCCGTTTTCGCACGCCGCCATGTCCATCGGCACGGCTTGGTTGGGGGGGGTGGCCGTTGTGGGCCTTTGCACATCTCCTGAGTCGCGGCGTCGCCTGACCTCCGCGTCTTCATGGAGGCCTTTGCTGTGCTTGGCAGCCTTGCTGGGGTGGAGCACCTTGTCCATGACGTGGACAAGCGACGCGTCGTGGGGCTGGCGCGTGTTGGGGCTCCAGTGGCCCATTCTGGTGTTGATGACGGCCTGGCCCGCCCTCGGCATGGACAACCGCGAAGACGCCAAGGTGCACGGTTGGGTGTTGGGCAGTGCCTGCGTCGCGATGGCGGTGTGCCTCGGTTGGGGCGCATGGCAACTCAGTCAAGGTGAAGTGTTGGAAGGCCGAGACTGGTCACCTTGGGTGTCCCATGTTCGGCTGTCCTTGTTCGCCGCGCTCGGATTGGGCTGGGCGGCCACGTCCAGGCCGATGTGGCAACTGGCCTTGTTTTCCTTGGTGTGGGGCGCCTTTGTGGGGGTCACGGGTTCGCTGACCAGCGCGGTGCTCCTTCCTTTGTCTTGGGCTTGGATCGGGCTGCAACGCGTTCCCGACACTTGGCAGCGGCCGTACCGCGGCGGGTTGCTCGCGCTGGCTGCAGTGGCAGCTGTGGCCGCCGTCTGGGTGCTCCAGCCCACCCCTCTTCCAGCGCAACCCTGGCCGACCACCACGTCCTGGGGCAATCCCTACCAGCACAGGCCAGAACGTTTGGCCTCCGAAAACGGCCACAGGCTTCACATGCACGTCTGCCGTGCGGAATGGGACCAGGCTTGGGACCAAATCTCAGACGTCCCCCTGTCCACCCTCAGCCAAGCTGGATTCCCACTCCGCGCACGCCTTTGGCGCTACCTGACCTCGAAGGGCTGGCCGAAGGACGGTGCACACATCCTCCAGCTCACCCCTGCCGAGGTGCAACGCATCGAAGCGGGGGCCACCTCTGTGGTGGAACGTCGAGGCTTCGAGGCGCGCCTTGCGGCCTTTCGCTGGGAATGGGAAACGTGGCTCGAAGGAGGCAACCCCTCTGGACACTCGGTGTTCCAACGCCTCGAGCATTGGGCGGCTGGTTGGCAAGCGTGGGGCCAAGCCCTGTGGGTTGGACATGGCGCCGGAGATGCGGAGGCAGCGCTCCAGGCGGGATACGACGCAACACGCACCAAACTTGCCTCCCAACACCGGCACCGCGCCCACAACCAACACCTCACCTGGGGGGTCACGGGGGGATTGGTGGCAATCTTGCTCTGGCTGGCGTTTTTGGGAACGCAAATGTGGACGGCCCGCACTGTGAAAGGCGCGCTGTGGGGTGGTTTGGTCGTGGCGCTCAGCTGCGTGTTCGAAGACACCTTGGAAACCCAAGCGGGTGCGATGGTGGCTGGGCTGGCGTGGGCGCTGGCCTCCAGCGTTCAAGCCAACAACCCCAAAGCTGCCTCTGAGACGTCCTGAACAGAAATGCCCAAGCCGCCTTCAGGTGCTTCCTGCCGCGTTTCAAGCACCACGCCGGGCCCGAGAGGCGCCCAGCGCGCGGGCCAAAACGGCGCCTGAGCCTGGTACAAGCCCACCACCGGGGTGCCAAAGGCAGAGGCCAGATGCAACGGTCCGGTGCTCGAAGCGACGCACAGGTTGGCGTGGGCCAACACCCCCAACAGGCCAGGCATGTCCAACTTGCCCACAAGGTCCACGACCTCAGGCTCGCCCAACCAGGGCGCCAGAGCTCCCCGCTCCGACTCGGTGCCTGTGACCGCCACGACCCAGCCTGCCTCGGTCAAACGACGTCCCAAGGCTTGAAAACGATCCACCGACCAGCCGTTGGCAGACCCGTGGTTGCCCGGATGCAACACCACCATGCGAGACCATGGGTCGTCGGAAAGACCCGTGGCGGCTTGGGCGGCCGAAGCGTCGAGGGGCGGGGTCATCGCCAACAACCCGCGCCAATCGCTGGCTTCGGGGAAACGCAACCCCGCAGGCACGTCCAAGCCGTGCAACAGGTGGAGCCCTTGAAGGGTCTCGTGGACAGGTGTCTTCTTTCGGCTTCGCCACACCCTCCGGGTGGCGTACAAGGCGGTGGCCCAACGGCGGCCTGTCGCCACCCGAACAGGCACCCCCACCTTGGCCGCAACACGAACCAGGGCAGGCTCCGGGAAGGCAAACACCACCGCATCCAGCCCTTTCACCACATCGTGGCAAGCCCCGTCCCAGGTGCGGACTTCATCCACATGCCCACAGGCACGCGCCACATCTGCGGCGTAGGTTTTGCAAATCCACACCACCTTCAAATCGGGGTGGTGGGCCTTCAAGGCACCTGCCATCGGAAGCGACAGCACGTTGTCCCCGAGCGCGTCCGTCCGGACGATGCCGACGGTTTGACGTGAGTCCCAGGCCCGGGCGGCACGGACTTGACGCCACTTCCAATGTGCGGAGACCGCGCTCCAACGGGCGATGCGCAAGCCTGTGGCACCGTCCCGCCATCCCGACTGGACGACGGCTTGTTTGAACCATTGGAAAGCCATTCGAAACCATGGCTTCAACGCGTGGCTTGTCCTGCCTTGAAGTCTGGCGTCGGCCGCACCCAGGGTGGAAAATTTGGCCAACTGCCTGAGGTGGTCCGAGAAGTGGTGGTAGCTGTGGTGGTGCAAGTCGCCCTTGAGCTGGCCCACGCGGCTGGGGACCTGAGGAACCCAGGCTTCGTGCAACATGCCCCCTTCGTGGGCGGGCTGCCAGTCGCCGGTGCCTTTCCGCCACAACCTGATTTTTCGGTCTGGGTACCATCCTCCGTGGCGAACCCAAGTGCCCAAATACGAGGTCAGCCGCGGCAAGGACCAAGCGTCGAATGGAAGTTCATCGGCCGACGCGGCGCGGGTTTTCCACGCCATCAATTCATGCAAGAGGTCGTCGCTCAGGCATTCGTCGGCGTCCAGGCTCAACACATAGGGTTGGGAAGCCTGGTCGGCCGCCCAATTTTTCTGGTCGGCGTACGTGGTGAAGGGGCGCTGGTGGACCGTGGCGCCGTGTTGGGCGCACACGTCCAACGTCCCGTCCGTGGAGCCGGAGTCCACCACCACCACTTCGTCGGCCAACCCCTTCACGGATTCCAGACAACGGGGCAGGTTGTGGGCCTCGTTTTTGGCAATGATGACAACGCTCAGCACAGGAACGAAGGTAGCCCCGAAGTGCGGGTTTTGTGGATAACCTCACGACCTGTCCCCGAAAGGGATGGCGTAATTTTACGCGCATGAACGTCTTGCTCATTGGCTCCGGTGGACGGGAGCACGCCATCGCTTGGAAACTGGCCCAAAGCTCGTTTTTGACCCAACTCTTCGTGGCCCCTGGAAATGCCGGGACGGACGGGGTGGCGACCAACCTCAAATTGGACGCCTCCAACCACGACGCCGTGAGCCGTGCGGTCAAAAAGCACGACATCCACATGGTCATCGTGGGGCCTGAAGCCCCGCTGGTGGACGGGTTGGTGGACCACCTGCACGACTGCGGCAAGCACCCTAGTTTGGTGGTGATTGGACCGCGTGCGGCGGGCGCCCAACTGGAAGGCAGCAAGACGTTTGCCAAGGAATTCATGAAGCGCCACAACATTCCGACGGCGGCGTACGGCGCGTTCACAGGCGACCAAGTGGACGACGCGGTGAAGTTCCTCCATGGAATGAAGGCCCCCTACGTCTTGAAAGCCGATGGCTTGGCCGCGGGCAAAGGGGTGATCATCACCGAGGACTTGAACGAGGCGGAGCAAGTGGTGAAGGACATGCTGTCTGGATCCTCCTTCGGCGCAGCAGGCCAGCGCGTGGTGATCGAGCAGTTCATGGACGGCATCGAATGCAGCATGTTTGTGGTGACCGACGGCAAGGCGTTCCACTTGCTGCCTTCTGCCAAAGACTACAAGCGCATCGGGGAAGGCGACACCGGCCCCAACACCGGCGGGATGGGCGCCATCAGCCCCGTGCCTTTCATGGATGCAGAGTTCCACGAGAAGGCGCTCAACCAAATCATCATTCCCACGGTCAAAGGACTCGCTGCGGACGGCATTCCTTACAACGGGTTCATCTTCTTTGGGTTGATGAAAGTGGGTGGCGACCCTTACGTGGTGGAGTACAACTGCCGCATGGGCGACCCGGAGACGGAGGTGATCATGCCACGCATCCAATCCGACCTGCTTCACTTGTTCGAGAACATGGGGGCGGGACTGCTCAGCGAATACCACCTGCAGATCGACCCACGCACGTGCAGCACGGTGATGCTGGTGTCGGAAGGCTACCCCGGTCCTTACCCCAAGGGCAAGACCATCAAATTGCCAGAACAGGTGGACAAGGACGCATTGCTGTTCCACGCCGGCACGACCACCAGCCGAGGCAATGTGGTGACAGCAGGAGGGCGCGTGTTGGCGTGTTCAGCCATGGCGGCGACCCCAGAAAACGCGGTGAAGAAGAGCTACGAGTTGGCCGATTCGATTTCGTTTGCGGGCAAGAATTGCCGCAGGGACATCGGCCAGGACGTCATTTGAGACGCCCCAAGAATCACATGATGGTGCCGTCCTGCTCGGCGCGGGCGTTGTACTTCGACTGAAGACGAAGCCAAAACGCAAGGCCCGCCAGGCCCAACGCAATCACGCCCCAGTTGAACATGTCGCTGATGGGCAACAACACCGTTTGGAAGGTCCATTCGATGAACTGGGCGAGGGGGGTGATGAGATCTTGGGTGTTCATGTCTGCGAGATTGCGGAGCGAAAATACACAACGCTCTGAAGAGTTCTGAAACCATTGTGGATGAACGTGGGAAAATGCGGCTTGGATGGCATGCCCATGCGCGTGAGAATGCCGACCTTCGCACCATGAAAATTGGCGTCGTCACGTTCCCCGGTTCCAACTGCGACATGGACATGGTCCATGCCTTGGGCCAAGACCTCGGATTTGATGTGGTGCAACTCTGGCACAAAGACCGCGACCTGCAAGGGTGCGAGGCGGTCATGCTCCCAGGGGGCTTCAGCTACGGCGACTACCTGCGCAGCGGCGCCATTGCCCGGTTCTCTCCCATCATGGAGGAAGTCATCGCCTTCGCCAACCGCGGGGGGCGCGTGATGGGCGTGTGCAACGGGTTCCAAATCTTGTGCGAAGCTGGACTTCTGCCAGGGACCTTGCGTCACAACGAGAGCCGCAAGTTCATTTGCCGCAACGTCCACCTCAAGCCCGTGTCGCGCACCGCGGCAGTCTCGGCTGGATGCGACACCCCGTTGGTCATCCCCATCGCGCACGGCGAAGGCAACTACTACATCGACGACGAAGGCTTGAAGGCGCTGCAAGACAACGACCAAATCCTCTTCCAATACTGCGACGAGGAAGGTCAAGTCAACGCCATGAGCAACCCGAACGGGGCCTTGCTCAACATCGCAGGTGTGTGCAACGAAGGCAAGAACGTCTTCGGCATGATGCCGCACCCGGAACGGGCCTGCAGCGACGACCTGGCCAACTCCGACGGCCGCGCCATTTTGCTCGGCTTGGCCGCGCCAGTGCTGGCTTGACGTCTTTTGGGCGGAAAGGAAACACGAGGGGGTTAGATTTGTTACATCCCCTCAACCAATGATTTGAATTCCATGGACGCTTACGCCGCCGGCCCACACCTCTCCAAGATCGAGCACCCCTCGGACTTGAGGTCCAAGTTCAAGCCTGAAGAACTTCAGCAGGTCGCGGACGACGTTCGTCAATTCATTGTGGACGTGGTCTCTGAAAAAGGAGGGCACTTCGGCGCAAGCTTGGGGGTCGTGGAACTGACCGTGGCGTTGCACTACGTCTTCAACACGCCTGAAGACCAAATCGTGTGGGACGTCGGCCACCAGGCGTACGGCCACAAAATCCTCACCGGCCGTCGGAAGGAATTCCACACCAACCGCCAATACCAAGGCTTGTCTGGCTTCCCCAAGCGGAGTGAAAGTGAATACGACACCTTCGGCGTGGGCCACAGCAGCACAAGCATCAGCGCTGCCCTTGGCATGGCCGTGGGCAGCCGCCACAACGGGGCGAAAGACACCCAACACGTGGCCGTCATCGGGGACGGCGCCATGACCGCAGGGTTGGCCTTCGAGGGCCTCAACCACGGTGGCGCGGAGGACACCAACATGCTCGTCGTGCTCAACGACAACTGCATGTCCATCGACCCCAACGTCGGGGCGTTGAAGGATTACCTCACCGACATCACCACTTCCCACACGTACAACCGCGTCAAGGACGAGGTCTGGGAATTGTTGGGGCGGATCAGCAAGTTTGGGCCCAACGCCCAGGCGATTGCCCAGAAGGTGGAACACGCCATCAAAGGGGCCGTGCTGAAGCAGAGCAACCTGTTTGAATCCCTCAACTTCCGGTACTTCGGCCCTGTGGACGGCCACGACGTGGAGTACTTGACCAAGGTGCTCGAAGACATCAAAGACATCCCAGGCCCCAAGCTGTTGCACGTGGTCACCCGCAAAGGCGCCGGCTACGGGCCCTCTGAGGCAGGAAGCCCCACCAAGTGGCACGCCCCAGGGCTGTTCGACAAGGTGACCGGGGAGATCGTGAAGTCCACGGACACCACCCCCAAGCCCCCGAAATTTCAAGACGTCTTTGGGCACAGCATCATCGAATTGGCCAAGAAGGACCGCCGCATTGTTGGCGTGACCCCAGCCATGCCCAGCGGGTGCAGCCTGAAGTTCATGATGGAGGAGATGCCCGACCGTGCGTTTGACGTGGGCATCGCCGAGCAACACGCGGTGACGTTCAGCGCGGGCATGGCCACGCGCGGGCTGGTGCCTTTCTGCAACATCTACTCCTCGTTCATGCAACGGGCCTACGACCAAGTCATCCACGACGTGGCCCTTCAGAACCTCCACGTGGTGTTCTGCCTCGACCGAGGCGGACTCGTCGGGGCCGATGGACCGACCCACCACGGGGTGTACGATTTGGCCTACATGCGTTGCATCCCCAACCTGGTGGTCAGCGCCCCCATGGACGAGCAAGAGTTGCGCAACCTCATGTACACTTCCTCGCAGAAGCACAACGGTCCTTTCGTGATCCGCTACCCACGCGGCACCGGATCCATGGTCGATTGGCAAACGCCGTTTGAAGCCGTGGAAATTGGTCGCGGACGACGCCTGCGCAACGGGGACGACGTCGCCCTGCTCAGCATCGGCGCCATCGGCACGGAAGTCGTCGCTGCCGCAGAGAAATTGGAAGCCCAAGGCGTGTCTGCCGCGCATTACGACATGCGGTTCGTCAAGCCTTTGGATGAAGTGCTGCTCCACGAAGTGTTCAGCCGCTTCAAGGACGTCATCACCGTTGAGGACGGTTGCGTGCAAGGCGGCATGGGAAGTGCCGTCACCGAATGGGCCATGGAACAAGGCTACGCGGCCAAGGTCGTTCGGCTTGGCGTGCCCGACCGGTACATCGAGCACGGCACCCAAGCCCAGCTGTACGCCGAGTGTGGTTACGACGCGGAGGCAATCGTGGCGAAGGCGACCGACATGGTCCAAGCCCGAGGTGCAGAAAGCGCCGACGAAGGGCTCCGAATTGCCTGACGTCTGAATTGGGTCTGGTGACCCCGTGATGTAGCTTCGGGACATGGAAGAACCCCTGGTCAACCGTGTCCAAGAAAGTGGCCTGATTCAACTTGATTTGAGCCGAGAACTCCAGCCCCGTCAGGTGGATGCGGTGGACGTGTCTCGATGGCTGGACCAAGGGTTTGTCCTTCGAGAAAAAGACTTCCGAGACAGCGTCAAACGCTGGGACGCTTCCAGCCACGCCGGCCACCTTGTGGCCCTGCATTGCACCACCGACGCGATCCTTCCGGACTGGGCATGGATGCTCGTGGCCCAGACGTTGAATGCGGCAGGGGCACAAGCCATGGTGGGGTCCAAAGCCGACGCATTGCAGCGCGCTTGGCACGATGCTGTGCTCGACCTCGACCTCGAGACGTACCGTGGGCAGCGGGTCATCGTGAAGGGCTGTGCCACGGCAGGCGGCCCCAACACCCTGGTGGCGTTCACCCAGCACCTGGGGCCGGTCGTCAAGTCCCTCATGTTCGGCGAAGCCTGCAGCGCCGTGCCCATCGTCAAGAACCGCCTCGCATGATCACCCCTCCCTCCGACAAGAAGCTCTTTCTGGTGGACGCCTATGCCCTGATTTTCCGGGCGTACTACGCGTTCATCAAGAACCCACGCATCAACTCCAAAGGCATGAACACGTCTGCGGTGTTTGGCTTCACGAACGCCCTGCTTGAGGTGGTGCGGAGGGAACAGCCGACGCACTTGGCGGTGGTGTTTGACCCACCTGGGCCCACCCTCAGGAACGAACAATTCGAGGACTACAAGGCCAACCGAGACGAGACCCCCGAGGACATCAAGCTGAGCGTGCCGTGGATCGTGAAGATCTTGGAAGGCATGCGCATTCCGGTGTTGCAAGCGCCGGGGTACGAGGCCGACGACCTGATTGGGTGTTTGGCCAAACGCGCCGAGAAGGAAGGCTTCGACGTCTTCATGATGACGCCAGACAAGGACTTCGCCCAACTCGTGAGCGACAAGATTCGCATGTACCGCCCTGGACGCGGGGGCAACCCGCCCACCGTTTGGGGTCCCGACGAAGTGCGCGAGCGGTACGGGCTGGAAGACCCCGCCCAAGTCATCGACTTGTTGGGGTTGATGGGCGACTCGGCCGACAACATCCCCGGCGTGCCTGGGGTTGGCGAAAAGACCGCCATCAAGTTCCTCCAGGCCTACGGCTCCATGGAAGGGTTGTACAACAACCTCGACCAGTTGAAAGGCAAGATGAAGGAGAAGGTGGAAGCCAACCGGGAGCTGGCCTTCTTGTCCCGGGAACTCGCGACCATCGTCCTCGACATCCCGTTCGACGAAAACTTCGAAGACATGGCCATGTCGGCGCCCGACGGCGCTGCGCTGGCCCCCCTGCTCGAAGAACTCGAATTCCGCACCTTGTCCCGTCGACTTTTGGGCGACTCAGCCATGCCAAGCGCCGCGCCTGCCCAAGCCGCAGCTCCGGCTGCAGCCGCTGGTGGCGACGATTCCGAAGGCCAACTGAGCATGTTCGACGACGCCATGGAAGTGGCCCCCTCCATCTCCACCCTGTCTTCCTTGGACGAGTCCAAGGTGGACTACACGTTGGCGGACACCCCTGACGCGTGGGCCGAGTTGGTCAAGACGTTGACCGACGCTGGCCGCTTCGCCTTCGACACGGAGACCACCGGGTTGGACGCCATGGCCGCCGATTTGGTGGGCATGTCCTTCAGCCACAAACCCGGCGTGGCCTCCTACGTGCCTGTCAACGCAGGGTCGTGGCCCGACATTCGGGCGGTGTTCAAGCCTTTGTTGGAGTCGGCGGGCTCGACCGTTGTGGGCCAAAACCTCAAGTACGACGGAAAAATCATGGCGCGCCACGGGGTGGACCTGACACGCGCCCGACTCGAGGACACCATGGTGGCCCACTACCTGCTCGAGCCCGATCAACCGCATGGCATGGACGCCCTCGCCCAATCGTTCCTCGGCTACCAGTGCATCCCGATCACGGCGTTGCTGGGCAAGAAGGGCAAGAACCAAAAAAGCATGGCCGACCTGCCCCCAGCGGAGGTGGTCAACTACGCGTGCGAAGACGCGGACATGACCCTCCAACTTGCCGAGGTGCTTTTGCCCAAGCTGGCCGACAGCCAACTGGAGGCGTTGTACCGGGACGTGGAAATGCCGCTGCTCTCCGTGCTCATGCACATGGAACTCCAAGGTGTGGCCCTGGACACCGACCACTTGTCGGCCTTCAGCGCCGAGTTGGCGACCCAATTGGAGGCCCTGCAAGCGTCCATCCAAGCGCACGCCGGGACCCCGTTCAACGTCGACTCGCCCAAGCAGTTGGGGGACGTGCTGTTTGACCACCTCGAAATCCCGGCCAAAGTCAAGAAGACCAAAACCGGACAATACCCCACCAGCGAGGCCGTCCTGAGCAAACTCAAGGACGCCCACCCCATCGTGTCAGAAGTGCTGGAGTATCGAAAGCTGAAGAAGTTGAGGTCCACTTACGTGGAACCGCTCCCCGCACTGATCCACCCCGACACCGGACGGGTCCACACCACATACATGCAGGTGGTCGCGGCCACCGGACGCTTGAGCAGCAAGGACCCCAACCTCCAGAACATTCCCATCCGCACACCCCAAGGGCGTGAAATCCGGAAGGCCTTCGTGCCAAGTGCGCCAGACCGTGTACTTGTGGCCGCCGACTACAGCCAGGTCGAGCTTCGCATCGCCGCAGCCATGAGTGGCGAACGGGGGCTGATCGAAGCGTTCCAACAAGGGGAAGACATCCACGCGGCCACGGCGGCCAAAGTGTTCGGGGTGGGACTGGACGAAGTCACGCGCGACCAACGCAGCCAAGCCAAGGCGGTCAACTTTGGCATTCTCTACGGCCAAGGGGCGTTTGGGCTGGCAGAAACGCTCGGCATCCCCCGCCGTGAGGCCAAGGGCATCATCGAGGCCTACCACGCGCAGTTCTCCGGATTGCAAGCTTTCACCCAAGACTGCGTCGCCAAGGCGCGGGAGGAAGGGCAAGCCACGACGCTCATGGGTCGCCACAGGCCGCTGCCCGACATCTCCAGCAACAACGCTGTGGTGCGCGCCTTCGCGGAGCGCAACGCCGTCAACACCCCCATCCAAGGTTCCGCCGCCGACATCATCAAAGTGGCCATGATTGACGTGGCCAAGGCGCTTGAAGGCATGGACAGCAAGCTCATCATGCAAGTGCACGACGAATTGGTGGTGGATGCCGCGGTCCACGAACTCGACAAGGTGAAGGAGCTCTTGGTGGCGTGCATGGAACGGGCGGCCAAGTTGGAGGTGCCTCTGGACGTGGAAGTCTCCCACGGGCAGACCTGGCTCGAGGCACACTGACCTCTGGTACACAATTTGGCGTGCAGAACTTTTTGCGCGCGCATGCGTACACCTGGAACGAACCTCCAAATTCGTACCAACCTGAAACGCATGAACAAGCTTCGCAACACCCTGTTCCTCGGTTTGGCCGCTGGCGTCTTCGCCTTGACCAGCTGCGGGGAACAAAGCAGCCCCACCACTTCTGGGGATTCCCTGTCTGAAGGCGCTTCCGTGACCCAACGGACCACGCGCTTGAAGAAAATCTTCCGTGCGGCCCCCACGCCCATGGAGACGGCACGCATCGTCCAAAAGACGGGTGCCCAGTTCTCCCAGGACCACTTGCACTCTGCCCTCGCTGCGTCGAATTACGTCACCGCAGACCGCCAGGCGGTCAACTTGGGGGTGTACGGCGCCGACCTCAGCTACGCCACCATTTTTGAAGAAAACGCCATCAGCTTGACCTACCTCGAAGTGGTCAAGAGCCTCGCCCGCGACCTGGGTGTGGGCGACGTCATTGGCGACGACTTGTTGACCCGCGCTGAAGCGAACCGTGCACGCCAAGACTCCTTGGTGGCCATCGTGTCTGAAGCGTTCTTCAACATGAACGAGAAACTCAAGTCCAATGGACAGGAGGACCTCAGCGGCATGCTCGTCGCAGCGGGCTGGGTGGAAAGCCTCTACCTCGCGACGCGTCACGTGGACCAAGCCAATGAAGAACTCCGCACGCGCATCGCAGAGCAAAAGCTGGTGATGGAAGACGTGCTGGATTTGGTGACGAGCTACGAGCAATCTCCTGAGCTCCAGGCCATGGTGGCGCAGTTGCAGCCGATCGTCACTGCATTCGCCGCCGTCGAAAAAGAAGAAGCCAACAGCAACGTGTCCAAGAGCGGAGGCGCCCTCATCATTGGAGGCGGCCCGAGCTACACCGCGAGCGAAGAAGTGCTGACCCAAATCACCGAGGCCGTGGGCTCGGTGCGTAATGAACTCATCAAGTAAACGTCATGAATCCATCGATGAAGCGCCTTTCCCTTTGCATCGCCGTTCTGTCGTTGCTCTCGGCTTCGGCCTCGGCGCAATGCCGCACCTTCACCAAGCGCAACTGCCTCCCTGTGCTGGAGGGGTACGCCCAAAACGACAACTACAACTCGGCCGTCCTCATCGCAGGGGACGAGGCTGAATTGAGTGTCACCTTCTTGCCATCCACGGAATACCGTGTGGCCGTATGTGCCCATCCCGTCCTGGGAGACGTCACATTCGACATCCTCGACCAACAAGGCATCCGCATCTGGAGCAATTCCAACGGCGAAGACCACGTGGACTTCAGCTTGCAGCATGCCCAACGACTTCGTTTCCGGATCCAAGTCCCCGACACGGACGCCGCCATCTTGCATGAAGGCTGTGTGTCGCTCTTGGTCGGAAGCAAAGATTGAGTCCTTCCTTCCTAACCTGCAGAAACGAGAAGGCCCGCCAAATGGCGGGCCTTTTTGTGTTTCATCGAACCACCCAGCGCCACACGCGTTGGGGACCTTCTTGCGCCGCGAGGTGCAACAGGTACACTCCTGGGGTGGCAGGTGCCGCCAGCGTCCATTCCTGGGCGCCTGAGGCGCACCATTTGCGTTCGGTGCGCACCACCCGGCCAGACACATCTTGCAACGTGGCCATGACCTCGGTGGGGGCACCGAGGTTGAACGCCACCGTGGATGTGGACGTGGTGGGGTTGGGGGCCAACACCCACGACTCAGGTCGGCTCACGTCGGCCAAGTCCATGGTCCCGTTGCCAAACGCCGTGATGTTGATGTCGTCGAGGTAAATGTTGTTGCCCAACCGGCTCTCGAACTCGAACTGCACGCGGAAAAATTCCGTGAGGTACTCTTCGTTGTCCAAGACGATGGTGAACTGCTTCCATTCCTCAGGCCCGTTGGGCGTGAAGGGGAATGGGGTCGGATCCGCCGATGGCAGGTCCATGAAGCCGCGGTGCATCCGACGCAAGTCCCAATCGTTGCCGCAGTCCCCCGTCACGCTGATGCGCAGGCGGTCGTCGGTTTCGTCGTCTTCGCTCGTCCCCTTGTGGGCGTAGGCCCATTTGTAGCTGATGTGGATTTCCTCCGCTTGGCTCATGTCCATGGTGGAAGAGCGCAAGAAGTCGTCGTTGAACTCAACGTTGTTGGTCCAATTCTCGATGGTCATGCAACGAGACCCCGACGCCGACGCGTCGGTGGTGACCTCCCACGTGCCGTCCATCAACACGTCCTCGATGAACCAATCTTCCGAAGGAAATTCACCCGCTTCGAAGCCCTGTGCCATGGGCAATTCCATGTCCCCGGCATCCAACACCACCACCGCATCCTCAAAGGTGTCGCTGGTCTCTCCCCCTTCGTTGGAAATGGTGAGCGTGACGTCGTAGCTGCCTGGGGCATCGAACGTATGGTACAGTTCACCGGCGCCGGATTCGGTGCTGCCGTCGCCGAACTCCCACGCCCATCCGGTCACCCCATGGTAACTCTCGTCGGTGAACTTCACGCTGTCGCCCACGCAAATCACTTGGCGGTCGGTCACGAACTGCACAGCGCACAAGTTGTCGGGCCCTGCCACGCCTGTCGCCTCCAAATTGGCTTGGGTGGAAAGCTGGTTCCGCTGGGCCGTCGTGGACAGCGCCGCGGTGCGCATGCGTTGCTTTTGGCCTTGGGTAAACATGTGGCCACAGTAGCTGTACTCCATGTAATTCTGGACGTTGTCCAAAGACCCACAGCTTTCGCCGTTGATGTCGCAGGACGTCCAACCCAAGGTGTTGGGGGTGTCGTCCACCAAGTCGTCTTCGTCGCAGTTTTCAGGCTGCCCGGGGTTGTTGCTGTTGCCCCAAGGGTGGCGAAGGTTCAGCCAGTGACCCACCTCGTGGGTCAATGTCCGTGAGCGGTAGAAGTTGGCCGTCCCGATGCTTCCGCAATACGTGTGCTGCAGCACGATGCCGTCCATGTCGGAGTTCTGGCCGCCCGCGACAGAACCGGGATACAACGCGTACCCCGCCGCGCCGTTGGCGTACTCGCAGACCCACACATTCAGGTACTTGTTGCGCGGCCATTGGATGAGGGACTTCATCTCGGAGTCGCCCACGTACGTCAATTCGCTGACGATGCGGTTGAAGCCCGGGTGGCAGTTGCCATTGGGGTCCTTTTGGGCCAAGCGGAATTCAATCTCCACGTCGGCCACCAAGTCGGCGAAGTCGGGGTACACCTGGCTGGTGCCTTCGTTCAGGGCGCGGAAATTGGTGTTCAAGACGTCCACGGCGTCGTGAATCTGGGCCGCCGAGATGTTTTCTGGGCCGTTGAAGTGGATGATGTGGAACACCACAGGAATCACCAACACCTCCGCGCGGTTGCCCGCCAGCACCCCTTGCTGGGTTTCCAATTCCAATTGGCGCTCGGCTTCCAATGCCGCAGCGCGTGAGCCAGGACGCAGCGCAAACAACTCGGCATGGGCTTCGTGCAATCCACATGGATGGGCCTCTCCGGCTGTGTTGGTTTGGGCCAACATCGTGGTTGGCAACCATCCGCACGCCATTGAGAGGGCGAGCAACAAGGTGGTGGGCTTCAGGTTCATGGGCGCGTTTTCTGGCAGGGACGTGAATTTACGCAATTCCCCACCGAGCTCCGGCTCTCCCGACCCAGGATGCGTCAGGGACGTTCCAAGCGAATGCCCACGTCCGAGATGTCCGTCATCGGATCGGAGCGCATCCCATGCGTCACTTCCAGGAAGTACCGTCCTTTCAACGGAAATTGAATCCCTTGCTGAATCAAAAACCTTTGGTCCACAAGGTCGCCAAACCCTGACCCTCGCCACCGGCCAAACTCGTCGGCAAGGGTGCAATCCACGGTGTCCGTCCGGGACTTCCCGTTGGGGAAACGGTACGTCAAGAACAGGTAGAGGTTGGAATAGGGGTAATCCTGGGCGTGGCGCACATCCAGCATCAAGTCGTGGCGAGACAAGGTGTCGTCCATGTCCCATTGGAAGCGCAACACGTCTTCCGAATTCCACCCCTCGAGGGACACTTCCTGGCTCTCCGCCACCACGGGGGGCGTGCCGCAACTGGACAGCCATGCCGTCAGCGCGAGCGTCGCCCATGCCGACCGGAAGGTCACGAAGAGGTGCCTTTGGCCTGTTGGCCTTCGCCACCCCCACCTTGGCCACGGCGGCGGTTGCGGTTCCGATTCCTGCTTCTGTTCCGGCTCGGCTGTTTGCCGGCGTCGTCCTTCGACCCTTGGGCGTTGCCTTGGGCAGAAGGTTGGCCGCCGGATTTGCCCTTGGGCTTGCGCTTGTTGCGACGGCGCTTGCGCTTGGCTTCGTCGAAACGCGTGAGGCTCTCCTGACCCACGACGTTGCCGAAGGTGCTGTCCACCTCGTCGACTTCCTCCTCAATCTCGTAGGACGCCAGCGATCCAACCACCTCCCCTTTCTCGGAAGCGGCGATCAATTCCTTCGCGTCCTCCACGTTCATGGCAATCGGAGAAGATCCAGGCTCGCCGAGTTGCAGGAAGTACACCAAACGCTGGAAGATGTCCATTTTGAACACCACCGCCTTGCCCTTGGGGGTGCGGATTTTGGCGTTGGGGGAAGGGAACTCCTTCACCGCCTCCACATACTGGTCCAATTCGAAGTTCAAGCAGCACTTCAGCTTGCCACACTGCCCGGCCAACTTGCCCGGGTTCAACGACAATTGCTGGTAGCGGGCAGCCCCTGTGCTCACCGAGCGGAAATCTTTGAGCCAAGACGTGCAACACAACTCGCGGCCACACACGCCAATGCCGCCAATGCGGGCAGCCTCCTGGCGGGCGCCGATTTGACGCATGTCGATCCGCACATCGAAGGTGCTGGCCAACTCACGGACCAAGTCGCGGAAATCCACACGCTGTTCTGCGGTGTAGTAGAAGGTGGCGCGGGCGTTGTCCCCTTGGTACTCGACGTCCGACAACTTCATGGAAATGCCCAAGCGGCGGATGATTTGACGCGCTTCGCGCACGGTCTCGTCCTCGCGCTGACGCGCCTTGTGCCACAACGCGATGTCGTCGTTGGTCGCTTTGCGGTCGATGCGCTTGAGTTCGTGGTCGTCTTTGATTTTGCGGAGTTTGAGCTGGCTCTTCACCAATTCCCCGGTCAAACTGACCACCCCCACGTCGTGGCCCGGCTGCAAGTCAATCACGACCACGTCACCCACATGTACAGTCATCGACTGCGGGCGGCGAACGTAGCCTTTGCGGTTGTTCTTGAAGCGGACTTCCACGACGTCGTACGGCGCGGCGCCACTCGGAAGGGGAACCCCTTCAAGCCAATCGAACACGGACATGCTTCCGCACCCGCAGTCCCCACAACGTCCGTTGTTCTTGCATCCTCTTGGCAACCCATCGGCGCCCTTGCTGCACGTCGCACATCCCATGCTTCGAAGGTAACGACGGAAGGTCAATTGGCGCCCGCCGGCATCCGCAACAAACGGTGCACGCGCAGACTCAAATCCACAAAGACCAACTTGCCGTTCACGTTGCCCGCCACATCGCTGTGGGCGTCCTCCAACGCCTGCCGCAATTCCAGCACGTTGTCGTGGTGGATGAACTTGCTGAATTTGGCCAAAAAGCCCTGCTCCCCCTCCGTCAACCGCACCAACGATTGGGCCCCGTAATGGCCCACGATACTCTGGCGGACCAAATGCAATGCATAGTGGAGAAAGCGCTTTTGACCTTCCCGGCCGAGCGACGCGAAGTCGTCGGAACCCTGCACCATGGCCTGACCGTCTCGGGCCCAGCAGGCCCTCATCCACGCGCTGAACCGATCCAAGTCCGGCTGGTCCGACCCCGCTTTCACACGGCGCAAGGCCATGGCAAGGTTGCCGTCGGACACGTGCGCCAAACTCGACGCCAGTTCCGGAACCAGCCCAAACTTGTCAACGAGCCCTTGGGCCGCCGCCTCCAGATCCAAGTTGGGCACATGGATGCGCTGAACCCTGGACCGAATCGTCGCCAGCAGGCGGTCCGCGTGTTGAGTCACAAAGAGCATCACCGTTTGGTCGGTGGGCTCCTCCATGAGTTTCAAAAACTTGTTGGCCGTGTCGACGCGCATGGTCTCGGGCAACCAGCAAATCCAAACCTTCCAGCCGCCATGGAACGACTTCAGCCCCAGCTTTCGGTTGACCTCCAGGGCTTCGTCGACTGAAATGAACAGCTGTTTGCGGTCGGCGCCCAGCCGTTCCAGCCAATCTTCCACGCCCAAGTACGCCCCATCCACCATGGCCTCGCGCCACGTGGACTGGTGCAGTTCAGACGTGGCTTTTTCCTGGCCATCTGCCTTGAAAAAAGGGAAACACCAATGCACGTCGGGGTGCTGGAGCTTCGCATGGGCCTTGCAAGACGTGCAGACCCCACAACTGTCGTGTTCACCGGGTTGGCTGCACGTCAAATATTGGGCGTACGCCCGGGCCAACGCCAACGCACCCGCCCCTTCTTGACCCTCGAAAAGCTGGGCGTGCGCCACACGGGAAGAACGGGCCGCTTCTCGGAGTTTGGCCCCCAAGGCCTCGTGTCCCACAACGTCGGCAAACAGCATGCTCCGAAGGTACTCAGAATCGCGCGGTGGCGGTGACCCTCACGTTCCGGCCCGGCGCAGAAATTCCGGAGCCAAACGTGCGGTAATGCAGGTCCAGCAGGTTCAAGGCCGACAACCTGCACTCCAACCATTCCGTCACGCGCACCGAGCCTTCCACGTTCCACACCGCCCACCCTGGGGTGCCTGTGGGCAGTGCCTCGTCCAAGTTGTCCGTGGCCCCAGGGCCGTAGTCCTCCGCCCGCTTCTCGAAGGCGTAACGCACGGACGTGCCCAAGCGCCCCACTTCTCCCTTTTTCACCAACTCCACCAACCCAAACGTCGGGGGAATGTGGGCCAGCGGCACTCCTTCGTCCCCCAATCCAGTGCCTCGCGTCCAGTTGACCACCCCGCGGAAGGTCGTCTTGGGCCAAAGTTTGGCCGACGCCTCCAGCCTGGCCCCACGCACCCATGCCCGGTCCAAGTTTTGGTTCATTTGAATCCTGGCGGTGTCACCGTCCACCACCAGGGTGGTGTCGCCTGCCAAGGTCGCGTTCGCCTGAACGATGGCGTCGTGCCACAGGCTCGCAAACGCCGCGCCTTGGACCACCAACACGTCGCTTCCTGGACGCAACATCCACGTGGCCGCTTGCTCGGCCGTGTAGAGGTATTCCGGCTTGAGGTCCGCGTTGGGCACGAGCACAAAGCCGCCCTTTTCTCGGACTTTGCCCAAGTCGTCCACGTTGGGGTGCCTGAACCCGCTTGCCACCGAGGTCACAGCCTGCCAATGCGGGGAAATCGGCCCCGTCCAACTTCCACTGGCCGTCAGCGCCCCTTTCTGCTGGTTCACCTTTGGGTCTGGCAGGGCCAACCATGTGGTGTCGACAAACGACGCCAGGACGGCCGCATGGCTGTAGCGAAGGCCACCTCGAAATTCGTGGTCGCCCACGTTCTGTTGGGCGGAGGCGAACGCCCCCCAAGTGTTCATGGAAGACCCGCCGTCGGCGTACCTGGGTTGGGCCAAACTCTGGGCACCGGTCACGATGTCGGTGCCCGCGGCAGACGACGCGACCCGGTTCCATTGCCCATCAATCCCACCTTCCACACGCCATTCCCGGATGCGTCCCCTCACAACCGAGGTCCAACCCCACACACGCACTTGTTCAAGCTGGGTGACCCTGAGGTCCTGGGCAAAGCGCCTTTTGATGCGTGATTCCTCGACGTCTTGAAGGCTCCCCAGCGTGGTCCAAACCCACCCTCCAGAGAACGCTTTCTGGTGCGTGACCGCCAGCATGGTGCGTTCCTGTGGACCGTAGCGCCACTCCGCCCATTTGGGCAACGCGCCCACCCGGTCGTCGTACACGTCAAAGCGAGGGACGTCCGTGGTGGTGCTGTGCTGCACGTTGAGATCGACAAACCCCTCGCGCAACCGGAGCCTCATGCGCTGCTGAAGGTCCCATTGGCTGTAGCCCGTGGGCGCTTGGACTTCCGGATTGGCGTTGTCGACCAGGACATCCCGTCCCGCCCTGCGGTCCACAAGATGTGTGACCAACCCCCAGGTGCTGTCGCCGTGGGCACGCCACGAGCCCATCCGCAGGTCCCCAAAATGCCGGTGCGACACTTGGGTCACAGACCCCCAGCGTGGCGCCCTCACGGCCACTTCAGCGTGACCTGCCCAACCGCCATTGGCCGTGTTTCCTTGGGTCAGCACCTTGCCTTTCACCTCCATGCCTCCGTAGGAAAACCTCGGAGCCTGGGTCACAAAATGCACCACACCACCCAAGGCGTCGCTGCCGTACAGCACGCTGCTCGGGCCCATGATCACGTCGGTGCGTTGGATGGCAAACGGGTCCACGGTGCCGGCGTTTTGAACGTGCCCTGCACGGTAGATGGCGTTGTTCATCCTGACGCCGTCCACGACCAACAGGACCCGGTTCGCCTCGAAACCTCGCAGCACGGGGCTGACGCCGCCCTGCTGGCTCATTTGAAGGTGGACCTGACCTGAGCCTTCCAACAAATCGCCGGTGGTTTCCGTGGTGAGGACGGGCGCACGCGTGGTGAGTTTGGCCACCTGCGACACGCCCATGTTGGACATGGCTGTCCCTGTCAACGCATTGGACGCCACGACAACTTCCTCGATGGCAAACATGGCCGGTTGCAACTCCAGGGTGCTCAGCGGAGACGCGCCGGGCACCAAGGTCAATTCCTCGTAGCCCAGCGACTGCACCTTCAAGGTGTCGGTGGGTCCCCAGGCCGGAAACATCACCACACCCTGGGCGTCGGCGGCCATGGCTTGTCCTGTGCTTGTGTTCAGCACGGTGGCAAACGGGATCGGGGCACCATTGGTGCGGACCACAAGGCGTTTCTTCTCACCTTCTTGGCCGGTCGAAGTCACTTGGGCACGCAGGGGCCTGGCAACGCCTCCCCCCCAAAGCACCAAGGCCAAGGCGAGGAAACTCCGGCACCGGACGTCACGCAAACAAGGCTTCGAGCACATCGTAGCTTTTCAATTCTCGGGTTTTGCCCAGCTGGCTTTGGATGTGGCGGTGGGCGCCCAACACGAGTGCCTTCCGCATGTCCAAGCTCCAGTTCAGCGTGTCGAGTTGGACAAACTCCATGCCAGGAATTTGCCTCATGCCGGCCACCACCGCCTGGTCCAAGGCCGTTTTGGGCGCGTGCTCCCGGGGCACAAATTCCCCCGTGTTCACGTCCATGCGCCATGCTGGGTCCTCGGGCAACAAGGGCATCATTCCGAGGGCGTCCACAAGGTGGGCCATGAACTTGACGTGAATCCATGGAATTTTGGGCTCGTCCTCCAACCATCCCAAGGCGTGCACTGCGAGGGCATGCACCTCAGGGGCTGGGGCGCCCTCTTCCAAGCTGCAAGCGAGCACCTCGGCCAAGAAAAAGGCCACCGCCGACCGGGCGGGGTCGCGCCGAAGTTGCAGCTGCTTGTCCGCCCGCCGGCATTCCCTGGCGTTCCAAAGGCCTTGTCCTTTTCGAGGCTTCAAATCGCTCACCTCGAGCGACGCCATGGGGTGCCAGAGGGCTTTTTGTTTGGACGCGTTGGGCACCCAAAGCGGGATGCACCCGTGCGCTCCTGTCAGCAAACGAACGACACGACTTCGGTCCCCAAACGCCACCCCGCCCACAACCACCGCGTGGAGGTCTGATGCGTCGGAGGTTTGGGCGGAAGACATGGGTTCAAAAGTACAAGTCGGCCCAGGGCAACATCCGTGCAAGTCAGCGGTTATCTTCACAGCGCAACCTTGACGATGAGCCAGGATCCCTACTGCCCCGACCCCTTCAACTACGCACGACGCCGAACGCATGAAGTGCGTGTGGGCCAGATTGGCATTGGCGGCGACCAGCCCATTCGGGTGCAGTCCATGACCACCACAGACACCATGGATGTGGAGGCCACTGTGGCGCAGAGCATTCGGATGATCGACGTGGGTTGCGAGCTCGTTCGCATCACTGCGCCCAGCAAGCGAGACGCCGAGGCGCTCGGCGACATTGCCTCCAAGCTCCGTGCCTCGGGGCATGAAACGCCGTTGGTGGCCGACATCCACTTCACGCCCAACGCCGCGGAAATCGCGGCCGACCACGTGGAGAAAATTCGGGTGAATCCCGGCAACTACGCCGACAAAAAGCGGTTTGAAAACCTCGAGTACACCGACGAGACGTACGCGGAAGAACTCCTTCGAATTCGAGAGAAATTCACACCCCTGGTCCAGAAGTGCAAGCGCCTGGGACGGGCCATGCGCATCGGGACCAACCACGGATCCTTGTCCGACCGCATCATGAGTCGGTACGGGGACACGGCCCTGGGCATGGTGGAAAGCGCCTTGGAATTCCTCCGGATTTGCGTGGACGAAGGCTACCACAACGTCGTGGTGTCGATGAAGTCCTCCAACCCCCAAGTGATGGTGCAAGCGTACAGGTTGCTCGTGGCCCGCATGGCCGAGGAAAACATGGCCTTCCCCTTGCACTTGGGTGTGACGGAAGCCGGCGACGGCGAAGACGGCAGGGTCAAATCGGCCCTCGGCATCGGCACCCTCTTGGAGGACGGCCTCGGCGACACCGTGCGCGTGAGCCTGACCGAAGAACCCGAGGCTGAAATGCCTGTGGGACGCATGCTCGTGGAGCGTTACACCTCGCGCCACGGCCACGAACCCATCGCACCCGTCCACCACAACTTGGACCCCTTCAACTACAGCCGAAGGGTGTGCGAGGAAGTGGACAACGTCGGCGGCAAGCATGTGCCGGTGGTGGTCCACACCTTGAGAGACGGTGACACGGAACCTGCCCACCTTTTCGGCGCAGGGTACCGCTACAGCGTGCCCTTGGACAAGTGGAACCTGGACGAAGCGGCGTGCGACTACGTGTATGCGGGCAAAACGCCCCTGACCTTTGGCTTGCCAGGCACCTTGCAGGTGCTTGTGGACGCCGACGTTTGGCGTGGATTGCCATCGCCCCCAGAACAACACATCCCGCTGTGGACCGCCGCGCAAGCGATCGACGCACTTCCCGCCCTAACCGAAGGCCAAACCCATTGGATCCGGGTGTCCCGTGCCGACGTCACAGAGGCGCTCGCGGCAGCCGCAAAGACCACCGACGACGCCATGCGTCCAGACGTGGTGTGGGTGGTGGAAACCCAACATGTCCACGCCATGGTGGACCTGCGCACCACGGTGCTCGCACTCGACGAACTCGGCCTCGGCGCCCCAGTCGTCCTGCGTCGGACGTGGCAAGGCTTGGACGAGGAACGCCTCACCCTGCAATCGGCCACCGACCTCGGCGGACCGATGATCGACGGCTTGGGCGACGGCATTTGGCTGGACGCGGCTGACGCCCCGTTGCAAAAGCGAAACGCCCTCTCATTCGGCATCCTGCAAGCGGCGCGCACCCGCATCTCGAAGACCGAGTACATCAGCTGCCCAAGTTGCGGGCGGACCTTGTTTGACCTTCAGGAAACGACGGCCAAAATCCGCGAAGTGACCAACCACCTCAAAGGCGTGAAGATTGGCATCATGGGATGCATCGTGAACGGCCCTGGTGAAATGGCGGATGCGGATTACGGCTACGTCGGCACCGGGCCCGGGAAAATCACCCTGTACAAGGAGAAGGAAGTGGTTCGGCGAAATGTCCCTGAAGACGAGGCCGTGCAAGCCCTCATTGAGCTCATTCAGGAGCATGGAGATTGGGTCGATGCCCCAGCCACGGCTTGAATCAGCGCACCGAAGGGAAGTACGAACGCTGGTTCAACAGCATCCAAATCACGCTGACTGAAATGGCCGCGTCCGCCAAGTTCCAAATCGGCGGAAAGACCTCGCGTCCGGCCAACGTCTCGATGGGGAACCAAGAAGGCCAGGTCACGATGAAGTGGAACATGTCGACGACGTTGCCTTGAAACCAAGGCGCGTAGCCCCCGTCCACAGGCAACACGTCCGCCAACGTCCCCCAGCCTGAGCGGCTGAAGATGCGGCCGTAGACCGCGCTGTCCACAATGTTTCCGAGCGCGCCGGCCCACACGAAGGTCAAGCTGTAGAGCACGCCCTTGGGCGCACGCTCTGTGATGCGGCGCTGGATGTAAAACCCGATGACCACGGCCGCCGCCAACCGGAAGCCGGTCAACAGCAATTTGCCCGCCACACCGGGGAGGGCCCATCCGAAAGCCATGCCTTCGTTCTCGATGAATTGCAGCTCAAGGATGCCCGGCACGAACGACATGCGCTCGCCCACCGTGAAGGAGGTCTTGACCCAAAACTTCACCAAATGGTCCAGGACCAACACGGGCACCAACACCCGCCACACAAGCTGTCGAAGCGTTGGCCTCACTGGCGCTGCTTGGCCTCGATGGAAAGGGTGGCGTGGGGCACCAAGCGCAGGCGCTCCTTGGGAATCAATTTTCCTGTCACGCGGCACACGCCGTAGGTCTTGTTCTTGATCCGCAACAACGCGTTCTGCAGGCTCTGAATGAATTTCTGCTGCCGCGCCGCCAATTGGGCCGTCTCCTCACGGCTCATGGTCTCGGACCCATCTTCCATCATCTTGAAGGTGGGGGCGGTGTCCTCGGTGCTGTTGTCGTCGCTGTGCGACAAGGAGCGTTGCAACTGGTCCAAGTCTTCTTGCGCACTGCCAATCTTTTCATGGATCAGGGCCTCGAATTCTCTCAAGTCGCTGTCGGAGTATCTCAATTCAGCCATAAGGTGTGGCGTTGTGGTTGTGCGTGCGGATCAGATTTTGGTCACTTGAGCCCAAACCGACGCACCGTCTTCAAGCTGCAAGTTCTCGCCGGCTTCCTCCTCTGTCCAAGTCACTTCCGTCGCCAGCGTTTCCGTTCGAATATAGTCCAAATTGGACTCGAGTGCACGACGAACCTCACCTTCTGCAGAGACCGCCAACGAAATGCGGTCGGTGATCTCCAACCCTGCGTCCTTGCGTAGGTTTTGAACCCGGTTCACCAACTCGCGCGACAAGCCTTCCGCTTTCAACGCGTCGTCGAGCACCACGTCCAACGCCACCGTCACGCCGCCCTCGCTTGAGACCAAGCAGCCTGGGATGTCCTGGGTTTGGACGGTCACGTGCTCCGTGGTCAATTCGATGGGGCCTTGGCCATCCCCGGGGTCCAGGGCAAACGTCCCGTGCTGCTCCAAGGCGGACACGTCCGCAGACGACATGCCGCCAATGGCCGCCGCCACTGCCTTCATGCGAGGGCCCATCGCCCGGCCCAAGGCCTTGAAATCCGCCTTGGCCTGTTTGACGAACGCGCTGTCGTCGCGCAAAACTTCCACTTCTTTCACGTTCACCTCGCTCTTGACCAACTCGGAAATGGCCGCAAGGTGACCGGCGGTCGCCTCGTCCAAGGCAGGAACCATGATGCGCTTGAGCGGCTGGCGCACGCGGATTTTCTCTCGTTTGCGCAGGCTCAACACCTGGGACGACAATTGACGCGCCAACGACATGCGGGCCTCGAGGGCCTCGTCGCGCTGGGTGGCGTCGCTCTTGGGGAAATCCGCCAAGTGCACCGACACGTTCTCGCCGGTCACGTCACGGAACAGCCGATCCATGTAGAACGGCGCGATGGGCGAGGCCATCACGGCCACGGTGCGAAGGCAGGTGGTGAGGGTTTGGTACGCGCTCTGCTTGTCGGCGTTCATGTCCCCTTTCCAGAAGCGGCGCCGGCTCAAACGCACATGCCAATTGCTCAATTCATCCACCACGAAGTCCTGGATGGCGCGTCCTGCGCGTGTGGGTTCCAACGCCTCGTACGCCGCGTCCACTTCCTCCACCAGCCCCTGCAAGCGGCTCAAAATCCAGCGGTCGATCTCTGGCCGGTCTGCGTAAGCCACCTCCGCTTCCCCACCTTGGTAGCCGTCTGCCCCTGCATAGAGGGCCAAGAAGTTGTAAGTGTTGTGCAAGGTCCCGAAGAACTTCCGCTGCACCTCCCCGATGCCGGCCACGTCGAACTTGAGGTTGTCCCAAGGCTGGGCGTTGGTGATCATGTACCAGCGGGTGGCGTCCGGCCCGTATTTGGCCAGCGTCTCGAAGGGGTCCACCGCATTGCCAAGGCGCTTGGACATCTTCTGGCCGTTTTTGTCCAACACCAAGCCGTTGGAGACCACGCGCTTGTAAGCTACCTGGTCAAACACCATGGTTGAAATCGCGTGCAAGGTGTAGAACCATCCACGGGTTTGGTCCACGCCTTCGGCGATGAAGTCCGCAGGGTACGCCTGGGCGCCGTCCACCTTGTCCTTGTTCTCAAACGGGTAGTGCCATTGGGCGTAAGGCATGCTTCCGCTGTCGAACCAGACGTCGATGAGGTCCGCCTCGCGTTTCATGGGGCGGCCATCCTGGGCCACCAAAACCACCTCATCCACCACATGCTTGTGCAAATCGATGGCGTCGTAATTCTCGTCGGACATGTCGCCGACCGTGAAACCCTCAAACGGGTTGGAAGCCATGACGCCTGCGCGCACCGACTCGTCGCACGCCAACTTCAGCTCTTCCACCGACCCAATGCAACGCTCTTCAGAGCCGTCTTCTGTCCGCCAAATGGGCAGAGGGATGCCCCAGAAACGCGACCGACTGAGGTTCCAATCGTTCACGTTTTCGAGCCACTTGCCAAAACGGCCCGTGCCTGTGCTCTCCGGCTTCCAAGTGATGGTGTCGTTCAACTCCTGCATCCGCGCCTTCGCTTCCGTGGCACGGATGAACCATGAGTCCAGCGGGTAGTACAAAATGGGCTTGTCAGTGCGCCAGCAGTGGGGGTAGCTGTGCTCGTACTTCTCCACCTTGAACGCCTGGCCACGCTCTTTGAGCAGGATGGCAATTTCGACGTCGAGGGGTTTGGCGTCTTCAGGGGCGTCCGTGTCGAATTCCGCCTTGACGTGGCGGCCGGCAAACGGCCCCACCCGGAACCGTCCTTGCAAATCCACCAGCGGCACGCCGTGGCCGTGGCCGTCGTCGACCAACATGGCCGGGACACCAGCGTCCTTGGCCACCCGTGCGTCGTCCGCCCCGAACGTGGGGGCAGTGTGCACGATGCCCGTGCCGTCTTCCGTGGTGACAAAGTCGCCGGGGATGACCTGGAAAGCCGACCCCGGGTCGTCCATCGGCTGGGCCCAATCCAACAGGGCGTCGTAACGCAAGCCCACCATTTCAGACCCCTTGACGACCGCCAACACTTCATGGTCTGGGTCTTTCTTCCCGCCAAACTGCTTGCCCAACAGGGCCTCGGCCAACACGACCAAGCCCTCTTCGTTGGTGTACCGATTCGTCGTTTGGACGACGGCATAGTCAATGGCCGGCCCCACCGTCAACGCGGTGTTGGACGGCAGCGTCCAAGGGGTCGTCGTCCAGGCCAAAAAGTCCACATTCAAGCCGTTGTCCTGCAACCCACACTTGGCCAACAGCTGCGCCTTCGAGTCTTCCGTCGCCCTGAACTGGGCCACGACCGTGGTGTCCTTGACATCGCGGTAGGTGCCAGGTTGATTCAATTCATGCGAACTCAACCCCGTTCCTGCC
Organism: Flavobacteriales bacterium; assembly: GCA_049627085.1. Classification (GTDB taxonomy): domain Bacteria; phylum Bacteroidota; class Bacteroidia; order Flavobacteriales_D; family Sanyastnellaceae; genus UBA11663. The sequence continues at coordinate 8,497 of JBMZWX010000002.1, read as the reverse complement.
ATGGGGCTGTAGGGTTGGATCGTGTAGCCTTTGTAGAGCAGCACCTTCTTGTGCATTTGGGCCAACAGCCACCAAACCGACTCCATGTACTTGGTGTGGTAGGTCACGTAGGGCGCCTCCATGTCCACCCAGTAGCCCATTTGACGGGTCAGCTCGTTCCATTCCGACGTGTAGCGCATCACCGTCTTGCGGCATGCGTCGTTGTACTCCTCCACCGTGAGCTTGGTGCCGATGTCCTCCTTGGTGATGCCGAGTTCCTTCTCCACGCCGAGCTCCACCGGGAGACCGTGGGTGTCCCACCCGGCCTTGCGCTCCACACGGTGGCCTTTGAGGGTTTGGAAGCGGCAGAAGATGTCTTTGATGGCACGCGCCATCACGTGGTGGATGCCTGGCTTGCCGTTGGCGCTGGGAGGACCCTCGAAGAACACGTAGGGCTTTTCGGCCGGACGCGTGGTCACGCTCTGCTCAAAGGTCTTTTCGTCGTCCCAAATGGCCAGCCACTCCTCGCTGAGTGCAGGCAAATTCAATGGGCCACGTTCCGGAAATTTCAACGCCATCGGGGGTCGGTTGGAAGGTTCTCAAATGTGCCTCCCACGACTCGCCGCGGGCTGCGCCCGCGAAGATAAACCACGCCCGTTTGGCGTCTGGCCGTGCCGCCCTCAGACGCGGCTGAGTTTCACCATGTTGGTCATCCCTGCATCCGCAATCGGCATGGACGCCAAGTGAATCACGAAATCACCGTCCTTCACCTTGCCCTCCTTCAACAGCAACGCCTTGATGTCGGCGATGGTGTGGTCGGTGCTAACCATTTTTGTGTAAGGAATGGCGTACACGCCCCAAACCAAGCTCATTTGGCTCAACACCTTGGGATTGGCCGTGAACATGTAGATCGTGGCGGAGGGCCGTTGGCTGCTCACCTGGATGGCGGTGTACCCTGAGAACGTCATGGTCACAATCGCCGCCGCGTCCACCCGACGCGCCAAGCGGCAAGCGTTGTAGCAGATGCTGTCTGAGATGAAGCGCTCATCGTCGGGGTGCAAAGGAGGACGCTCGTGGCGGCCCACCGACCCTTTGGACTCGATGTTCTCGATGACATGCCGCATGGCACGCACGGCATGAACCGGGTACTTTCCAACGCTGGTTTCGCCGCTGAGCATGACGGCGTCCGCGCCGTCCAACACGGCGTTGGCCACGTCGTTGACCTCCGCCCGTGTGGGGGTGGCCGATTCAATCATGCTCTCGAGCATTTGCGTGGCCACGATGACGGGCTTGCCCTTGGACATGCACTTGCGGACGATGTCTTTTTGCAACAACGGGACCTCTTGCATGGGCATCTCCACGCCCAAATCACCCCGGGCCACCATCACGGCGTCTGTCGCTTCGAGGATCGCGTCAAAGTCTTCGATGGCCTCGGGCTTCTCGATTTTGGCCACAATGCGGGCGTGCTTGCCTGCCGCATTGATTTGATCACGGAGTTCCTGGATGTCCGACGCTTGACGCACAAAGGAGAGCCCAATCCAATCGACGTCCTTCGACAAGGCGAACTCAAGGTCAGCTTGGTCTTTGGGCGTGATGCAAGGCAAAGACACCTTGGTTTCAGGAAGGTTCAGCCCTTTGCGGGGGCGCAACGGTCCGCCGTGCACCACCTCGCACTTCACCTCGTCCTTGCCGTTGGTCTCTGTCACGCGCAACGCGAGCTTGCCGTCGTCCATGAGCACGCGCTCCCCGGGCTGCACATCGGCTGCGAAGGCCTCGTAGTCGGTGTACACAACCCCGTCGCGTCCCATTTCCTTTCCGACGCGAACCACCAAGGTTTCCCCCTCCACAAGGGGCATTTCACCCCCTTCGATGTCCCCGACCCTCAACTTGGGGCCTTGCAAATCGGCCAACACAGAAGTGTACGTCCCGAGTTCCTCGTCCAAACGACGCACGGTGTCGATGGTGGCGCCGTGCACGTCGTGGGATCCGTGAGAAAAGTTGATCCGGGCCACATTCAGGCCTTCGTGAATCAACGTCCTCAAGACGTCTTCAGGGGACGAGGCGGGGCCGAGGGTGGCCACAATTTTGGTGCTTTTGGCTTTGGCTGCAGGTTGCGTCATAAGGTGCGCGCGTAAGGTGTGCGAGGGCGTTTCCTCTGCGAAATGCAAAAATGGGGGCAGTTCCGGCTTCCGCAAGTTGTCTTGCGGTTAATTCTTCAATCTGGGGGTGTCAATCGAACACCGAAAGGGGTTCAATCGCGCCGGACGCCTCTGGGTCCAATGCGATGGCGTACGAGACTTCACGGAGTTGCCGGAGCTGGGCCAAGAATTCATGGGCGGCCAGCTCGTGGTGGTTCAACAAGACCAAGTAATCCAGCCCGGACACCCCCTCCAAGAGCATGCCCTCGGCCAACCGGTTCAACACCAAGGTCACCGCGATGCCGTCGGCCTCATTCACATACCTCATGGAAGGGTGCACCGTTTCGGTTTCGCGTCCATGGGTCGACACCACGTCTTGGTCGCACGACATGGACCAACCAAAGGCTCGGTTCATCGACCACGCCAAGCGGTGGCACCCAAACGTTGAACTCAGCCCAAACAATTCATAGTCTGGCTCGTATTCCCATTCCAGCGTGTGGAGCATGGTCAATCCTTGGGGGCCGGTTTCCGACGACGCCTCCGGCGCTGCGGCTTGGGCTTCGGCTTGGACGGTTCCTCCGAAATGGCCTCAACACGCTTGGACGTCCCTTGGCGGCGGTCGAACACCTTTTTCCAAGCCCGTCGAGCGGCTTCTTGCTCCGCCAATTTCTTGCTTCGGCCCACCCCGATGCCGAGCATCTCCCCGTTCACCTTGGCGGCGATCTCGTAACGCTCCTCTCCCCCGTTGCTGTCGTCGCGAATCACCTCAAACGTTAGCTTCTTCTTGCGCTTGGACGCCCAGTGGTGAAGCTTGCTCTTGAAGTCCCGCGTCTCGTTGACTTGGTCCTCCAGGCCGTGGCGCTTCAACATGGCCAGCAGCGCGTTCCGTGTTTTGTCGAAGCCGTGGTCGAGGTAGACAGCTCCGATCAAGGCCTCAAGCGCGTTCCCCACCATGGTGTCATGGATGTCTTCACGACGCATTTTGGCCTTGATGAGGTGGTGCAGGCCCATTTTCTTGCCCAGCAAATTGAGGTTCTTGCGGTTGACGATGCGGCTTTTCCGCTTGGTCAGCTCGCCCTCCTGGGCTTCAGGAAAATTCCGGTAGAGGTAATGGGCCATCGTCATGTCCAGCACCACATCGCCCAAAAACTCGAGTCGTTCGTTGCTCTTCAAGCCTGTCTTGTCGCCGTCAAGCATGGAACTGTGCGTGCACGCTTCCTCGTAGGCACTGCGGTTCCTCGCCCTTGCGCGCAACCCGAATTCGCGACGCACCAGGGTCGTGATGTTTTTGTCCGGCCCCGACTGGGAAACCTGTCCCAACCGCTGCAGGACGGCACGAATCATGAAAGGGCTTTGAACACCACTGACGCGTTGTGGCCTCCGAAGCCAAACGTGTTGCTCAACGCCGCGCGCACCTCGCGCTTCTCGGCTTGATTCAGGGTGAAGTTCAGCTTGGCATCGAGGTTTTCATCCTCGTGCACATGGTTGATGGTGGGGGGCACCACCTGGTCCACGATGGACATGATGCACGCCATGGCTTCCACGGCACCTGCCGCGCCAAGCAAATGGCCTGTCATGCTCTTGGTGGAGCTGATGTTCAACTTGTACGCGTCGTCGCCGAACACCTGTTGGATGGCCTTGACCTCGGCCACGTCTCCCAACGGGGTGGACGTGCCGTGCACGTTGACGTAATCGATGTCTGCGGGAGACAAGCCTGCGTCGTCCAAGGCGTTTTTCATCACGTTGCGTGCCCCAAAGCCTTCAGGGTGTGGCGCTGTGATGTGGTGGGCGTCTGCGGTCATGCCGCCACCCACCATTTCGCAGTAAATCTTGGCACCACGGGCACGGGCGTGCTCGAGGTCTTCCAAGATGATGCCGCCGCCTCCTTCACCCAACACAAATCCGTCGCGTGTGGCGTCGAAGGGACGCGAGGCGCGGGCGGGGTCGTCGTTGCGTGTGGACAGGGCTTTCAACGCGTTGAATCCGCCAATGCCACCTTCCGTCACCGCCGCTTCGGAACCGCCCGTCACCACCACCTCGGCTTTGCCGAGACGGATGGTGTTGAACGCGTCGATCAACGCGTGGGTGGAACTCGCACACGCCGACACCGTGGCGTAGTTGGGTCCACGAAGGTTGTTGCGGATGCTGATGTGACCCGGCGCAATGTCCGTGATCATCATCGGAATGAAGAACGGCGAGAACCGGGGGGTGCCGTCTCCAGTGTAGAAGTTCTTGGCTTCGTTCATGAAGGTTTGAAACCCTCCTATGCCAGAACCCCAAATGACCCCTGCCCGGTCGGGGTCGAGGTTGCCGCCTTCCTCTGCAGAGAGGCCGGCGTCTTTCAACGCCATCTCCGCAGTGACCACGGCATACTGCGTGAACAAGTCCATCTTCCGTGAATCCTTGCGGTGGATCCACTCAGAGGGGTCAAAGTCCTTGACCTCGCACGCAAACTGCGTCTTGAAATTCGTCGCGTCGAATCGCGTGATCGGCGCGGCGCCGCTCTGTCCTTGAACCAAGTTGGTCCAAAACGACTGGACGTCATTGCCGAGGGGCGTCAAGGCCCCCAAACCCGTGACTGCGACGCGACGAAGTTCCAAAACTGAAATGGTTGAGCTGAGTCCGAAAGGTGGACTTAGCCGACGTTCTTAGAAATGTAGTCGACCGCCTGTCCCACAGTGCTGATCTTCTCAGCTTGGTCGTCTGGGATGGCGATGTTGAATTCCTTCTCGAACTCCATGATCAATTCCACGGTGTCCAAAGAGTCCGCGCCCAAATCGTTGGTGAATGACGCTTCAGTGGAAACTTCGCCTGCATCGACGCCCAACTTGTCCACGATGATCGCGGTGACTTTTTCTTGAATATCAGACATGATAAAAGATTGTGCTGTTTGAATTCGGGCGCAAATTAACGGCGCGTTTCGAGGCCTTCACAAGCCTGTTTGAAACTTTTGAACGAATTCGCAGGGATAACCGTCACCCGTGGTGCTCCACAAGGACGTCTTCGCGGGGCTTGCGAGACAGCACAGGCACTTCCACCCCCTCAGCGGGAAACCCAATGGGGATGTTCAAAAACGCCCGTTCGTTGTCGGGGCGCCCCAAGGCCTCTGCCAAGAACCCCATGGGCGAAGGCGTGTGGGTCAGCGCCACCAATCCAATCCGGTGCAGGGCCGTCAACAACATGCCCACCGCAATGCCCACGCTCTCGTTGACGTAGTAGTTGGGATTCTTGCCCGTGTCGTCCGCCGTGTCGTGCACCTGTTTAAACACCACAATGAGCGCGGGCGCGTCTTCGATGAAGGGCTTGATGTGGTCGGTGCCGAAGGGCTTGAGGTCCTCCAACCAGACCTCGCTCATGCGGCCGTGATAATTCTTGAACTCTTCCTCCTCAGCCGCCTTGCGGATCTCTTTGCGAAGCGCTGGGTCGGTGACCAAACAGAACGTCCAAGGCTGCTTGTGCGCCCCAGACGGCGCTGTGCTCGCCGTGTCGATGCAGTTGCGCACCGCCTCCAAGGGAATGGGGTCCGGGGAAAACACCCGCACACTTCGGCGCGTGTTCATCTCGTCAAAGAACGCCCGGCTTTGGGCGACCATTTCCTCGTCGCTCAGCCTCGGCAGCTGGTAAGGTTCGAAACGTTCGCTCATGGGTTGGCTGGGGGGTTGGACCGGACCTTCTTCATGAGTTTCGACGCGAAGATGAAGGCTTCCAATTCAGGGTGTTCCGCGTGGAGCAGGTCGTCTGAGGGGCCATGCCAGGCAATGTGGCCCTGGTGCACGAAGTGAATGAAATCCGACGCCTCCATGACGCTGTTCATGTCGTGGGACACGACCACGGTGGTCATATTGAACTCGGCGGTCAAATCCCCGATGAGGTTGTCGATGACAATGCTCGTTTGCGGGTCCAGCCCAGAGTTGGGCTCGTCGCAAAACAAGTACTTCGGGTTCATGGCGATGGCCCGGGCGATGCCCACGCGTTTCTGCATGCCCCCGCTCAGCTCGGAAGGGTATTTGGCCGCCGCGTGGGAGAGCTCCACCCGCTCCAGGCAAAACGCCGCGCGGTCCCTCATCTCGGCTTCGCTGTGGTCTGCAAACATCCGTAGGGGAAACATCACGTTCTCCTCCACCGTCATGCTGTCAAAGAGGGCGCTGCCCTGGAAGAGCATGCCGATTTCCTGGCGCACGACTTTCCGGCCTACACGGTCCATGGCCGTGAAATCCCGCCCGTCGTAGGACACGTGCCCTTGGTCCGGCTCAAGCAAGCCCACGGTGCACTTCGTCATCACGCTCTTCCCAGAACCGCTTCGGCCAATGATGAAGTTGACCTTCCCAGGGTGGAACGTGGCGGAGATGTCGTGGAGGACCTGTTGGTCTCCGAAGGATTTGGACAAGCGGTGGATCTCAATCATGTCGCCAGAATCAGCCCAAAAGCATTTGGGTCAACAACAAATTGGCGATCATCACAATCACCACGGCATACACCACCGCCTTGGTGCTGCTCCGGCCCACCTCCAAGGCACCGCCCGAGGTGTGGTACCCGTGGTAGGCACTCACCGAGCTGATGATCAACGCAAAGACGCAGGTCTTCAAAAGGGCGTACGTGACGTCGAAGGCGTTGAAGTCGATGCGCATGCCGTACTCGAAGTCGGCCATGGAGCTCAACCCTGCCGACACGGCGACCCACGCTCCGGCGCCGATGCCCAAGCCCATGCTCAGGATCACCAAAAAGGGAATGCAAATGAGGGCCGCCAACATCTTGGGCAACACGAGGTGTCCCGCGCTGTTGACCCCCATGATTTCCAACGCGTCGATTTGCTCGGTGACACGCATGGTGCCCAACTGAGACGCAATGTTGGATCCGACCTTGCCCGCCAAAATCACGGGAATCAACGTGGGGCTGAACTCCAGAATCATGGTCTGCCGCACCGTGAATCCGATGGTGTACACCGGGATCCAGCCTCCGATTTGGTGGGCCGTCTGGATGCAGATGACGGCGCCCATGAACACGCTGAGCAACGCCACAATCCCCAAACTCTGGAGACCGATGGCCGCCATCTCTTCCGCCAGCAAACGCCGGAACACCGACGCCTTTTCAGGGCGCCTCAGCACGCTCCGCAGGAACGACGCGTAACGCCCGATGTGGAAGAAGAGACCCATGCCCCGAAGGTAAGAGTTAACTTCGCGGCCATGAACCTGAACCTCTTTCGAGTTCTCTCGGCCGCTTTGTTCCTTGTGGGGTTGACCTGCACGGGTTGCACCACGACCAAAGCGACGAAAGGCAAGTGCCCCACCTGTCCAGAGTGGTCAGTGCCTGCCCAACCCCCTCATTGACCCCATGGCCCACATCCCCAACACCTTCGCCGTCATCATGGCCGGAGGCATCGGCTCACGTTTTTGGCCGATGTCGCGCTCAGAAGAACCCAAGCAGTTCTTGGACATTCTGGGCACAGGGCGGTCCCTCATCCGCATGACGTTCGACCGGTTGGAGAAACTCGTGCCAGCCGACCACATTTTGGTGGTGACCAACGCCCGCTACAAAGACCAGGTCGCCCAACACTTGCCGCAGTTGCCCGAGGAGAACATCCTCTGCGAGCCGTTCATGCGCAACACGGCCCCATGCATTGCTTACGCCAACGCCGTTGTGGCGGCGCGCGACCCTGAAGCCGCCATGGTGGTGGCGCCATCCGACCACTTGATCTTGGACGAGTCCGGATTCCTCGACGTGTGCACCACGGCCTTGGAAACCACGCGCAACACCGACAGCCTGGTCACCTTGGGCATCCAACCCACCCGACCCGACACCGGGTACGGCTACATTCAGCACGAGGAGCCCCACGACGCAGCACGCGCCGAAGTGCGTCCTGTGAAAACGTTCACGGAGAAACCCGACTTGGAGACCGCGCAAGCGTTTTTGGCGTCGGGTGATTTTTGTTGGAACAGCGGCATTTTCGTGTGGTCGTTGCGCAACATCCAACGGGCGTTTGAAGACCACCTGCCCGACATGCTTCACGATTTCGCCGAATTGAACCTACAGGACACCCAAGCCCTCTCGGCGGTGTACGGGAACTGCGAAAACATCAGCATCGACTACGGCATCATGGAAAAGGCCACCAATGTGCAAGTCGTCTTGTGCGACATCGGGTGGTCGGACCTGGGCACCTGGGGCAGCTTGAAAGAAAAACTGTCCAAAGACGACCAAGGAAACGCCGTGGCCAACGTGGAGCTGCACGCCGTGGACGCCACCCAGAACTTGGTGGTGGGCAACGCCTCAAAGGCTGGTCACAAATTTGTGGCGCTCAAAGGGCTGCACGATTACATCGTCGTCGACACCCCGCACGCCTTGCTGGTGTGCCCGGCCTCGGACGAACAATGGGTCAAGACCCT
>JBMZWX010000001.1:0-195453 GCA_049627085.1 Flavobacteriales bacterium | reverse complement strand
CAGCTCGTCCAAATCGAGGTCCTCGAATTCGTCAAAACCTTCCTCATCGTCGTCTTCATCGTCGTCTCCGTCCTCGTCGTCTTCTTCGCAGTAGGGGAGTTCAATTTCAGCTTCGAGGATGAACACGCCGGCCGTGTCGATCTCGTTGGACAGGACCATGAAGGCCTCTTCTTCAATGAAGTTGCCTGCGCAGTCCATGGCAGAAGCGGTCACGACCCCTTGCATGGTTCCGTCGGGCAAAGCAATGGTCAACGTGACTTCTTCGTCGCCCATCAAGGTGACGGTCATGGGGGCGTCGCTCAGGGCCGGCTCTGTGGCAATGTCCACAAGCACCACGGCTTCGTCGCCGGCACCGTCGGCGCTGAGCTCAAGAAAAAGGACGTTTTGCTGCCCCAAGGCCATCGCCGAGAGTGCAAACAAACAAAATGAGAAAAAGGATTTCATGTCGCGTGATTTGCAGGAACAACCCAAAAATACGCGAAGCGGTTGCATCTCACGTGCGACCCAAGTCACATGACTTGTGCGGCCGCGAAGGTGGTGGCGATGAGGTGGGCGTACTTGTGGCGGTACTGCGTCATGGCCCATTGGCGCAGGGTCTCGGCGTCCTCGCGGGAGAGCCACTTGAAGCTCTTCTTCAGTTCCTTGGCGAAGAGCCGTTGGTCAAAGCTGACGCGGGTCAGCGCGGTTTTGCAAAAGTCCAGCATGTCATTGATGTGGAAGGTGTGATGCAAAGTTGTGGTCAAGGGCTCCGAGGAGCCGTCACGACCGTGTCAAGAAATCCAAAATGCGGCGTCAAGTCGGCAGGTTTGGGCTTGGTGTACCTTTGTCACGGAATGAAACGGAGGCACAACAAAGAGGACTGCAGGGTGCTGAAGGCGCGAATGGAGCAGGACAATGTGCCTCGCACCACCCTCAGCTTTTACAGGTACGTCCACTTGGAAAACCCCGCCTTGACGAGGAACCAATTGTACGCGGCGTGGGAAGCGCTGGGCGTGCTGGGCCGAACCTACGTGGCCAGCGAAGGCATCAACGCTCAAATTTCTGTGCCGACCGATCGCTTTGAGGACTTCAAGGCGCACCTGGACAGCTTGGGTTGGCTGCCCAACCTGAGGTTGAATGTGGCGGTGGAACAGGGCAAGAGTTTCTTCAAGCTGATTGTCCGGGTGAAGGAGAAAATTGTGGCCGACGGATTGAACGACGACTCATTCGACGTGACCGATTGCGGCGAGCACCTCAAGGCAGACCAATTCAACGACCTGACCGACCAAGAAGACACGGTCCTCATCGACATGCGCAACTCGTACGAAAGCGAAGTGGGGCATTTCGAAGGCGCCATTTGTCCTGACGTGAACACCTTCAGGGAGGAAATCGCCTTGGTCGAGGACATGTTGCAAGACAAGAAAGACGCCAACATCGTGATGTACTGCACGGGTGGCATCCGGTGCGAGAAGGCCAGCGCCTACCTCAAGCACAAAGGGTTCCCCAACGTCCACCAATTGGAGGGCGGCATCATTGAATACACGCGCCAGGCCAAGGCGTCTGGCCTCCGCAACAAGTTTGTGGGCAAGAACTTCGTGTTCGACGAACGTTTGGCCGAGCGGATTTCGGACGACGTCATCGCCAAGTGCCACACGTGCGGGACGTCCTGCGACGACCACGTGAATTGCGCCAACCCCACCTGCAACATCTTGATGATTCAGTGCTCCTCTTGCGGAGAGGCCCTCAAGCACACGTGCAGCGAGCCGTGCAAGTCGTTCATCGAGTTGCCGGAGGAAGAGCAAAAAGCCAAGCGCAAAGGCACCAAAGCACGTGGGGGATTCATGTCGGGCCAAAAAGGCCTGAACCCCGATGAGGCTCCTACGCCAAGAAGTCGGCAGTGACCTCGTAGAATTCGTCGGGCGCCTGGGCGTGCAACCAGTGGCCCACCCCGTCGATGGTGTGGTCGTCCATGTGCACGAAATGGTCCGCCATGAGGTCCAGGTCCTCGTCCGACACGTAAGGGCTGTCGCCGCCACGGATGAACAGGGCAGGGAGCGTGTTCATGCTCAACCCCACTTCACCCACCACGCCGGACAACGCTTCTTTCAGCACGGGCACATTGAACCGCCAGGCGAATCCGCCCTCTTTGCGGCGATGCAGGCCTTTCATCAGGAACGGCACAAGCACGGGATCCGGCCCGAGGGCTTGGGTCAGTTGCGCTTGAACCTCGTCACGCGAGGAGGCTTCGCTGGGCCGGGTGCCCAGGAGGGCGTCAAAGATGGGTCCGTGGTGTGGCGTGTACGCCCGCGCAGCGATGTCCGCCACGACCATGCAATCCATGCGTCCGGGGTGATGTTGGGACAGGGTCAGCACGGTTTTGCCGCCCATGCTGTGCCCCAGGAACGAGGCTTTGGCGATGCCCTGGGCGTCCATGAACCGCACGACATCCTCGGCCATCTCCGTGTAGGTGTGGCTCGGGGCATGAGGGCTGCGGCCGTGGTTTCGGGCGTCGAGCATCCACACGTGGTGGTGGGAGGCGTAGCGTTTGCCAAGGGTTTGCCAGTTGTCGCTGCTTCCGAGCAACCCGTGGAGGACGATGAGGTGCCCTGCGTCCCCTTGGCTGCAGGCCAAATGCCGGGTGTGGAGGGTCAGCCCAGACATGCGCGGTATTGCGCCACAGCGTTGGACAAGCCCAAGTACAAGGCGTCGGCGATCAAGGCGTGGCCGATGCTGACCTCGTCCAAGTGGGGCACTTCCCGTCCAAAGTCGGCGAGGTTGTCCAGGTTCAAGTCGTGCCCGGCGTTGACACCCAGTCCCGCTTGGTGGGCCCACTGGGCCGCTTCTGCGTAGGGGGCTGCGGCTTCCGCACCCAAGTCTCGGTGCCGAACAGCGTAGGACTCGGTGTACAGCTCGATGCGGTCCGCGCCGACGGCGGCGGCGGCTTCGATTTGCGCCTGGTCGGTCTCGATGAACAGGCTGGTCCGAATGCCGCATTCCTTGAACGTGGCCAGAACGTGGCGCAACATGTCGGCATGCTCCGTCACCTGCCATCCGGCGTTGCTCGTCAACACGTCCGGGGCGTCAGGAACCAAGGTCACCTGGGCAGGTTGCACCTCGCACACCAGGGCCACAAAGTCGTCGGAGGGGTACCCTTCGATGTTGAATTCGGTGTGCACCACAGACTTGAGCGCATGGACGTCGGCGTAGGTGATGTGCCGGCCGTCGGGGCGGGGGTGCACGGTGATGCCTTGGGCCCCAAATTGCTGGATGCGCACGGCGGCGTCGACCACATTTGGTTCCGTTCCGCCCCGTGCGTTGCGCAGGGTGGCGATCTTGTTCACGTTGACGCTGAGCCTTGTCATCCTTACCTTTGGTATGCTTCGCGAAAGTACGCCATGCGCGCCCAGAGAATCCTCACGATGGACCTTCCGGTCCTTGCACTGACCGACCCGGTGTCCCGGGCGTTGACGGTCATGGACGAATGCAAAGTCATGCATTTGCCCGTGGTGGAGGAAGACGTCTTCAAAGGAACAGTCTCGGAAGCGGAGCTCCTGGAAATGGACGACATGGCCCTCATTGCCGAGGCCCGATTGGACCAGGAATCCATCGGCATGGATTTGCACTTGTACGACGTGGTGGCCCGAATGGGCTGGTCGGACGTCGATGTGCTTCCAGTGGTGCATCGTGGGTTGTACCGCGGCGCGGTGGACCGGTCTTCTGTCATGCGCTTTTTGGCCAAACGCGCCGGTTGGGGCTTCCCCGGCAGCACGATTGTGGTGGAGGTCTTGCCCAAAGATTTGAGCCCTGCCGAATTGGTGCGGTTGGTGGAATCGGACGGCGCCCAAGTGACGAGCTTCAACGTCGCCGCGGTGGAAGACAGCGAACGTTTGGAGGTCACCTTCAAAGTGAACACGGAAGAGATTGAGTCGTTGTTGGCCATGTTGCAGCGGCACGAATACACGGTCCAAAGCTTCCACAACGCACCTGAGGTGGAAGATGAAATGCGGGCGCGTTTTGACGCGTTCATGCGCTACCTCGAACCCTGAACCCCCACGCCATGCGGATTGCCATTTTTGGAAAAGCGGTGTCGCCCAACGATGCCGAAGCGCTGAGGGAAGCGTTTCAACGTGTGCTTCAGTTGGATCCGTCGCCTTGGATCAGCCAGGCGTACTTGTCCGAGCTGAACGACCACATGGCGGTGCCAGACGCGTTTCGGGCGTTTGACGGGGAGGTGCCGGAGGGCACGGAGCTGTTGCTCGCCTTCGGGGGAGACGGCACGGTGCTCGAAGCGGCCACCCTCGTGCGGCAAGGCGCGGTGCCCATCCTGGGCGTCAACACGGGTCGACTCGGATTCTTGAGCAACGTGGCGATGGAGGAATTCGACTTGGCCATGGACGCCCTTGTGGCCGGGGCGACTTGGACCGAGGAGCGCGCCTTGTTGGAAGTCCACATCGACGGCCAGCCGATGTCCTTGGGCGAGTTTCCGTACGCCCTGAACGAAGTGGTGATTCACAAGCGGGACACCGCGAGCATGGTGGTCGTGGACGTCCACCGAGGCGACCATTTCGTGAACACGTATTGGGCCGACGGGCTGCTCGTCAGCACGCCCACCGGGTCGACCGCGTACTCCCTGAGCGCCGGAGGCCCCATTGTGCACCCCAGCGCCGACGTGGCCATCGTGACGCCGGTGGCGCCCCACAACCTGAACGACCGACCGCTTGTCGTCCCGTTGAACCAGGAGATCACCTTGATGGCCGACGGCCGAGACGCGCAGTTTTTGCTGAGCTTGGACAGCCGTTCTTTCCCCCTTGAACCCAAGCAAGAAGTGCGCATTCGCCGCGCCGGCTTCAGCATCACGTTGATCAACCTGGAACACCAAAACTTTTTTTCCACGGTTCGGCAAAAAATGCATTGGGGACTCGACCCGCGGGAGCGCTGAATTCAGGGCAATCCCCCGTAATTTCGAGCGTTGTACCTCACGATGCACACCCGTCCATTCACATCGCATGTTGCCCTGCGCAGCACCTTGGTTGTGGCCCTCATGGTCCTTGGCTTGGAGGTGTCCGCCCAGTTCAACCGACGCGGCGCCAGCAAGGAAATTGCGTTCCAGTTGGGGTCGGCATGGTACACCGGCGATTTGAACCCGACCAACATGTTCCGGGGCATGTCTCACGTGTCCCAAGGGGCCTTCTACAGGCACAACCTCAACAGCCGCTTGTCCATTCGGGGGCAGTACCTCCGGGGCATGATTGAAATGTGGGACGCCGACCACCCCAATGCATGGCAACAAGAGCGCAACTTGCATTTCCGCAACGACCTTCGGGAATATGCGTTGCTCGGGGAGTTGAACTACCGCGACCACGTGGTGGGCCGCCCCATGAAACGGATGGTTCCTTTCCTGTTTGCAGGTCTGGCCGTGTACACCCACGACCCCGAAGCGCAAGACCGCTTGGGCAATTGGCAACCCTTGCAGCCACTCGGGACCGAGGGGCAAGGGTGGTTTGAGGAGGTGGAAAACTACCTGAACTGGGGCGTCGCCGTCCCCTATGGCATCGGCATCAAAGGCACCTTGGGCGAGGCCATGTCCCTTCAGCTGGAGTGGGGCGCGCGGAAGGTGTGGACCGATTACCTCGACGACGTCAGCACGGTGTACATGAATCCATCGTTGTTGCGTGAGGCGCGAGGTCAAACGGCGGTCGAGTTCGCCGACCGCGCCGAAGACCGCGAATTGGCGGTGGGACAGTCCATTGCCGGGCTTCAACGGGGCGACCCTGGACGGAACGACCGGTACGGCTACTTTTTGGTCTCTTTGGGTTTTCGCGTGAGCAAAAAAGCCACAACTTGCTGGGAGCAATGACGACCCCTCAGGCACATTCTGACGAGGCCCGCGAGCGCGTGCTCAGGGCGGCTGGCATCGACCCCAACAGGGTGCCTGAGCACGTGGCGGTGATCATGGATGGGAATGGCCGCTGGGCCAAGCGCCGCGGAGAAGCCCGTGTCTTTGGCCACGCCCACGGCGTGGAGTCCGTGAGGGCCACGGTGGAAGCCGCCCGCGAGTGCGGGGTTCGGCACCTCACGCTCTACGCCTTCAGCACGGAGAACTGGAACCGTCCCAAGGAAGAAGTCGACGCGCTGATGGATTTGCTGGTGCAGTCTCTCGTCCGCGAGACCCGTGAACTGGCCAGCAAAGGTGTGCGGTTGCGCACCATCGGCGACGTGTCGTCCCTGCCCAAGGCCTGCCAAAACGAATTGATTCGCGCCCAAGAAGACTTCACCGGCGAGGTGCACTTGGATTTGATTTTGGCGTTGAGCTACAGCGCCAAGTGGGAGATGGTGGAGGCCATCCGAGGCATGATGCAAGACGGCTTGCGGCAAGACGAGATCCTGCCCAGCACCATCGACAAGTACCTGCAAACGGCCGACTTGCCGGACCCGGAATTGATGATTCGGACCTCGGGAGAGCACCGCATCAGCAACTTCATGTTGTGGCAATTGGCGTATGCCGAGTTCCACTTCACGTCCGTGCTTTGGCCCGACTTCCGGAGAGAGCATTTCTTCGAAGCCATACGAGATTTTCAAAACCGAGAACGCCGTTTTGGCGCCGTTCCCAATTTGCCCCAGACCTGATGGATTGTGTGAGAATGTGGTTGCTGCGCGTCGTTTGCGCATGTTGCGTGGCCACAGGGGCGTCGTTGCCCAACCTGGTGCAAGGGCAGGAGGACCTCATTGACCTGAAGCTGACCAACACCTACAAGATTGCGGGGTTGACGGTGCTCGGGGCCGAGTACACAGATGTCCAGGCCATCAAGCTCTTCAGTTCACTTCAGGTGGGGCAGGAGGTCGAAATCCCTGGGGACGACATCCGCCGGGCGGTCACGGGACTGTGGGCCCAGGACTTGTTCTCTGACATCCAAATTGAAGTGGCCGAGGTGCGCGACCGCGACGTCTACCTGGTCATTCGAGTTCAAGAGCTCCCGCGTTTGACCAGGTACAGCATCGCCGGGGTGAACCGCTCCGAGCAAGAAACGGTGAAGGGCAAGATCGATCTGTTGACGGGCCGCATCCTGGACGACAACGTGTTGGCGGTGGCCACCAAGCGCATTCGCGACCATTACGTGGACAAGGGCTTCTTGGACGTCGACATCGCCATGGAGCAGCAGCCTGACACGCTGTTTGCCAACGGGGCCAAACTCCGCATCCACATCGACAAGGGCGAAAAAGTCAAGGTGGACGAAATCGTGTTCCACGGGGTGGAGGCCTTCGACGAGGAGGTGTTGGCGCGCAAAATGAAGGAGACCAAAGCCCGCAAGTGGTGGCGGTTCTACAAGCCTTCAAAATTCCTCGAGAATTCCTTCCAGTCTGACCTGCAAGGTGTGGTCAACCACTACCACGGACAAGGGTACAGAAACGCCCGTATTTTGGGCGACAGCTTGAGCCGGAACGACGAAGGGCAAGTTAAGCTGGACGTGTACGTGGAGGAAGGCAACCCTTTCTACTTCGGCGACATCACGTTCACGGGCAACACGAAGTACCGCACCACCCAACTGGACAGCTTGCTGGACATCCAACGTGGAGAGGTGTTCAGCTTGGAACGCCTGGAAACGCGGGTGTTCATGGACCCGAAGGGGCTGGATTTGAGCTCACTCTACCAAGACGACGGGTACCTCACGTTCCAGGCGCGGCCCATTGAAAAGCGCGTGGTGGGTGACACCATCGACATCGAGGTGCGCATGATGGAGGGCCAGCAATTCCGAATTGGCCGGGTCATTGTGCAAGGCAATTCCAAAACGAACGACCACGTGGTCTACCGCGAGATTCGAACGCGCCCGGGCGACCTCTTCAGCCGGACGGACATCATTCGCACCCAGCGTGAACTCTCGCAGTTGGGCTACTTCAACCCTGAAGCGTTTGGGGTGAATCCGATCCAGCACCCGGAGGACGGCACGGTGGACATTGAGTACACGGTGGAGGAGAAGCCGTCGGACCAGATTGAACTCAGCGGCGGTTGGGGTGGCGGACGCGTCGTGGGCACCCTCGGCATCAGCTTCACCAATTTCGCGGCTTCGAAGATGTTCAAGAAGGGCACGTGGCGGCCCATCCCCACGGGGGACGGCCAGCGCGTGTCGCTTAGGGCCCAATCCAACGGCCTGTTCTTCCAGAGCTACAACTTCAGCTTCACCGAACCTTGGTTGGGCGGCAAGAAGCCCAACTCGCTCAGCGTCAGTGTGTGGCGGTCGATTCAAAGCAACGGCCAGCCCAAAATGATCGAGGACCAAATCAACGAGGCCCGCACGTCCTTGGAGATCACAGGCGCGCAAATCGGATTGGGCCAGCGCTGGAAGAAGCCAGACGATTGGTTCGTGTTCCAATCTTCGCTGTCCTACCAGCACTTCAACCTGAACGACTTCGGGTCGTTCTTCAGCTTCTCCAACGGCCGCGCGAACAATTTGGCCCTCACCGCAGTGTTGGGCCGGAATTCTGTGAGCGACCCCATCTTCCCCACATGGGGATCCAACGTGGAGGTCAGCGTCAAGGCGACGCCGCCGTACAGCGCCTTCCGGCCTTTGGATTATTACGAGAATGCGGACGGTTCGCCCGTGGACGACCAAACCCGCTACCGCTGGGTGGAATACCACAAGTGGAAAGTCAAGGCGGAATGGTACACCCCGCTCACCCAATCGGGGGGCGAAAATCCAAAGACCTTGGTTCTGCGCACCGCCGCGGGTGTGGGCTTGATTGGCCAATACAACCGCAGGGCGGGCTTGAGCCCCTTCGAGCGGTTCTACCTCGGCGGGGTGTTCTTGAGCGGCTTCGTCCTCGACGGCCGGGAGATCTTGAACCTGCGCGGGTACGACGACCTCAGTTTGACCGCCCCGGACCGAAACACAGGCGCCCCGGTGGTGGCCAAGTACAGTGCTGAACTTCGCTACCCTTTGAGCACCAACCCGAGTGCGACCATTTACACCCTCGCTTTTTTGGAGGGCGGGAATACTTGGGAGGACCCACGTGCGTTCAATCCATTCCAAGTGTACCGTTCCGCAGGGGTGGGCATGCGCCTCTTCCTGCCGATGTTTGGATTGCTCGGCCTCGATTACGGGTGGCGGCTCGACGACCTCGAGTCCGTGCCCAACATGGACCGCGCGCAATTCCACTTCTCCATCGGCATGAACATGGGTGAACTTTGACCCCGAGCCATCCCAGAATCTCAGAGACATGATCAAGTCCTTTTTCAGCTCTTTCCGCCTCGCCACGTTGGGCATGGCCCTGTTGGCCTCCATGGCGTTGTCCTTCGACGCGGCCGCACAAAAGTTTGCCTACATCGACTCCGAGTACGTGCTGCTGCACATGCCTGAATATGCCGCGGCCCAAACGGAGCTCAACAACTTCGCCATCGAATGGCAAGCCGACATCGAATCCAAGCTCGAGGCGGCCGACCGTTTGGAAGTGGCGTACCGTGCGGAGCGCGTGTTGTTGACGGCCGAAATGCGCGTGAAGCGGGAGGACGAGATCGCCAAGAAGCGTGCTGAAGCCAAGGAGATGCAGAAGCAGAAGTTTGGGGTGGACGGGGAGCTGTTCCAAAAGCGTCAGGAGCTCATCGAACCCGTGCAGCAGCAAATTTTCGAGTCGTTGAAAGACATCGCCTCCGGCAGTGGGTACATGGTCATTTTTGACAAGAGCAACCAGAGCAACATGCTCTACACCAACCCCAAGTACGACATCTCAGACCGCCTCATCAAGAAGCTTGGTTACGTGCCCGGCGAGACCATCACCCCCGAAGGCGACAAAGGGGGCAAAGACGACAACGGCGGAAAGGGCGGAAGCTTGCAAGACCGTGGGCGAGATGCCATCAACGGGGCCAAGGACAGCGCCCGTGACCGCGTCAACAGCGCCACGCGCGGAGCTGGGGGCACCGTGGGTCGCCCTGGCAGCAAGAATTGAACAATTGCCCCATCCTTAACGCACATTGACATTGAACCGGGTGGCCGTGAGCGACCTTCACTTTCCGAAATTGAACCCCATGAAAAACCTTTTCCTTTTGGCCGTGTTGGCCGTGGCAGGCTTGACCGACGCAGTGGCCCAAAAATTGGGTCACTTGGACGCCCAAGAGATTTTGTTGACGCTCCCTGAGCGCGCCGAAGCCCAAACCTCCATCGAGGCGGCCGCGGCCGAGTACGAGTCGGAGGTGACCCGCATGCAGGGAGAGTTGGAGACCAAGTTTGCCGATTACCAAGCGAAGGCCGCCACGTGGCCCGACGCCATCCGCCAGCAAAAGGAGCGCGAACTCCAGCAGCTGGATGCCGGCTTGCAGGAATTTGGGATGACCATCCAAAACGACCTCGCCCAAATGGAGCAAAGCTTGCTCGCCCCCATGATTGAGCGCGTCCGTGAGGCCATCGACGCCGTGGGCAAAGAGCACGGTTACACGTACATCTTCGACACCAGCACAGGCGTGACCTTGTACAACGGTGGAGACGACGTGACCGACTTGGTGAAGACCAAACTGGGCATGTGAACGCACCCATCGGCATTTTTGATTCGGGCATCGGTGGCTTGACTGTCGCCAAAGCCCTCGTAGAGCGGCTCCCTCGGGAGTCGTTGTACTATGTGGGCGACACGGCCCACATGCCGTACGGCGACAAAAGTGTCGACAGTTTGAAGGAGTACGCCGCAGGCATTTCCCAGCGGTTTGTAGATGCCGGGTGCAAGGCCGTGGTGGTCGCCTGCAATTCCGCGTCGAGCAACGCCCTCGACACCGTGAAGGCCGCCATGGGCCAAGGTGTTCCTGTCGTCGACGTGGTTCAGCCCGTGGTGAACTGGGTGGCGCGACACCACCCTGGAAAAGAAGTGGCACTTGTCGGGACCCGTGCGACGGTCGACAGCGGCGTGTACCAAACGAAGTTGGCTGCGGCCAACGTGGCCACCAAGGTGCGGGCCACCCCCTTGCTGGCCAGCGCCATTGAAGAAGGCTTCCACAACGGCACGATTTCCGAAGCGGTGGTCAACGCCTACTTCGCTGACCAATGGACAGCAGGGACCGACGCGTTGATTTTGGCATGCACCCATTACCCGTTGGCGATGGACCAAATCATGGCGGTGCTGGCCGAGCCCTTGACGGTGGTGGATGGCCCAGCCATTGTGGCCGATGCAGTGGCGGCGGCGCTGGCGCACCTCGGTTTGGGCGCGCCTGAAGATGCGCCCCAAGGTCGTCACCGGTTTGAAGTGACAGATTGGACGGGGTCGTTCGCCCAAGGCGCCAAGCACATCATGCAGTCGGACCTCAACCTTCAGGAGGTTGGGTGGACGGGCCTTTGAACCATCCCGCGTATTCGACGTACCGCGCGGAGGTTTGCGCCAAATGGGCACGCAGCTCCTCGCTCACTTGCCCCTTGCATTTGGCAGGAACCCCTGCCCACAGCTCACCGTCCCCAATTTGGGTCCCCGCCAAGACGACCGACCCAGCGGCAACCACGGCGTGCTTGCCAACCACCGCATGGTCCATCACCGTGGCTCCCATGCCAACGAGCGCCCCCTCTTGAACGTGGGCCCCGTGGACAATGGCGTTGTGTCCGAGGCTCACGTCGTTGTCCAGCCTTGTTTCACTTTGGCCAAACGTGCCGTGCACAACCACGCCGTCTTGGATGTTGACCCGTTCGCCGACGTGGATGGGCGCCACGTCTCCTCGAAGCACAGCTTGGAACCACACGGTGCTGTCCCGTCCCAAGCTCACCTCGCCAACCACGGTGGCGTTGGGCGCAAGCCAAGTGCTTTCATGGAGGACTGGGGCGTGCCCGCGGACAGGGAGGATGGTGGCCATGGGCGCAAATTACCATCCCTCGCGCGTCATCCAAGTGACGTCCACCGCCGCCCTGATGTCTTCGTGCGTCACCGCTTCCGCCCCTCGCCAATCGGCGTGGGCTTGGGCCAACTCGTCCATGACCGCCCTGACCCGCATGCTCGCTTGGCGATGGATCTCGCTGTTCAACCACCCACGTCGGGCATCGGCCTCCCAGGGAATGCCCTCGCTGGGGAAGGGGCGGCCGATCCAATCAAGGATGTCGTCCCAAGTTCTGGGGCACGGAGTCGGATCGTGACCGACGTCGAGTTGAACGGCGAAGCGTTCAAGCAAGGGTGCTGAGCATTTCCTGCGGTGCAGTTTGCGTTGCGCAGGGGTGCACAGGCATCGATCGTTGCCGCGCCCACAGGCACAAGGGTTGGTGGCGGCCACAATCCAGGGTTTGGACGTCCAAATTGCGGCGCCTTCTGCCCGATGGAGTTCCAAGCGGTCGGTTTCCATGACATGGCGCAGCGACTCTCGGGCCGGTCTGGCCCACTCCAAAAACTCGTCCAAGAAGAGCACACCGCCATCGGCTTGGGCCCATGCGCCAGGCTGGGGTGTACCGCGCCGATAGGCCCCCAACAACCCGGCGACGCCGCCTGCTGGGTGGGGGGCGACCCACGGCACATCCGAGGTCTGGAGGCGTCGTGAACGCAACGCGGGGCACGCCTGGGCCAGGCTCGTTTTTCCGCAGCCAGGAGGCCCTGACATCAGCACAGGCAGGCGATGCTTGGCGGCAATGGCCAGCCAGGATTTGGCGTGGCCTTCGCCGTCGATGTCTTCCCAACCCTGGTCAAGTTTGGACGAAGGTGGAGCGTCCAGCTTGACCCAAGAGGGTGTGGAATTCACCAACTCGAGAAGGTTCGAGATTTCCCAGCGGCATTCGAGTCCTTGGCTGTCAGAAAGAAACCTGCCCCCGCCTGGGGCGTGGACCAGACGCCGGATGTCAGACGGGGCGACGATGTGAAGCTTGGACAGACTTGTTCCAGGACCTGGGGTTGGACCGTGAAGCCCTCCAGACAGGGTCAGGGTTCCTGCGTAGGCCGTGCGTTGGAGGTCGTGGGTTGACAGACGACCTCCGAGGGTCAGCAGTGCTGCGGCAAGGGCCAGGTCAAGGTGTGGCACATCTTCTTTCGTGCAGGTTGGGTGCACGTGAAGGGTGAGCGCTTGGGTCGGCGGACGAAGTCCGACGTGGGCCAAGGCGGCTCGGAGTCGTGCAAGGCTTTCTTGGGCCGCGCCCGAGGGCAGACCAGAGGTGCGCACCAAGGCGCCACGTTCCGCGCGAACCTCCACAGAGACCCACGGGGCGTGGGGCTTCGTGGCGACGAAACCCCAAGTTCGAATCAGCATGAGAGGCTCAGCCTTGGGTCAGCGCTTGTTCAATGGCGTCGATCCAGCTGTGGATGCATCGGATGTGCACTTCCTGGATGCGGTCTGCGTAGCCAGACCAAGGAACGCAGACGTCCACGTCGGCCATGGGACGGAGTGCCCCGCCGCCATTTCCCGTCAAGGACACCACGTGCATGCCGGCGGCCTTGGCCGCGCGACAGGCTTCAAGGATGTTGCCAGAATTCCCACTGGTGCTGATGGCCAGCAACACATCTCCCGGCCGTCCAAGCGCTTGGACTTGACGCGCAAAGACGTGGTCAAATCCATAGTCGTTGCCCACGCAAGTCATCGCCGACACGTCTGACAAAGCGAGCGCGGCGAAGGGCGGGCGGTCTTCGCGGTAACGGCCACTCAATTCTTCGGCGAAGTGCATGGCGTCGCACATGGAGCCGCCGTTGCCGCAAGACAAAATCTTGGCGTCCTGACGCAAGGCGTCAACCAACACGTGGGCTCCTTTCTCCATCGAAGCCAAGAACGCGGCGTCGCCCAACAAGTCCTGTGCGAGGCGTGCGCTTTCTTCGAAATGGGAAAGGATGCGTGTCATGGAGGGGTGTTTCATGCTGCGAACGTCCGGTTGGTCAGGGGCCGAAGAACCTTGACTTTGCCGGCGTCGTGGCGAAATCAACGGTTGAATTCAGCCAGGCCTTCGTCGAGGAAATCCAAAAACAGTTCAGCGTCGGGATCGTACCCTGCACTTCCGCCAATGTGGTTGCCGTCGTGGTCGATCATGACGTAGAAGGGTTGCGCGTTGCGGTTGAAGCGAGAAGCTTGCAAGTAAGACCACTTGTTGCCAATGGTCTTGATGCGGAAGTCTTTGCCGCCGTATTGCTCCACGCGGTGTTCCTCCTCGGGCAGGGCCGTGCGGTCGTCCACGTACAGCGACACAAGGACCACATCTTCCGTCAATTTGGCGGCGACTTCGGCGTCGGACCAAACTTGCTCTTCCATCTTCCGGCAGTTCACGCAAGCCCACCCTGTGAAGTCCAACAACATGGGTTTGCCTTCGGCTTGGGCTGCGGCCAACCCTTCTTCGTAATCGTCGAACCGCGCTTCCACGTGTCCACCATGTCCGCTCGACTCACCCGAGCCGCCGCCATGGTTCCATTCGCTGTAGAACGTCGGAGGGGGGAAGCCGCTGATGAGGTTCACAGGAGCGCCCCACATCCCTGGGGTCAGGTAAATGGCCAACATCATGAAGACCAAGCCGAGCGAGAATCGGAACACCCCGAGGCGCTCCACCTTGCTGTCATGTGGGAGGGTGTACCACCCGAACAAGTAGAAGGCGATGGCCAAGCTCACCGCAATCCAAATGGCGATGAACAGTTCACGCTGGAGCAGGCCAAGCTGAAGGACGAGGTCGGCGTTGCTCAAAAATTTGAAGGCAAATCCAATTTCCAAGAGACCCAACACCACCTTCACGCTGTTCAGCCAGCCTCCGCTTTGAGGCAAGCTGTTGAGCCAGCCTGGGAAGGCACTGAACAACCCGAAGGGCAAAGCCAACGCCGAGGAGAAGCCGAGCATCACCGCGGTGGGTGCCGCGAAGGATCCCGTGGCTGCACCCGCCAGCGCGGACCCGACCAAAGGACCTGTGCACGAGAACGACACAATGGCCAAGGTGGCGGCCATGAAGAAAATGCCCACGATGCCCCCGCGGTCGGAAGCTTGGTCGGCCTTGTTGGCCCAACTCGAAGGCAATTGAATCTCAAACGCGCCCAAGAAGCTGGCGCCAAACACCAACAACAAGGCGAAGAGGAACACGTTGAAGATGGGGTCGGTTGAGATGACGTTCAGCACATCCACCCCGAAGAACGCCGTCAGTGCCAAGCCCAAGCCGGTGTAAATGAAGATGATGAAGGCGCCGTAGATGAGGGCGTTGCGAATGCCTTCGGCACGCGTTTTGGACTGCTTTGTGAAGAAGCTGACGGTCATGGGAATCATGGGGAAGACGCACGGCGTGAGCAACGCCGCCAAGCCCAGCCCAAACCCCAGGAGGAACGTCCAAAGCAGACCTTCTTCCCCCTCTTCGGATTCGTCGCCTTCACCCTCGCCTGCGTCCTCGCCCTCGGTTTCTCCATGGCCGGCTTCGCCGTGGTTGCAGAGGTGCTTGGATGGGGGGCAGTAGTCGGGACGGTCCCCGCCGGGACGGACGTCGGACAACGCCAGGGCGATGGGAATTTCTTCGGGCGGCAAGCACATGCTTGCGTCACACACCATGAACACCAAATAGCCCTTGAGCGTGTCGGTCGAGTTGGCTTCCGACAGGTCAAGACGTTGGTGCCAAAAGACCTCTTCCTCAAAGTATTTGAGGTCCATCATGAAGTTGGGGTCGTATTCTTCGATGGGGGTGCACTCTTCCACGTCGCCCACGGCTTGAACGCCTTCAGGCAGGTCCCATTCAAACATGGTCGGCACCGGACCTTCGTTGGGGTCGTTGTCCTGGCTGTAGATGTGCCAGCACGCATCGACAGATGCGTGGACGACCAGGTCGTGGAGGCCCGCCTCTTCGCTGGGGTAGAGGCCGACATCCCAGGTCACGGGGTCTTCGATTTGGCCCCACGCGAGGGAGCCAGCCACGGTGAGCCATCCGACGAGCGCCAGCGTGCCAAGCCGCTGGAAGGAAACGAGGGTGTTGGAGATCATGCGTGCAAACTAGGATTCAACGTCCGAGGTGTCACAAAGATACCGAGACGCCCAAGGACGACCGGCAGCCCGCGCCCAATTCGTCACAATTCCACCTCTTGACCTTCTTTCAGGCCAAACCTCTTCCTCAAGCCGCCCACCACGAGGTAGACCAACGGCGTGTCCAGGGCCGCCACCAGGGTTTTGAAAAGCACCCCGTTCAGCATGAGCGTCCCAAACCGCGCCCACTCGATTTCACCCACCACACACAACAGCCCGAGCACGGTGGCGGTGTCCAAGATTTGCGATGGGATGGTGGAGAGGTTGTTCCTGAGCCACAGGTGCCGGCCCTGGGTTCGGTGTTTCCAAAAGTGGAAGAACCGGACGTCGATGAATTGGGCCACGAGGTACGCCGCCATCGAGGCGCCCACGGCCAGGGCGGTTTGGCCAAACACGTGGTCGAACTCCGCGTCGTTCACAGGCGACCACCCCGCTGCGGTCACCCCCCCTGCGAGGGTCACCATTCCCAGGGTCACCAGCGAAGCCACGAGGCCCGACACGACCACCATGTTGGCCTTTTTTTTTCCGTAGACCTCGCTGATGACGTCGGTGACCAGGAAGGTGAGGGGGTACGCCAGCAAGCCCACACTCTGCTCGAAAGTGAACCCGCCCATGTCCCAGGTGAAGAACTTGCGGAAGACCAAATTGCACGTCACCAAACACGCCACGAACAACCCGGCGAGCGACAAAAACCCGGCAAGCGCCAGGTCGCGGTCGCGTCCAGAAAGGACTTTGGCGTGGGGCAAGATGTGTTTCATGGTGCGGTCCAGGCAAACCAAGCGCCTTCAAGGTCGGAATGTTCAGCGCCGAGGCGGGCTTGTTCTGCGCGTTTCAGGCCGGCCACCCAAAGCAGCACCCCGTCGCGTTGCCGTGCGAGGACTTGGGCGTGGGGACGTTGGGTGTGGGGGAGTTTGGCCTGGGTCAACACGTCCGACACCAAGCTTCGCCCTTCCATGCCAAGCGGTTGGATGCGGTCTCCAGCTTGCCAAGGCCGGACCTCCAAGGGAAAATCTGCCGCAGGCACCCAGCATCGCGTCATTGGTGTGGCGGTGGGGTCGGCCGGGCCGGCGCCGCGCTCCACATTCAGGCCGGTCGTGCCGAGCGGTTGTGGGTGTCGCGGCACATCTTCCCACCTGAGTTCCATGCCGCGTGCGTCCTCTTCGCCTCCTGGTTGAGGGACTGCGGTCCAACGGAGGTGGGTCCGTTCGCGCACGACGTGTTGCTGTCCAAGCGCGACGCTCCGTCCGACTTGGGTGTCTTCCTGGAGCAAGTCAATGACCCGCTCGGCGTGGCGTTGCGGCCATCCAGCTTCCCGGAGGGCGTGGCGCAGCGTTTCGCGGCCCAGGGGCGCGGCATGAAGCGCGTCCACGTTCCACAGACCGGGTTGCACTTCGGCCTCAGTTCGGATGCGTTGAAGGGTGGCCTGAACGGCCGCGTTCAAGTCGGCCATGCGGGTGGCCAGTTGCCGCAAATGCTTGCTGACGCCGGGCTCGGCAGCTTCCAAGACAGGCAGCAGGTCGTGCCGAACTTGATTGCGACGGTAGGTCCGTTCGGCGTTGCTGGCGTCCTCACGCCATGCCAGATCCTGGGCGTTGGCGTAGGCCTTGAGCTCGCGTTTTGGGACCTGAAGCAGCGGTTTCAAACGACTCCCATCCCAGGGGAGCATGCCGCGCAGGGAGAGTGGGTTGGTGTTGCGCATGGCTTGGAGCAGCCACGTTTCGGCTTGGTCGTCGGCGTGGTGGGCCGTCAACACGGCGTGGGCGCGGTGGGCCTGTCGAAGCGACTCAAACCACGCCTGTCGCGCCTTGTGGGCCTCGCCTTGAAACCCTTGCGCGCCTTGTTTCAGCTCTTCCGCCTCCAAGTGGAGTTCCTCAAACGGCCATCCAAACCGTTCGGCAAGTTCCGCGACGAACGCGGCGTCACCTTGGCTCGCGTCCCCCCGGGTGTGGTGGTTCACATGGGCGACCACGGAGGGAGCGCCTAGCGCCCCCAAGACGTGCAACAGCACCGTTGAATCGAGGCCCCCACTGGCCCCCACGATCACGGGCTGGCCCTGGGTCCATCCGGTGCCGACCAGGGCGTCGTGCACGTGTTGCTCGAGGGGTGTCATCGCTCCAGGCAGGATTTGAGGGCCGCCACTTTGAGCAGACACTCGTCGTATTCGTCGTCGCCTCGGGCCAACAGGGTCAGCGCCCCGCCGACGGTGGCGTCGACGCGGCCCGTGTCTGCCCGGTGCATCAGGCTGCGGATGACCACGTTGAAGTCCCAGTCGCCTTGGGCGTCCACGTAGCCAATGGTGCCGCTGTACACCCCTCGCCCGTGCCCCTCGAGGGAGGCAATGAGGTCCATGGCGCTGAGTTTGGGTGCGCCTGTCATGGACCCCATGGGGAACGTGGCGCGCAGGACGTCTTCGGCTGTGGCGTCGGGTTGGAGCTGGCACGAAACGGTGCTGATCATTTGGTGCACCGTGGAAAAGGTGTGCAGCCCAAACAGCTCGTCCACCCCCACGCTGTTTGGCTGGGCCACGCGACTCAAATCGTTGCGCACAAGGTCGACAATCATCACGTTTTCAGCCCGTTCCTTCTCGCTTTCCAGCAGGCTGCGTTTCAAGGCGTCGTCTTCTTCAGGGGTGCCTCCGCGCCGCACGGTGCCCTTGATGGGTTGACTGCGAAGGGTTTGGCCTCGTTTTTCGAGGAACCTCTCTGGGCTTGCGCACAAGACGCGGTGGTCGCCAGCCTGGATGTAGGCCGAGTGCGGCGCCTTCGTGGCCGCGGCCAAACGCTCGAACAGCGACCAACTGGCCTGGCCAGGGGCTTGCCCTTGCCAGGGCATGCAGAGGTTCATTTCATAAATGTCCCCACGCTTCAACGCGGCCTGGACGGCGTCGAACTTGTCGAGGTA
This sequence comes from Flavobacteriales bacterium, assembly GCA_049627085.1. Classification (GTDB taxonomy): domain Bacteria; phylum Bacteroidota; class Bacteroidia; order Flavobacteriales_D; family Sanyastnellaceae; genus UBA11663. The sequence goes on along the minus strand of JBMZWX010000001.1, from coordinate 176,669 downwards.
CGTCTTCCTGTTCCACCCCGGTGTCAGCGGCTGCCAGTCGCCTTCCAGCGCCGCAGAATCTTGAGGTTTCGAGGAAGGTGCATCGAGGCACGCCAGCACATCCTGGGCCCACGGCAAGGCCTCGCCTCGCACGACCGAAGGCTCGAGCTCACCCGGCGCCCACGCCAACAGGAATTCGGGCTCCCACCAATGCAAGCTTGGAAAACCGCCTGGGTGTTCCGGTGTGGCGTTGCGGGGAGCATCGGGGGTTTCGCCTTGGGTCATGCCCAGGCACGAATGCAAGTCGTAGCCCAGCCAGCCCACGGTCCAGGCTTCTCTGGCCGTGGCGTCGGCCACGAATCGGTCCCAAAGTGTCCAAGCTCCGGCTTGGGGGACGTCCACCAGAATGGACTTGGCCGCTCCGACGGCGAGCCATGCGTGTCCGGTCAACCGTTCGTCCCAAAGCAACGCCACGTGTTTGTGGGCGTCGACGACGGGTTGAAGGTTGGGAAGCGTGCGCACGGCCATGCGCACAAGTTAAATGTGCAGCGCGCGGTCTTCCGTGGCGGCCAAGGCGGCCTCTTTGATCGCTTCTGTGAAGGTGGGGTGGGCGTGGCTCATGCGGGAGATGTCTTCCGCACTGGCCCGAAATTCCATGGCGACCACCGCCTCAGCAATCATGTCCGCGGCACGGGGGCCACACATGTGCACGCCCAAAATTTCATCGGTCTCTGCGTGGGCCAACACCTTCACCATGCCGTCGGTGTCCATGCTGGCGCGTGCCCGGCCGCTCGCCTTGAACGGAAAGCTTCCGCTTTTGTAGGCGACCCCGTCGGCTTTGAGTTGTTCCTCGGTGGCGCCCACGCCTGCCACTTCAGGCCAGGTGTAAACCACGTTGGGGATGAGGTTGTAGTTGATGTGTGGATGCTCTCCCGCGATGGTTTCTGCGGCGAAGACGCCTTCCTCCTCTGCCTTGTGGGCCAACATCGCGCCACGCACCACATCGCCAATGGCGTAGATGTGGGGCACCGCTGTGCGCATGTGGGCGTCCACGGCCACGCGGCCGCGCTCGTCTGTGGAGAGCCCTGCTGCTTCAAGGTTCAACCCGTCGGTGTACGGCCGGCGACCCACACTGACCAAGCAGTATTCCGCCTTGAAGGTGACCTCCTCGCCCTTGGCGTTGTCGGCCTTCACCGTGACACTGCGGCCTGCAGCGGTGACTTCTTTCACCCCGTGCTTGAGGTGGAATTTGGCCCCGAGTTTCTTCATGGAACGCATGAGTTCCTTGCCCATGGCGCGGTCCATCGTGGGGATGATGCTGTCGGCGTATTCCACCACGTGCACTTCGGTGCCGAGGCGCGCGTAGACGGACCCGAGCTCAAGGCCGATCACGCCGCCGCCGATGACGACCATGGACTTGGGCAACTTCGGCAGGCTCAACGCTTCCGTGCTGGTGATGATGCGCTTCTTGTCCACTTCGATGAAGGGCAACGTGCTGGGCTTGGATCCGGTGGCCACAATGACGTGCTTGGCCCCAATGTGTGTGGCGTCGCCCTTGTCGGGGGTCACTTCGATGGTGTGGGCGTCGACAAAAGAGCCCACGCCGTGGTGCACGTCGATGTTGTTCTTCTTCATCAAGAAGTTGATGCCCTCCGTGGTTTGGGCCACGACTTCGCCCTTCCGGGCAATCATTTGAGGAAAGTCCAACGACAAGCTGCCGACCTCGATGCCGTGGGTCGCGAATTGCTCCTTGGCTTGGTGGTAGTGTTCAGAGCTGTCCAAAAGGGCCTTGGACGGGATGCATCCCACGTTCAAACACGTGCCCCCAAGGGTGCGGTATTTCTCCACCAAGGCGGTGCGCAAACCCAGCTGCGAAGCGCGGATGGCCGCCACGTATCCTCCGGGGCCGCTTCCGATGACAACAACGTCGTACGTTTCCATGCCGCAAAGGTAGTGCGGCCGTGGGGCTTGGCGCCCTTCCGTGTTGTTTCTTTGCACCCTCCCATGTGGTCACGTCTCGCCTCCATTTTGATTCGCCATCGGCTCCCAACCGTCCTGACGTTGGCCGCCCTGACGGTGTTCATGGGACTGCAGATTCCCAACCTGAAGATGCAGTACAAGTACGGCGGCATCCTCCCCGAGGACGACCCGGCTGAATTGGCGCACGCGCGCTTCTTGGAGTCCTTCGGGGCAGAAGGGAACGTGCTGGTGATTGGGGTGGAAGACGCGCAACTCCGCACTGGCGAAGGGTTGACGGCGTGGCACGGGCTCGCCGAAGAGATTCGGGCCCTGCGTGTGACCGTGGACGGCAAGCCTGCGGTGATCATCGACTCCGTGTTCGCGTTGACCCACGCTTTTGAGGTGTCCAAGCACCCGGTGGAAAAGCGGTTTGAGTTGGTTCCTGTGGCCCCGGAATTGGTGGAGGGCATGCCCAACGCCCCACCGTTGAGCGACGAACGCGCGTCCGAAATCGTGGACAAGGTCCGGTCCTTGCCGTTCTACGACGGACTTCTGTACAATCCCGACAACGAGGCCACCTTGATGATGGTGGTGTTCAACCACGGGATGCTGAATTCCGCCCAGCGGGGCACCATTGTGGAGGACATCATCGAGGTGTCGGACCGGTGGTCGGAAACCCACGGCATCGACACGCACTTGAGCGGCTTGCCATTCATCCGCATCAGCATGACCAACAAGGTCAAGGGCGAGATCGGGTACTTCATCGGCGCGGCGATTTTGGTGACCGCGCTGCTGCTGATGCTGTTCTTCCGCAACCTCGCGGTGGTGGGGGTGTGTTTGGCTGTGGTCGCGGTGGGTGTGACGTGGTCGTTGGGCAGCATCGCGTTGTTTGACTTCCGGGTGAGCCTGCTGATGTCGCTCATTCCGCCGCTCATGATTGTCATCGGGGTGCCCAATTGCATCTACTTGGTCAACAAATACCAGGCGGAGTTCAAGCGCCACGGCAACAAGATGATGGCGCTTCAGCGCATGGTGACCAAAGTGGGCAACGCCACGCTCTTGACCAACGCCACCACGGCGTTTGGATTTGCCACGTTCATCTTCACGCACAGCCCCGTGCTCATTGAATTTGGGGTGGTCGCGGCGTTGAACATCATGGTGGCCTTTGGCATCAGCATCGTCTTGATTCCGGCGCTCTTCACGTGGTTGCCCGAGCCGACGGAGCACCATCTGACCCATTTGGACAGGGTCTGGGTGGACCGTGTGGTGGGCACGTTTGTCCGTGCCGTGCAAGAGGGGCGCATGCGTGTGTACGTCGCGGCGTTGGTGGTCGTGGCCATGAGCGCATGGGGCATGACCCAAATGCAGACCACAGGGAACATTGTGGACGACCTGCCCAAGGAAGACCGGGTGTTGACCGACCTCGGCTGGTTGGAAGACAGGTTCAAAGGCGTCATGCCATTCGAGGTGTTGGTGGACAGCGGCAAACCAGGCCAAATCCTGAGCGCAGGCAACCTCCGCCGCATTGAGAAATTCCAGAACCTGCTTCAGGAGTACCCCGAGTTCTCGCGAAGCTTGAGCGCTGTGGATGCGGTGAAGTTTGGGGTGCAGGCGTTTTACGGGGGCGATCCGGACAGGTACAGGCTGCCCAACCGCCAAGAGCGTTCGTTCATGGGGCCGTACTTCCGAGGCAGCGAATCGGCCGCCTCCGACGTCGACGACGCCACGTCGGTGACCGCCAACTTTGTGGATTCGTCCAAGACGGTGACCCGAATCTCGGCCAACATGGCGGACGTGGGCACGCTGGAGATGGAAGCGCTCATGGCCGAGTTGAGGCCCCGCATGGACAGCATTTTCCCGCCGGAACGCTACGACCTGACCATCACCGGGACAAGCATTGTGTTCTTGGAAGGCACCAACTACCTGGTGAAGAACTTGGCCATCTCCATGACGCTGGCCATCCTGGTCATCGCCGTGGTCATGGCCCTGTTGTTCAAGAGCGCCAGAATGGTGGGCATCGCCTTGATTCCCAACTTGCTTCCGTTGTTGTTCACGGCCGGGGTGATGGGCTGGACCGGCATTCCCATCAAGCCGTCGACCATCTTGGTCTTCAGCGTCGCCTTTGGCATCTCGGTCGACGACACCATTCACTTCTTGGCCAAATACCGTCAAGAACTCCAGGCCAACGGCTGGCACATCCGCAACGCGGTCCTGGCGGCGGTGAAGGAAACCGGCGTGAGCATGATGTACACGTCGATTGTGCTGTTCTTCGGCTTCTTGATGTTCGCCATGAGCGAATTTGACGGCACGCGTTCGTTGGGCATTTTGGTCTCGGTGACCCTCTTGGTGGCGATGTTCACCAACCTCATGCTGCTCCCGTCTCTGCTCATGAGCTTCGCCCAGTTCGTGACGACCAAGACCTTCAGCGAGCCGTTTTTCGACCTGCTCGACGAGGAGGAGGTTTTGGACATGCAGGCCCTTCAAGTCCAAAAAGGCACAAGCCCTGGAAAGGGTGAAGAACGGCACGAAGGGTTGCGTGGCCGGTCCTGAGTGACGGGGTCGCCTATCTTTGAGATGTGAAAGGAATTGTTCTTGCAGGCGGCAGTGGGTCGCGTTTGTGGCCCCTGACCAAGGCAGTCAGCAAGCAGCTGATGCCCATCTACGACAAGCCGATGATTTACCATCCGCTGTCCACCTTGATGATTGCGGGCATTCGGGACATCCTGATCATCACCACCCCAGAAGACGCCCCAGCCTTCCAGCGCCTTCTTGGCGACGGCTCGGACCTGGGGTGTTCTTTCACCTACACCGTTCAGGAGGAACCCAACGGATTGGCCCAAGCGTTCGTGCTGGGCAAGGAGTTCATCGGCCAGGACAAAGTGGCCCTGGTCTTGGGCGACAACATCTTCTACGGCCGAGGCTTCGGTCGAACGTTGCGGGCCCACACTGACCCGGACGGCGCCATCGTGTTCGCCCACTTCGTGAACGACCCCGGACGCTACGGCGTGGTGGATTTCGACGCGGATGGCAAGGTCATCAGCATCGAAGAAAAGCCGGCCCAGCCCAAGTCCAACTTCGCCGTCCCAGGGTTGTATTTCTACGACAACGAGGTGGTGGCCATCGCCGAGGGGCTCGAGCCCAGTGCGCGCGGGGAATATGAGATCACCGACGTGAACAAAGCCTACCTCGACGCGGGCAAACTTCAAGTGGGCGTGCTCGACCGTGGCATGGCCTGGTTGGACACCGGCACCCACGCGTCGTTGATGCAAGCCTCGCAATTTGTTCAAGTCATTGAGGAACGCCAGGGACTCAAAATCGGGTGTCTGGAAGAGATCGCCTGGCGCATGGGTTTCATCAACGATGCCCAGTTGGAGGCGCTCGCCCAACCGCTGTTGAAGAGTGGCTATGGCACCTACCTCATGAACATCCTGCAGCGCGGGTTGTGATTCACCTAACCTCCAAGCCATGAGCTCCTCCTCTCGTGAATCCCAGTGGCGCGACGCCCTGCAACAGGCCCTGACCGGCTTTCTCTCTGCTTATCCAGAAGGCGCCGCCGACGGCTTGTACGACCCCATTCACTACCTGTTGTCCCTGGGGGGCAAGCGGATTCGCCCCGTGCTGGCTTTGGCAGCATGCGAAGCCGAGGGAGGCCACGTGTCCGACGCCATGCCGGCGGCCATGGCGGTGGAGTTGTTCCACAACTTCACCTTGATGCACGACGACATCATGGACGAGGCTCCGTTGCGCCGCGGGCGCCCCACCGTGCACACGAAGTGGGACGACAACGCGGCCATCCTTTCGGGCGACGTCATGTACACCTTGGCGCTGGAAGCGCTGGAAGGCACGCCATCCCACGCGTTGGCCGGGGTGTTGTCGATGTTCAACACAACCGCCAGGGAAGTCTGCGAAGGCCAGCAATCCGACATGGCGTTCGAGTCCCGGGACGAGGTGGCGGTGGACGCATATGTGGAGATGATCCGGCTCAAGACGTCGGTCTTGCTGGCGGCTTCCGCAGCCATGGGAGCCATGTGCGCCGGGGCGTCCAAGGAGCGCGTGGAGGCGTGGTACGCCTACGGGCTCAACGTGGGCTTGGCGTTCCAGATCCAGGACGATTTGCTCGACACGTTTGGGGAGAGCGGAAGCACGGGAAAGCAAGTGGGTGGCGACATTCTAAGCGACAAGAAGACCTTGCTGTGGCTGACCACCCAAGCCCAACCCGAAGGCCGCGAAGTGCTGGAAACGTGGACCGGCGTGCAGCCGGCCTCTGGCACGGACCGCGCCGAGGCCAAAATCCAAGCGGTGCGCGGTGCGATGCTTGCGGCGGGCGCCGACCGTTTGGCTCGAGAACGCATGGCCACACACGTGGATTTGGCGGTGGCTGCCCTGGGGCAATTGAACCTGTCTGACGCGGCCGCTGCTTGGTTCGTGGGGTTGGCCGAGCACGTGACGTCTCGAAGCCACTGATTCGCGAAGCCGGGCGTATCTTTATGCGCGCAAAACGCCCCTGTCCTCATGGACCCACTTTCTTTTTTGAGCAACGCCGAACCTGGTGCGCTCGATGCCATGTACGCTCGTTACTTGCAGGACCCCGAATCGGTGGACCGCTCGTGGCGACTTTTTTTTGCTGGATTTGACCTGAGTCGCGCCCAGTATGGCGAGGATGCCGCGTCTCCAGCGACCTTGAAGGAGTTCAAAGTGTTGGACTTGATCCACGGGTACCGCACCCGGGGACACCTCTTCACCCAAACGAACCCCGTTCGGGCCCGACGGACCTACCTGCCCACCCTGGATTTGGCGCAATTCGACCTGAGCGAGGCCGACTTGAACACTGTGTTTCAAGCTGGCAGCGAAGTGGGGTTGGGGCCTGCAACGTTGAAGGACATTGTGGCGCACCTCGAGGCGACGTACTGCGAATCGATCGGGATCGAGTACATGTACATCCGCCAGCCGGAGCGCTTGGCTTGGATCCGCGACCGCATCGAGTTGGTCAACCGCCCGCGATTGGATGCGGAGGGCCGGAAGCACGTGTTGAAGAAGATCAGCCAGGCGACGTTGTTCGAGGAATTCTTGCAAAAGAAGTTCGTAGGCCAAAAGCGCTTCTCGCTTGAAGGCGGGGAAAGTTTGATTCCGGCCTTGGACGCCATGATTGAGTCGGGCACCACCCGCGGCGTGAAGGAAGTGGTGATTGGCATGGCTCACCGGGGCCGCTTGAGCACGTTGGCGCACATTTTGGGCAAGCCCTACGCCAACATCTTCAGCGAGTTTGAAGGCAAGGCTTACGACGACGACGGACTTTTTGACGGCGACGTCAAATACCACCTCGGCTACTCGCGCAAGCAAGTGGCAGACACCGGCGAAGAAGTGACCATCACCTTGGCCCCCAACCCCTCGCACCTCGAGGCGGTGGACCCCGTGGTGGAAGGCATCGCCCGGGCACGCATCGACGCCCACGGCGGCGACGAAGCCAGCGTGCTGCCCATCCTCATCCACGGCGACGCGGCCATCGCAGGCCAGGGTGTGGTGTACGAGGTGGCCCAAATGGCCGGCCTGGACGGCTACCGCACGGGTGGCACCGTCCACCTCGTGGTGAACAACCAAGTGGGCTTCACCACCAACTACCTCGACGCACGAACGTCGACCTATTGCACCGACGTGGCCAAGGTCACCCAAGGGTTGGTCTTTCACGTGAACGCCGACGACGTGGAGGCTGTGGTCCAAGTGATGAAAATCGTCTTGGATTACCGCCAAACGTTCCAGCGCGACGTGTTCATCGACCTGTTGGGCTACCGGAAGTACGGCCACAACGAAGGCGACGAACCCAAGTTCACCCAGCCCAAGTTGTACAAGGCCATTGGGGCCCACCCGTCTCCGCGGGAGATCTACCTTCAGAAGCTCCTGGCCGACGGCTCGGTGACTGCCGAGGACGCGGACGCCATGAAGACGGCGCTCGGCGAGGCCATGGAGGCCGGATTCGAGGAAGCCAAGTCCATGGAGTTGTCCGTGGTGGACGACTTTTTGAGCGAACTCTGGGAAAACTACCGGCCAGCTGAAGAACAAGAACTGACGTCGTCGCCCAAGACCGGGGTGGCGAAGAAGAAACTGGTCGATTTGGCCACACGCATGAGCACGTTGCCGGAAGACAAGAAGTTCTTCCGCAAGGTCAAAAAGCTCATGAAGGACCGCTTGGCCATGGTCGAGCGCGACGAGCTCGACTGGGCCATGGGCGAGAAATTGGCCTATGCGACCCTCCTTGAGGAGGGGCACCCCGTGCGCATCAGCGGACAGGATGTGGAGCGTGGGACGTTCTCCCACCGCCACGCCGTGGTCAAGACCGAAGACAGCGAGGAAGAGTTGATCATGCTCAACCACCTCAGCAAGGACCAGGCGAAACTCCAGATTTACAACAGCTTGCTTTCGGAGTACGCCGTGAGCGGGTTTGAATACGGGTACGCCTTTGCACAACCGGACGGCCTCACGATTTGGGAAGCGCAGTTTGGGGATTTCAACAACGGAGCCCAAATCATGTGGGACCAGTTCCTGAGCGCCGGAGAAGACAAGTGGCGCACCATGAACGGCCTGACCTTGTTGCTTCCCCACGGCTACGAAGGCATGGGGTCAGAGCACAGCAGCGGCCGCATGGAGCGTTTCCTTCAGCTTGGGAGCGGGGACAACCTGATTGTCGCCAACTGCACCACGCCTGCCAACATGTTCCATGTGTTGCGTCGCCAGGTGCACCGCCCCTTCCGAAAGCCACTCGTGGTGTTCACCCCCAAGAAACTCCTCCGTTACCCGAAGGCGGTGTCGTCCATGTCGGACCTGAGCACCGGTGGTTTCCAAGAAGTCATCGACGACCCCAAGGCCAAGAAAGGGGCCGAGGTGGTGGTCTTGTGCTCTGGCAAAGTGTACTACGACTTGCTGGAGAAGTTTGGGGACAAGGCGCCCAAAAACATGGCTGTGGTCCGCGTGGAACAACTTCACCCGTACCCGGCGGATGCGGTGGCCCAAGCCATCGGCCGTCACGGCAACCCCAAGGTGGTGTGGCTTCAGGAAGAGCCCCGAAACATGGGGGCTTGGAGCTTCATGCACGAGCAACTTCACATCCACGGCCACGCGGACGTCCAGTACGTCGGCCGCGGCGCGAGCGCCAGCCCGGCCTCGGGTTCTCCGGCCGTTCACCAACAACGACACGACGCCCTGCTTGAAGAAGTGGTGGCGATGGCGAAATTTTGACCTTCACCTCAGCAACGATCCAGACCCATGCCCATCCTTGAAATGAAAGTCCCCAGCCCAGGGGAGAGCATCTCTGAAGTCGAAATCGCAGCATGGCTCGTGTCCGACGGCGACTACGTCGAAAAGGACCAAGCCATTGCAGAAGTGGATTCCGACAAGGCGACGTTGGAATTGCCGGCAGAAGCTGCTGGCGTCATCACGTTGAAATCTGAAGAAGGCGACGTGGTGCCGGTGGGTGGCGTGTGCTGCCTGATCGACACGGACGCCGAGCGCCCTGCGGGCGCGCCCGCCCCAGCGCCGGCCGCTGCTCCTGCGCCTGCCCCTGCGGCGCCTGCTCCTGCAGCTCCCAAGCCAGCGCCCGCCCCGGCTGCCCCGGCAGCCGCGGGTCACGTGGCGGGACACGCTTCGCCCGCGGCGCGCAAAGCCATGGCAGACGCGGGATTGCCCGCGGGCTCTGTGCAGGGCACGGGCCGCGACGGCCGCGTGTTGAAGCAAGACGTGCTTGCCGCCTTGGCCGCAGGCTTCGACGCATCGAACGTCCGTTCAGGCTGGGAGGGCAGCCGCGAGACGCGCCGGGAGAAGATGAGCATGTTGCGCCGGAAGGTGGCCGAGCGTTTGGTCTCTGTGAAGAACGAGACCGCGATGTTGACCACCTTCAACGAGGTGGACATGAAGCCGGTCATGGATTTGCGCAAAAAGCACAAGGACGCCTTCAAGGAGCAATTTGGCGTGGGCCTCGGGTTCATGGGCTTCTTCACCAAGGCGGTGACCACGGCGCTCGCCGAGTTCCCGGCGATCAACGCCCAAATCGACGGAAAGGAGCTCATTTACCACGACTATGCGGACATCTGCATTGCGGTGAGTTCCCCCAAAGGCTTGATGGTGCCGGTGGTTCGCAACGCCGAGACCATGAGCCTGTCAGAAATCGAGGCGGAAATCAAGCGTTTGGCGATTCGGGCGCGGGACGGGGAGTTGACCGTGGACGAGATGCAGGGCGGGACCTTCACGATCACCAACGGTGGGGTGTTTGGCTCCATGTTGTCGACGCCCATCATCAACCCGCCGCAAAGCGCCATTTTGGGCATGCACAACATCGTGGAACGCCCTGTGGCCATCGACGGCAAAGTGGAAATCCGCCCCATCATGTACGTCGCGCTCAGCTACGACCACCGCATTGTGGATGGCAAGGAAAGCGTCGGCTTCTTGTACATGGTGAAGGAAATGATCGAGAACCCGGAGCGCATGCTCTTTGGGGGAAAGACCCCAACTGAAGTGTTGCTCGGGCTCTGAGCTTCCAAACCTTCTGAAACAACGAAGCGGGGCTCCCAGGTGGGGGCCCCGCTTGCTTCAACCTGAAGCGTCGTCAAACCAAAACCTTCTCGCGACGCTTCTCTCTTCAGTTCATAGACCGTGCCAAACTCCGCTCAATAGCGGGCGAGCGACGGATCAATGTGTTCTTGCCAACCCAGGATGCCCCCGCGGAGGTTGACCAAGTTGGTGTAGCCGTGGGCGTCTTCCAGTTGCCGGATGGCCTTGGCGCTTCGCACGCCTGAGCGGCAGTGAACCACCACGGGCACGTCCTTGGGGATTCGGGCGGTGCTTTCGACCACGGTGGCCAGGGGCACCAAGTCGCCCCCCATTTCTGCAATGCCAAATTCATAAGGCTCCCGCACGTCGATGAGGACATGCGCTTTGCCCTCGTCTTGCCAGGCCTTCAAGGTGTGCACGTCGATTTCTTGCACGTCGTGTTCTTGGGCCGCCGGCACCCCCACGCCGCAAAACTGCTCGTAGTCGATGAGGTCGGTTTGGCTGGGGTTTTCCCCATTCAGCGGGTTGCGCGGGTCCTTCCGCACCTTCATCGTGCGTGTGGTGAAGGTGGTGGCGTCAAACAAAAACAGCCGGCCGCTCAGCGTGTCGCCCACGCCGGAAATGACCTTGAGCACCTCCAGGGCTTGGAGCGACCCCAAGATGCCTGGCAAGACACCGATCACGCCACCCTCTGCGCAGCTCGGCACCAGGCCGGGAGGGGGTGGCGAGGGGAACAGGTCCCTGTAGTTGGGCCCCCGGCTCCCGTCAGGCAGGAGTTGGTTGAACACCGAGGCCTGTCCCTCAAACCGGTAAATGCTGGCGTACACGTTCACCTTGCCTTCCAGCACGCATGCGTCGTTGACGAGGTAGCGGGTTGGAAAGTTGTCCGTCCCGTCCGCCACGACGTCGTATTGCCGAACCAATTCACGTGCGTTGTCGCTGGTGAATTTGGTGTTGTGCACGTCGATCTCGATGTGCGGGTTCAACGAGGCCAGCCGGGCTTTGGCGGCTTCCGCCTTGGGCTGCCCCACGGACTGCACTCCGAAGAGGACTTGACGTTGAAGGTTGCTGGCGTCGACCGTGTCGAAGTCCACCACCCCGATGCGCCCCACGCCGGCTGCGGCCAGGTAAAGGAGGAGGGGAGAGCCCAACCCGCCAGATCCAATCACCAGGACGCTGGAAGCCTTGAGCTTGCGCTGCCCTTCGATGTTGAACTCGGGAATGATGAGGTGCCGGCTGTAGCGCTCGAGCTCCTCTTTGCTGAATTGCACGTGGTCCATCGCGGTCAGGTCAAAGGATGGAACGGCCCACGCCGCCGGCAATGGCAGGGATGATGCTCACGTCGTCCCGCCCGTCCAGCGGGGTGTCTTCTCCTTGAAGGGCGTGAATGTCTTCGTCGCCGACGTAGACCCGGATGAAACTGCGCAACGCGCCTGAGTCTTCAAAGAGATGTGGCTTCAGTCCTGGGTGCGCCTCCGCAAGGCTGGCCAGCAGGGATTTGACCGTGTCCGCCGGCGCGCAGAAGGTGCCTTGGCCGTCGGTGAATTTGCGCAAGGGGGTGGGGATGATCAATGTGGGCATGATGAATGTGTTTTCAGTTTTGGGGCTTGCAGGTCAAACGCGCCACGCGTCGGGCAGCGTCACCATGGGTTCTTCTTGAAAAGTGCGGGAATCGTCGAGTTGCCAACTGCGCACGTGGGCCGTGCCCTTCGGTTGCACGCTGACGATGAGGTAGCTGAAAAAGGGCATGGCCACAGCGAGGTCGTGTTCGCTTGGAATGGCCGGATGCAGAGGATGGCTGTGGTACACGCCCAAGAGGGTCAGACCTTCCTTGGCCGCGTGTCGCTCGGCCTTCATGTAGTCCAAATCGGAGATTTCAAACCGCCTGCGTTGGTCGCCTTCTTTGTGGTTGTCCACCGCCGTGGTCGCCGTGATGACTCGCTTGCCTTCTTCCTCGGCGCCATAAAAGAAGCCGCAGCATTCGTTGGGGAAGGCCGCTTCCGCGTGGGAAGTCATGCGTTCCAGGACGTCGGGTTGGATGTCAAGCGGCAACATGGTCAAGGCATCAGTTGGTCCAAGACGTCGCTGTACTTGGAGGCGTCGTCGGCCAAGACGGTCACCACAACCCCTTTGTCCATCGATTCTGCAACACGAAGGGCCCCAGCGAGGTTCGCCGCCGCAGATGGACTCAGCAACAGGCCCTCTTCTTTCGCCGCGCGCACAATCATGGCGTAGCTCTCCGTGGTGGAGACGAGCATGGTGCGGTCTTGGATGGTGTTGTCGTAGATCTTGGGCACGCGGGCGGTCTCCAGATGCTTCCAGCCCTCCAGCCCGTGCAGGGCCGTTTCAGGTTGCAAGGCCACCAACTCGATGTCGGGGTTGAATTTTTTCAAGCCACGGCCTGTGCCGGTGAACGTGCCTGTGGTGCCGAGGCCCGCCACAAAGTGGGTGATTTCACCGCGGGTCTCGTTCCAGATTTCAGGCGCCGTGTGCTCGAAGTGGGCCTTCCAATTGGCTTCGTTGCTGTACTGGTCCACGTAGTGGTACTTCTCCGGGTGGGCCAAAGACATGGCCCGGGCCACTTCTTGGGCGCCGTCGGTGCCCTCGTACGGGCTGGTGAGCACGAGTTCCACGCCCAAGGAGCGAAGGATTTGCTTGCGTTCTTTTGAAGCATTCTCTGGGACGCACAACGTGACTGGAATGCCTGCCGCCGCGGCGAAGATGGCGTAGGCGATGCCGGTGTTGCCGGACGACGCGTCCAACAACCGGCGACCTTTGAGGGCGCCCGAGGCCAGGGCATTCCAAAGGATGTTGTAGGCAGGACGCGCCTTCACGCTGCCGCCGAATTGTTGCCACTCCAGTTTGGCATACACCTCCACCCCGGGCTTGGGGTTCAGGTGCACGATGCGGTGCAACGGGGTGTTGCCGACTTGCCAACGCAATTCGTCGAGGGCGGAAAGTCTGGGGTCAAGAAGTGTGGCGGTCATTGGAAAATGGAATAAAAAAAGAAGCCCCCGTTACGAACGAGGGCTTCCTGAGGTTGCGTTTGAAATTGACTTTATCCACGCATGCGCAAGCGGCCCCTGTCCGTCGGACAGTTGCAGCAACAACACATGTTTGTGATCGTCGTCATGAAACTAAGATAGATGAATTTTTGAAAAACCCAAACGAGCAGGTCTTTATCGTCGACGAATCTCACCTCAAGACGGCGAAGCGCTCCGCGTCCAACCGGAGCAGAATGCCCAACAACAGGGTGAAGCCCATCAACGAGGATCCGCCGTAGCTGAAGAAAGGCAGAGGAATGCCAATGACGGGCGCCAAGCCGATCACCATGCCGACGTTGACCAGGAAGTGCATGAAGAGGATGCTGGCCACCGCGTACGCGTACACCCGGGTGAATTGCGACCTCTGCCGCTCTGCGAGATGCAGGACACGCAGGATGAGGAACATGAACAACCCCACAACCCCGGCGCTGCCCAAGAACCCCCATTCTTCTCCCACCGTGCAGAAGATGAAGTCGGTCTCTTGCTCGGGCACGAAGCCATAGGCGGTCATGGGGCCTTGGGCCCAGCCCTTCCCGGTCCACCCACCCGACCCGATGGCGGCTTTCGCGTGGCGGATGTTGTAGTCGGCGTCGGGGTTGTCGACGTCGATGCCAAAGAGCACGTGGATGCGCTCGCGTTGGTGTTTTTTGAGCACCTGTTCCATGCCCAAATGCAAGCCCGTGGAAAACGCCATGCCTCCCAGCAGGAGTGCGATGCCCCAACGGGACACGGCTTTCCTCCGGCGCGGCAGGGTGGCGGCCCGCACGAGGAGCAGGGCCAGGGTGCCGAGCAACGCCAGCGAAAGCAGGAACCACCAGAACCCCGACTCGTTGCCCAGGAAGGGGTACCAACTCTCCGAGGCGCCGAGCAGGATGGTCAGCACGGCCAGCACCAGCATGCCCACCCCGACCAAGAGGACGTTGCCGCTCAGCCCTTCGCGGTAGAGCACGAAGATGAAGCCCCCAAAAACCAACACCGTGCCGGCGTCAGGTTGGAGCAAGATGAGGCCTGCAGGCGCCGCAATCAACGCAAGGGTCTGCAGCCGGGTCTTGAACGTGCGCCACGGCCGGCCATCTCGGCTGAGGAACCATGCCAGGATGAGGGCGGTGGCGGTCTTGGCGAACTCGCTGGGTTGGATGCCAAAGCTGCCCACCCCAAACCAGGAACGTGCGCCGCCGACCTTCTTGCCCACCACAAGCACGGCCATGAGAAGCAGCATGACCGCGGCGTAATGCACCACGCTCGTTCGGATGTAGAACACCCCCTCCACCGCCAGCAGCCCCACCATGAGCACCGCACAGACGCCCATCCAAATCAATTGCTTGCCGGCCTTGCCGCCCATGTCCCATACGACCTCGGCCTCGGCTGTGGCGCTGACGATGTTCAACCAGCCCAGCACGACCAGAACCCCCACGGTCAAGAGGGTGGTCCAGTCCAAGCGTGCCGCCACGTTGAGGGAACGGCTGCTCATGGTGCGTCTTGGGGTTCTGGGTCGCCAGAAGCGGCCTGGGTTTGGGCCAAGGTGGCAGGATCCACGAAGTTGGGGTCCAACGGGTACGTGGCCCCCATGACCCGCGACTCTCGGGCCTTGTTGTCGATGTCGCCTCGGATGTATTTCTCCACCAACAAGCCCGCAATCGCCGCGGCCCATTCGCCGCCGGCCCCCGCATTCTCCACGTACACGCTCAAGGCAATCTGAGGGTTTTCTCGGGGGGCGAATGCCATGAAGACGCTGTGGTCAGGTTTGCCGGGGTTTTGGACGGTCCCTGTCTTGCCACACGTCGCAATCCCTGGGGTTAGGGCGCGACGACCAGTTCCCGAAGGGTCTTCAATCACGTCCTGCATCGCGTCCAGGATGGCCGTGAAATGGACCTCGTCCACGTCGACCTCCTGCCTGACTTGAAGCGCTTCGGGTTTGCCCTTGCCCCCGATGTCGCGGATGAGGTGCGGTTCCATGTACCACCCGCGGTTCGCCATGATGGCGGCGAGGTTGGCCATGTGCATGGGGGTCGCCAGCAGCTCGCCTTCCCCAATGCTGATGGAGTAGATGGTGCGGAAGGTCCAATGGCGCCGGCCGTAAATGTTGTTGTAGTAGGTCGTGTCAGGGACCAAACCCGATCGCGTCCCAGGCACATGGCCTCCGAGGTCGGTGCCAAACCCGAAGTCCCTGACACGCTCCGTCCACCATCCCAGCCCCAACCTGGCGTTGTCGAATTTGTCCTTGTCCGGGTGCTGGTTGACCATCCGACGCATGACGTCGTAGAAGTAGGGGTTGCAGCTGTGGACCACCGCCCTTCTCAGGTCGTCTTGGGTGTGCGCGCCGTGGCAGCCAATGATGTCGCGGTTGCAGACGATGTGCGTTCTGGGCGAGATCACACCTTGCTGCATGCCGATGAGGCCTTGGACCATTTTGAAGATGGAGCCCGGACGGTAGGTGCCTCGGACTGCGCGGTTGTACAGGGGCTTCCACGGGTGCTTCACCAAACTGTCGTACGCCGCCCCCCGGCTCGTTCCCGTCAGCAAGTTCCCGTCAAACGAAGGGGCCGACACGAAGGCCAAGACCTCGCCCGTGGAAGGTTCCAGGGCCACGACGGCGCCGCGCTTGCCGCGCATGAGGTCCTCGGCGTACCGCTGCAATTCGGCGTCCAGCGTGAGCGTGAGGTCGTCGCCAGGGACAGGCAAGGAATCAAGCTCGGTCAAGGTGTTTCGCACGTTGTTCCGCACGTCCACGAGGTGGTGTCGGAGGCCAGGGGTTCCGCGCAAGTCCAGTTCGTGCAGGCCTTCAATCCCCGACTTCCCTTTGTAGTCGCCCAACCGGTAGCGCGCGTCGTCGTTCATGTCTTGGCGGTCGACCTCGCGGTACTCGCCCACGATTTGGCTTGCAATGCCAAAGACATTCTCTCGCACGGGCTTCGTCCGAATGGACAACCCTGGGTATTTCCAAAGTTCTGCGCTGAGCGCCGCGTATTCCTCGGCGTCGAGCTGGCGAAGCAACGGCGAGGCTTTGTACCGCGAGTAGCGTCGGGCCTTGTTGAGCCTGGCCACCAAATTGTCTTTCTCGAGGGACAGCAGCGTCGCCAACGCTGCGGTGTCCACGCCGGCCATGGCGCGCGGCACCACCATCAATTCGTACCCCGGGACGTTGTTCACAAGCAACTCGCCGTGGCGGTCCAGGCAAAGACCTCGGGTGGGGTGAAGCAGTTCTTGTTCCTCGGTGAGGCGCTCCGCGCGGTTGCGGTATTCGTCCGTGGTGACCTGCATTTGGAACAGGCGGATGATGAAGACCAACCCCACGGCCAACACCATGGCGCCGACGATGCGTTGACGGCCAGAAAGGTGGTTGCCGTTCAACTCCATGGGTAGGCGCTTGCGGCCCCACCTGACGCACGTCCCGGGCGGTTGAACAAGCCCTGCAACAACAGGAACACGCCCACATTCAGGCCCGTGGACACGGCCGTTTCCGCCAGGGTTCGGCCCATGAGACCCCATCCGTTTTGAAGGCCAAACAACACCATCCAGTGGATGGCCAACCCAAAGGCCACGAACACGGCGTAGCGACCCCATCCGTCTTGGTGGGGGTTCATGACATGCCCTTGCCGGAGGCCGTCCCGCGATTCCATGGCGGCGATCAGCGACGGGTAGGCCATGCCCAAGGTGGTGCATGCCGCCAGGTGCATGCCCCCGGTGAAGCACACCACGTCCATGACGGCCCCGGTTGCGGCGGCCACCACGAGGTAGGCGGTGGGGGACCACCCCACAGGCATCCGAAACAGCGCGTAGAGGTGCACGGCCAACAACCCATAGCCTCCCCAGAAGATGCCAAAGCGGAACAGCAGCACTTGGAACACGGTGGCCCAGGCCAGGGTCCACAGAAGTGGGATCCCGGGGTTCATGGTTGCGGGGCTTGGGCGTTCAACAACTCGTCAATCCTGGCGTTGCGCGCAGATGCCAAGCACACCACGTGGCGGCTTGCGGGAAAATTGGCGCCCAGGGTCGCGGTCAGGGTTTGGAATTCATCCGCCCCGCTCCGAGCCACGTCTTCCACCGTTCCCACCGGGATGTCCGCCGGGAAGACCCCATCATGGCCTGTGGTGAACACCGTATCTCCGGGCAAGACCAATTGGGCGAGCGGCACGTCCATCACTGAGGCGCGTCGCACGTCGCCCTTGCGCGCCAAAAGCCGCACGGCTTGCCCTTTTCGCCCGACGCGCACACTCCACTGGGCGTCGGGGTGCGTGAGGGTGAGGACCAAGCTTTCATGGGCGGTGGTGTCCACGATTTTGCCTGCGGCGTGTCCCAACGACAGCACGCCGGCGCCTGGGGCCAAGCCGTCTTGTCCCCCGCGGTTGAGCACCATCCAAGGCGAACCCTGCCAACTTGGGCTTCGAAGCACCTGGGCATGGGAAGAAGTCCAGGGGGTGGCGCCGGGCTCGCGCAGCCGCTCCAGCGTGGCCCGCAATCGGGCGTTTTCGAGCATCACCAGTTCATTGGCTTCCACCAACTGGGCCCAGTCGCTCACTTGGCCCAGGGTCTCCAACCAGGAGCCTGAGGCGCGCAGCGACCACTTTGACATGGCCGTGCGTTGGTGGCTGTACGTCGTGTTCATCCAGCCCAACGCGACCCCCCACAGGCCCAAGAAGAGGAGCCAGCGGTGGGTTCGTGCGAGAAGGGCCAGGAGGTTCCGCACGGCCCTGGGATCAGTTGCGCATCAAGAAGGGGAAACGGTCGATGTTCTTCAGCGCGATGGCGGTGCCTTTCGCCACGGCGTGAAGCGGATCGTCCGCCACGTGCACGGGGAGTTTGGTCTTGTGCTGGATGCGCTTGTCCAACCCGCGCAGCTGGGCCCCGCCTCCGGCGAGGTAGATGCCCGTCTTGAAGATGTCGGCCGACAGCTCGGGTGGCGTGTTCTCCAGCGCGCTGTGGATGCTTTCCTCAATCTTGGAGATGCTCTTGTCGAGCGCGCTCGCGATCTCTGAGTAGGTCACCACGATTTCCTTGGGGATGCCCGTGATCAAGTCGCGTCCGTGAACGGCGTAGTCCTCGGGCGGGTTTTCCAACTCGGTGAGGGCAGACCCGACGGCGATTTTGATTTGTTCTGCAGTGCGCTCCCCAATCAGGATGTTGTGCTGGCGGCGCATGTAGTCTTCGATGTCGTGGGTGAACTCGTCCCCAGCGACGCGGATGTTGGTGTCGGTCACGATGCCGCCCAAGGCGATCACCGCGATCTCTGAGGTGCCACCTCCGATGTCGACAATCATGTTGCCCATGGGCTCTTCCACGTCGATGCCGATGCCGATGGCCGCCGCCATGGGCTCGTGGATGAGGTACACCTCCTTGCCGCCGGCGTGCTCCGCGCTGTCTTTCACGGCGCGCTTCTCCACGTCCGTGATGCCGGAGGGGATGCAGATGACCATGCGCAGGGTGGGGTTGAACCAAGACTTCTTCCCAGAGATGAGCTTGATCATCCCTTTGATCATCTGTTCCGCAGATTCAAAATCCGCGATCACGCCGTCCTTGAGCGGGCGGATGGTCTCGATGTTCTTGTGGGTTTTCCCGTGCATTTGCTGGGCCAAGCGACCAATGGCCACCACGTTGCCCGTCATCCGGTCCTTCGCCACGATGGAGGGCTCGTCCACCACCACCTTGTCTTGGTAGTAGATGATGGTGTTTGCCGTGCCCAAATCCATGGCAATTTCCTGCGTGAAAAAGTCGAACAATCCCATACCCTAAAGGTAGACGGGTGGACCCGTCACGCCGCGCCCATTCAGGGCAATGTGCGCCGATGGTTGATAAGTTTCACTTTGGCCCCAACACGCCCGTGTCAGTTGCCAACGGGTGTGAAGTCAGTGGCGGAAGTGACGCACCCCTGTGGTGTACATCGCAAGGCCACGTGCGTCGCAGGCGTCGATGCTTTTTTGGTCGTTGATCGAGCCTCCAGGTTGGATGACCGCCACCACCCCGGCGTCGGCCGCGAGCTCCACGCAATCAGGGAAGGGGAAGAAGGCGTCCGAGGCCATGCTCGAGCCGTTCAAGTCAAACCCAAAGTTCTTGGCCTTCTCCACAGCCTGCTTCAGCGCGTCAACGCGGCTGGTTTGGCCGGTGCCGCTGGCCAAGAGCTGGCCGTTCTTGGCGAAGACCACGGTGTTGGACTTCGTGTGCTTGACGAGCTTCAATGCGAACAACAAGTCCTCCGCGCTCTCGGGCCGGGCGGTCGCCGTGGTGCACGTCCAGGTGTCGGCCGCTTCCATGCCGTTGTCGCGCGCTTGGACCAAGTACCCATTCAGGGCAGACCGCACAGTTGACTTGGGCAAGTCGCCAGGCTGGCGTTCGAGGAGGATGCGGTTCTTCTTTTGGGACAACACGGCGAACGCGTCGTCGTCGAACCCAGGGGCAATGACCACTTCGCAGAAGAGTTCGTGGATGTGGTTGGCGGTGGCCAAATCAATGGCCCGGTTCGCGATCAACACGCCCCCAAAGGCGCTCGTTGGGTCGCCGGCCAAGGCGTCGGCGTAGGCTTGGGCCAAGGTCTCGCGGGTGGCGCATCCGCAGGCGTTGTTGTGCTTGAGGATGGCAAACGTCGGCGCGTCGTCCTTGAACTCCTCCATCAATTGCACAGCAGCGTCCACGTCCAAGAGGTTGTTGTAGGACAACGCTTTTCCGTGCAAAGGCTTGAGCAGCCCGTCCAAGTCGCCGAAGTACTGGCCGGCTTGGTGCGGGTTTTCCCCGTAGCGCAGGGTGCGGCTTTGGGGCACGCTCAAGTTCAATGTGTCCACGCCGCCCTTGTCGAGGCTCGACCCGCTGAGGTGGGCGTGGATCATGGTGTCGTAGTGCGAGCTCACACGGAAGCCGCGGGCCGCGAGGGCCTTGCGCTCTTCCAAGGTTGTTACGCCGTCGCGCTTCAAGATGTCGACCAAGGTGCCGTAATCGTTCATGGACGGCACCACCACCACGTCGTTGAAGTTCTTGGCCGCGCCGCGAATGAGGGCGATGCCTCCGATGTCAATTTTCTCGACGATGTCGGCCTCCGAGGCGCCGCTTGCGACGGTGGCTTCGAAGGGGTAGAGGTCCACGATGACGAGGTCGAGGTTGGGCAGGTTGTACTCCGCCATTTGGGCTTGGTCGCCTTCGTGGTCGCGGCGGTTCAAAATCCCCCCAAACACCTTCGGGTGCAAGGTCTTGACGCGCCCTCCCAAAATGGACGGGTAGTCCGTCACCGATTCCACAGGCACCACCTCGGCGCCCATCGCCTCAATGGCGGCTTGCGTCCCCCCGGTGGAGTAGATCGTGACGCCCAGGCGTTTCAATTCGGCCACAATGGGTTCCAAACCGTCTTTGTGGAAGACCGAGATGAGGGCAGATTTGATGTGGCGGGCGTCTGACATGACCTGAGAAATGCGGGGTTTTTGAAAGGCGCAAATCTACGATGCAGTAGCTTCGTTGCATGCTGTGGTTTCGGTTGTTTCGAGAGAGTTTGTCCTTCGCGTGGCACGCGATTTGGACCAACCGTCTGCGCACCTTCCTGAGCTTGCTCGGGGTGATGGTCGGCATCTTCGTGATCAGCGCGGTGTTCACGGTGGTGGACTCGTTGGAAACCGAGCTTCGGGACACGTTCAACATGCTGGACGACGACGTGCTGTTTGTGACGAAATGGCCGTGGTCCGCCGGGGGTGATTACCCGTGGTGGAAGTACGTGCAGCGCCGCCCGCCAACCGAGCGTGATCTCGAGTTGCTGATGCCGCGTTTGACGCTGGCCTCGGCAGGCATGTACCAGTCCAAGACGTTCCTCGATGCGGAGGCGGGAAACAACCGGATGCCAGGGGTGGTCGTGGGCGCAGGCTCGCACCAGTACGACCAGGTCATCAGCTTGAACATTGTGCACGGCCGCTACTTCAGCGCGAGCGAAAGCGCGGCCGGCAGTCCGGTGGCGGTTGTGGGGTATGAGGTGGCCCAGCAGTTGATTGGACGCCACAACGCCGTGGGCCAAACCTTGAAAGTCCGTGGCATTCGCATCGAGGTCATCGGCGTGCTCGGCCAGGAAGGCGAGAGCGTGGTGTCCACAGGTCTGGACGAATTCATGCTCGTGCCCTCGGCCTTCGCGCCGCGCATTTACGATTCGCGTGCCGACGACAACGCCCAAATCGCCATCAAGGCCAAGCCCGGCGTCGACATGGCGGCCTTGGAGGACGAACTCGTGCAGCAGCTTCGGGCGGTGCGGCGCGTGCGTCCCGGACGCGAGGACGATTTCTCCGTGAACCGCATGGAAATGCTGACGGGCATCTTGGACAGCATCTTCACCAACCTCGCGGCCGGCGGCTGGTTCATTGCCATTTTCGCCATCCTCGTGGGGTGTTTCAGCATTGCCAACATCATGTTCGTATCGGTGCGTGAACGCACCAAAATCATCGGCGTCCAAAAGGCCATCGGCGCCAAGAACGCCTTCATTTTGATCCAATTCTTGTTCGAGGCGGTGACGCTGTGCGTGTTTGGTGCGCTGCTGGCGCTGTTGGCGATCCAATTCTTGGTGTGGGGCGTCAACCTCGCCGAGGTGGGCATGACCTTGCACATCGCCCCCAAGCGCGTGCTCATCGCGCTGGCGGTGGCCGTCACATCGGGTCTTGTCGCGGGCCTTGCGCCCGCCCGTCAAGCCGCCCGCATGCCTCCCGTGGAGGCGATGCGCACGTCTTAAAAGTTCATGGCCAATCCCACCCGCACCGAGTAGGGTGGAAGGGTCACCCCGGTGGTGGCGTTGCTCGTCACGGTGCCGTCGGGTCCAATGGTGAGCCGGTCCGCGTCGGCCACTTGCACCACGTTGCCCCCGTCCAAGTGACGCATTTCGCCGTACCGTGCAGTCAGGAAAGTGCGTTCGCCCATTTGGACGCGGGCCCCCAAGGCGTAGCCGTAGCTGAAGTTGGCCGAGAAGAAGGGCACGTCGTTCACAGGGGTGAAGTCGTCCGAGCCGTGCGCCGTGAATCGGGCCCCCAACAGCGACCCGCGGGCGCCCACGAATCCCTCGGCGAAGGGCTGAATTTTGGCCCGCTGAAACAGCGTGAAGCGCAGCAGGTAGTGGGCGTGCACCAGTTGGTTCCGGACCCGCAGCTGTCCTTCCAGTGGCGCTTTGCCGTCTTGGACCACAAACGCCGTGGTGTCGAACCCACCCATGGGTTGGAACCCGATGTCGAATCCCCCGTCCAACAGGCCGTGGCGGTCGTGCTTCATGTACGTCAAGGCAAACCCAAACGTCGGGTCGTCCAACACCGAGTCCACCTCACCGCCTTGCCAGTCGGAAATCAGGTGGAAACCCACGTGCCTCCATTTGTCCAGCAGCAAGATGTCGGCCTTGGTTTCAGGAGCGTTGTCGGGCTGCGTGGCTTGGGTCTTGGCGGCTTGGCCCATGCTCGACAGGCTCACCGCCGCCATGGCACAGGTCAGAAAGAGGGCGCGTGTGATGTTCATGGAGGTGGGTTTTTGGGTTCGCATTCAACAGGTCAAGCACCGTGCCAAACCTAATTATTTACATAACTCTACGAGAGAGATTCCGAAGGGTTGCACTTCTCCTGCTTTTTTTGCGGTTTCTTTGACCCATGCAGGAGGGCGATCGCGCAACACGGGTGTTGGTGACTGGCGCAAGGGGCCAGTTGGGTTCTCGCTTGGTGGAATTCGGCACGCGTCGGAGAACCCTGCACGTTAAAGGTCTCGACCAAACAGACCTCGACATCACCAACCCATCGTCCATTCGGAATGCCTTGGCGAAACACACCCCCGACGTGGTGGTCAACGCAGCGGCTTACACGGCGGTGGACTTGGCGGAGAGTGAACTGGAGCGCGCCTTCGACATCAACGGCCAAGGGGTGAAACATTTGGCCGAAGCCTGCGCCCAAAACGGAGTGGCTATGATTCACGTAAGCACGGATTACGTGTTCGGGGAAGTGGATCGGATTCCTTTGTGTCCTTCGGAGCCCACCGGCCCATTGGGGGTCTACGGCGCCAGCAAACTCGAAGGGGAGGAGGCGTTCTTGGCGAGCGGCGTCCACGGTGCAGTGGTCCGGGTGGCGTGGTTGTACGACGCACGAGGAAGCAACTTTCTCACGACCATCCTGCGGTTGGCGAACCAACACGGCCGGTTGAAGGTGGTGAATGACCAACACGGGGTCCCGACGTCCGCCCCAGCGTTGGCGGAGGCGTTGCTCGACATGGCTGAGCGCGGAAGGGACATGCCGCAGGGCATCCGTCATTTCGCCCACGCCGGACACACCACGTGGCACGGATTCGCTTCAGCCATCGTGGGTCATGCCGGATTGGACGTTCCTGTGGAGGCTGTGACCTCCGACGCGTTTCCCACCGCGGCCACCCGGCCGGCGTGGAGTGTGTTGGACGGAGCGCCCTTGCATCAGGAGATGGGATGGACTTTCGAACCCTGGCAAAATGCCCTGGCGGCGTGCTGGGAATTGCGGGAGGAAGGCTGAACTTTGGGGACCATGAACGACCAGGATCTCTTGAAGGAGGTCAAGGCCAAAGCGCAGGCCTGGACCCAAGCCCCCCACGACGAACACACCCAGCGCACCGTGCGCACTTGGTTGGACACGTGCGACCAGGACGACGACGCCCGGGAGGCGTTCATTGACGCGTTTTACACCGACTTGTCCTTCGGGACGGGCGGTTTGCGGGGGAAAATGGGCCCTGGCACCAACCGCATCAACGCCACCACGATCGCCTTGGCCACACAAGGTTTGGCGAACCACCTGTTGAAGATGCACGGCGCACCCACCACGGAGCAACCGCTTCGCGTGGCCATCGCGTGCGACAGCCGCCACCAGAGCCAAGAGTTTGCACAGATCACCGCCGAGGTGCTCGCCGCAAGTGGGTTGGAGCCATGGTTGTACCCCGAATTGCGTCCCACCCCACAATTGTCGTGGACGGTGCGTGAGTTGGATGCGGTGGCCGGTGTGGTGGTGACTGCGAGCCACAACCCGTCCATCTACAACGGATACAAAGTCTACGCTGCCGACGGTGGGCAGGTGGTCGCCCCAGAAGATGCTCAGCTTGTGGCGGAAGTGCGGGCGCTGTCCACAGACCAGCCCGTGGCCCGAACCCAAGACGGCATTCACGTGCTGGACGCGACTTGGGACGACCGTTACCGCGACGTGTTGGCCTCGTTCCGGTTGTCGCCAGATTTGGTGGCGAACGGGTCGGATTTGACCATCGCGTACACCGGCTTGCACGGCACGGGTGCGCTCGCCGTGCCAGCAGCCTTGAAGGCCTTTGGATTCAGGAACGTCCATGAAGTGCCCTCCCAGGCGATTCCGGACGGGGCGTTTCCCACCGTGCACAGCCCCAACCCCGAGGAAGGGGCGGCGCTTGCCGAGGCCGTGGCCTTGGCCAAGCAGGTCGGGGCGGCCATCGTGATGGGCACCGACCCCGATTCTGACCGAGTGGGCATCGCGGTGCCGGACGACGACGGGTTCCGTTTGCTGAATGGCAACGAGACGGCGGCGCTGTTGGTGGACCACGTGCTGGCCAAATGGCAAGCCGCCGGCAAACTTGACCGCCCCTCGTTCGTGGCCAAAACGGTGGTGACCACCGAGCTGTTGGCCGACTTGGCCAAAGAATACGGCGTGGAGGTGCGCGAGACGTTGACCGGATTCAAGTTCATCGCCGAAGCCATCCGTCAAGAAGAGGGCACGCTGCAGTACGTGGCTGGAGGAGAAGAGAGCTACGGATACCTCGTCGGGGACGCCGTGCGTGACAAGGATGCGGTTCAGAGCTGCTGCTTGTTGGCGGAGCTCGCCCACGAGTTGGACCGGGCGGGCGAGACCATGTTGGGCCGTTTGGCCGCCATCCACAAGCGCCACAAGGCCTACAAAGAAGGGTTGGTGAGCTTGGTCAAGGAGGGCCGCAACGGCAAAGCGGAAATCGACGCCATGATGAAGGGGTTCCGCACGTCGCCCCCACAGGAACTGGCAGGGGAGGCCGTGGTCGAAATCTTGGACTTCCAAACCCGCGAAGCCCGCAACCCGCAAGGGGAAGTGCTCCGCGCGTTGCCCCAAGCGGCGTCCAACGTCATGCAATTTGTGACGGAAGAAGGGTCGCGCGTGACGGTGCGTCCGTCCGGCACCGAACCCAAGATCAAGTGTTACGCGAGCGTTTCTGCTTCTTGGACCGACGACGTTTCTCACGACGAGATGATGAATCGTCTTCAGCGTCGGGTGGAGGCTCACTTTCAAGCCCTGGGCGTCCGTTGAGGTCCGGCACCTGAAGGTCCCTCACGTCGAGGTTGGGGGCCAGCATGGGCGCCACCGCTTCCACAGGTCCGAGCAAGACGCTGTCGCCACTGCGGTCGGGAATCCAGCTTCGTGATCCCGTGACACTCGTGACGAGCAGGATGACGAAGGAGAGGATGAGCCACATTTTGGCCAGTCCAAACACCGCCCCTGCAAGCTTGTTGACGAACCCCATGGCCACGAGGTCCAAGGCCTTTTCAATGAGTTTGGCCACGAGTTGGACCACGACGACCACCGCCAAAAAAGTGATGGCGAGGGACGCCATGTGGATGGAATTGGCCGACCAAGACACGTGGGGGGCGAGTTGCTCTGCGGCGAGGTGAGATCCATGGGCCGCGGCGGCGATGCCTCCGGCCAAGCCGACCAGGGATGCCACGGAGAAGACGAGCCCTTTTGTGAACCCGCGAACGGCGCCGACCAACAGGGTCAGAAAAATCACAATGTCCAGGGTGGCCAGGGGCAGGTTTTCCATTTGCAGGCAGGCGTGCCGCCAAGGTAGGGGGTAACTTCGCCTGGACGCCATGGCCCTTTCTGAAGATTCACCACGAGTTGTTGTTCGTTCCTGCGCGCCGTCGGAGGTGGCTGCGGTGCACGGCCTCATCGTGGAATTGGCCCGCTACGAGCGCGCCGAGCAAGAGGTCGCCCTGACTGTGGAGACCTTGCAGGCGGACATGGCCCAGGGCCGTTTCGAGTGTTTCGTGGCCGAGGCGTCAGGCCAAATCGTGGGCATGGCCCTTCACCACGCGCGCTACAGCACTTGGAAGGGCCTGACATGGTACCTCGAGGATTTGGTCGTCACCGAAGCCTGGCGCGGTCAGGGTGTCGGCCGGTCCCTGTTCCTCGCTGTGGCCGCCCACGCGAAGTCGGTGAACGCCAAGCGCCTGGAGTGGCAAGTGTTGGATTGGAACGAACCGGCGATCGGCTTCTACAAGACGTTGGGGGCGTCGTTGACAGACACTTGGCTCAACGGCCGATTGACCGACGAAGATTTGGCGACGTTGCCTTCGCCGTCCAATTTTGCAGCGCATGGCTGAACAAGTCCCACGTTCCACCCACAAGTTTGGCGGCGCCTCGGTGAAGGATGCCGCGGCCATCCGCCGGGTGGGTCAGCTTTTGGCGAACCACCTGCGCCCCGAAGAGCAAGCCGTGGTGGTGGTTTCGGCGATGGGAAAAACCACCAACGCCTTGGAAGAGGTGTGGCGCTGTTCTGGCCCCGAGCAGGAAGGACGTTGGGGCGACATTGTGCAGACGCACCTTGACGTGGCGGCGGAACTGGGTCTTGACGTCGCCGACCGGCTTCAAAGCGTGTTCGAGGCGTCGTGGCAGGAAGCCCAATCGGCCCATCGCGATGGCCTTGCTGAAGCGGCGTACGACGCCTTTGTGTCGGCCGGGGAATTGGCCAGCACCACCCTGGTGGCGGCTTGGTGTGCGGCCCAGGGGCTGGACGCGGTGTGGTGGGACGTGCGCGAGACGGTGCGCACCTCCGGACCGCACCGGCATGCGAGGGTGGACGAATCCGCCTTGGGGGACGCAGGGGCGTCGCTCCGCGAGGTCTTCGCCGCGTCTCAAGTGGTGGTCACCCAAGGGTTCATTGGACGGCACAACAGCGGCCGGACGTCGACCCTCGGTCGAGAAGGGTCGGACTACAGCGCGGCCCTCTTGGCTGTGGCGGTCGGGGCCGAGTCGGTGACCATTTGGAAGGACGTGCCTGGCATGATGAACGCCGACCCCAAGTGGCATCCCGAAGCCCAAACCGTGCCCAAGGTGGACCATGCAGAAGCCCTCGAGTTGAGTTACTACGGGGCGAGCGTCATCCATCCTCGGACCGTGAAACCTTTGCAGCAACGGGGCCTTCCGCTTTGGATTCGGTCGTTTTTGGCGCCTGAAGGTCCCACGACCCTCATCGACGATTTTCCGGATTTGGTGCCGGACCAGCCCATGTTCATTTGGCGCGACGACCAAGTGTGGGTGGAGGTGGCGACGTCCGACCAGAGTTTCTTGGCGGAGGACCACCTCAAGGACCTTTTTTCTGCCTTGGACCGTGCTGGGGTGCATGTGCGCATGATGCAACAGCACGCGACGCACTTTGGGTTGGTGACCGACCGCGACGACATTCGCCTCCAGACCCTGGAAGAGCTGCTGGGTCAGGCCTTTCAGGTGCGTCGAGAAGACGGGTTGTTGTTGCTCACCGTGCGCCACGGAGACGCTGCGGTGGTGCGCGAATTGACGGCGGATCGGGAGGTTGTGGTGGAGCAGGTGGCAGGGGTCACCACGCGTCGCTTGATGAGGAATTGATTCCCCATCGCTTGTTTTTCCCAAACATTTGATTCACATTGCCTCAGCCAAGGGATTGGTCTCCTTTGGCGCGGTAGGATGAACGCAAGTTCTTCCTAGTTCAATGTCAAGTGGGGCGGGACGCAAGTCCCGCCTTTTCTTTTGCCCTGAAATGCGGGCAATCGGGACGGTTCAGTATTCGTCCTCGTTGAAGAAAAAGTCCTCCTTGGAAGGGTAGTCGGGCCAGATGTCCTCAATGGTGTCGAACGACTCGCCGTCGTCTTCCAACTGTTGAAGGTTCTCCACGACTTCCAAGGGCGCACCGGTGCGCATCGAAAAATCGATGAGCTCGTCTTTGGTGGCGGGCCAAGGGGCGTCTTCCAAGTAGGAAGCCAATTCGAGTGTCCAATACATGGCGTCTTGCTTCTGCGCGCAAAAATAACCGAATCTCAATGCGAGTCAAGCCCTAGGGCAACCAAGGCACGTCGCCTTCACCGTCCTCGTGGGCCAGCCATCGTCCCAGCATGAACAGCGCGTCGGACAGTCTGTTCAATTGCCGCAGCATCAAAGGGTCGATGGGTTCCGCCCGGTTCAAGGCCACGCAGCGCCGCTCGGCACGGCGGCACACGGTGCGGGCGACATGGGCGTCCACGGCCGACGCAGGTCCGCTGGGCAAGACGAACGTGGTCAAGGCCGGCAAGCTGGCTTCCATCTCGTCCATCCAAGCTTCCAACTTGGCGTCCCCGTCAGGGTCCAACGCGGGCAGCTTCTTCGCATAGGCAGGGTCGGTGGTGGCCAAGTGGCTGCCCATGGCAAACAGGTCGCCTTGGATGCGCGTGAGGTGCGCCGACCATGGCGCCACAGAAGGGTGGGTGCCCACACGTCCCAGGACCGCGTTGAGTTCGTCCAAGGTGCCGTAGGCCTCGATGCGGAGGTCGTCTTTGCCGATGCGGCTCCCCCCAAACAGGCCTGTGGTGCCGTCGTCTCCGGTGCGTGTGTAAATGCGCATGCCGCAAGCTACGACGGGGCGTACCTTTGGCCTTCATGGACGAGAAGCAACTGCGATACGACCACGCGTACATGCGGATGGCCCACGAATGGGCCCAACTGTCCCATTGCGAGCGCAAGCAGGTCGGCGCGTTGATCGTCAAAGACCAAATGATCATCGCCGACGGCTACAACGGCACCCCGAGCGGCTTCCCCAACGTCTGCGAAAACGACGAAGGAGAAACCCATTGGTACGTGCTTCACGCCGAGGCCAACGCAATCACCAAGCTGGCCAAGAGCAGCAACAGCGCGCAAGGTGCCACCTTGTACATCACGTTGTCGCCGTGCCGCGAGTGCGCCAAGCTCATCCACCAAGCGGGGATCGTGCGGGTGGTGTATGCGAGCGCCTACAAGGACCCAAGTGGTTTGGAGTTTTTGAACCAAGCAGGGGTCCAAATCGTTGCGCTTCCTGAATGAAGAACTGGCAACCGTTGGGATTGGCGTTGGCCCTCGTGGTCGGACTTTGGTTGGGCCGGGGCTGTGGCGCCTGGGAATCGGGCCACGACTTGTCGCGCGGCCGGTCGTTCCACGAGCACATGGGCGGGTCTGGCGACCAAGCCCGGCTCATGAACGTCTTGCACCGCATCGAAGATTTGTACGTCGACACCTTCGACCGAACCCGACTTGTCGACGTGGCCATCGAGGCCATGTTGGACGAGTTGGACCCCCATACGGTGTACTTCTCGGGCGAGGAGCTTGCCTCGATGTCGGAAAACATGGAGGGAAATTTCGAAGGCATCGGGGTCGAGTTTTTGATTCAGCAAGACACCCTGATGGTGGTGGCCGCCATTCCTGGTGGGCCTTCAGACAAGGCTGGCATCCGCGCCGGCGACCGCATTGTGGCGGTCGAGGGCGAGGCCATTTCAGGCCCCGAGCTTGACAACAGCCGGGTCATGAAGCTGCTCAAGGGGCCGCGCGGCACCGAGGTCAACCTCGGCATTGACCGACGGGGAGAACCCTTCCAGGTCCACCTGATCCGCGACCGAATCCCCATCCAAAGCGTCGTCGCGTCCTTCATGCTGGAAGAAGAAGTGGGTTACGTCAAGGCCATTCGGTTTGCCGCCAACACCGCCCAAGAGTTCGAGGGCGCGTTGTTCAGCCTGGCCGCCCAGGGTGCCACGTCCCTCGTGGTGGACTTGCGGGGCAACGGCGGGGGCTATTTGAACGCGGTGGTGGACATGCTGGACTTGTTCCTCGACGAAGGCCAAACCATGGTCTACACCGAAGGCAAATCGTCCCCCCGCAGGAACTACATCTCGCGCCGACGGGGACCCTACGCAGACTGGCCTGTGGCGGTGCTGGTGGACGAAGGCTCGGCCTCGGCCAGCGAAATTTTCGCAGGGGCCCTGCAGGACAACGACCGCGGCTTGGTCTTGGGTCGCCGAACGTTTGGGAAGGGCCTGGTGCAAGAAGAATTCCCAGTGCCTGGGTCAGGCGCCCTTCGGTTGACGGTCGCCCGTTTCTACACGCCAACCGGCCGCGCCATCCAAAAGCCCTACGACGCCTACGAGGAGGACTTCGACGTGCGCTTGGCGTCCGGCGAGTTGTACCACGCGGACAGCATGCCGCTGATCGACTCGTTGAAGTACACCACCCCGATGGGCCGTGAAGTCTTCGGCGGAGGGGGCATCGCGCCAGACGTCTTCGTGGCCTGGGACAGCACGGGCACCAGTGGTTGGGTGAGCGAGTGGATTTGGACTGGGGTCTTGCGCGACGCCGTGTTCTCCTGGATGGACCGCCATCGGGAAGACCTCGAAACGTGCAACGCGGTGCGGGACATCGAGTCGCTCGACGCCTGGACCCAAGACGTGGTCGCTGTGGTTCGCGAGGAGGCCGAGCGCGGCGGTTGGTCTTGGCGAAACCCCGACGGGGAGGAGGAGGCCAAGTTGCGCCACCGCTTCCTGGCCCAGGTGGTGCGCACGTTGTGGGGCGAGTCGGCGTCGTACGAGGTCTTGATGGACGGCGACGAGGCCGTGGCCCGTGCGCTTCATGCCCTGACCGAGGAATCCAACTTCACCCAGGCGAACGGCGCAGTATCTTTGAATTCGACAACCTTTGAATCCAACCAAAACAACGAGTCTCATGGCTTTTGAACTTCCACAACTTCCCTACGCTTACGACGCCTTGGAGCCGCACATCGACGCGCGCACCATGGAAATCCACCACAGCAAGCACCACGCTGGATACACCAGCAAGTTGAACGCTGCCGTGGAAGGCACGGAGCTCGAAGGAAAGGACATCGAAACCTTGCTCCGCGACCACAGCGACAACGGCGCCGTGCGCAACAACGGCGGCGGGTTTTGGAACCACAACTTGTTCTGGGCCTGCATGTCCCCCAACGGCGGCGGTCAGCCCAGTGGCGCGCTTGGAGAAGCCATCGACCGCGATTTCGGCAGCTTTGACGCGTTCAAGGACGCCTTCGCCAAGACGGCCGCGACCCGCTTCGGCTCAGGGTGGGCTTGGCTTTGCGTGAACGACGGAAAGTTGGAGGTGTGCAGCAGCGCCAACCAAGACAACCCCTTGATGCCAGGCGTCGGATGCGGTGGACACCCCATCCTGGGCTTGGACGTGTGGGAACACGCCTACTACCTCAACTACCAGAACCGCCGTCCAGATTACATCAACGCCTTCTTTGAAGTCGTCGATTGGAACGCGGTGGGTGCGCGCTTCAACGGATGAAGCAGTACGTCGTCATGGTCGCCGGGGGCACCGGCACTCGGATGCGCCGGACGACGGCCAAACAATTTTTGAACGTCAAGGGTCTGCCACTCATGTGGTGGACCCTTCGTCGTTTTCGGGAAGCCCTCCCGGATGCCGAAGTGGTGCTTGTGCTGCACGACAGCTTGTTTGAGGAGTTTGCCGCGTTGGAACAAGCGCACGGCCCCGCGGGGGTCGACAAGGTGGTCGCCGGGGGTGCAGAACGGTTCCACTCCGTGGCCCACGGGTTGGCCCAATTGCCCGACACGGGGGTGGTGGGGGTGCACGACGCCGTCCGACCGTTTCCCTCGGTGGACACCATCCGCACATGTTTCAAGACGGCCGCCGAGCACGGCAGCGCGGTGCCGGTCGTGCCCGTGAAGGACAGCCTGCGACAGGTCCGGTCCGAGCAAGCCAGCGTGGCCGTGGACCGGAGCATCATGCGCGCAGTGCAAACCCCACAGTGCTTTGATTTGGCGTTGCTCAAATCGGCCTTCAACACCCCGTATCAGGACCAATTCACCGACGACGCCAGTGTGGTCGAAGCCGCCGGCCACGTGGTGACGTTGTGCGAGGGCGACCCTTGGAACGTGAAGGTGACCACCCCGGAGGATTTGGTCATTGCAGAAGCCTTCGTGGAGGCGTCTTGGGGTCAGGCGTCAGAAGACGCCAGCGCCTCAGCGTAAGCGGAGCTGTCGCCGCGTCGAACGAAGGCGCGCAACGCCCACGCCAACAGGACCAAACATCCAACTGCCTGCGCCCAATCCGTGGCTTCCCAGGCCGACCAGGCTTGGGGCTCCAACCCTTGGTCCAGCCACTCGGGGCCCATCCATGCGGCCACAAGGACCACCCCGGCGTTGTTGACGAAGTGCCCCACCACGGCGGGCCAAATGCTCCCGCTGTACGCCACCAAATACCCAAAGAGGGCGCCCAGAAGCAACCGGGGCACGAAGCCAAAGAATTGCATGTGAATCGCGCTGAACAGCGCAGCCGACACCCAAATGGCCACATGGAGGTTGCCTGTGCCACGGGCCAGAATGGGTTGCAGGGTGCCGCGGAACAGCCACTCTTCACACAGGGCAGGCAGCACGGCCACCGAGACCAAAACAGCGACCAAACCTGGTCCCTGATCCAAGTCCAAAATGGACTGCGTCATGGCCATGGCTTGGGCCTCGAGCGCGCCAGCCCACGTGTGCAAGGCCGACCCAGGCACCAGCGCCCATTCGTTCAGCCGGTACGTCAGGTCCAGCACAGGGCTCATCCCCACGGCCAGGGCTGCTGCCAGCCCCACCATGCCCCAGGATGGAGCTCCAGTGAAGAACCGCCCCAGGTGGCCTCGACCGACCATGGCCGCGAACACCCACGAGGCGCCAAAGAAGGCCAGGAGCTGGTTCAAGTTGTTCATGGCCAAGACATCGGACCGGTCCAGGGCGTCCATGCCAGAAGTCGCCAACGACTGCATGGTGGCAACGTCGCCTCCCGCAGCCCACAGCATGCCTGCAAACGCGGCCACGGCCATCAGGGTCAACACCAGGCATGCGAGGAACACCACTTGGGCGGCGGGATGCATGGTTTGGAAGGCGCGTTGGATGAAGCTCATGGGCAAGGATTGAAGGCGGCTTCATGCCGCGCTGTAAATTTGCAGAAACTTCGACGAACGTGGCCCGCATCGGAAACATCGACTTGGGAGACTTTCCCCTCTTGCTCGCCCCCATGGAGGACGTGAGCGACCCGCCTTTCCGTGCCTTGTGCAAGGAATACGGGGCCGACATGATGTACACGGAGTTCATTTCCTCGGAGGGCCTCATCCGCGACGCGGCCAAGAGCGTGGCCAAACTGGACATCTTCGACTACGAACGTCCGATTGGCATTCAGATTTTTGGGGCGGAGATCGAGTCCATGCGGGAAGCGGCGGCGATTTCAGAGGCCGCGGGCCCTGACTTGGTGGACATCAACTACGGATGTCCCGTGAAGAAAGTGGCGTGTCGAGGAGCGGGTGCGGGCATCCTGCAGGACATCCCCAAGATGGTGGCCATGACCAAGGAAATCGTCGACACGTGCTCCTTGCCTGTGACGGTGAAGACGCGCTTGGGCTGGGACGACAACTCCAAGCACATCGTTGAGGTGGCCGAGCGGCTCCAGGACGTCGGCATCCAGGCCATCAGCATCCACGGCCGCACCCGGGCCCAGATGTACAAGGGAGAAGCCGATTGGTCGCTGATTGCTGCCGTGAAGGAGAACCCGCGCATGACGATTCCGGTGTTTGGCAACGGAGACATCGACAGCCCTGAAAAAGCCCTTCGTTACAAGAGCAAGTACGGCGTCGACGGCGTGATGATTGGGCGTGCGGCGATTGGCTCGCCATGGTTCTTCCGGCAGGTGAAGCAGTACCTCGCCACGGGCGATCCAGGTCCGGCCCCCGACATGGCAGAGCGCATCAAAGCGGTGCGCACCCACCTCAAGCACAGCTTGGAATGGAAAGGGGAGCGGTTGG
Source organism: Flavobacteriales bacterium (assembly GCA_049627085.1). Classification (GTDB taxonomy): domain Bacteria; phylum Bacteroidota; class Bacteroidia; order Flavobacteriales_D; family Sanyastnellaceae; genus UBA11663. The sequence continues at coordinate 142,359 of JBMZWX010000001.1, read as the reverse complement.
GCATCGTGGAGATGCGTCGGCACTACGCGAACTACTTCCGCGGGTTGCCCCACTTCAAGGAGCATCGACTGGCGTTGGTGACGTTGGACAAGCCCGACGACATCTTCGAGAAGCTGGACCACATCGCCGAGGCGTTTGGCGACCACGTCTTCGCCTGAGCATCAAGCCTGGGTGTGGAGCCGCCGCAACAGCAGGCGCACCATGGAGGCTGAGCCCAGCCCGCCCACAAGCACCACCACGGCCAGCGTCCCCAACACGTCGCCCCAGGCCAACCGAACGGGGTAGGCAGGCACCACCGATCCTTCCAAAGTCAGCCACCCGTAGGTCGCCTGCCCCAGGATGAGCAACGAGCCGAGCGCCACGCCCGCCAGGCCCCCGATCACGTTGATGGCCAGGCCTTGCAACGCGAACGTGGATTCCATTTGCGCTTGCGGCAACCCCATGGCGCGGAGCACCTGGAGGTCTTCTTTCTTGTCCAGGAGCAACATGGTCAAGGACGCCATGATGTTGAAGGCGGCCACGACCAGGATGAAGCTCAAAATGGCGAACGTGGCCCACTTTTCAGCTTGGTTCGTCTGGGTGATGAACTTGTGTTTTTCATCGCGGGTCCGAACCCTGAAGGTGCCGGCCTCGACGTCGGACAACTGAGTCCTGAGGTGGGATTCCAAGTGGCGGGCGAGGTCGTCTTGGCTCCAGCCCGGCGCGGCCTTCACCTCAAAGCGGGACACTTCGCCTTCTCTGGCAAGGAGGGATTGCGCATCCTTGAGGGGCACCATCAGGTAGCGCGTGTCCAAATCAGCGTTGATGGAAAACGTCCCGCAGGCGTGCATGGGAATGGTTCGGAACGCCCGTTCACGGTAGGTGGACAGGCGCCGTCCGCGAATCGGTGCAGACAAGGAGAACACCGGCGGTTCCAGTTCGTCGCTGGAGATGCCCAGCTCGGACCGCACGCCCAACCCGAGGCACGCGCACGACACGCCCAAGGTGTTGCCGCCGACCATGTACTCGCCTTCCACCACGGCTTGGTCAATCGGGGCCACGGAGGGGTAGTCTGCGCGGACGCCCAACAGCGAGGCCACCCGGACGGTTTCGCCGTCCCGGGCCACGCACTCGTCTTCCAGCACAGCGGTCCATGCCGCCACGCCTTCCAAGCTGTCGAGGTGGGCGCCCCAACTTTCAGGGAGCACTTGTCCGGTGACGGGCACGACCGCGAGGTCGGCGTCCAGGGTCCCGAACAGGGTTTTGACCAAATCCTCAATCCCGTTGAAGGCCGACAAAATGCAGACCATCGCCGTGGTGACGGCGGCAATGACCAGGACGGAGATGCCAGAAATGAGGTGCACCATCGTGCTGGACCGGCGCTTGACCAGGTACCGCAGGGCGAGGCGCAGGGGCAACCGCATGCCCAATCAGCTGTTCAAGGCGCGCTGGACCTCGTCCACAAAGTCCAGGCTGTCGTCGAGGTAGAAATTCAGCTCGGGCACGCGGCGAAGTTGCTTGCCGACCTTGCCACCAAGGGCTTTGCGGACGCGCCAGTTTTCTTCCTCGACGCTTTTCAGGGCCTTCTCTTTGTCCGACACCGCCATGAAGCTGAGGTAGACTTTCGCCAGCCCCAAGTCAGGCCCGATTCGGACCTGCGTGACGGTGATGAACAGGCCGCCAAACCAGGTGTTGGCTTCCCGCTGGAAGATCATGCTCAACTCGCGCTTGAGGAGCTCGGCCACGCGTTCTTGTCGGATGGATGCCATGCCTCGAAGGTAATCAGTACAAGAATTGGTTGTAGGGGTAGCGCTTGACGTGCAGCTCCTTGACCCGCTCGTACATCACGCGGCGAAAGGCGTCGTAGCCTTCCTTGGTTTTGGCCGACAAGAACATCACGTCGTGGCCCAAGGCTTCAAAGCGCTCCTGGATGCCGCGCTGCAAGTCCTCGCGGCTGCGCTCCCCCTCAGGGTCTTCCAGTTGGTCGACTTTGTTGAAGAGCACCAAGGTCGGCTTGCTGTCGCTTCCGATGTCGGCCAAGGTGCGCTCCACCACCGCCATGTGGTCTTCGAATTGAGGGTGGCTCACGTCGATCACGTGCACCAAGAGGTCGCTTTCACGCGTCTCGTCCAACGTGCTCTTGAAGCTTTCGATGAGCTGTGTGGGCAGCTTGCGAATGAACCCGACCGTGTCGCTGAGCAAGAACGGGAGGTTGTCGATGACGACTTTGCGCACCGTGGTGTCGAGGGTCGCAAACAGCTTGTTCTCCGCAAACACATCGCTCTTGGACATCAGGGTCATCAGCGTGCTTTTGCCCACGTTGGTGTACCCCACCAGGGCCACCCGAATCATGGCGCCACGGTTCTTGCGTTGGGTGGCCATCTGCTTGTCGATGCCCGCCAAGTGTTTCCGCAGCAGCGCGATGCGGTCGCGGATGACCCGACGGTCGGTCTCGATTTCTTTCTCCCCAGGTCCTTTCATCCCAATGCCCCCTTTCTGCTTCTGCAGGTGCGTCCACATGTTGGTCAAACGTGGGAGGAGGTATTGGTACTGCGCCAGCTCAACTTGGGTCTTCGCGTGGGCCGTGGCGGCGCGTTGGGCGAAGATGTCCAAGATCAAATTGGTTCGGTCCAGGATTTTCCGTTCTGGAATTTCCTTTTCGATGTTGCGCAATTGGATGGGGCTGAGCTCGTCGTCGAAGACGATCATGTCGATCTCCTCCTCCTCGACGTATTCTTTGATTTCCTGCAGCTTGCCCGACCCCACAAAGGTTCTCACGTCGGGCTTGTCCATGCTCTGGATGAACACGCGTTGGGTGTCGGCCTTCGCCGTTTCCGCGAGGAAGGCGAGCTCTTCGAGATACTCTTCCAACTGCTCCCGCCGTTGGTGCCTGGTGGCCAGGCCGATGAGCACGCATGTTTCGGCGGGTTTGGCGGTGGAAAGGGGCTTGCGCTTGGCCATGCGTCAGGGTCTAAATGCTTCGATGTACAACGCCAAATCTCGGATTTCCGCCTTGCTCAGCATGGCTTGGTGAGGCGGCATGGTCCCCTTGCCGTAGGCAATGATGGCCACGCGCTCCTCCAGGCCCAGGGTGCTCGTCCGGAGGTCAGGGGCCGTCAGCAAGACGGGCGCGCCGTCAGGTCCGTGGCACACCGAGCACTTCATGATGTAGTTGCGCGACGCCTGGGCGAGGTTGGACTCGGCCTCGACGCGGACATCCGCGTTGTCCGAGGGGCCATCGCCGCAAGACGTCACCAGGCACAACATGGTGCCAAACCACAACGCGAGGGGCCGCATGGAAACGGGGTCAGCCGCGTGCTTTCCGAGCGTCGATGAAGCTCTTCACGAAGGTGGCCATGGCGTAGACGCCCAAAGCCAGCATCACGGCCACACGTCCCACAGCCGCGCTGTCTTCACGACCCATCGCGCCGGTCAAGGGCTTGATCAGCCCAACGACGACAAGCAGGGTCAACAGCACTGCAATGTGCGCGATGACCTTGTTTTCGTTCTTCACACCGCGGTTCATGGCGAGGAGAAGCACCCCGAACACCACGGGAATCAAAGCCGTGACCGAAGGGGTGTCGGAGGAGAGGTAACCGTACCCGCCCAACCCAATCAGGGCCAAGGCGTGAATCAAACTTGCAGTGTGCGCTTTCAACATGCAGCGAAGTTACACCACACCTTGGTCGAGCATGGCATCTGCGACCTTGACAAACCCAGCGACGTTCGCGCCCCGTACGTAATCCACGCTGCCGTCGTCGTTGGTCCCGTACGAGACGCACTGCTCGTGGATGTCCTTCATGATGCGGTGGAGCTTGGCGTCCACTTCTTCGCGGGTCCAGTTGTAGCGGAGGCTGTTTTGGGACATCTCCAAGCCGGAAGTGGCCACCCCGCCTGCGTTGGACGCTTTGCCTGGGGCAAACAAAATGCCCGCTTCGCCGAACGCCTCGATGGCCTCCGGGGTGCTGGGCATGTTGGCGCCCTCAGCCACGCAGATGCAGCCGTGGGCGAGCAACGTCGCCGCTTCTTCGCCGTTCAATTCGTTTTGGGTCGCGCATGGCAAAGCCACGTCCACTTCCACGCCCCATGGACGCTGGCCTTCGAGGAAGCTGGCGGAGCTGAATGCCGCGGCGTATTCCTTGATGCGGCCGCGCTGGACGTTTTTGAGGTCCTTGATGTACGCAAGCTTGTCAGCGTCGATGCCTTCGGGGTCGTAGATGGTGCCTTTGGAGTCCGACATGGTCACCACTTTGGCCCCCAACTGTAGGCATTTTTCCGCCGCGAATTGGGCCACGTTGCCGGAGCCAGAAATGGCCACCGTCTTGCCCTTCATGCTGTCCCCTTTGTGGTTCAGCATTTCTTCGGCGAAGTACACGCAACCGTACCCCGTGGCTTCCGGACGGATGAGCGACCCGCCCCAGTTCAATCCTTTGCCTGTCAGGACACCGGTGAACTCGTTGCGGATGCGCTTGTACTGGCCAAACATGTAGCCAATCTCCCGGCCACCCACGCCGATGTCGCCAGCCGGCACGTCGGTGTTGGCGCCGATGTGGCGGGCCAATTCGGTCATGAAGCTTTGGCAGAAGCGCATCACTTCGTTGTCGCTTTTCCCCTTGGGGTCGAAGTCGGATCCTCCCTTGCCGCCGCCCATGGGCAAGGTGGTCAAGGAGTTCTTGAAGATTTGTTCAAAGCCCAAAAACTTGAGGATGCTCAAGTTCACCGTGGGGTGGAAGCGCAAGCCGCCTTTGTAGGGGCCGATGGCGCTGTTGAACTCCACGCGGAACCCGCGGTTGACATGCACTTGTCCGGCGTCGTCCGTCCACGGCACGCGAAACATCAAGACCCGCTCGGGCTCGACGATGCGCTCCAGGATGCGGGCGTCCTTGTACTTGGGGTGGGCTTCCATGAAGGGCACGATGGTCTCGGCGACCTCCTCCACGGCTTGCAAAAATTCGGGTTCGTTGGGGTTGCGCTCGGCAACTCGATCCATGAACGCCTTGATGGCGTTGTGGTGATCTGTGTTCATCGACGTATAGATTGACGTTCGAGCGACGAATGTAAGTCAGAGGCAGGGTGTTCGACCTCCGTCGACCGGCAAATTGATGCCGGAGATATACCCAGCGGCCGGTGAACAAAGGAAGGCGATGGCGTGCGCGACCTCCTCCGGCTGGCCCACCCGTCCGGCAGGCACCTTGGCGGCCATGCCGGCGAGGATGTCTGCGGGGGTTTGGCCTGTGGCGGCGGCCTTGGCCTCCGCCAAACCCGTCAGGCGGGCCGTGTGGGTGGCGCCCGGCAACACGTTGTTGACGGTGATGCCGTGGGGCGCGACCTCGGTGGCCCAGGTTTTGGCCCAGTTCGCGACGGCACCTCGCACGGTGTTGGACACCCCCAAGCCCACGAGCGGGGCTTTCACCGAGGTGCTGATGACGTTCACAATGCGGCCCCAACCCGCGGCCTTCATGCCGGGGAAGACGGCTTGCGCCAAGAGTTGGTTGTTCACCAAATGCTGGCGGTACGTGTCTTCAAACGCATCCACGCCGGCCTCGGTGATGGGCCCGCCTGCTGGACCTCCTGTGTTGTTCACCAAGATGTGCACGGGATGCGCCTTGACCACCGCGTCAACCGCATCGCGCACAGCCTCGTTGTCCGTGAAATCGGCCACCGCAATTCGGTGTCCTTCACCAGGCAGCGAGGTCAAGGCGTCCTTCAAGCGCGATTCATTCCGGGCGAGCAACGTCAGGGTGGCGCCGAGGCCAGCGAGTTGTTGGGCCGCGGCCAAACCAATGCCTTGGGAAGCGCCGCACACCAACGCGTGCTTGCCAGTCAAATTGAGCGGGAGAACAGAGGGATCGTACATGCAGCCAAAGGTAGCTCAGGCCTAATTTGGCGGCATGAAGCGACTCGAACACCTAGGCATCGCCGTGGCCGATCTGGCCTCCGCGGAGAAAATCTTTGAGGATGTCTTGAACGTCAAGCCCTACAAGCGAGAAGAAGTCGCGGACGAGGGCGTGATGACCTCGTTTTTCCAAACCGGGGACAGCAAGGTGGAATTGCTTGAATCCACCACCGAAGACGGCCCCATCGCCAGGCACATCGCCAAGCGCGGACCTGGATTGCACCATGTGGCGTTCTTGGTGGACGACCTGGAATCGGAGATGGCGCGTCTGGAAAAGGAGGGATACCGCGTCATTTCAGGCCCCAAAAACGGGGCGGACAACAAGCGGATTGCCTTCTTGCATCCTTCAGACACGGCCAAGGTGTTGGTGGAATTGTGCGAGGAACGCGGCTGATCAATCCAGCCAATCCTCCCGCTCTTCCAGCGCTTTTTTGAAGCCTGTGGACTTGGCTTTTTTGCCGCCCTTCATCTTTTTGGGGTCAAACAGCGTCCTGGACGCTTCGCTCCGCGTGGGGTTGGCGCAGCTTTCCGCCGGCTTTCTTCGGAACAGGTCGTGCGTGAGGGTCACGCGCCAGGGCCTGTAGCCTCCTTGCAGCCAGTTCAGCCCGCGCACGTCGGCATCCACCACCCGAACCACATCCGGGGTGCGTGCCTGCGCCAATTGCAACCAGTCGGCTTCCACGTGCAAGCGAAGCATGCGCCCGCGGTACACTTTGAATCCGACGCCCACGCCGGCGGTCCAAGCGACATGCCAGGCCGGCAAGGGGGCCGACTCAAAGAAGATGGGGGCCAACGTGTCGGATTGTTGCTGGAAGACCCAGGCCCCGCGCAGCCCCGTGCTCCATTCCACAAAAGCGTCCGGTCCAGTGACCGCGGCGCTGAGCAAGTGGATTTGGCCATCCAAGGCCCAGGACGACCCCTGATTCAAGAGGAGTTCATCCACCACCACGAGGGAAGAATCGGCGCCGATGACTTCCTTGATTCTGCCGAGGAATTGCTCTTGCTTCACCATGCGAGAGACGCCCACATCCAGGTGGAGGCGGTCCGACCACAACCAATCGTCAAGCAGCCACAGGTGGCCGAGGCCCACACGCCATTGGGTGGATGGCAGCGACGTCCAAAGCCCGTCGTGCAAGGTGTCCAATTTGGGCGCTGCGGCGGTGCCGTGGTTGAGCACCCAACTGGAATTCCAAGAGGTGGGCACCGCATGGGCATGGTTGGTGCCTGCCGACAGCGTCCACGCGTTTCTGTCGTGCGTCCTGCGCGTGCTTTCAAACGGGTCGTCCCACACGCCTTGGCCCCATGCGTTCAGCATGCAAGCACTCGTGATCAGGGCAAGCAAAAGCGCCTTCACGCGGGTTTGGCTTGGGTCAATGTGTCGAGGGCTTCCAAGACGGGAGCCATCCAACGGTCGTCCTCAAAATGCCCCCACGCCTCAGGCGCGTCCAAGACCGTCTCCATGGCCTGTTGCTGAAGGCGTCCACGTTGCAGGGCTTCGTGGTACGGGGTGTGGCTGAAGGTGACCAAGGAATACAAAGGCAACCACGCATCGGGGTGCGCTTGTTGAAGGCGTGCCTCAAGTTTCTTCTGGAGCAAGAACCTTGGGTCGCCGGTGAGGTCGCGCATTTCGATGTAATTCTGGAGCGCGAGCTCCATGATGCCGTCGCCGGCGGGTTTCCGAAGGCGCGTGTATTCGGACAGGATGTCGTCCCAGTTCTCGTGCGCACCGATCAGCCCGTCGAGCACCGTGCAATCTTCCATGCCGCTGTTCATGCCTTGCCCGTAGAACGGCACAATGGCGTGGGAGGCGTCTCCCATTAAGGCCACTTGGTCGCCGTCGTTCCAGGGGTTGCATCGGATCATCACCAACGACGAGGTCGGGTGGGTCTTCCAGTCCTCGGTGAGGTTGGGCAGCAAGGGCACCACGTCCGGGAAATGCGTGTTGAAGAACCGTTGCACGCTGTCGTCGTCCGTCAAGGAGTCCAGTCCATCGGGCCCTTCGTACGGGCCAAACAACGTGCATGTGAACGTCTTGTCTGGGTTGGGCAAGGCCATCAGCATGAAATGGCCGCGAGGCCAAATGTGCAACCCGTCGGCTTCCATTTGGAAGTCGCCGTCCGCACCGGGCAACATGGGCACTTCCTTGTAGCCGTGAGGCAAGTACCGCTGCTCGAAGTCAAACCGGTCGTTGCGCGCCATGCGGCCGCGTACGGCGCTGAATGCCCCGTCGGTCCCAAACAAGCGGTCCACCGTCACGTCCAAAGGCGTTCCTTGGCGCTCCAAGTGAAGCGTCACGCCGCGTTCGCCACGGGTGTAGCCCAGGCTTTTGTGGTCAAATTCAAACCGCACGTTGGGCATGGCCTCGGCGCATTCCACCAAGATGCGGTTGAGTCCGGCACGCGACACCGAGTAGATGCATTGCCCCTCCATGCCGTACGGCTGGTAGGTCCGGGTGCCGTCGACGGCGTGCATTCGGCGGCCGGTGATGGGCAGCGCAATTTCACGCACCGCATCGGCCACGCCCGCCAATTCCAAGGCTTTCCACCCTCGGTCGCTCAACGCGAGGTTGATGCTTCGTCCCGCAGACAACTTGAGGTTGCGGGGGTCTGGCCGGCGTTCGTAAACGACCACGTCGTGGCCGCGGTTGCCCAGCATGCGGGCCCACAAGCTGCCGACGAGGCCGGCACCGACCACGGCCATCTCAGCCACGGCCTGCAGTCGCTGTGGCCAGGGCCTGGTCCAAGTCGGCAAGCAAATCGGCCGCATCTTCCACCCCCACGCTCAAGCGGATCAGTCCGTCCGTGACGCCCGTTTTTTCGCGCACCTCTTTCGGGATGCTCGCGTGGGTCATGGTGGCGGGGTGTCCGATGAGGCTTTCCACGCCGCCCAGGGACTCGGCCAGGGTGAACAGCTTGGTGCTGGCCACCACAGCCTTCGCCGTGTCGAGGTTGTCGTCGGCCAGGGTGAACGCCACCATGCCGCCGAAGCCGTGCATTTGGCGTGCCGCAACGTCGTGTCCGGGGTGGTCTTCAAAGCCTGGCCAGTGCACTTTGGAAATGGCCGGGTGTTTGGCCAAATGACGGGCCACAGCCTCGCCGTTTTCACAGTGCCGCTGCATCCGCAGGTGGAGGGTCTTGAGCCCGCGCAGGACCAAGAAGCAGTCCATCGGTCCGGACACGGCACCGCACGAGTTTTGAAGGGTGCCGATTTGTTCGGCCCACTCGTCGTCCGACGTCACCAAGCAACCCATCACCACGTCGGAGTGGCCGCCGAGGTACTTGGTCACACTGTGCATCACCATGTCCGCCCCCAAGTCCAAGGGGTTCTGGAGCATGGGGGAGGCGAAGGTGTTGTCCACCACCACGCGCGCCTCCGAACCTTTCACCAGGTTGGCGACCGCGGCGATGTCCGTGATCTGCATCATGGGGTTGGTCGGCGTTTCAATCCAAACCAAGCGCGTGTGCTCGTTCAGCGCAGCTTGCACCGCGTCGAGGTCGCTCAAATCCACAAAGTGGAAGGTGATGCCGTAGTGGGCGAAGACTGTCGTGAACAGTCGGTAGCTGCCCCCGTAGAGGTCGTTGGTGCTGATCACTTCGTCCCCGGGCTTCAACGTTTTGAGCACGGTGTCCATGGCCGCCAAACCGGAGGCGAATGAAAACCCATGCTTGCCGTGCTCGAGGGCGGCAAATGCGTCCTGCAACGCCGAACGGGTCGGGTTGTGGGTGCGGGAGTATTCAAAGCCTTTGTGGTTGCCCACGCCGTCTTGAACGTAAGTCGACGTCAAGTACACGGGGGTCATGATGGCTCCCGTCGTGGGGTCCGGCTCCACGCCTGCGTGCACTGCGAGGGTGCCGCGTCCTGGGGTGTTGGGGTTGTCGCTCATGGGTTTCGAAAGGTACGAGAGGGGGCACCAGTTTGTTTCAACCAAACCGGCAAGGTCACGGCCCCCAACAGCACATACAGGTGGTACGTGAGCAACCTCCACACCAAAACGAGTGCTGTCCAAGCGGCCGGAGCCAGCACCAACGGGAGCACCCCCGACAAGAACGTCGGCAACGCCAGCTCAGCCAGTCCGGCCGAGCCCGGGGTGGGGCTGATGAGCATCACCGTCCACAGCGAGAGTTGCCTCGCCCACACGTCGAACTGAGACACCTCCGTCCAGTCCAACATGGGGGCGACGAACGCCAACAACACCGCATTCAAGGTCAGAAACCGGGCCGTCCAGCTGAGTGCCGTGGCGCAGGCGGCCGCGCACCAAGTGGTCCACGGCAAGCCGCGCAAGCCACGTGAGGCCACCTTCAAATCCTCTGCAAAGGCGGTCAATTGGTCAGCCCACCGCGCCATCCATGGGCGTGAGGCCAGGTGGAGGAGCGCGCGGTGGGTGGGGCCAGGTGCCCAGAACAAGGCGGAGGAAAGGAGCGCCGCCAGACCCGCCATGAACGCCACTCCACCGCCAAAAATGACCGGGATGGACCCTTCAATCCACGACGCCGAAGTCGGCAAGAAGGCGTCCCAGCCCACGGCCAATCCTACGATTGGCAAGGCCGTCAAAAAGAACAGTTCGTCCATCAATGCGGTGGCCATGACGGTGGCCAAACTCCTTCCCCAGTTCAACCCGTTCCGGTGCAAGATGAACGTGGCCACAGCGCTTCCTCCCACCACAGAGGGGGTGAGGGCGGAGGACAGTTCCCAGAGCAGGACGCTGGACACGGTGCGACGCAAGCCCATGACCCCCTCGGAGAGCGCGTGCAGCCGCCACACGTAGCCCAAGTCGCGGAGCACCGCGAGCACCATGGCGACGCCCAGCCATGTGCCGTTCCAGGGCACGTCGGCCAGGGCGGACCAGTCTCCCGTTCGCGAAAGGGTCCATCCGATCCACAGGGCGGTCAACCCCACGGTCCAAGAAATGAGCCGCCGAATGCGTGAAGGTTGCAGCCAACGCTCAGCCTGAACTTGTCTGTCGTCGCGAGATGGGGTGGGAGGTGGCGGCGTTGGGGCCATGTCAGAAAGGTACGTTCACGCTACCTTCGCTTGGATGATTCGGATTGGCAACGCCCTGCTGAGTGAAGATGTGTTTGAGGCCCATTTCGCGTGCGACTTGGCCGCGTGCAAAGGGGCCTGTTGTGTGGAAGGGGACAGCGGCGCCCCGCTGACCCAAGCGGAGGTGGGCCAGCTGGAAGAAGCCTGGCCGCACGTGGCGCCTTTGCTGCCCGAAGCTGGACGGAAGGCCATCGAAGAGCAAGGGTTGGCGGTGCGCGATGCGGATGGCGATTTGGTCACCCCCCTGGTGGGCGGCAAGGAGTGCGCATTCACCGTGTTCGACGCCGACGGCACAGCCAAGTGCGGGTTGGAGCGCGCCTACTTCGAAGGCAAGACCCAATGGCGCAAGCCCATGAGCTGCCATTTGTACCCGATCCGCGTCAAGGAATTGCTCGACTTCACCGCCCTCAACCACCACCAATGGCACATCTGTGAGGCGGCGCGCCTGTGCGGCAAAGCCGAGAAAATCACCGTGCTTGACTTTTGCAAAGACGCGCTCGTGAGGCGGTTTGGGGAGGCGTGGTACGAGGAAGCGCAACAAGCCCAAACCTTATGGCAACAGTCTCAGTCCTGATCCGGAGGCTGACGTGCTGCATGGTGCTCGCCATGGCGGCTGGCGTCACGCTCGGCCAAGGTTGGGACCTGGACGACCACGTGGCTGTGGTGGGCGGCGACGGCGAGCGGGTGTATTTGACCACGTTGGACGGCACCTTGGATTGGGCGGAATCGTTGGACCAAACCTGGACCCTCCATTCGGCCCCTCAACTCGGCGGTCCCCTTCGCCTTGAATCGCTCGTTCCTTTTCGTGCACCGTCGTGGTCCACTTTGGGCCACCTGCAGCATGTGGCCATGCATCCGACCCGGCCCGTGGCCGTGATGTCGGCGGTCCGTGAAGGAGCCGACCACCTCGACCTGTTTTTGTCCTACAAAATGCCCGACGAGACGTGGTCCGTGCCCATGCCTTTGGACGGACTCAACACCGTGGAAGACGACGTGTTTCCAGGATGGTTGGGCGCGGACCTGGTGTATGCCAGTCGGGTGGAAGGCCGTTTTCACATTCACCGCGCTGCGGCGGCCACGCAGTGGCTCCGCGCCGAACGCATGGCGCTGGAAGGGGTGTCCTACATCCACGCCGTGGGGTTGCACGAGGCAGGACCCAACCTGCGCTGGGTGACGGTCGAGCAAGAGGGTGAAGCCCAGCTCAAGGTGGTGCCTTGGACGGGGTTCAACGCGTCGAAGAGCCTGGCGACCGGATGGACGTTGTGCTTGGACGCCCCTCGGTGCGCCGGGGCCACCCTTGAAATCCGAACGTCGACAGGGGCGTTGGCCGCCCAATCCCAGGACCCCTGCCTCGCCCTGGACGGGCTGCACATGGAGGACGTGTGGAAAGTGACGTTGGCGGGTTGCCTGGACAACACCGCGACGGCAACGGCCGTGTTGCGTGACCCCGAGGGGACCGAAGTGCGTCGCTACGGACTTTCTGCCGCGGGCGGGTGGACGTTCACCATGCTCCCCTTGGATTTGCTGGCGGGGTTGCTCAACCGCAATGCTGCAGACGGTTCGGAGTGGCCGAGGTCCACGTCCATGTGGGTGCACTTCGACCACTCCACAGCCGACTTGAACCCCGAAGCGCTCGAGGCCTTGGAGGGTTGGGTGAAGGCGCTTGGCGACATGACTGCGTCCTGGACAGGGCGCTGGCACGTGACGGGACACACCGACGCATCCGGGACCCCTGCGATCAACGAGGCGCTGAGTCAGGCGCGGGCGGAAGTGGTGGCCACGTGGTTGCAAACGCACTTGGGTTTGGCGTCCGCGTCGGTGGAGGTGAGCGGGATGGGCGGCGGAGCGCCTTGTTGCGAGGACGACGGGCTAAACCGGCGTGTGGAGGTCCTTTGGGTCCCCTCCCTGCAGTAATTTCGCGGCATGTTGATCAATGTGATGCGTGCCAAGCTGCACAGGCTGACTGTGACCCAAGCGGATTTGAACTACATCGGGAGCATCTCGCTGGACCCTGATTTGATCGAGGCGGCCGGCCTTGTGGAGGGTGAGAAAGTCCAAATCGTCAACATCAACAACGGGGAGCGCATCGAGACCTACGTGATCACCGGCGAACGCGGGACCGGTCAAGTGTGCCTCAACGGCCCTGCCGCCCGCCGCGTTCAGCCCGGAGACGTGGTCATCGTGATCGCCTACGGCATGATGACGGTGGAGGAAGCCAAGGCGTTCAAGCCCACCGTGTTGTTCCCCGATACAGAAACCAACCGCCTCGCATGAACGCCAAGAAGGCCTTGACGTACTTGGCCTTCTTTGGCATTGGCATCGGCCTGTTTTGGCTGGCGATGCAAGGCGTCGAGGACCCTGAAGCGCTGAAGCGTGACATGTCCTCGGCCTCGTGGTGGGGCATCGCCGCGTCGTTCGTGATGGGCTACTTGGCCATTGTGTCCAGGGGGCTGCGTTGGAATTTGCTGCTCGCCCCCAACGGGCACAAGGCTTCCCCAGCGCGCAGTGTGCACGCGGTGGCCTTCTCTTATTTCTCCAACGCCTTTGTCCCGAGGTCGGGTGAATTGGCCCGTTGTGCGGCCTTGAACCAAACCGACGACATCCCTGTGGATTTGCTCTTCGGGACGGTCATCACGGAGCGTGTGGTCGACTTCGTCATGTTGTTTGGCTTGGTGTCGTTCGCCTTGGTGACCAACCTCGACGCGTTCTTGGAACTGATGCGGGAAGCGCAATTGCCAGCTGCAGCTTCCCTTGTGGGCTTGGCCGTGGCCGGCCTGGCGGGATTTGGTGCCGTGTACTGGGTGTCCCAGCAAACCAACCGAACCGGCGTGTTGGGCAAGGCCGCGGCGTTCTTGCAAGGCATTGGCAAGGGCATCCGCAGCGTGATGGACATGGAACGCCGCGGGTTGTTTTTGGCGCACACCTTGTTCATTTGGTGCATGTACTTCTTGATGTCGTACGTGCTTTTCAAAGCCATCCCCGCGGTGGCTTCGATCGGTTGGACCGACGCCGTGCTGGTGATGGTGGCTGGGGGATTTGGCATGGTGTTGCCCGCCCCAGGAGGCATTGGATCGTACCACTGGGCGGTGTCTCTGGGGTTTGCGGCCGTCGGTTTTTCCGGCGACGTGGGGTTCGCGGTGGCCAACGTGATTTGGTTGACCCAAACCGCCATGATCGTCCTCACGGGAGGCTTGGGCTACGTGTTGTTGTTCCTGCACAGGATGCGCCGTGGCTGACCGGTCCGCCATCTCTTTGGAAGCCTGCGCCTCGGCCGTGGGCCAATGGCAGTCAGAAGGCCACAAGGTGGTGCTTACCAACGGCGTGTTTGACATCCTGCACGTGGGTCACGTCGCGGTGTTGGAGACTGCAGCCGCCCAAGGAGACAAGTTGGTGGTGGCGGTGAACGCCGACACGAGTGTCAAGCGCTTGGGCAAAGGAGACGCCCGCCCTTACAACCACGAAGAGGACCGAGTTCAGTTGTTGGCGGCCCTTCGCTGCGTGGACGCGGTCGTCTTGTTCGAAGAAGACACCCCGTTGAAGGTGGTGCAAGCCCTCCGGCCTGATGTGTTGGTCAAAGGCGGCGATTACGATTCCTCCGTTTCTGACCCGTCCAACCCCAAGTACATTGTGGGAAGCGCCGAGGTGCGTGCGTCAGGAGGCTCGGTGGTGGCGGTGCCGTTGGTGCCTGGCCGGAGCACGACCACGCTCGTCGAACGGATCCAAGGCCAAGCCTGAAAAACACAACGCCCGGCTCGTGGCCAGGCGTTGAAGGTTCAGACGTTCTCTTCTTCCAAGAACTTCGTGGTGAAGTCACCGTCTCGGAAGCGCTGATTGCGCATCAGCCTTTGGTGGAACGGGATGGTCGTTTTCACCCCTTCAATGATGTACTCGTCCAAGGCGCGCTGCATCTTGGTGATCGCCTCCTCACGGGTTTGGGCCACCACAATCAGCTTGCTGATCATGCTGTCGTAGTGTGGAGGAATCATGTACCCTGCATAGGCGTGGGTGTCCACACGGACGCCGTGCCCGCCGGGCGCGTGATAATCCGTGATGCGGCCTGGGCTCGGCGCAAAGTTGCGGTCCGGGTCCTCCGCGTTGATGCGGCATTGGATGCTGTGAAGCTTGGGGTAGTGGTTGCGGCCTGTGATTTTCTCGCCAGCCGCCAACTTGATCTGCTCTTTGATCAAATCGTAGTCGATCACTTCCTCGGTGATGGTGTGCTCCACCTGGATCCGGGTGTTCATCTCCATGAAGTAGAAGTTCCGGTCGGCATCAACCAGGAATTCCACAGTTCCGACGCCCTCGTACTTCACCGCCTCAGCCGCTTTGATGGCCGCTTCCCCCATGTCTTCGCGGAGCTTGTCCGTCATGTAGGGAGAAGGGGTCTCTTCCACCAGCTTTTGGTGGCGACGCTGGATGGAGCAGTCGCGCTCGCTGAGGTGACATGCTTTGCCGCGCTGGTCGGAGGCGATTTGGATTTCAATGTGGCGGGGCTCCACCACAAACTTCTCCATGTACATGCCGTCGTTGCCAAACGCCGCACCGGCTTCGCGTCGGGTGGATTCCCATCCTTCAGCCAATTCCTCGTCGTTGTGGCAAACCTGCATGCCCTTTCCGCCGCCGCCGGCCGTGGCCTTCAGCATGATGGGGTATCCAATGTCGTGGGCACAAGCCTTGGCCTCGTCGAAGTCGGCCAAAATGCCTTCGCTGCCCGGGATGGTGGGCACCCCTGCTGCTTTCATGGTGGCCTTGGCCGAAGCCTTGTCCCCCATGGCGTCGATCATTTCAGGGCTCGCGCCGATGAACTTGATGTCGTTCTCGGCACAAATGCGCGAGAAGTTCGCGTTCTCTGAAAGGAAGCCGTATCCAGGGTGAATGGCGTCCGCATTGGTGATCTCTGCGGCGGCAATGATGTTGGGGATGTTGAGGTAGCTCTGCGCGCTGGGGGCAGGGCCGATGCACACCGCTTCGTCTGCAAAGCGAACGTGGAGGCTGTCCCGGTCCGCGGTGGAATACACCGCCACGGTGGAAATGCCCATCTCACGGCAAGTGCGAATCACACGAAGCGCAATCTCACCGCGGTTGGCAATCAGAATCTTGTTGAACATGCGTTCAGGATTGGATTCAACAGATCAAGAAGGGTCCACCAAGAAGAGTGGTTGGTCGAATTCCACGGGGGAATTGTCGTCGACCAAGATCTTGACAATCTTGCCTGAGACTTCGGATTCAATCTCGTTGAAGAGCTTCATGGCTTCCACCACACACACTGTGTCGCCTGGCTTCAACACGTCCCCGACTTCGCAGAACACGTCTTTGTCCGGAGAAGGTCGGCGGTAGAAGGTGCCAATCATGGGGGACTTGATTTCAATCAAGTTGGACACCTCCTCTGCAGCGGGTGCCGCAGGCGCTGCAGGGGCAGCTGGTGCGGGTGCCGTCACGGGCGCTGCCGCCACTGGGGCCGCCACCATGGCTTGCGGCATGGCCGCAGGAACTTGGATGGTCTGCACCATGGCTTCGTCCTTCTTGCCACGTCCCTTGGGCATTTCAGACTTGATGGTGATCTTGAATTCTTTCTGTTCAATCTCAACTTCGGTCACGCCAGCGCGTGCAACGAACTTGATGAGGTCCTGGATTTCCGTCAGTTTCATGTCGGAGATGTTTGGTTTTTCAGGGGGGAAAGGTAGAGAGGACTGGGTTGTCAGGCGAACTTGCTGCCGTCGTAAGCCCATTTGAGGTAGACAGAGCCCCACGTGAACCCGCCGCCGAACGCCGCAAGGATGAGGTTGTCGCCACGCTTGAGCTGGGATTCCCAGTCGTGGAGGCACAGCGGGATGGTGCCCGCGGTGGTGTTGCCGTACTTCTGAATGTTGATCATGACCTTCTCGTGAGGCAGGCCGGTGCGGCGTTGTGTCGCATCGATGATGCGCAAGTTGGCTTGGTGAGGCACCAACCACGCCACGTCGTCCGCGGTCAGGTTGTTGCGCTCCATCACTTCGTAGCTCACGTCGGCCATGTTGGTCACCGCGGCCTTGAACACGGGCTGGCCATCCTGGTAGATGAAGTGCTGCTTGGCGTCCACCGTTTCATGGCTGGCCGGACGAAGGGAACCGCCTGCTTTCATGCACAAGAAGTCGCCTCCAGCGCCGTCGGAGTAGAGTTGGCTGTCGATCACCCCGCAGTCGCCTTCGTCTTGTTGCAACAACACGGCCGCCGCACCGTCCCCAAACAGGACACACGTGGTGCGGTCGGTGTAATCGATGATGGAGCTCATTTTGTCGGCCCCCACGACCACCACATTCTTGGCGGTGCCGTTTTCCACGAATTGGGCGCCGGTGGTCAACGCGAACAAAAAGCCGCTGCACGCCGCGGACAGGTCAAACCCCCACGCCTTGGTCGCCCCTGCCTTGTGGGCAATGAGGTTGGCGGTGGAGGGAAAGAGCATGTCTGGCGTCACCGTGGCGCAGATGACAATGTCGATGTCTTCAGGGGCCAATCCAGACTTGGCGCACAAGGACTTCACCGCCTCTGCACCCATGTCGGACGTGGCCTTGTTGGGGTCCTTGAGGATGCGACGTTCTTGGATGCCCGTGCGGGTTCGGATCCATTCGTCGGTGGTGTCGACCATTTTTTCGAGGTCGAAGTTGGTGAGCTTGTCTTCGGGCAAGTATCCGGAGACGCATGTGATGGCTGCAGGCATCGGTGTTGTTTTCAGAGTTGGCCAAAGGTAGAAGGCCCTTCTGAGGGGGGAAGTCCGTGAACGCGTGAGTCTTCAACGGGTTCCGTGGAAAAGTTGCGGCACGAAAAAAGGACTCCGTTTGGAATCCTTTTTCATGTCACCCATAGGTGACCAATGTGTTGGGGCAGTTACGCTTCCTCGCGCTCCATCACCACCTTGCCCTTGTAGTAGAGCTTGCCTTCGTGCCAGTGGGCGCGGTGAGACAGGTGTGCTTGACCCGTGGTTGGACAGGTGCTCACGTTGGGAGGAGTCAAAGCATCGTGGGTGCGGCGCTTGCGCGTACGCGTTTTGCTCTGCCGTCTTTTGGGATGTGCCATGGTGCGTTAGTTGTCGAGTCTTTTCAATGCTGCCCAGCGTGGGTCGATGTCGTCGCCGTCTTCTCCATCTTCCGCAGAATCGTCTTGCCACTCAGTCATGCTGAGGTCGCAGTCGGTTTCCTGTTCGTGGATGACTCGGGAAGGTTTGGCCAAGTGCACCAATTGAAAAATGGCATGCGCCACGTCCAATTCGTACTCCTTGGTGCCAAGGATCCACAAGTCGTCTTCCAACACCGTATCGTCTCCAAAGCGAATCGAAATTCGGTCGCTGCTGGTGAGCGGGATGTTCACGTCGTCCAAGCATCGGTCGCACGGGGCGGTGAGTTGGGCGTCGAGTTCCAGGCGGAGGGTCATGGTGGTGTCGAGTTTGTCCAACTCCACATGCACTTCGCCATGGACTTGGTCCACGTCGGGGTGGGGAAAACAAGCAAAGAACTCCGGGTCCACACGCATTTGGAATTCATGTTTTCCAGGCTTCAAACCCACAAATGGGATGCGGTAATCGGCCATCAAATCCATGTCCTCCAAATTTTTGGGGAGTGCAAAGGTAGCCAAAGCGGGTGGATTTGGCAACCCCTGTGGGCGTCAACTCCGACCGCGTCCCCGGTATTCGGGTTTGGGTGGGGCGATTTCAAGCGGATTCCCGGCAAATTCGCGGTGTTCGAGGCGGTGTTTCCGCACGTCGCACGCCAGACGAATGGCTTCCCGAATGGACGCGCCTTGGGCTTTTCCTTGTCCGGCGATGTCAAAACCGGTGCCGTGGTCCGGGCTGGTCCGCACGACGGGCAGGCCGGCGGTGAAGTTCACCCCGCGTCCAAAGCTCAAGGCCTTGAAAGGGGCGAGGCCTTGGTCGTGGTACATGGCGAGCACCCCGTCGAAGTGCTTGAACGCCCCAGACCCGAAGAACCCGTCGGCGGCGTAAGGCCCCATGGCCTCGATGCCTTCGGCCTTGGCCTTGTCCAGTGCCGGGGCCAAAATGCGTTTCTCCTCGTCGCCCATCATGCCGTTGTCGCCGGCGTGGGGGTTCAGCCCCAACACGGCGATGCGCGGAGTGGGGATGCCAAAGTCGCGGATCAAGCTGTCGTTCATCAACCGCAGCTTGGCCATGATGCGGTCCGGGGTCAACTGGGCACTCACGTCTTTCAACGCGACGTGGCCCGTGACCATGCCGATCCGAAGACCGTCGCAACACAGCAACATGAGCACTTCGTCCACGCCGGCCTCGCTGGCCAGGTATTCGGTGTGGCCAGGGAAGGAGAATCCCGCCTGGCGGATGGTGTCTTTGTTGATGGGCGCCGTCACAAGCACGTCCACGGCGGTCTTGGCCAGGTGGCCCACCGCGCGCTGAAGGCTTTCCATGGCCACGGCGCCGGCTGGCTGGGTCGCTTCACCTGGCTGGTGCGTGAACTCGGGCGCGTCGAAGTCGAGCACGTTGATTTGGCCATGGCGCGCTTCCGACGCATCACTGACCTCGCCCCAAGCGATGTTTTCAAAGGCACGCTCTGCGAGGGCACGCGGCGCGAAGACCACAGGCACAATGCTTGCGAGGGTGCGCTCGTCGCGAAACGCGTCAGCCAACGCTTCCAACCCGATGCCGTTGGGGTCGCCGCAGGAAATGCCGACCTTCATTTTTGAATTCTTGGAGCTCATGGAGGTTGGTCAAAGGTAGCGACGAGTACCTTGGTCTCTCCATGACTTCACGCCAAAATCCCAACCCCCACGTCCCCCAACTCCCGGGGTGGCGCTCGTGGGTGGCGGTGGTGTGGGCCATGGTCATACACGCCACTACAGGATGGGCGACCCACAACCGCGCGGGCGAGATCACCTACACCCACGTCCAGGGGTTGACTTACGAAGTGGTCATCACGACCTACACGAAGTCCGACGCCCTGGCGGACCGGCCCTTTTTGTTCTTGAGGTGGGGCGACGAAACAGGAAACGACCTGGACAGCCTGGCCCGTGAGTTGCCCGTGAGTCAACTCGGCGGAAACGTCCAAGTGAACACCTACCGGGGCACGCACACCTATGGTGGACCTGGGGTGTACGAGCTTTCTGTGGAAGACCCCAACCGCAACGAAGGGGTGCTCAACATGGTGGGTTCGGTGGACACGCCGTTCGCCATTCGATCCCTGCTCATCATCGACCCACAAGCGGGCCACAACAACAGCGTGCAGCTGTTGAATCCGGCCACCGAAAACGCGTGCCTGAACCAACCGTGGATTCACAACCCAGCCGCCCACGACCCCGACGGCGACGTGTTGACCTACAGTTTGGTGCCGTGCCGTGGCTTCAACGGCGACCCCATTCCGACATACGTTTTTCCGGACGAAGTGAGTCCCGGGGAGGACGAGTTCACCATTGACCCAGAGACCGGGGACCTCACTTGGACCACCCCGCAGTTGGTGGGCGAGTACAACGTGGCCATCCGCATAGAGGAGTGGCGGCCTGTCAACGGCACGCTCCGCAAAGTGGGCGAAGTGGTGCGCGACATCCAAATCGACGTGCAACTTTGCGCCAACCAACCGCCAGAGGTGGTGCCCATGGCCGACACCTGTGTGTTGGCCGGGACCGATTTGACGTTCGACGTGCTGGCCTCAGATCCCGACAACCATCCCGTGACCATGACGGCGGTGGGCGGCGCGCTCACCGAGGTCGACCATCCCGCGGACTTCACGTATTGGGGCAACGGCCTGGGCACCTTCACATGGTCGCCGACCTGCGCCGAGGTCCGGGCGGAGCCCCACCAGGTGGTCTTCAAAGCCAAAGATTTGGCCAGCCCAATCCCCCTGTCCGACCTCGCAACCCGGCAAATCACCGTGGTGTCACCGCCGGTCGAGGAGGTCGCCGTGAATCCTGAAGGGTACACCCTCCAGATCACGTGGGCGCCCTCTCCGTGTTGGGACGCGTTGCCGACGTCCCAAGTGTCAGGAGGATCGTACGAAGTGCACCGGCGGCGGGCGCTGGACGAGACAGATTGGGAACCCGAGCTGTGCGAGACCGGCATCCCAGACGGGGTGGGGTACACCTTGGTCGGCTATGTGGACGAGTTGGCGAGCATGGGGTGGGTCGACGAGGCAGGCTTGAGTTTTGGGGTCACGTATTGCTACCGTGTGGTGACCCGGTATGCGGATGGTGCGTTGTCGTTGGCAAGCGGGGAAGCCTGCGGCCGAATCAAAAAGGACGTCCCCGTCATGACCCGGGCCTCGGTGGTCAGCACAGGGCCGTTGGGTTCGGTGCTCGTGGGCTGGTCGCCGCCCACCGAATTGGACACGGCGGCCTTTCCAGGTCCCTACACCTACACCGTGCAAGGCGCCCCTGTGGATGGCACAGGCAGTCCCAAGGACGTCCTGTGGTCGTCGGAGGCGTCTGAGGAACTCTTGGATTTGGACACCCTCGTGACGTTGGGTGGGTTGGACACCGAGTCCTCTGCATGGGAATTCGATGTCACGTTGGCCAGCGCAGGCAACTCAGTGGGTCTGCCGCCCGCCGCATCCACGCCGTGGCTGACTTTCACCCCTGACGACAACGAATTGAGGCTGGATGTGTTTCAAAACGCGCCGTGGGCGGTGGAGCATTGCGTGGTCGAGCGTCAGGTGCCCACTGGGGGGGATTACGTGGTGCTGGACACGGTGGCGACCTCCTTTTTTGTGGACACCAATTTGGTCAACGGAGAGACCTACTGCTACCGAGTCACCACCTTGGGCCGTTACGACGACCCCTCGACGGAAGCCCCGCTGGTGAACGTGAGCCAGGAAGCATGCGGGACCCCCTACGATTACACCCCACCTTGTGCGTTGAACTTGGACGTGCAGCCTTCCTGCGAGCATGAGCGCGACACGCTCACCTGGTCGCGGCCGGAAGGTTGCGAATCCGACGACATCGTGGCGTACCGGATTCGATGGGCCCCGTTCTTGGGCGACTCGCTTGAGGTGTGGAAAGACATTGAAGACGTCGACATCCTCACGGACGTGTTCAACGAGAACAACGCCTTGGGCACCATTGCCGGGTGCTTCACCGTGACCGCCCTCGACAGTTTGATGCTTGGCCCCGACGGCAACCTCAGGCGCAACGAAGGGCCTGCGTTGGACACGGTCTGCGTCGACAACTGCCCCTTCTATTTCCTGCCCAACGTGTTCTCGCCCAACGAGGACGGCACCAACGATGCGTTTCAAGCGTTCCCCTGGAAGTTCATCGACAGCGTGGACGTGCGCATCCACAGCCGTTGGGGAGAGCTTGTCTTTCAGACGGGCGATCCCGATGTGGGTTGGGACGGCACGCACATGGCCACAGGCGAGGCCGTGTCTGACGGTGTGTACACCTGCGCCGTCACCGCCTTCACAAGAAGGTTGGAAGGCATCGTTCCTGAGCGATTCGTCCAGGAACTTCATGTGGTCAGTGGGACAGGGACGACCACCGATTGACCCCCGCCGCCCGTAGCTTTGTTTCATGTTCACAGGCATCATTGAAGCGCAGGGAGAATTGGTGGGGCTCCGCAAGGAGGGCACCAACGTTCATTTGGACGTGAAGGCGCCTTTCACCTCCGATTTGCAAATCGACCAAAGCGTGGCCCACGATGGGGTGTGCCTCACGGTGGTGCACCTGGACGGGGACGTCTACACGGTCACCGCAATCGACGAGACGTTGAAGAAGACGCACCTTGGCCAAGTGGAGGTGGGTCATGTGTTCAATCTTGAGCGCTGTGCCAAGGTGGGGGACCGCATCGACGGCCATGTGGTCCAGGGACACGTCGACACCACAGGCACGCTGAAGGCGGTCGAGGAACAAGACGGGAGCTGGATTGTGCGGGTTTCTCATCCCGTGGCGCCGGAATGGATCACCGTGCCCAAGGGCAGCATTGCGCTTGCAGGCATCAGCCTCACCGTGGTGGACAGCGCACCGGGGGAATTTTCAGTGGCCATCATCCCGTACACCTGGGAACACACCAACTTGCACAGGACCCCGGTGGGTGCGCCCATGAATTTGGAATTTGACGTGATGGGCAAGTACGTGGCGCGGTTGCTGGACGCGCAACTCAGCGCGCGGGGCGTGGCCTGAGGGTGAAGTTTTGCCCGAGGTACACGCGGCGCACGGTGTCGTCGGCCGCCAGGTCTTCGGCACTCCCTTCCTTCAAGATTTTGCCCTCAAACAAGAGGTAGGCCCTGTCGGTGATGTGCAGGGTTTCTTGCACGTTGTGGTCGGTGATGAGCACGCCAATGCCCTTGTGCCTCAACTGGTCGACGATGCGCTGGATGTCTTCCACGGCGATGGGGTCGACCCCGGCGAAGGGTTCGTCGAGCAAGATGAAGGCGGGGTTGGACGCGAGGGCCCGGGCAATTTCGGTGCGTCGTCGCTCGCCGCCTGACAGCACGTCGCCCATGCTTTTTCGGACTTTCTGGAGGTTGAATTCGTCCAGGAGGGCTTCCAGTTTGTCGGCCGCTTCGCCCTTGTCCAACCCTTGCAGCTCAAGGATGGCCGCGATGTTGTCCTCCACGCTGAGTTTGCGGAAGACGCTGGGCTCTTGGGGCAAGTACCCCACGCCCTTGCGTGCGCGGACGTGCATGGGGTCGCGGGTCAAGTCGTCGTCCCCGAGGGTGACTCGGCCTCCGTCGGGACGAACCAACCCCACCACCGCGTAGAAGCTCGTGGTTTTGCCGGCGCCATTGGGCCCCAGAAGCCCCACCACCTCGCCGGGCGCGACCCGGAACGACACGTGGTCGACGACGGTGCGTTTGCCGTAAATCTTCACAAGGTTTTGGGCGACGAGGTCGGAAGCCATGGCTCAAAGGTCGGGGAGCGTCGTTACAATTCGAACCCAAGGCCCACGCGCCATCCCCAGGGGTCGAGCATGCCTGGGGCACTCGGCGTGATTCTGCGGTGCAGGTCGAGGCGCAAGACGTTGAAGATGTTTTCCACCCCAAACACCGCCTCTCCGTACCAGCCGTCCAAGCCCGTGGTGGTGGAAGGCATGGCGGTGACGGTTTCATGGCGTGCATCCCATGCGCTTCGCACGGCTTTGACCCCCACCACCTCACGGAGCCCCAACCCACGAATCAAGGGCACGCGCCCCAGCACCACACCTTCCCCGTGCCACTCGGCATACGACCGCCACCATCGGTCGCTGGAAAATTCCATGAACCGCAGGAGGTTGAAGGCTTCGTTGATGCTCAAGGCGGTTTCGTTCGCCGGCTGCAATTCGGTCAAGAGCACGGGGGCCTTGCCGGTGTACATGCCCCCTTGGGTCCACCATTCAATCCTGCCCAAGGGGCCGAGACGACGGGTGCCTTCCGCATCGAGGGTCCAACGCTGATATCTGAATTCGCTGCGGGCGATGTTGGGCAGGCCCAGCGTCACTGTGGCGGTGAGGATGGGCCACCGCGACCCCAAGCTCATGCGCTCGAACGCGCCGGAGAGGAATTTTTCGTTCCGGGCGTACCGCGTTTGCAACGTCAATTCGGCCGTCACCAAGGGGGACAAATCCGTGGGGTCGCTCACTCGGCTGAACGGCACCGAGTCGTTGGCTGCCACCGAGCGGTGACGAAGTTCCACAGACTGGGTCCACCCGGAACCAAATTCGTGGAGCATGCTCATTTCTGTCCGGGTCACCTGGTTGAGGAACCATTGTTCGTTGAGCTGTAGGGCGCTGTTCAACCCGTTTCCTTGGTCGAAGAACCCCATCATGCCGAGCTGGTCCATGTCTCGGATGTGCTCCACAAACACTTCGGTGCGCGGGGTCTTGCGCACCACCCACTCGGCAAACCCACCGTACTTCCACCTTTGGTCCAACGTGCCGTAGGCCACGAACGAGCGCAGCCAAACCTTGCGGGAGAAGTCGTTGCTGGTTTGCACGCCCAGGCTGTAGCGTTCCCCCTCGATTGGGTTGGTGCTGTAGGTGTCGTAAAAGGGCCCAAACTCCACCGGACCGGTGACGATGTGCCCCGTGCCGCCCAGCATGGCAAACCCTTCGAGGAACTTGTATTGCGGCATGGTTTGAATGGAGTCGACCATCCAGTACGTGCGTTTGGCCCGGTCGGGAATCGGCTCCGGCCGCAAGTCCTGCCACGTGGATTCGAGGACTTCGTGGGAGCCTTTGGCGAAGCTCATGTCGCGTCCACTGGTCCACACGGAGTCGGGCCAACCCGTGGCCTGTTCGAAGTTGTGGTTGACGATGGTTTGGTGGCTGTAAATCCCCATGCCACCTTCGCGAAGGCTGATGTCCGCCAGGTTTTCTTCACGGGCCAACACCCAACGGCCCGAGTCGAGTTCGTAGGTCTGGCTCCACGCGTAATTCCGGACGAAGTTGATGTTGGCGCCTTCGCTGATTTTGGCCTCCACGTGCCTCAATCCAAGGCTCAAGGTGTCGATCCACATCTCCCCTTCGAAGGTCAATTCTCCACGCCGCCGCGGCACAAAGGCCATGTGGAAACACGGCCGCCCCCCGCGGTCCAAGGTGTCCAGGATGTAATAGCGGTAGTGCACGTTGCCGCGGTCGTGCAAGGGGCTTGTGAAGGCCCGGTCCAACAGCAAGAGTTGGTTCTCGTAGAGGTTGATGTTGAGGAATTCCGACTGCACACTGGCCGTGTTCTCCCCGTCTTGCAACCAGGTGGCGCGGGCGGCTTCGATGCGCTTTTCCCGTCGGCGCTTGGAGGTGCGCATCGTCCCGGACATTTCGGTCGCGAACATGGGCAGGGCCACCCGGTGTTCGCTCGAGTCCAATTGGTCCCAAACCCACGTGAACGGCCCCCACACCTTGCGCTCGGGCCACTTCTCGGGGTAGTCGTTCACGGCGACTTCCAGCAACTCGTAGAAATCGTACTTCAAGGCGGGGATGGACGAGGGGTCGTTCGCTTTCTTGGCCTCCGCCACGCGCTGCATCAAAGGCTTGGCAGGATTCTTGGCCTTTCGGTCGGGCCGCACCACCGCCGCTTCGAGGTCCACGCTGCGCGCCTCCAAGGCCACGTTGATCACTTGGGGCACCCCGCGCTGGATGGGGATGGTTTGGCTTTGGTAACCGAGGGTGGACACCACCAGTTTGGTGACCCGTTCTCCGCCAGCCTCCAGGCTGTAAAGTCCTTCCCCGTCGGTCATGGTGCCGAGGTTTGAGCCGGCGAAGCTGACGTTGACAAACGGCAGGGGCAGGCCCGATTCGCCGTCAAAAACGCGGCCGGAGACCGCGGTTTGGCCCCACATGGGCAGGGTGAGCCATAAGGCAAGGCAAAGGGTCAGGACTCGGGGCATCAGCGCGCGCGGCGTTTGTCTTGGCGACGGGCAATCCAAATGCCCAGTTCGTACAACAACAGCACCGGAAGCGACACCAAGATTTGGCTCGTCACATCGGGCGGAGTGATCACCGCGGACAACGCCAAGATGCCCACCAAGGCATGGCGACGGTAGGACTTCAAGGTGGCGGCCGTCACCAGGCCTGCTTTGCTCAGGAAGTAGACCAACACAGGGAGTTGGAAGACGATGCCCGCCGCCAAGGTGATGCTCGCCACCGTCTTGACGTAGCTCATGACCGCGATGCGGGAGGCCACGTCGCCGAGTTCGTAGTTGCCCAAGAATTGCAAGCTGAGTGGGGCGACCCCGAAGTACCCAAACGCCACCCCCATCAAGAACAGCACGGAGGAAGCGAGTCCGGCCCCTCGCGCCGCGTTGCGCTCTTGGGCCTTCATGGCCGGCTTCACGAAGGCCCAAACTTGGTGAATGAGGACGGGAAACGCCACAATCAAACCGCCCACGGCGCTGACAATCAAGTGTGCCGAGAAGTTGCCCAGCATGGTGGTGTTGATCAATTCGTACGAGATGCGTTCCACGCACAGCGCGTCTCCTGAGCCGATGGCGTGGGACAAGGCGCACCAACCGCGGTAGCTGATGAAGTCCAAATCCCGCGGGCCAAACAGGATGCGGTCAAACACCCAGTCCTTCGCCACAAACACCCCAATGCCAGCGGCCATGATGGCCGCGGCAGACACAAACAGGCGCCGCCTCAACTCCTCGAGGTGGTCGAGGAACCCCATTTGGGCTTCGTCGTGGGCTTGGTCCAGGGCCATGGCGCAAATGTCGGTCAACCGAGGCCTTCGCGCAGGCAATCGTGGAGGTGAACCATGCCTGCGTAGCGTTCGCCTTCCACCACCACCACTTGGCTGATGCTGTGCGTCTTCATCCAGCCCACCGCTTGGGCCGCCAATTCATGGGCTTGCATGGTATGGGGGTGTGGGCTGGCCAGTGCGCCTGCCGTGATGTCGGCCAAGGCCCCTTGGGCCAAGGCGCGCCTGAGGTCGCCGTCGGTGACGATGCCGCCGACTTGGCCTGGGTTGTCCTGCGCCCAAACCACGGTGGCGCCGTACCGCGCCTCGGACATGGCTTCCAGCACGTCAGCCAGGGACGCGTCCCAAGGCACTGCAGGTTTCCGCGCAGGGTCCACCAAGGAGGCCAAGGTCCAGGTCAACTTCTTGCCCAAGCTTCCCGCGGGGTGGTTGGCGGCAAAGTCCTTCGCTTGGAAGGCGTTCGCGGCCATCAACGCGACGGCCAACGCGTCGCCCATGGCGAGTTGAAGGGTGGTGCTGGTGGTGGGGGCAAGGTCCAAGGGGCACGCTTCTTCTGGCACCGACACGTCCAACACCACGCTGGCCGCCTTGCCCAACGGCGAACCAGGGTCGGCTGTCAAGGCCACAAGGGGACAGCCCCGTTGGGCGAGGGAGGGAAGAAGCTGCGTCACTTCATCGCTGCGGCCACTTTTGGACAGGCACACCACGACGTCTCCTTGTTGCACCGCCCCGAGGTCGCCATGGAGCGCTTCACCGGCGTGCAGGAACATCGCGGAACTGCCTGTGGAGTTGAGGGTGGCTGCGATTTTGGCCGCGATGTGGGCGCTCTTGCCGACGCCAGTCACCACGATTTTCCCAGCCGATTTTCCCAGCAAATGGACCGCTTTGTCGAAGTCATCTCCCATGCGCTCAGCCGCTTGACCCAACGCTTGGGCGGCCAAGGTCAGCGTGTGTTTGCCGGAATGGGGTTCTGGGCGGTTTGTCATGTTGACATAAATGTTACTTCTGGTGCTTGGTGAAGTCGCCCAGGTGTGTATCTTTCTTTTCGCAAAGCTAAAACCAACCGATGAGCCTGGTCGACTTGGCGCCCCAAGAGGCGCTGAAGACGTTTTTTGGATTCGACGAATTCAAGGGTGAGCAAGAACATGCCATCCAAAGCGTGCTGGACGGACGTGACACATTTGTGATCATGCCGACCGGTGGCGGCAAGTCCATGTGCTACCAACTTCCGGCCTTGATGATGGACGGGGTGGCTTTGGTGATCAGCCCGCTGATCGCGTTGATGAAGAACCAAGTGGATGCCATTCGCGGCCACCACGAGGACCGACGGGTGGCCCACTTCCTGAATTCGTCGCTGAGCAAATCGGACGCCGAGCAGGTGAAACGAGATGTGGCCGAGGGTTGGACCAAGCTCCTGTATGTCGCCCCCGAGAGCCTGACCAAAGCTGAGAACATCGCGTTCCTTCGCTCTGTGCGCATCAGTTTTGTCGCGGTCGACGAGGCGCACTGCATCTCCGAGTGGGGACACGACTTCCGCCCAGAATACCGCCGGATCAAACCGATTGTGAAAGACATCGCCAACGTCCCCATCATGGCGTTGACGGCCACCGCCACCCCGAAGGTTCAGCTGGACATCCAGAAGAACTTGGACATGACGGACGCGGTGGTGCTCAAGTCTTCCTTCAACCGGGACAACTTGTTCTACGAGGTGCGCCCCAAGAAGGACGCCCTTCAACAAATCGTGCGACACTGCTTGCAACACGCAGGCAAAAGCGGCATTGTGTACTGTTTGAGCCGCAAGCGTGTGGAGCAGATCGCGGAAACGTTGCGCGTGAACGGTGTCAAGGCTTTGGCTTACCACGCCGGGATGGACAGCAACCAGCGAAGCAAGATCCAGGACCAATTCCTCATGCAGGACGTGGACGTCATTGTGGCGACCATCGCGTTTGGCATGGGCATTGACAAGCCGGACGTCCGCTTCGTGATGCACTACGACATGCCCAAGTCTTTGGAGAGCTATTACCAAGAGACGGGGCGCGCAGGACGCGACGGAGGCGAAGGCCATTGCATCGCGTTCTACAGCCACAAAGACATCGACAAGCTGGAAAAGTTCCTGCAAGGCAAACCCATTGCGGAACAAGAGGTGGGCATGCAGCTGTTGCAGGAAGTCATGGCTTACGCAGAGACCGCCACCAGCCGGCGCAAATTCTTGCTGCATTACTTCGGCGAGGAGTTTGACGAGGAGAACGGCCCAGGCGCCAAGAATTGCGACAACACCCAAAACCCGCCCACGCTGGAGGACCGTCAGGAGGACGCCCACCTGGTGTTGAGTGCCGTGTTGGAACACAAGAACAAGCACCGGATGGTCTTCTACACCGCGTTGCTGACCGCCACCAAAAACCGCCAAATGGAGGATTACGGGGCCGTCGAAAGTGCGTTTTGGGGCCGTGGTGAAAAAGAAGGCCTGGACCATTGGCAGGGCATCTTCCGACAGTTGGTCGTGCTCAATTACTTGCGGAAAGAGGTGGAGACCTACGGCGTGCTTCACATGACCGACAAGGGCATGACGTTCCTGTCCAACCCTCAGCCTTTGATGCTGGCCAAGCAACGCGATTTCAGCGAGACCGACGCCGGAGACTCGTTGGTCCAAACCCGAGGCTCCGCCGGCGGGGTGCTCGACCCCAAGCTCCGTGACATGCTCACGGTCCTTCGCAAGGAGGTCAGTGCAGAGAAAGAATTGCCGCCCTACGTCATCTTCCAGGACGTCAGTTTGGACGAGATGGCGACGCACTACCCCACCACACCCGACGAGTTGCTCCGCATCACAGGGGTGGGATCGGGCAAGGCCGCCAAGTACGGCGCCCCCTTCCTGGCGCTGATTGCCGAGCATGTGGAGGCAGAAGGCATTGAGAAGTCCGAGGCCATGCTTGTCCGGAGCAGCGCCGCCAAGTCCAAGCACAAAGTCACCATCATCCAATTGCTCGACCGCAAGCTGGGCCTCGACGACATCGCCGCAGGCATCCATGGCAACCGAGACATGGTGTTGGATGAGATTGAAAAGATTGTCGGGGCAGGCACCAAGTTGAACCTCGACCACATTTTGGAAGAGTCGTTGGACGAAGAGTGCTTGGAGGAGTTGTTCGACTTCTTTTCAGAATCGGAAGACGACGGGTTGGCCGCGGCGACCGAGGAATTCGACGACGCCTATTCCGAGGAGGAGCTGAGGCTCGCCAAGATCAAATTCATGTCGGAGGTCGCCCACTGACCTCACCACGCGGCGGTGGCGGCAGCGTACGCCATCAACCCCGTTCCCACTTTCAACGCTTCTTCGTCCACGTCGAACCTCGGCGTATGCAATCCGTGCGTTCCCAAGTCGTTGCCTGGCTCCGGTGAGGCGGTGCCCAACCGGTAGAAGCACCCTGGGATTTCGTTGGCAAAGTAGCTGAAGTCCTCGCCCGTCATGCGGATGTCGAGGTCGTGCACATGCGCTGCGCCGAGGTATTCGCAGGCCACAGCCTTGAAGGCGGCGGCCATGCCCACATGGTTGTTCACGGCGGGGTAGCCCTTGCGGATTTCAAGGTCGGCTTCGCAGCCGTGGGCCAAGCACGTCGATTGAATCAGCGCGGTCAAGGCCTTGTGGGCTTCGTGGCGCCAGCCTTCGTCCATGGCGCGGAAGGTGCCTTTCAGCCGGACTTCGTTGGGAAGGACGTTGGTCGACCCCAGGGCTTCCATGAAGCCAAACGACAGGACGGAGGGTTGCCCCGGTGGGCACAACCGGGCCACGAGTTGCTGGGCGGCCACGACCACGTTGGACGCAGCCAACACAGCATCCCGGCACTTGTGCGGCAAGGCGGCATGGCCTCCTTTTCCCTTCACGGTGAGGTGAATCTCGTCGGCCGACGCCATGTAGGCTCCGCCGCGCACGCCCACATGCCCAGCGGGCAGGTCGGGAAACACGTGCTGTCCAAAAATCCCCGCGGGTTCTGGGTTGGTCAACACGCCGGCGGCAACCATGTCCTTCGCCCCTCCTGGGATGGTTTCCTCGCCCGGTTGGAAGATGCAGCGCACGGTGCCCTGCCAACCGTCTGACGTCAGCTGAAGGATGCGCAACGCCCCAAGCAGGGAGGTGGTGTGGACGTCGTGACCACAGGCGTGCATGACGCCGGGGTTGGTGGACGCGTAGTCCACCTCGTTGGCTTCCGTGATGGGAAGGGCGTCCATGTCGGCGCGCAGAGCCACGGTCCGGGAGTCCGGCTGCTGGCCGTGAACGTGGGCGACAATGCCCGTGCCCGTCACTTGGGTTTGGTGGTCCACGCCCCAAGAGGTGAGCACGGAAGACACGTAGTCCATGGTTTGGTGCTCCTCAAAGGACAACTCGGGGTGCGCATGCAGGTGCCGCCGAATGCCGACCCACTCCGAGTGATGCTCTGCCGCCAAGGTTTGGATGCGTGCAAGAAGGCTCATGGGAAGAGGGTGGGTTTGAGTTGGGTCCATGCGTGAAACAGCATGCGAAGGGAAGCGTACAGCATGACCAGGCCAAACACGAGCTTCACCCAAGCTTCAGAAAGCTTCAAGCTCATCTTGGACCCGCCCCACGCGCCGGCTACGAAGGTCACGCAAAGGACCAACGCGTAGGCCCAGTGCACTTCCCCCGCCTTGTGGTATTGCATCACGGCCAAGATGCCCACAGGTGGCAACATCATGGCGAGGCTCGTGCCTTGTGCCGCGTGTTGGCCGAGACCTGCGAAAGCCACCATGGCGGGCACCAGAATGAGGCCGCCGCCAACGCCCACAAAGCCAGAGGCGATGCCAGCAAACAGCCCAATGACCAACAAGGTGAGAAGGGTGAGGGGATCCATGGCGTCAAAAATCAAAATTCAGGGACAAAGTGAAGCGTCGTGGCAGGGTGATTCCGTCGTCCACCCCGTAGGCCCAGTCGGCCGCGACCCAATATCCGAGCAGCCTGGACCGAAGCCCAAAGCCCAAGTCGTACAGCACCGGCTCGCGGTTGTTGCTGACCGTGACGGTGATCGGGTTGGACTGCACGGTGACAAAATTGAAGGCGTTCTCGTCCGCGTAGGGGTGAGGGCCCGTCCAGGCGGCACCGACGTCTGCAAAGGCCACGGCTTGCAAATGCTTGAGGAAATCGCCCCGGCCTGCCCCACTGAAGAACACAGGCATCCGCACCTCGGCGTTGGCCAGGGCGACGTTGGCGCCGTTGCGGACGTTGCTTTGGAATCCACGAAGCGGGGCAATCCGTGCCTGGTAGGCGAAGGGCACGTCGGGGTCGACCGGGGTGTTCGCGTTGCCTTGCAGGGACAGGCTGTTGTCGGTCCCGCCGAGCATGTGCAGCAGTTTGCGTTGGCCAATGCTCCAATCGCCGGCCAGACGAAGCGCCAAAATGCTTGGCCCCACCAGGGGCATGTACCTCCTGGCGTCGAACCCGACCGTGCCAAACGTCCAGCCTTGGTCCGGCCCCGTCAACTCCCCTCCGGCGGCCGAGGCGGTGGCCACCCCGTCGACAAACATCTCGGCCCACACCCGGGCGCGCAGGCCGTGCCGGATGTTCAGCCGTGGGCTCCGCGTGTCGTCGTGCACGTAGGCGACTTGAAGTCCCAGTTGTTCGCCCGTCCCGTTGGGGGTCGTGGCTGAAAAAAGGTCCGTTCCTTGGACCACGTCGTGGTTGAACCGAAATGCGGCGCCCCAACGCAGGCTGCGCACCTCGTCGAAGGCCCACCGCCATTCGCGCCTCAACAGGTGCGTGGCCGTTTCCACCAATTGCCCCGTTTGGGGATCCACGCGGGCTGTGGTCTGGCGTTCCAGCGACAGGATGCGGTCCACCTGCCGTTCAAGGTCCAGGTAGGCGAGCCCAAAAAACGTGTTGGACAAATTCGCGGGAATCGTGTAGCCGCCCACGATGTGCTTGTCGTCCATGACGTCGCTGATGCGCAATTCAGATGCGTTCCCCAGTCCCGGCTGGGCGTTCACCGTCCCGTTGTACACCTGGTAGAAATTGGACCCGAAGGTGTTGTTCAAGCGGGTTTGGATCTTGTCCAAGGCGAAGTTCAAACGGCTGTTCTTGGGGGTCAGCGGGGCGTGGTTCTCCGCCACGGGGGCTTCTTCTTGCGCGGGTTTGGCCTCGGGGGTTGCCTCGCGCTCCGACTCAAAGACGTAGGCTCGGAAGTTGATTTCGTCCTCGGCCCAGGTTTGTTCCCAAGAGGGCAATTCCGTGGGAAAGGGCAGGGGGGTGGAGGGTTCCTTCGCAAGGGAAGGTGCCGCATGCAGGGCGGACAAATCCGGCATGGCCACTTCAGTCCACTGCGTCCGCCCTCCCCGGGTGGCCATGACGTGGGTGAGGTCGCGGCCCATCACGGGCATGTCGCCGGCCACAGGCATGGGCAAGGCATCTCGGAATTGGGTGAACGTGCGGTAGCGCACCACGGTGTCGACGGCCACAATGGAGCTGTCCCGCCAGCCAAACCCCAGTCCTCGCGCACCTGCGTCGTCGGTGGTCATCGTCAGGAATTCCCAGCCCTCAAGCGGTTGGGGATGGCGCTCGTCCACGTCGGGCGTGGCGGTCCAACGGGTCAAGGTGATGGGGTCGTCCGCAAGGTCGCCGACGTACAAGTCGAGCGCCTCGGGGTAGGGGTGGTCGAGCCGGTCGTTGCGCAGGGTGTCGTCAGGTCGGTTGGACGAGAACATGAACGTCGAGCTGCCGGGCCAAAACGCAGGTTGCAAGTCGTCGAACCGGTCTCGCCACAGCGGAGTGTGGTTGTTCGCCACGATGTCGTAGCGGTAGAGGTCGCTCTGGCCGTGTTGGAGGGCAGACATGAGCAAGTACCTCCCGTCGGGAGAGCACGCCATGTCGAGCACTTGGTCGATTTGGAACAGCTCTTTCAGGTCCACTTCCCCCGTGCCCAGATTGACGATGCCCAGGTGGGGGGCACCTTTCAAGTCCACGGAAAAGAACAGGAGCTGGCCTTGAGGCCCCCAGGCCAGCCGTGGGTGCAATTCGTTGTCCAGCCGGTCCAACCGATGCCCCAACGTGGCGTGCCAGGTGCGTGCGCCGCTGTCCAAGTCCACTGTGCCCACCCGCAGCTGACCACGCTCGTCGGTCGTGAATGCCGCCAGGTTGCCCTCTGGATTGGGCAAAAACTGGGTGTACGAAAGCCTGGACACCGGCCGCATCGGCATGCTCGGCCCGAGAGAACGCCCGGCTTGGCGCATCTCTTTGCGGTCGCGGAATGGCGGGAACAGGGCGGCGTACCCTTCTGGCGCTTGACGAAGGTGGTGGGCTTGCACTTCCAAGGCCAAATCCTGCAGGAAGGACCCTGTCGCAAGGCGGAACCCGCTCTCGACGCTTTGGGTCACCCGGGTCATGTACAGCACATTGGCGACCGTCGGGAGGCCGTAGATGTCCGCCACGTACGACCACATGGCCTGGCCGAGGAGGGCGGCATCCATCCCGCTGGCCAACTCCAGTTGGCGGAAGGCGTCGCGACGGCAGAGGTCGAGAATGGTTTCCTGGCTGGTGGCGTCCAACCCCCGCGCCGCGTAGCGGGCGAGGCCGTCGGACATCCAAGATGGGGACTGGACGACGTTGCCCGACCGGATGGCTTGGCTCCAATCGGTCTCGTACATGGTTTGGTTGAACAGCACTTGGGCCAGCCCCTCACGCACTTGCCACGCCACAGACCTGCGGTCGCCCGTGGCGTAGACGAACATCTTGCTGCCCACCAACCGGGCCGACCCTCCGAGGTTGGAGGCTTCGTCTTGGCCGAGCATCACGCCGACGTTGCTCTGCCGGAATTCTTCTTGAGAGTTGAACACCAGGACTTGAAGGGGCCCTTCCAATTGACGGCCAAACATCGGTGCCAGGGCGTCCGCCTCGCGTTGGAGCATGCGGGTGACCTGGCCTGCGATTTGGTCGCCCTCGCGGTAATGGTGCACTTCGAAGTTGCCTTGCTCAAACACCTGCCACTCGAACGTGCGGTGCTGCACCCGGTTCTTGCCGAACGCCACGTTCATGCCGTCGGTGAACTGGGCGCAGGCGTGCGGGTGGGTGGATCCGAGGAACCACAACCAACCCAGGACAGCAAGGACTCGACGCGCGCACATTCTACCCGAAATTACGCCCCATGGTGCATACTCTCACGTGCAACGCCTTTGGCGAGCAGACCTACGTCGTCGAACATGGAGATGGTGGGTTGACCGTGGTCGATCCAGGCATGGCCAGCGGGGAGGAGCGGAAGGCGTTTCAGGACCTCTGCGACCGCCTCGACGCCAAGCCCGTCCAGGTGTTGTTGACCCATGCCCATTTGGACCACGTCATGGGATGCGCTTGGATGAAGGACACCTACGGGCTTGTCCCGAGGCTGCACCCTGCGGACGGCGAGACCTACGAGCAGGCGCCCCGGGTCGCTGAAGTCTACGGGGTCCGGATGGACCCTGTGCCGGAGGTCACGTTGGACCTTGCGCATGGCGACACCGTCGCATGTGGCCAAGTGGAGTTGGAGGTGAGGTTTGTGCCGGGCCACGCCCCAGGTCACGTGGCGTTCGTGTGCCACCGTGGAGGGTGGACGTTGGGCGGGGACGTGTTGTTCCGGGGCAGCATAGGGCGAACGGACTTGCCAGGTTGCGACCCCGCGGCCCTGGCCCAAAGCATCGAAGCCCAAATCTTCACCCTGCCTGAATCCATGGTGGTGTGGCCAGGTCACGGCGGACCCACGACGGTGGGGGATGAAAAGCAGGGAAACCCCTTTGTGAATGGGGCCGGGTCAGGCCTTCTCCAACGTGAAGCTGAAGGTTGACCCTTCGCCTTCGGTGCTGCGCACGCTGATGGTTTGGCCGTGGGATTCCAGGATGTGCTTGACAATGGCCAGCCCCAGCCCAGAACCTCCTGCGTGCCGGCTGCGAGATTTGTCCACGCGGTAAAACCGCTCAAACACTCGGGCGAGGTGAGACTCGCTGATGCCGATGCCGTTGTCGGCCACTTCCACCAAAATCGCGTCGTCCGCGTCGTAGTACCGGATCTCCGTGTGCCCTTCCTCCGAGCCGTAGTTGATCGAGTTGACGATGAGGTTGGTGAGGACTTGGACGATCTTGGCCGAGTCCCCTTTCACCATGATTTGGGACGCGTCAAACCCCTTTTTCAGCCTCAAGTCAATCTCGCTCCGCCTCGCCTTGGGCTCGAGGCTCTCCATCGTTTCGCGGATGATTTCCAGCAAATCGAAGGGCACCAACTCGATGTCCAGCGTGCCCGATTCCATCTTGGTGATGACGTCCAAATCTTCCAGCAAGCCCGCCATCCTGTCGACATTCTTCGCGGCCTTGAGCAGGAACTTGCGGTTGATCTCTGGGTCGTTCAACCCGCCTTCGAGCAACGTTAGGATGAATCCCTGGATGTTGAAAATCGGGGTCTTCAGCTCGTGGGCGAGGTTTCCGATGAACTCTTTTCGGAAGGTGTCCGCTTCCCTCAGCGTGGTGATTTCTTCGATTTGGCTGTCGGCCCAGGTCATCACATCGCGGTTGACCTGCTCGACAATGTCCTGGCCCATGTCCAAGTGCACGTGGCTGGTGGAGCCCTTCAAGCGCCGGATGGTCTTGTAGATGATGCGCACCCGATCTTGGATGTACAGTCCGAGCTGCCTGTAGACCAAAAGAAAACACACCGCCCCGACCACTGCGCCTGACGCCAAGGACATGGCGAAGTGCACTTTGCCCGAAGCGAACTGGGTGGCCAACGCCGTCGCGGCCAACGAGGTCAGGCCTGCAGTCACGGCCGCCTGCACGGCCACCGCCCTTGGGGTCTTGCCGGCCATCAGCCGACGAATTTGTACCCGACCCCCTTGACCGTCTTGAAGTACTCGTCTCCGAGTTTTTCCCGAAGCTTGCGGATGTGCACGTCGATGGTGCGGTCGCCCACCACCACGTCGGTGCCCCACACGCTGGCGAGGATCTTCTCCCGGCTGAACACCTTGCCTGGCTGGGATGCCAAGAGGCTCAACAACTCAAATTCCTTCTTGGGCAAATTCAATTCTTGGCCCTGGTGCATCACCACGTATCGTTCGGGGTCGATCATGAGGCCCGTGCCGTCGTAGTTGCCGCCCACGTATCCGGAGTTCTTCTTCCGGCGAAGCAAGGCTTGGACGCGTGACACCAAGACCTTGGGCTTGATGGGCTTCAAGATGTAGTCGTCGGCTCCAGCTTCGAAGCCCGCGATTTGGCTGTAGTCTTCGCCTCGGGCGGTCAGGAAAGCCACCACGGTTTGGGCCAATGGGCCATGCTCACGGATTTCCGCACACGCCTCCATCCCATCCATCTCGGGCATCATGACGTCCAAAAGCACCAGATCGGGCAACAACTTCTTGGCCATCTCCACGCCGACTCGACCGTTGCCGGCGGTGTGGACGTCGTAGCCTTCGTTCACCAAATTGTATTCGATGAATTCCAGGATGTCCGGTTCATCGTCGACGAGGAGGATGCGTTGCTTGCCCATGGCCCGAAGTTCGTCAGGGCTATGTTGTGCTGGAGTTAACGGCATGTGAAGCGTGGTTGTTCACGAAGATGCAACACCTTCCGCGGATTTTCGCTCATTTCAGCGCATCGAGGTAGTTCTTCCACGCGTCGCGAGCGGCGCTGTGTTTGGCGTCGTGCCAAAACGCGTGGCCGTCCTCTGCATCTCGCAAAGTGTGCATGGCGTCGTTGAACCGGCCGAACAGCCGGGAGCCCACGTTCCCCCAAACCCACATGCCCGCCGCGGCCACCACACCCCATCCGTCTGGGGCCAAGGCGCCAGCCACCGCCGATTCGATCAACCACACAATGGGGAACAACACCATCGCAAAGCCCATGCGCATGGTGGAGACAAATTCCAGCTTGCGCACTTTTTTCTTCACCCGCTGCCGAATCAACGCGGCAATGGGCCAGGTGGGCAGTTGGGCGAGGCGGGCAAAGGGGTCCAACACCCGCACCCACGCACGGCGCACACGGACGTCTTCAGGTCCCTGTCCCCAGGCTTCAGGGCGTCCCGGGGCTGGATGGGCTTGGTGGGCATCTTGCCAGGCTTGATGCGCTTCGGTCACGCGCGTGGCCCAAGCAGGGTCTTCTTCCCATCGCTTGCGCCACCCTTCGAGCGTGGCGGGGATGGATGCCCATTCTTGGGCGTCACGTTCTGTCGTGCGCTTGGCGCGCAACCCGTCGTGGAACACGTGTTGGGCCTCTGCCGGTTGGATGTCCACCATGACTTTCTTCATGGCCGTGGCCACCCGTTCGTGGAAAGCCGCTTTGTCCATGGTGCCATCGTCATTCAGACAATCGGCGTAGGGGATGGGTTCCCCGGCCCGCACGCGCAGCTGTCGACGCCAATCGGCATAGTGTTCGTAATCCAATCCAATGGGGATCAGCTGGATGTCGCGAAGGCTGTCGTGCTTGGGTGCCCCACGAGCCACCATTTCCGCCAACCCGCCTTTCAGGGGGCGAAGGGAGGGGAAGGGGTTGTGGTTGCCCTCCGGAAAAAGGGCCATCGCGGCGCCTGCCTCCATGCGGTCCACGCACACGTCAAAGATGATGTCGTTGCGGTGGCGCAAGTCCGTCAGCCGGTCGCGCTGGCGGTACACCGGCATTTGGTTGTAGCCGTAGAGAAAGTGCCTGAACACGGGGTTCCAAAACACGTCGGCCCGCGTCAAATAGTGCATTTGTTGCGGGATGAACGCGCAGATGGGCATGGGGTCCATCATGCCGTTCTGGTGGTTGCTGATGAAGATGGCCGGCGTGCCTGGCTTGGGCAGGGTGTCGAAACCGTCGAGGCCGCGGATGCGGAAGTAACGGGTGATGCCGCTCCAGACCAGCACGCGGGTCAGCCTGTAGTACAGGTGAGACACCTGCACAGGAGGTGTCAGAATGGGTCGGGTCTTCGCCATGGTCAAAAATCAACGCAGGCGGGCGCCAGCCGATTCAAGGGCCTTCAAGATTCGAGACATCGCAGAATCGATTTGCTTGTCGTTCAGCGTGGCGTCGGGGTTTTGCAAGGTGAAGGCCATCGCGTAGCTCTTCTCGCCTTCTTCGAGCCCTTTGCCCTCGTAGACGTCGAACAACTCGACGCCTTTGAGCAGTTTGCGCTCGGCCTTTTCCGCCGCCACTTTGAGGGTTTCGTAAGCCACAGACTTGGACACCACCACGGCCAAGTCGCGACGCACCGCGGGGAACCGCGCCAGGTCGTGCGCCTTCACCCGGCGCTTCTTCACCGCCTTCCACAATTTGGCAACGTCGAAGTCGGCCCAAAACACGGGCACATCCACCTCGCACGCCAGGGCCACGGAAGGCTGGACCAAGCCCCAGCGTCCGACCTCTTGGCCGTTCGCATGACGAAGCACGATGCCTTCCGCCAACAGTCCGTCGGTGTCCACTTCGGCTTCGGAGAAGACGTTCAAGCCCACCTTCGCCAGCAACGACTCCACGGCGTGTTTCAGCGTGAACATGTCGGCCTGACCGTCCTTGCCTTTGGGCGCATTCCAGGTTTCGGGCTTGTCCCTTCCGGTCACCCACAGGCTGAGGTGCTCCTTCTCGTCGTAAGCCTTGCGCACCGTGCCGTCTTCGTCGGTCACGTCACGCTGGGTGTAGGTCCGACCAAATTCGAACAAGCGCAGGTCGGGTTGCTTGTGCTTGCTGTTGCGCGCCACGGCTTCGAGGCCTTGGAACAGCAGGCTTTGGCGCATGGCCCCCAAATCGGAGCTCAAAGGGTTGAGCATGTGGACCGACGCTTCAGGGTCCAGGTCGCGGTCCTTGACGAGCTCGGCGTACTTGGCCTTGGTCAAGGAGTTGGACATGATTTCCGTGAACCCTTGGCTGACCAACAGCTCGCGCCACCCGAACAACACGTCTTCGCGGTTCGGCTTGGCGGGCACCTCCAGCGTCCCCGTCATGCGGGTCGGCAACGGAACGTGGTCAAATCCGTGGATGCGCAAAATCTCTTCCGCGACGTCCGCCGGTCGGGTCACGTCGCTGCGGTATGCGGGAACGGTCAACGTCCAAGTTGCCCCTTGTTCTTTGGTGATCGCGATGTCCAGCGCGTCCAGGATGGACTTCAACCGGTCTTCTGCGATGTCGGTGCCCAAAAAGCGCCCGAGCCAACCCAAGTCAAGGTCCACTTGCGCGTCTTGGACGATCGCCGTGCACGCCTGTTCTGTGGCCGCGACCACGTGCGCCCCAGCCCATTCCGTCAAGAGTTGGGCGCAACGTTCCGCAGCCAAGCGCACGGTGTTGGGGTCGACGCCGCGTTCAAACCGGAAGCTCGCGTCTGTGCTAAGCGTGTGGCGCTTGGCGCTCTTGCGCACGGTCACCGGGTTGAACCAGGCCGCTTCGAGGATCACTTTGGTCGTGCTTTCTGACACCCCGCTGTCCAAGCCGCCGTAGACGCCGGCGAGGCACATGGGTTCTGCAGCGTCGCCGATGACGAGGTCTTTGGCGTCGAGCTCGCGGCGTTCGCCGTCGAGGGTGGTGAAAGGCTCGCCTTGGGTGGCCTTGCGGACCACGATTTGGCCTCCGCCGATCTTGTCGAGGTCAAAGGCATGCAAGGGGTTGCCGAATTCGTGCAACACCAAATTGGTCGCGTCCACCACGTTGTTCAGGGGTTGGACGCCGATGGCGCGCAACCGCTTTTGGGCCCAGTCTGGGCTGGGACCCACCTGAACGTTGTGCAGTTCCACGGCCAGGTAGTGGGGGCAATCTTCGCTCGACTCCACGGACAACGACACGGACGTGGATTCCTTCAAGGCGGCATTCAAATCGCTGCACGCAGGCAACACGAGGTCGTCTGTGGACATGGGGCCGATGCCTTCCACGGTGCCGTGCAGCAACCCGGCCCGGAGGTCCCGCGCCACGCCCCAATGGCCCATGGCGTCGTTTCGGTTGGGGGTCAGTCCGATTTCGATGACGTCGTCCCCTTCGAGGCCCACCACTTGGGCCATGTCTGCCCCCACGGGGGAGTCTGGGGCCAACACCATGATGCCGTCGTGCCCTGAGCCAAGGCCCAACTCGTCCTCGGCACAAATCATGCCCAAGGACACTTCGCCACGGATCTTGCCTTTTTTGATTTTGAATGGCTCACCGCCTGTGGGATGGAGGGTTGTGCCGACGGTGGCCACGGGCACTTTTTGGCCTTCCGCGACGTTGGACGCGCCACACACGATGCTCAAGGGACCGTCCTCGTGCCCGACGTCCACTGTGCAAATGCGCAGGCGGTCGGCGTTGGGGTGTTGCACCACTTCTGTGACGTGGCCGACAACCACACCGCGCAACCCGCCAGGAACAGCTTCGACGTGGTCCACACCTTCCACTTCCAACCCGGTGGCGGTCAAGACTTGGGCGGCTTGTTGGACATCCACGTCGTGTGGGAACAACTCTCGGAGCCAGCTGGCAGAAATTTTCATGGGATGCGGTTGATTCCGGCCAAATGGCCTTCTGCAAATCTACTTTGTCAAGCCCTTTTTTCAGTGGGAGAAAAACGCCTACATTTGCACCCCTCCATCGGGATGTAGCTCAGTTGGTAGAGTACGCGTCTGGGGGACGTGTGGTCGCTGGTTCAAGTCCAGTCATCCCGACAGAAAGCCACGGTCAAACGTGGCTTTTTTTGTGCCCCTTGCAAACCTTTGCATCGCCCATGGATTACGCATTCGAAAAAGACTGGAACACGCTGGTCGCCAAAATGACGGACCGATTCGGAGAAGAACCGGACGTGACCACCATGGTGTTCGCCGTGGGGTTGCAGGAAGCTGGCCAGGGCGCACGCAGGTACAAGAAGGACGAGAAGATGGATCTGATGCACGTGGGCGTGTGCACGTTGCTGGAGCCACTGGGCCACTACGTGCGCGAGGGGGAGGACGAGGACGGATGGCCTCATTTCACCGCAGGCGACCCTCTGCCAGCGCTGAGCCCGGCGGAACAAGAGACCATGATGAAGCGGGCCCTGTTGGACTACTTCGCCGCGTGGATCGGAAGGGAGGTGGAGGAGAACAAAGGGGTGGACTGACCGAGGTCACTCCATGATGACCGTGGTTTCGTTGGTCATCATTTCTTCAATCTTGATGAGGCCGGTGCCGCTCAACGCCCCCTTGGTGCATTCTACGTCGAGCACCGCAAACCCAGCTTGTCCCGCCACGTAGTAAGGGGAGAAGTTGAAGGACGTGAACCCTTCGTTGGACGTCACCTGCGTGGTGTCGAAGCGGGGCTCACCCACGAAATCTTCGTCCAAGGACCCCAACGCAAACAACCGGACTGAGGCGTCGGACACGGGCACTTCTTCTCCCCCTTCCATGCGCACGACGTACACGTTGGCGATGGTTTCATCCATTTCATAGCATCCGGCCATGAGGAGGATGGAAGCGGCAGCGAGGGCGGTGGAGAAAATGCGAATCATGGTCTTCTTCTTGTCAGGGCAGGGTCTAACTTTGTCCGTCAGACCTCAAAGATGATGAAAAAAGCACAAATGCGTTTGTCCAATTCCACCTTCTTCACCGCGACGTTGTTGACTGCGGTGGCCCTCTTGTTCATGTCGGCGTCCGGCTGCGATTCTGCGGCAACCAGCCAAGCGGCACCCACCGCTCCCGTGAAGGTGCAAATCGACACCCGTTTTGGGCCGATGGTCGTGCAACTGAGCGATTCCACGCCGCAACACCGCGACAATTTTGTCAAGTTGGTGGAGGAAGGGTTCTACGACAGCTTGTTGTTCCACCGCGTCATCAAGGAATTCATGGTGCAGGGAGGCGACCCCCAGAGCAAGGGCGCCTCGGAAAACGCGAGACTTGGAAGCGGAGGTCCTGGTTACACCATCGAAGCAGAAATTCGCCCCGACCACTTGCACATCAAGGGGGCGCTCGCGGCGGCACGTCAGGGCGACAACATCAACCCTGAAAAGCGCAGCTCTGGAAGCCAGTTTTACTTGGTGCAAGGTCGTCCGTTCAGCGAGGTGGAGATGTCCGGCATTGAGGGTCGCATCGCCAACTTCGCCAACGAGTACGGCAACGGATTGCAAAACGTGGAGAATGGCCAGTTCGTCTACTCCGCGGAATCCCGAGAAGCTTACCAACGGTTGGGCGGCACGCCCTTCTTGGACATGCAGTACACCGTCTTTGGGTACGTCGTGGAAGGGTTGAGCATCATCGACAGCATCGCCGCAGTGGAAACGGACCGCCGCCGAGGCGACCGCCCTGTGGAAGATGTGGTGATGAGCATGACGCGTTTGAACTGAGGATTCCATGAAGGACCGCATTGGGCAGTTGATGGCTGAAGTGGCCGCGGCAGAGTTTTCTGGCGCGGACGAGGTGGAGGCGTTCCGCGTCGCCTACCTGGGCCGAAAAGGCAAAATGAAGGACCTCATGGCCGCCTTCAAGGAGGTGCCGGGGGACCAAAAGCGAGAGCTGGGCCCGATGCTCAACGCGCTGAAGCAGGCCGTCGAGGACAAGGTGAAAGCCGCGTCGACGGCTGGCGGGTCCAACGTCAAGGCTTCCGGCCTCGACGCCACGCGCCCTTCCGGAGGTGTGCCCTTGGGCACCCACCACCCTTTGCAAGTGGTCCGCCGCGAAATCGTCGACATCTTCCAGAACATGGGATTCGCTGTGGCGGAAGGCCCTGAAATCGAGGACGACTGGCACGTGTTCAGCGGCCTGAACTTCCCGCCAGAGCACCCGGCCCGCGACATGCAGGACACGTTCTTCGTGGAGCGCAATCCAGACGTGTTGTTGCGCACCCACACCAGCTCTGTCCAGGTGCGTGAGATGGAAAAGCGCGAGCCGCCCATGCGGTTGATCATGCCGGGACGTGTGTTCCGCAACGAAGCCATTTCGGCGCGCGCGCACTGCATGTTCCACCAAATCGAAGGCCTCTACATCGACAAGGACGTCTCGTTCGCCGATTTGAAACAAACCCTGCTGCATTTCGCGCGGTGCTTCTTCGGGCCAGACACCGACATCCGCCTGCGTCCTTCGTACTTCCCATTCACCGAGCCCAGCGCGGAGGTGGACGTCTACTGGGGATTGAAGACAGAGGTGGACAAGCGCATCACGAAGGGAACGGGCTGGCT
The DNA here is from genome assembly GCA_049627085.1 of Flavobacteriales bacterium. Taxonomy (GTDB): domain Bacteria; phylum Bacteroidota; class Bacteroidia; order Flavobacteriales_D; family Sanyastnellaceae; genus UBA11663. The sequence goes on along the minus strand of JBMZWX010000001.1, from coordinate 98,270 downwards.
CGAAATTTTGGGCTGCGGCATGGTTGACCCCAACGTGCTGGAGGCCAACGGCATCGACCCCAACGTGTACAGTGGTTTCGCCTTTGGCATGGGGATCGAGCGCATCACCATGCTGCGCTACCAAATTGGCGACCTGCGCCATTTCTTCGAGAACGACCACCGTTTCCTCGATCAGTTCGCCGGAGAGCGCTGATCGTCGGTGTGGGGAAGGAGGAAGGTCAGCGCCAATTCGCCCGTGGCCTTCTTCTCGACCGTGAACCGGCCGGCCAACTTTTCAATCTGCACCAACACGGGGTTCCAAGTCGAGCTGTGCTCCCCTCCCGCAAACATGCGCTGAAGTTCCTGGGTGGACGGTGAATCTGGGCCGTCCAATTCCACGTGGATGCCATGCCAGTCGTTGCGAATGACCCCTTGGATGGACGCGTCTTTGGGCTTGTGCGCCAACAACCGCTTCACGGTGACGGAGAGCAAGGAAAGCAGCCCTTCAGGCGCGGACTGCCCTTCAGCGTTGCCCTGCAATTCCCATTCCACGTCTGTGCCGTGGTCCATTTCCAAGGACGCGATGATGTCCTCGAAGTCCAATCGGTTGGGCCGTGTCAGGATTTCTTCCACGCCACCCTCTGCATTCACGGCCAGGTCTGCCGAGACGGCGCCATTCAAGGCGTCTTGGGGTTGGATCATCCGCTGCATTCGGAGGGAGCGGACACGCTCGCGGCGCAAGGTGCGCTTCAGTTCGTTCGCCCGCATTCCGGCGGCCAAAAGCCCCAGCAGGATGAGTGCGCAGGCAAAGGGCCACGCGCCTGGGTTGGTGCCGGAGGCCATGGCCTCGGCCGCCGCCAGTTCAAAGGGGTCCTGGGGGAGGACGGCATGGGTTTCAAAGGTCTTGGCTTCCTTGGACGCCTTGGTGGCGTTCAGCATGGCAAGGGTGAGGCTGTCCGCCAAATTCAAGTGCCTCAAAGCCGACGCTGTGGCGCCGCGCGACTCTTCGAAGCGCGCCTGGGTCCGTGCCACACGCGCCCTCAGGCCGAGGTCGTCCAACTGCTCGGCTGTCCTTCCTGCTTCGTGAAAGGCCAGCAGCGCTTCAAGGGGCTTGTTGGCCAGCTCTGCAGAACGGGCCACGTTGAGCTGAGACAAGGTCCACGCTGTGGGGTCGGCGATGGGGTCCGTGAGGGAGTTGATTTTTCGCGACAACACCAAGGCCTCGGCGTGGCGGCCTTCGCCGGTGAGCAAGGTGTGCAGGTGGTTCAACTCGTCGGTGACCACGCGGCGCTGGGAAGGTTTGGCCTGGCGGATGAACTCGTCCAGGGGCAATTCGTCCAGGGCCTTGCCCAGCATGGCCCCGGCTTGCAACGCAATTCCAGCCGCTTCGGGTCCCTGGGTTTGCGCGGCCATCTCCCACGTGCGCTGCCAATGCCCTTCGGCAAAGTGCAATTTGGCGAGGGACAGTTGGACGTCGTTCAAGGCCGGGGCATGAGGTCCCCATTCCAGTTCTTTCTCAAGCAAGTCGATGGCGTCTGACGTCCAACCGCTCGAGAGCAAGTGGTGCGCGACGTCCAACACCAGAGAAGTCCGAATGGATGTCGGGCATGTGCCGCATTGGGCGAAGGCGGCCATGAGGTGGGGACGCGCTTCCGTGGCATTTCCCGCATTCCATTGGATGTGGCCCATCCCTGCCTCGATTCTCGCGAAGTCGCAACCGGTCAACGTTTCTGTCGACAGTCTCCGATACAAGCTCAGGGCTTGAACCATCTTGCCCGATTGCCGAAGGCTGTCGGCGCGCTCCAGGTCGACGGAATTGCCCCACGTGTGCAGGGGCAAGGCCATCAGGGAGAGGGCGATCCACGACAAAAACAGACCTCGGAGCATGGCATCCAAGGTACTTGAGTCCAACAGGCGCAGGGAAGGGCTGTCAGGCGGTTTCTGACAGCATGCCGTGAATCATTTGATCACGGATTGTAAACCACAGAAAGCACCGTGGTCCCGACCACATCGAGGGTTTGGGGGTCGATGATGTCCATGTTGTCCGCGTGGGTGTGGTGGAAAGGCCCGTAGCCCATGGGACGGACGTTCATCCGGTAATCGACGATGTTGGCGCTGGGGATGCCTGCGAGTTCAGACACAAACAGGTTGTCGTCGATGGTCTGCGGGGTGCTGCGCGATGAAAAGCGCCCTCCAAACCCCAAATCCGAAGCCCGTTTCCACACCTTCCGCACCACGTGCGGGGCCAGCCTCAGGCTTGTGCCTTCTTGGTGGAACACCGCGTCGCGGGCCCCGACCATGTCAAGCAGGATGCCAAATCGGGCGCGGTACCCAGGACGGTGTGGATTGGCTGCCCAAAACTGGCTGCCCAAGCACCAGTCTTTGTACCCGTTTTGGGAGGAGGGCAACCACTCAGGACGGCCGTAATCCTCTGCGTCAAAGAAGGCGATGTCCACCCCGATGTCGGCGGGAATTTGGCCCAGTTGCCGCGCGATTTCCAGCAGCACGCCGACGCCAGAGGCCCCGTCGTTGGCCCCGTCGATGGGTTCTCGTTGGCGCAGGCTGTCTTTGTCGGCAAACGGGCGCGTGTCCCAATGGGCAAAGAGCAACACGCGGTCGCGGGACTCCGGGTGGAAGGAGCCCACGATGTTTTTCATGTTCAGGATGGTCCCGTCGAAGGCTCGTGCCCGGCCTTCTTGCACCGTGACTTGGGCGCCGTGACGGGCCAACTCGCGGGCCAGCCACGCTGCGCATTCCTCGTGCGTCTCGGTGTTGGGCACCCGGGGTCCAAACGCGACTTGTTGGGCCACATAGGCGTATGCCGAGTCTTCGTTGAATTCAGGCGCCACGATGTTTTCCGCCGCGCGGTTCTGGGGGGCTTGGGGGTTGCTCGACCCGGAATCGGTGCCGCACGAGGCGAATGCGAGCAAAGCCAACCCCGCCAACCAAGGCGTCGCGAAGGTCAACTTACCCACGGCTCCAGCTGCTTCCGTCTTTGCCGTCCTGGATCGTGATGCCTTGCGCGGCAAGGACGTCTCGGATTTTGTCGGCCGTTCCCCAGTCCTTGTTCGTTTTGGCGTCGGTGCGCATGTCCACCAACAAATCCAACAATGCACCTGCTTCGTCGCCGCCGCCCTCCGATTGGGTTTGGCTCGCTTCAGAGGCCAACCCCAGCACGTTCCGGAGGAAGGCCTGGAAGGTGCCCTGAAGCGACGCGATGTCCTCGGCCGAGAGCGCAACACGGCCTGCAGCCGCGCCGTTCACGGCTTTCACACCGTCGAACAACGTGGCGATGAGAATCGGGGTGTTGAAGTCGTCGTTCATGGCCGCGCTGCACTTGGCGGCGAAAGCCTGCACATCGTACGTGGCGTCGCCTGTGGAGGGCTCGAGCGTGGCCAGGGTCTCCACCGCTTTTTCCAGCTTGGCCAGTCCTTTTTCTGCCGCTTGAAGCGCTTCGTTGCTGAAGTCCAACGTGCTGGCGTAGTGCCCCATCAACATGAAGAAGCGCACGGTCATGGGGCTGTAGCCCTGTTCCAGCAATTTGTGGTTGCCCGTGATGAGTTCTTCGGGGGTGAAGCCGTTGCCTTCGGACTTCGCCATTTTTCGGCCATTGACCGTCAGCATGTTGCCGTGCATCCAGTATTTCACAGGCTGGCTTTCGCCGTTGCACGCCACATTTTGGGCGATTTCGCACTCGTGGTGGGGGAACTTCAGGTCCATGCCGCCGCCGTGGATGTCGAAGGTCTCGCCGAGGTATTTGGTGCTCATCACCGAGCACTCGAGGTGCCAGCCTGGGAAGCCCATGCCCCAAGGCGAAGGCCATTGCATGAGGTGGCTGGCGTCGGCGGCTTTCCACAACGCGAAGTCCAGGGGGTCGCGCTTTTCGCTTTGGCCGTCCAGTTCCCGGGTGGAGTTGAGGAGTTCGTCAATCTTCCGTCCGGACAATTCGCCGTAGGGGTGGTCTTCGCTGAAGGTGCGAACGCTGAAGTACACGCTGCCGTTGACCTCGTAGGCGTAGCCGTTGTCGACGATTTGCTTGATCGCTTCGATTTGCTCCACGATGTGGCCTGTGGCTGTGGGCTCAATGGAGGGGCGCAGGATGTTGAAGACGTTCATCACGTCGTGGAAGTCGTTGGTGTACTGCTGCACCACCTCCATGGGCTCGAGGTTCTCCAGCCGCGCCTTCTTGCCAATCTTGTCTTCCCCGTCGTCGGTGTCGCCGGTCAGGTGTCCGACGTCCGTGATGTTTCGGACGTAGCGGACTTTGAAGCCCAAATGCTGCAGGTACCGGTAGACAATGTCGAACGTCAAAAAGGTGCGCACGTTGCCCAAGTGCACGTTGCTGTAGACCGTCGGGCCGCACACGTACATGCCCACGAAGGGCGGGTTGAGTGGCTCAAAGCGTTCTTTTTGCCTGGTCAGGCTGTTGGCGATGTGCAGGGCGTCCATGTCGTGGGGTTCGTGTTCAAATGCAAAGAAAAGACCAAACCCTGCACGTCATTCACCCTGCAGTCAGGCCTTTCAACCAACCGCAGGTTGGGAAAGTCCCTCCAAGATGGCACGCACCAGCCCGGGGGTGTCGTGGGCGGCCTGCCAACCCCAATCGCTTCGCGCCGCAGCGTCGTCCAGGCTGTTGGGCCAAGAAGCCGCGATGTCTTGTCGGGTGTCCGGGGCATAGAGCACGTCCAAAGACACGCCCTGCGCGTGCAACTCAGCCACGAGTTCTGCAGGGGAGAAGCTGCATCCCTGAAGGTTGTACGACGTCCTGACGCTCAATGCATCGCCGTCGGCGGCCATCAATTCCAAGGTGGCGCGCACGGCATCCTCCATGGTCATCATCGGCAAGGTTTCGGTGGACTCGAGGTAGCAGTGCAGGGGGCGTCCTTCGACTGCGGCGTGGAAGGCTTCCACAGCGTAATCGGTGGTGCCGCCGCCGGGCTGGGAACGGAAGCCAATCAACCCGGGGTAGCGCAGGCTGCGCACGTCCACGCCGTATTTCTGGTGGTAATACTGGCACCACAACTCCCCTGACACCTTCGACACCCCGTACACGGTGGTGGGGCGGAGTCCTGTGTCTTGCGGGGTCGCGTCCTTGGGGGCGTCAGGTCCAAACACCGCAATCGAGCTTGGCCAAAACACCTTGGCCACGCGGCCGTCTTTGGCCAATTCCAACGCATGCAGCAACGGGTCCATGTTCAGTCCCCACGCTTGAAGGGGGGCAGCTTCGCCCTTGGCGGAGAGCATGGCAACCAGCATGTACATCTCGGCGGGTTGGGCTCGATCCACCAAGTCGGCCATGGCCGCTTTGTCTGTGGCGTCGCATTGAACAAATGTGCTCAGCGCGGCGTCTGGGTGGTCCACAGGCCGGATGTCGGCCAACACCACCCGCTCAGGGCCATGTTTTTGTTGCAGGGCCAGCATCAATTCGATGCCAAGTTGCCCCGCCGCACCCACAATGAGATAATTGCTCATGCAACGAAAATACGCCGAGGGTACCTTTGGGTGGTGAATTCAGAGGAGTTTCAATATCCGTTGCCAGAGGAGGCCATCGCCACGGAGCCGGTGCACCCGCGAAGGGCAGCCAAGATGCTCGTTCGCACCAGCGAGGGTGAGGTGTGGCACCACACGTTCGAGGCGCTGCCCGACCTGCTTCAGCGTGAAGGGGTCGACGGCCTGTGGGCCAACGACACCAAGGTGTTGCACGCCAGGATTTTGGCCACAAAAACCACGGGAGGAGGGCTGGAAGTGTTCCTGTTGTCTCCCGAGTCGGCGCCCATGGAGTCGGTGCTCACGAGCTCGGAACCTTGCCGCTGGAAGGCGATGGTCCGGAACGCCAAACGCTGGACGGATGGCCAAGCTTCTGTGACCGGCACCGCAACGCACATGACCATCGAGCGAGAAACGCGTGGAGAGGATGGAACTTGGACGGTGCGGTTGGACTGGGATTCGGACGCCACGTTTGCGGAGGTGCTTGAAGACCTTGGCAAGACGCCACTCCCTCCGTACATGCGCAGGGCGGCCGTCGAAGGTGACAAGGAAGATTACCAAACCGTGTTCGCCATGGCCCCTGGAAGCGTGGCTGCGCCCACGGCTGGCCTTCATTTTGACGACACGTTGTTGGCTGAATTGGAGGCGGTGGGCTTGCCCTTGGGCCGCTTGACGCTCCACGTCGGGGCGGGCACGTTCAAGCCACTCACAGAAGGCGACGTGGAAGATCATGTCATGCACGCCGAGCTTTGCGTGGTGGGCAGGTCAAGCCTGGAGGTGATGGTCGATCAATCCAAACGCGTGGCCACCGGCACGACGAGCCTCCGCACGTTGGAGAGTTTGTTTTGGCTTGCCGCCCACCATCGCCTGCACGGCGAGTGGCTGGACAGGGTCCCCCAACGCGCACCCTACGGCGAGCTCGGCATGGCTTGCGCCGAATGGGGTTGGACGGATCGGGACGCTTTGGACCACCTCTTGGCGCAAGGTCCTTGGCGTGGGGGGCAGCTGAGCTTTGAAACCCAACTGATGATCGTGCCAGGCTACAAGGTGCGCATGGTGCACGGACTCATCACCAATTTCCACCAGCCGGGCAGCACACTGCTTTGTTTGGTGGCCGCGTTTGTGGGCGGAAGCGACTGGAAAGACATGTACGCCGACGCGCTTGCCAAAGGGTACCGCTTCCTGAGCTACGGGGACGGGAGTTTGCTCATGCGCAGCTGACCATCCCGCGCAACGCGAACAAGCCCCGCCAAGTAGGCAGGACTTGCTTAAAAACGGACGGGGTCCGTGGTGGTTCTGGACTCAGTTCGCCGAACGACGGTTGTCGTCGATGTCCGCCTTCTTTTGCATGGCGTTCAACACCGTGAACGGGAAGTTGGCACGGGCACGTGTGGCGATGGTGCTTTGTTCTTCGAGGTAGCTGTCTTTGCTGCTGGCCTCGGTGACCTTTTGTGGGGCGATGACCCACACACCTTCTTCGCCGACGATGGCGTTGGACATGTTGCCAATGGGGATGGACAAGGCCGCGCCTGCCACCTTGGGCTCTGCCCCAGCGCCGCTTCCGCGGACAGTTGGGAACTTCACGCTGAGGTTGCGTCCGGTCTTCACAGTCTCACCCACCGCAGCAGCCACTTCGTCCAAGTTGGCACCCACCATCTTTTCGGCGTACAATTCGCCCTTGGCCTGGTTCATGGCTCCGGTCCGCATCTCTTCTTCCACGGCTTCCAAGGTGGGTTCTCCCGCTTCGGTGATTTGGTCCACGTGGGCCACGATGTAGAAGTCTGAAGTCAAAATGGGGTTGGAGATTTCTCCTTGCTCGCTGCGGAACGTCCAGCCGACGATTTCGGCGGCGTCACGGACACCGGCAATGCTGCGCGCGGCAGGGGCAATGCTGTTGGCTTCCCCAGTGGAATAGCCTGCTTCAGCGGCCGCGGCCATCAGGCTTTCCTTGTCGGTGGCGTTGATGGCGAATTCGCTCGCTTGGGCGTACGCGTCACGCGCCGTTGTGGCAGAGGCGCCGACTTTGCGAGTGATGTAAGCGACACGCACTTCTTCCACTTCGCTCCGGCGGTCGAGCACTTCAATAAGGTGCACCCCGTAGGTGGTTTCCACCCAGCCGATGGCGCCCACGGGCTTGTCGAAGCAGAAGTCTTCAAATGGCTTGACCATTCGGCCCCGTGGGAAGAAATCGTAGACACCACCGGTGCTCTTCGATCCAGGGTCTCCGCTGAAGCGCTGGACCAAATCGTCAAAGTCTCCACCGTTGCGGAGCACCCGCTTCAGGCTGTCTGCACGCTGTCCGAGCTCGGCCATTTCAGCTTCGTCTTTGGCGTCTTTCGCAGTCAACAAAATGTGACGGCACTTGGCAGCTTCGTCAGGGACCATGGTGCGCTCGAGCACCTGGGCCACGGACATCATGCCGTTCTTGGTGTACGGGCCGACGACTGTTCCGGCGGGCTCCTCGAAGAACTTGCTCTCGTTGACGTCGAGTTCAACTTGGGCGAGGCGCAAGTTCCGGATGTCTTCCTTCCCATCGTTGGCTGCTTTGGCGAACGCCTCTGCGTCCTCGGCACCTTTCCACTCGTCTGCCACGGCGCCCAACTCGGCTTCCATCGCTTGGATGTCAGACTCGCTGGCCCCCACAGGGATCTTCACGTAGCTGATGTCGCGACCCTCGGTTTGCTGGTACTGTGGATCGCCCTTGTGTGCGTTGTAGTAAGCCTTCACTTCGCGGTCGCTCACGCTCACCTCGCCGTCGGGGATGTTCTTGTACAACTTCGCGACGTACTGAATGTCAGCGGTGCGCTCGGCGTTGATGTGCTCGTACTTGCCTTCGATGGAGTTGGTGTACACCGCGTCGGCCATCAAGGCGTCGAGCTTTTCTTTCTTGCGCTTGGCCAAGATGAGCTTCTTGTAGCTCAACAGGTTGACCTTGCCTTGGTCGGTGGTCAACATGGCGCCAAAGTTTTGCTGCCACATGGCCTTGTTCTCCCCATTGCTGTAGAACGCGCGGCTCATGTAAGGCGAATCGAGGCTGCCAAACAGCATTTCTTGGAACTCGGCGTCGGTCACTTCAATGCCGAGTTCGTTGTAAGTGTCTTCCAACACGATGTTGGAAGTGATGTCGCCCCACACTTCGTCCTGGAGTTGCTCCCCGGAGAATCCGAGGCGACGACGTTCGTCGAGCTCCATGCGGTAATCCAAGGCAGAAATGCTCTCGCCGCCCACACTTCCCACGTCACGCGCGTTGCCCTGTCCCATCAACGCGAGCACTGCGTCGTAGGGGATCAAAAAGCCGAGCATGCCCACGCCAATCATGCCGAGCAACAAGCCTTGCCTGTTGCGGATTTGTTCAATCATTGCCATCGTCTCAAAGTCTAGTTGTAAGGATTGCGAAGATAACGTTTCCCAGTTTACTGGAAACCACGTTGGTTCAGGCGTCTTTGGCAGGCTTGAACTCCACCCAAAGGATGCGGTTTTCTTCCACTTCACGAACCACAAATTCAAGCCCTTCCACCTCCACAACGCTGCCCGATTCCGGGATGTCTTCTGCGTGGTGGAGAAGCAATCCGCCCAAGGTGTCGTAATGGCTTGCCTCGGGCAATTCCCACCCGTGGGTTTCGTTCAGCGCCCGAACTTCCCGACGGGCCGGAACGCGCCAAACGCCGTCACCCAGCGCATGTTCCACATCGTCTTCGACCAAGTCATGCTCGTCGTCGATTTCTCCAAGCAGTTCTTCCACAATGTCCTCCATGGTCAAGATGCCTGCCGTTCCGCCAAACTCGTCCACCACGACGGCCAGGTGTCTCCGGCGCTTCAAAAATTGACGCAACAGCTCGTCGCCGGCCATGGCCTCAGGGACGACAAACGTCGGCAGCAGAATTTCTTTGAGAGATCCTGGCAAATCAAAGAGGTCTTTCGCATGGACGTACCCCACGATGTGGTCCATGTCGCCTTTGAACACCACGAGCTTGGAAAACCCAGTTCCTGCGAACGTGGCCGTCAAGGCCTCCACGCTGGTGTCGATTTCCACGCCTTGCACCTCGTTTCGTGGCACCATGCTGTCTCGGGCTTGCACGCTCGGCAGATCCAAAGCGTTCTTCAAGATTTGCAATTCGTGTTCCAGCTCTTGCTCGGGCTCCATGCGGCCGCTGAGGGTTTCCAAAAAGTGGTCCAAGTCCTGGGCCCCGAGGGTTTCAGCTTCTGGAGATTCCTTCCCGCGGACGAAGGGCTTGAGCAGGCCTTGGCTGAGCTTGGTGATGAGCCAAGCCGGCAGGGCAAGCACGATGAAAATCAGGAGCAGCGGGTAAGCCAAGTTCCGCAGCCAAGCGTTGGGTGAGGCGTGAAACAAAGACTTGGGAATGAACTCGGCCAACACGAGCACCACGGAGGTGGTCACGAGGGTCTGGGTGGCCAGGACGAACAAGGGCTGTGGGGCGCTTTGCCAATCCGACACGCCGAACACCCACTCGCCCACAAGAGACCCCGATTCGATGCCACAGAGCACGAGGGCAAGGTTGTTGCCCACCAGCATGGAAGCGATGAAGAGCTGGGGACGTGCATTCAGAAAGGCGACCACCCGGCCACGCCAGCTTTGGGTGGCGTCGAGTTCAGTCTGGAGCCGGCTCGAAGCCACAAACGCCATTTCCATCCCTGAGAAGAACGCCGACGCGAACAGCGACAGCACCAGAATCAGGATCGAACTCGAAGGGTCAGGGTCCATGAAAGGAAAGATACGACCGACGTCAATTGGACGACGTCATGCGCAATCGGAAGATTCGTCGAACGCCGTACCAAAGCCACGAAATGCAGGGAAACAGCCCCATGGACCAAGCCGGCGTGTCCGCGCTCATCCAAAGCCAGCCGACGTAGAGCGTGCCCGCGATGGAGGCCACAAGCCAGAACCACTCGGCGGCGCGGGCCGTTTTGTAAGGAAGGGTTTGTTCGACGGGTTGAGAATCGGACATGACGCGAATGTCGGGCAACAGGAGGAAAGTCAATCCCCGACTTCGAATGACCCCGTGGGGTTCAAGATTTCGTAACGCTCAAACCGGCTGTCGGACCGAAGACCTCGGCCCCGCAGCAAGCCTTGGGCGGTTTCGATGGAGACAGGGCGCTTGGTGTAGACCAGGTCGGAATCGTGCGACCACACCAGGTGTTCGGTTTCGAGTCGTTCACCTTTGTTGTTCACCAGCACGACGTTGTCCCACGCTTCCAAGCGGCCAGCTTGGTCGTTGTACGTGCCGCGGTCGGCTTGAAGGGTTGCGGCGTGGCGGTCTCTGTTGCCGCCAATGAAGAGGGTGAATCCTTCCGACACCTGCCACAGGGGTGCGTTTTCTTGGTTGCTTTTCCCTTCGCCTTCGGGGTTGTCCCAACGTTCAAGTCTGTTGGCTTCCAGGGCTTGAACCAGCTTTCCCCGTTCAGTGTATTCGAAATAGCCATGCTCCACAACTTGGATGGGGGCACCTTCTCGGAGGATGTCGGACGACCCTGTCTCCGTCGCTTCGCCCGAAGAATCGCGATCCAATTTGGAGTGGCATCCCATCCACGCGCCCACCCCCAAGAACACAACAGCCGCCCGAGCCCACAGGGCTGGACGGCTGGTTGTCGGTTTTGAGGTCAGGGACATGTCCCTCAGCGTACCCGGATGGTGGTGGTTTCACCTGAACATGGGCAACCTGGCTTGGAGGGCACCGTGAAGGAACCGCCCGCCTGCTTGCCGTAGGTGAAGATGTCGTCCACCGTCGGGAATTGCTTCGCCATGTTGGCCATCTTCTTGCCCGCCTTTTCAGCGAGTTCTTCGTTCAAGCGCTTGGCCCTGGCGTAGTAGTCGCTGGCCACCCAGTACACAGAGCGGCTGCCCAAGGCGCCGTCGTTGCATGCACTGGAGCTTCCGGCAATGGCATCTCCGATGAGCATGTACGCGTCGCCGTTTTCAGCGTCGAGGTCCAACACCTTGCGGGCGTAAGACTTGGCTGTGGTGCTGCGTCCCAAGGCGCTGGCGATTTGACCTGTCTTCAAGAGGTAGGTCAATTTGTCGCTGCAATCGCCACAACGCTCCACGGCGTCTTCCATGTACGCAAAGCTCGAGTCGAGCTGGCTGGACTTGGCAAAGCCGATGCCGATGGCGAAGGCCGCCGGTGCAGAGGGTTCCACGCTGTAGACCGACGTGGCCACAGGCAAGAAGAGGTCGTTGTCGGTGCACTCTTTCTTGTTCAACAAGCGCAAGACCTTTTGCTTCAATTCCATGTTGCTGGAATCTGCAGCCACGGCTGTCGCGAGCACAGGCACCATGTCGTCGCAATCTGCGATGGCCACGAAGACGGTTTCGATGTTTTTCTTGGCCTTCTCGTAACGCTTCAAGTCACGCTCCTTGCCCGCTTCGGTCGCGCGCGCCACACCAGTCTCGATGTAGTCGACGAGGGTCAGGTAGTCGGTGAGCATCTGGGCCCGCATGTTGTTTTGGGCCAAGGTGTCGCCTTTCAACGACCGCTTCATGGTGTAAAAGCTGGCCGTGTAGTATTGGTACAACGTGGTGGCAGATGCCTCGGCACCCAAGCAGTCCAAGCTTTCCTTGAACATGGTGTACGCCTCTTGGTGGGCGTCCTTGTTGTATTTGTAGAAATCGGTGGCCTTGCGTCCGAGCACCTCACATCGGTTGTTGGGGCTGCGCTTGGTGCTGGGGTACAGCTCCATTCGCTTGTCGTGCAGGTACATCAAGCTGTCGACGAGCACGGCGTGACGAGGATCCTCGGCATCCACCTTTTTGAGCTCCTTGCCGATGAACGACGTGCCGTCTGCGTACAACCCTTCGCTGGCGGTCTCCGGGCAGACTTCACACGCCTTCCGCCATTGGATGTAGGCCTCGTCGTAGTTCTTCTGCTTCTTGTACGACTTGTAGACGCTCAAGGCTTCTTTGCAGAGCAGCTGCTGCTCCTCGGTTTCACCGTATTTGCTGTCGTTTTGAGCTTGGGAGGCCAAAGGGGCCAACAGCATCAAGCCCGCGGACAAAAGGATGGAAGAGAGTTTCATGGTCTGAGGTTGTGCAGGTTCGTGTGCATCAATCGTACAACCGAGGCGTCAGCCAAAGGTTCTTCACGAAGGGGGTCAAGGTGACGCCCACATGGATGCGGAGGTTGGTTTCAGTGTGTAGGGTTTCGAGTTCAGTGTACCGACTGCCAAAGTCCATGCCAAAGTGCAATTGGCTCGCGCTGCGGCTTCCGGACAGGGGCTTGTTGACGCCGGCACTCACCCGCCATTCTTCCAACGCCACAGGGGCAGCCCCGTATTGCGTGGAAATGCGCAAAGGCAACGTGGAGGTGTTGATGCCCATGCGGTAGGTCGGGCGGTTGACCTTTCCGGGTTTTCTCGCAGGGGTCCAAACCACCGCCAGCGACTTGGACCTCGCGTCGCCCCAAGAGCCCGCCCCGTCCATCAGGTGCCCCAACGTGGCGTTGGCTTCCGACCAGCATTGGCCGTGCACGTCCACGAAGATGCCGAGGCGATTTCCTTTGGCGCCGTCGCGTTGGATGCCCCCACCCAGCGTCCATTTCTGGGGCACGGTGCCCGAGCGCTCAGATTGTTCGAAGCTCGTGGTGTCGATGCCCGTGGTCACGCCGCCCAGGGGCAAGGTGGACTGCACGAGGCGCTCGTAGTCGGTGTTGAGCGTCCTGGCCGGGCTGTACGTGCCGCCAAACCGCATCACCCAACTGCCCTTGAATTGCTTGTTCTCGTCGTATTTCGCCTGAAGCACTTGGAACCCCTGGGCCCCGAGAATCCAACCTGCTGCGCGGTGGCGGAAGGAGGTGACGGTCTGTACGTCCCTGAAGGAGGCATCCTCCAAGTCGAGGGTGGAGATTTGGCGGGCGTCCCCGAACCAGTGGTCCACTTGCGCCCCCGCGTCCAAGCCACGGTGGGTCACCAACACGCTGTCTGCGCCAGCTTGGATCCACGTCTTGCCACGCCATCCGTGACTCAATCCTGCGTGGGCACGGGCCACACCTCCGGTCCCTTCGTAGCGCTCAAGCAAGTTCCCAACCAGGCTGTCCTCCGCCACGCGTTGGACAGAAAATGCCTTGGACGTCAATGGGGTCAGGCCCAAGCTCAAAGCACTGTTCGAACGGGGTTTTTTCACCACCAACCCCATGTTGCCGGGGCCGCCGGTCCAAGCGTTGGACGTGCGTTCGCCCTCGCTGAGGTGCATCCGTTGGCTGTGCGCCGACACCTGGAAGGTCGGGTTGGCCAATCCTGCAGCCGAAGCTGGTTGGTCGGCGTGCAAAAAGACGTTGTCAGGTGTCACCGAAACCAGGCCGACCGTGCTCGCGAGCCCTGGGCTCAACAACCCTTGGTGCGTGCCCAACCCGAAACGGGCGTACGGGCTGAAGTCAGTCTCTTGCCCCCACATGCCGAGGGCCATCCCCCACATGCAGGCGCTTCCCAAGGCCCAGCGCAACAGGGAAACAAGCTGGGATTCAGTGCGTGTCATGGAGGTGTTTGTGCAATGCATGGTGGCCCTTCAGGGTCAAATTTGCGTCCGCGAATCTCGGGGAGACCGCACGGAGTTGCAAGTGCTGGGCGTCTCCGCCGGTCAGAATGATGCCAAGATTTGGGAACTCGTCCTTCAAGCGCATCCACGTCCCCGTCAACTCAGCGTCGAGGCTGTGCAAGGCCCCGGAGACCATGGCGCCCCTGGTGTCGGTGCCCACGATGGGCATGTCGGCCAGCGCTGACACGGGGTCCTGGATCGAAGGCAGTGCGTGGGTGTGCTCGTGCATGGCTTGAAGTCGCATTCGAATGCCCGGCGCGATGGAACCTCCCATGTGACGTCCCCCGCACACAAGGTCCACGGTCACGCACGTGCCCGCATCCACCACCAACCAGGACATGGACGGGTCGGCCTCGGGCACGCAGCCTGAGGCCACGGCCCATGCGTTCGCAACGCGGTCCAGCCCCAGCTTGCCAGGTTCCGTCACGTTCGTGAGAAGGGGGATGGCGTCGCCTGGGCGGAACACCCTGGTCGGGCGAAGCGCCTCGACCCAGGGTTCCAGTTTGCCAGATCCGGTGACCACCACGTGGTCTCCCGTGGCGATGTCCTGCGCCCAGGTTTTTGCGGAGGAGTCGGGCAGATTTCCCTTCAGTGGGCGCACTTGCACAGAGAGCGGATCGTCGTGGGGGGACGCATCTGCTGAAAATTGCGCCCATTTGGCCCGGGAGTTGCCCACTTCAAGAATCCAAGTGCTCATGGCCATTGCATGCTTTCCATCATGATTCGGACGTCGGTCTCGAGCCGCTCAAGAACGGGCGCCACGCTGTCCGGGTTGGGCTTGTGGCTGAAATACAGCGACCCCCGCATGAAGTGGTCGACGCTGTCGGTCACGAAGAACTGCAAGGGGGTGGCCACAGGTCCTTCCAGGGCATAGAGCATGCCGCTTTTGGAAGGAAGGTCCAAGGCCTGACGTCGGATGCCGGTGGCGGCCACCTCGTGGCCAAACACCAGGGACTGGGCGTCCTGCAACAAAGACCCCAAATCCGTGACAGGCACTTCGGTGCAATGGAGTTTGGCGTTGAACCTTGGGAAGGACACATTGAACCAGCAACCGTCTTCCTCAGGCAGGTTCCTCAGCTCCACCTTGGCGTGGTTGGGGATGCGGAACTGGCCCCCACAAGGCGTTGTGTAGGAGGAAGTGGCCGTGTCGGGAAGGGCAATACGGATGTGTCCGAAAGGCCTGGGCACCCCGACATCTTCAGGTTTGATCCACCAAAGCCCAGCGGCGATCACAATCGCCATTGCCACAATCCAGGGCCAAATTTTCGGTCGGGTCTTCACGCTTCAGAATCTGAGGTTGGCTCGTCGGCGTGCGGGGACAAGACCACTTTGATGCGGTGGATGCGCCGGGCGTCGCGGGCGTCGACGTGCAACACCGTGCCTGCAAATTCAATGGACTCGCCGCGCTTGAGCATGCGTCCGGCCTGTTCCAGCATGAACCCGCCGAGGGTGTCGCTTTCGCCTTTGGCCGCTTCCCACACCTCTTCGTCGAGTTGCAGGATGCGGTACGCGTCAAGCAACGGCGTTTTCGCCTCCATCAAGTAGGTGAATTCGTCCAACACAGAATGGGTGATGTCTTCCTCGTCGAACTCGTCGGCGATTTCTCCCACAATTTCTTCCAGGACATCCTCCAACGTCACGAGGCCGCTGGTGCCCCCATACTCGTCCACCACGACGGCGAGGTGGATTTTCTTCTCCTGGAATTCCCTCAAGAGGTCGTCTATTTTCTTGCTCTCTGGGATGTACATCGGGGCGCGCAGGACTTCGGTCCACGCGACGGCATCGTCTTGGAGACGAGGCAACAGGTCTTTCACATGCAACACCCCTTGGATTTGGTCGACAGAGCCGCCGTGTACCGGGATGCGGCTGAATCCGGAGGCGACGATGGTGGCCCTGACGTGTTCCCAAGTGTCGTCCATGCTGAACGACAGCATGTCCGTCCTGGGGGTCATGACTTGTTTGGCGTCCTTGGATCCGAAGTTCACGATGCCTTCCAGAATGCGTTGTTCTTCTTCAGACCGCTCCGCGTTGTCGGTCAACTCCAACGCCTGTTCGAGGTCTTCCACGCTGATCTCTGCGGCGGGGTTGGCGAGTTTGTTGTCCATCCAACGCCCCATGCCGACCAAGGGTTTCCAAATGGGGCGGAGCACCTGTTGGGAGAGCAAGAGGGGGGCGGCCATGAGTTTGGCCAAATCCACGCCAAACGACGTGGCGTAAATCT
This sequence comes from Flavobacteriales bacterium, assembly GCA_049627085.1. Lineage (GTDB taxonomy): Bacteria > Bacteroidota > Bacteroidia > Flavobacteriales_D > Sanyastnellaceae > UBA11663. The sequence goes on along the minus strand of JBMZWX010000001.1, from coordinate 82,038 downwards.
TGGGGATGACTTCCCCAAAGAGCACCAACAAAAAGGTGACACCCACCACATGAATAAGCGTGCCGAGCCACAGCGGCATCGCGTCGCTCGGGAACAATTGTTCCGCCAAAACTGTCGCGATCAAGACGATGGAGACGTTCACCAAGTTGTTGATGACCAGGATGGTGCCCAGCAGGTTGCGCGGTCCATCCACGTTGTTGGGGGAACGCATGAGGTCCAGGACTTTTCGGGACCTGGGGTTGTCTTCTTGTTCAAGGTCATGCAGCGCTTGCGGCGACAAATTGAAGTACGCCACTTCCGACCCTGACACCAGGGCGGACACCACGAGGAGGACGAGCACGGTCAACAACGACCAGCCATGTTCAGCCCAAGCGCTCAACCAAGGTTCACTCTCCATTCAGCAGGCTTCGGTTCAGAAAGGCAGGTCGTCGGCCGTGCCGGGCGCAGCACTCGGACTTGCAGGAGCTGGCTGCGCAGGTTGTGCTGCGGCAGGTTGAGCGGCAGCAGGTGCGGAGGCCTGCGGTGCGTTGTCGTCGCGGCCTGGGGCACGACCCAGCAATTGCATGACGTCGGCCACGACCTCTGTGGTGTAGCGGTTTTGGCCCTGTTGGTCTTGCCACTGGCGTGTTTTAAGCTTGCCTTCGAGGTACACCTGGGATCCGGTTTTGAGGTATTTCCCGGCGGTTTCAGCCAGCCCGCGCCAAAGCACCACGTTGTGCCACTCGGTGTTGGTGATGCGTTCGCCCGAGGCGCGGTCGGTGTACGACTCAGAGGTTGCCACGCGGAGGGAGCACACGGCCACGCCGTTGGGGGTGTAGCGCAATTCGGGGTTTTGCCCGAGGTTGCCCACAAGGATCACTTTGTTGATGCCAGCCATGCTTCGAAGGTACTTCTTCCGCCTCAGTTGCGCGCCATGCACGCGGCCTTCAATTCAGGCCAAACTTTGGTCGCCAACCTGGGCCAGGCCTTGGCCTCGCATTCCTCCCAGGTCATCACCACGCCATTCACCTCCTGGGCCCATGCGTGGAGGGATTGTGCCGAAGGCATGGCTGTGCCTTGCATGCGGGCGTGAATCCGCTTGTGCGTCAACACATGCACCACTTCAGGCATCAAAGTCCGGCTGGGGAAGGCGGAGCCGGTTGGCGCTTGTTCTGGAAACGCCCAAAGGGTGGCCCACACCCCGGTGTCGGGGCGTTGAATGGCCACCACCTGGTTGCCGTGGTGCGCGACATGCCAGGTGAGGTCCCAGCGTGCAGCCTTGCGCTTGGGCGTTTTGTGAGGCAAGACAGACCACATCTCAGGGTTGTCGGTTGAGGCGCAGGTGGACCGCACAGGGCAATCGGCGCACCGTGGCTGCTTGGGCGAGCAGACCAACGCGCCCAGCTCCATCACGGCTTGGTTGTGGTCGCCTGGACGGTCGTGGTCCAGCCACGCGTCGGCGACCTCTTGAATGGCTTGGGCGCCAAGTTTGCCGTCCACGGGTTCGGTCACCCCGCCCCACCGGCTCATCACCCGTTGAACGTTGCCGTCGACGGCGGCCACGGCCTCGCCCAAACCGATGGAGGCGATGGCGGCCGACGTGTAAGGCCCCACACCGGGCAAGGCGAGCCAGTCCTCCCGACTTCCGGGGAAGGCTCCGCGAGCGGCGACGACCTTCGCGGCCTTGTGAAGCAACCTGGCTCGGCGGTAATACCCCAGCCCTTCCCAAGCCTTCATCACTTCGGCTTCTGAAGCCTGGGCCAAATCGTGCACCGTGGGGAACAGTTCCAGAAAGAGGTGCCACTTGGGAATGCCTGTGTCCACGCGGGTTTGCTGAAGCATGATTTCACTCAGCCATGTCCCGTAGAGGCTGGGGGTCAGACGCCAAGGGAGGTCCCGCGCGTGGCTTCCATACCACTTGGACAAGGACTGCCGAGCGTGTTCAGCGTCCGATTGGCGCCAATTTTTTTGCAGAAAACCCCTCTTACTCATGTCGTTTCCAAAGGTATGGGTGTATTTTCGCACCCCGAAAACCAAGGGCCCCGCCCGAGGTCTACTTCATTGAATTCAAACAACATCCCCCTCTCGACCCATGACCAAGGCAGACATCGTTAGCCAGATTTCGGAACAAACCGGAATGGAAAAAGGAGACGTTCAAGTGACTGTGGAAGCGTTCATGCGCGCCGTCCGCAACAACTTGGAGAATGGCAACAACGTGTACCTGCGTGGCTTTGGAAGCTTCGTCGTGAAGACGCGTGCCGCCAAGACCGGCCGCAACATCCTCGCGAAGAAGTCCATCCAAATCCCCGCCCACAACATTCCTTCATTCAAGCCAAGCCGCGATTTCTTGGACAACGTGAAGGCGAACGTGAAGGTCAAGTAAGAGAACGTCCAGATGGCGATTTCCAAATCATCGTGGGTCTTGATTGCCGGTGCGGGTGCATTGGCGGCGGGACTTGTGTTGATGCCCAGGACGCCCGGCTCGTCTGAGCCTGCGTTGCCTGCGGAGAATGGAGTCGCGTTGGAAGACATCGGGACCGATCCCGTGGACGTGGCTGTGGCCAAAGTGAGCGGTGAGAACCCCATGGAGGGCATTCTGGAACTCCGTCAACTGGCCGAGTCCACCCCGCCCAACCTGGATGCCGTGATGTGGCTCGGCCGCTTCAGCGTCCAGAGCGGGCAATTGGACAAAGCCCGCGAGCGATTCAACCAGGTCATCGACGCGGCACCTGACCGTGTGGAGGCCTATTGGGAGCGCGCCATGTTGGACATGGAAGAGGGGTTTCTCGAAGACGCCGTCGAAGGATTTGACCTTTGCGTGTCTGCCGACGAACTTTACGTCAACGGCCGGTTCTTCAAGGCGCGATGCCTCGAGGCCATGGAGAAACCCGACCTCGCCCTGACTGAATACAAATCTTACCTTCCGCTCGCTCCGGACACAGCCGTGGCCAAGAGCGTGGAAGGAATCATCGAACGGCTTGAATTTGCCCTTGCAGAAACAAGCATTTAAACATCATCATCATGCCAAGCGGAAAAAAGCGCAAGCGTCACAAGATGGCCACGCACAAGCGGAAGAAGCGTCTTCGCAAGAACCGTCACAAGAAGAAGTAATGTGCGTGATTTGAGGCAGTGAGGAGCCGCCTCAAGTCGCGGTACTTCATGTGATGGACGCGGAACTCGTCATCAATTCAACGCCCAAGGGCGTTGACATTGCCGTCCTGGAAGACGGTCAGCTCGTGGAGCTGCACCGCGACCGCGGGGATGTGCAATACGCCGTGGGCGACATTTACGTCGGCCGCGTCAGGAAAGTCATGCCCAACCTGAATGCAGGTTTTGTCGACGTGGGCCACGGAAAGGATGCCTTTTTGCACCATTCCGACTTGGGCCCTCAGTACAAGACGCAACAGACTTGGGTCAAGCGTGTGATGTCAGGCAAGCAACCCACGGCCGACATCAGCAAATTCAAGCGGGAAGAAGACATTGACCGGAAGGGAAAGATGAAGGACTACGTGTCCGCATCCCAGCTCGTCTTGGTTCAAGTTGCGAAGGAGCCCATCAGCACCAAGGGTCCGAGGTTGACGGCGGAGGTCAGTCTGCCGGGGCGCTATTTGGTGCTGGTGCCTTTCAGCGACAAAGTGAGTCTGTCTTCGCGCATCAAAGGGGAAAAAGAACGCAGCCGGTTGCGTCGCCTCATGCAAAGCATCCAACCCCCAGGGTTTGGGATCATTGTGCGGACGGTGGCGGAAAACAAGGGCTCGGCAGACCTGCACACAGACTTGCAGGATCTGGTCGACCGTTGGCAAAAGCTGTACACCAACCTCAAGAGTGCCAAGCCAGGGAAGCGCGTGTTGGGCGAAGTGAACCAGGTCAGCGCCGTCCTCCGCGACGTCATGACCAAGTCGTGCACCGCCATTCACGTCAACGACCCTCGCGTGGCAGATGAGGTCAAGGAGTTCTTGTCCCAAAGCAAATCCGGGGACGAGGCCATGGTCAAATTGAGCCCGGCCAAAGACCTGTTCAACAACATGTCCATTCACCGCCAGATCAAGGCGGCATTTGGACGTCAGGTGAACTTGCGGTCGGGGTCTTACCTCGTGATCGAGCAGACGGAAGCCATGCACGTCATCGACGTGAACAGCGGCGGCCGCAAGAAGGGCGCGTCGAGCCAGGAGGAGAATGCGTTGTTGACCAACCTGGACGTGGTTCCAGAAATCGCGAGGGTGTTGCGCCTTCGCGACATGGGGGGCATCATCGCCATCGACTTCATCGACATGGCCAAGCGCGAGCACAACAAGCAGTTGACCGACGCCCTCAAAGAGGCCATGAAGCGCGACAAGGCCAAGCACAACATCGCTTCACCAAGCCGATTTGGCGTGGTGGAAATGACCCGTCAGCGCGTCCGAGATGTGGCTGAGGTGGTGACGACCGATGGTTGTCCGTCGTGCAACGGGACCGGCAAGGTCGAGGCCAGCATCTTGATCACAGACAAGATTGCTTCTGCCCTGAAGTACCTCGCAGAAGGGGAAAACCGAAAGCGGATGACGCTGATGGTGCACCCTGTGCTGGAGGCCTACTTGCAGCAGGGCTGGTGGAAATCCAGGCGTCGGGCTTGGGAGAAGGAATTCGCCGTCAAGCTCGCAGTGGAATCCAATTCCAACCTGGAATTCTTGGAGTACCACGTCTACAACGCCCTGGGCGAGGACATCACCCCAGATTGACCTGAAGACTCACGACCGCGTGGGCGGGGTGAGTTCCTTCGGGTAGCACAAAAAGCTCTTCTCCACCGGTTTGCTGAGCAACTGGAGGCTGAGGTGGTCGTTGGCTTCTGCGAAATCGCGGATGGACCCGTCTTTGTAGTGGACCAAGATGCCTCGGGGCACGTAAGCCTTGTTGTCAATCATGGCGTTGCTGACCAGGAACTGGGCGTCTTCCTCCCCCAAGCTGAAGTGGGCTGCGGTGGCGGCCACGCGTTCCTGCACGTCCTCGTCCGTGAAGGGCTCGGGGCGGAGCTCGATGCGGAACAAGCCCCGGTCGAGCAGCCGGGTGCTGAGCATGGACAGCACCTTGTCGTCGTGATGGCGCCAGGCTTTCATGGCCACGAAAATGTCGGAATCGTCGAGCTCGCAGAACCGCTCCAGCACCGCCGGGTCGGCCAAAAACTTCGCCCGGTCGAGGTCGTCGTGGAGAAAAAGCGACAGCGCCGGGGAGGCGAACACGTCGACCCCTTGGCGGGCCAGGTGTTTGGCCCTGCGCAGGACGAGCATGAGCATGTGCTCCGCGCTGAGCACGGTGCGGTGCAGGTAGACCTGCCAGTACATCAAGCGCCTCGCCACCACGAATTTTTCGATGGAGTAGATGGCCTTTTCTTCGACCACCAATTGGCCGTCCACCACGTCCAACATCTTCAAGATGCGCTCGCTGCCCACTTTGCCCTCCGTGACTCCGCTGTAGAAGCTGTCCCGGGCGAGGTAATCCAAGCGGTCCATGTCGAGCTGGCTGCTGACGAGTTGGTGCAGGAATTTCTTGGGGTGGTGGTCGTTGAAGATTTCAATCGCCAAATCCAACGCCCCGCTGAACTCCTCGTTCAACCGTCCCATGATCAAGGCACTCACGTCCTCGTGGTGCACCCCTTGCACAATGCTGTGCTCCAAAGCATGGCTGAACGGGCCGTGGCCCACGTCGTGGAGCAAAATGGCCAAGCACGCGCCCTCGGCCTCGGCCTCACTGATGTCCACGCCCTTGTTCCGGAGGCTGTCGATGGCTTCCTGCATGAGGTGCATGCAGCCCACGGCGTGGTGGAAGCGGTTGTGGACGGCCCCAGGGTAGACCAAATGCGACAACCCCAGCTGCGAAATGCGGCGCAGACGCTGCATGTACCGGTGGTCCATGAGGTCCAGTGCACGGGCGTGGCGCAGGGTGACAAATCCGTAGACCGGATCGTTCAGGATTTTGTGTCGGTTGACCTTGCTTGCTGGCATACGATGTCGCGCGTCTCGGCGTTACTTTGTCGCAAGATACGGGTGCCGAGAACGCTCGCGGCGGCCTGTTTTGCTCGAACACACACGCGCATGGCACGACCACACATTCTTTGGGCTGACGACGAAATCGAATTGCTCAGGCCCCACATGTTGTTCCTCGACGAGAAGGGGTACGACGTGACCGGAGTCAACAGCGGGGTGGAAGCGCTTGAACGGGTGGACGAGCACGCCTACGACGTCGTGTTCTTGGACGAAAACATGCCGGGCTTGAACGGCATTGAGACGCTTCAGCGCATCAAGTCCAAGCGGCCTGAGTTGCCCGTCATCATGATCACCAAGAGCGAGGAGGAGCGCATCATGGAGGAGGCGATTGGTTCCAAAATCAGCGACTACCTGATCAAACCGGTCAACCCCAACCAAATCTTGATGGCCGTCAAGAAAATCCTGGACAACCGACGAATTCAGGGCGAGCAAGCCCAGTCGGCCTACATGCGGGAGTTCCGCGAGTTGGCCATGCAGTTGGGTGGCCGGTTGAACGCAGAGGAATGGTCTGAGGTCTACCGCCGGCTGTGCCATTGGCACCTCACGTTGGGCGATTCGGGAGACGGCGGCATGTTGGAAATTTTGGAAAATCAACATGCCGAGGCGAACCACCAGTTCGCGCGGTTCATCGAAGACCACTACGAACACTGGATGACGGGCATGGAACAAGGCCCCGTGATGTCCCACCAAGTGCTGCCCACGTGGCTGCCTGACGCGTTGGCCGGGTCGGAGGGGCGTCCGCTGTTTTTGGTGGTCATCGACAACCTGCGTTGGGACCAGTGGCGTGCCATTGCGCCGGTTCTGTCGGACGATTGGAACATCGCGGAGGAGAAGACGTATTTCAGCATCTTGCCCACGGCCACGCAATACGCGCGCAATGCCTTGTTCGCGGGAATGACCCCCGCCGACATCGCCAGGACAAAGCCCGAGTGTTGGGTCGACGAATCCGCCGAAGGCTCCAAAAACGCCCACGAGGCCAAGCTGCAGGAAGCGCTGTTTGAGCGCATGGGCGTGAAAGGAAAGACGGCGTACCACAAAATCACAAGCCTCGAAGCGGGCAAGCGCTTGGCCGACCGCTTCCACGAGCAAAAGGGCCAATCGGTGACCACGGTGGTCTACAATTTCGTGGACATGCTCAGCCATGCCCGGTCAGAGATGGAGGTGATCAAGGAATTGGCCGACGACGAGGCGGCGTACCGCAGCTTGACGCACTCGTGGTTCGTGCACAGTCCGCTGAAGCACATGCTCGACGCGATGGCCGCAATGGGCGGGCGCGTGGTGTTGACCACCGACCACGGCACCATGCGGGTGGACCACCCCGTGGAGGTGCGTGGCGACCGTGCGACCAACGCCAACCTGCGCTACAAAGTGGGCAAGAACCTTGGGTACAACGCAGAGGAGGTGATGGAAGTGAAGCAGCCGGACAAGGTGGGGCTTCCCAAACCCAACGTCTCCAGCGCCTACATCTTCGCCAAGACAAGAGACTTTTTGGTGTACCCCAACAACGCGTCCCGCTACGTCAAAACCTTCCGGAATTCGTTCCAGCACGGCGGTGTGAGCATGGAAGAGATGATCATTCCTTGGGTGGTGTTGGACCCCAAAAACACGCAGTGACATGCCGACATTGACCCAACTCGCCACGTGGAAGGGCTACAGCCTGGAAGCATTGCCCAAGGTGGCTGCGGAAGTGGCTGCGGCCTTGCCAATGGTTGGCGTCGTGGCCGTGCATGGCACCATGGGGGCTGGGAAGACCACCTTGGTCCGTGCCGTGTTGCAGGTGTGGGGCACCGAGGAGGAGGGGGCGAGCCCCACGTTTGGGCTGGTGCACCACCATACGGTGTCGCGGCAGGGTGAGCCTTGCCAAGTCCGGCACATGGACCTGTACAGGTTGGAGCACGAGGAGGAGGCGGAGCGCGCCGGCATTGCAGACATGCTGCTTGAAGACGTGCTCACCTTGGTGGAGTGGCCCGAGCGCGTGCCTGGGTTGATGCCCGACGACGCGCATCTGCTCCAAATTGAAGAGCTCGCCGACGGCACAAGGCAGTGCATTTTGTCGGCCCTGCGAGGTTGAATCGGTTGGGCTTGGCTATTTTGGGGCCGTCATGGATACTGGACGCAAAGCCATCAAAGCCCTCGCCCGCGAGGCCGCCCTGCTCCCGCAAGAAGAATTGCTCGAGGCCAAGAAGGGACAAGCCGAGTTGACCATCGGCATCCCGGCGGAAACGAGCTTGCAGGAAAAGCGAGTGGCCCTTGTGCCTGAGGCGGTGGCGCTGTTGGCCGCGCACGGTCACCAAGTTTTGGTGGAAACCCAAGCCGGAGCCAACGCCCAATTCTCGGACAACGATTACAGCGAGGCAGGCGCCAGAATTGTCTACGACAAGAGTCAGGTCTTCCAGGCCAGCATTGTGCTCAAGGTGGAGCCGCCCTCTTTGGAAGAGGTCGCCTTGATGGGCATGCGCCAAACCCTCATCTCAGCCTTGCAGTTGAGCGTTCAAAACGAAGGCCTGCTCGAGGCCCTCAGCGCCAAGAAGACCACGGCCATTGCGTGGGACTTCGTCCAAAACGAGAACGGCATCCAGCCCTTGGTCCGGGCGATGGGCGAAATCGCCGGCAACACAGCCATCCTCATTGCAGGAGAACTCATGGCCAGCGAGCAAGGCATGGGGAACATGCTGGGTGGGGTCAGCGGGGTGCGCCCCAGCGAAGTGGTCATCCTCGGTGCAGGCACCGTGGGTGAATTCGCGGCCCGGTCCGCCTTGGGTCTCGGTGCCACGGTCAAAGTGTTCGACAACAGCGTGCACCGCTTGATCCGGCTTCAAAACGCCGTGGGTCAGCGGTTGTGGACGTCCACCCTCCAGCCTTCGGTGCTGGAAGAGGCGCTCAAGACGGCCGACGTGGCCATTGGGGCGGTGCGAGGCTCGGGATCCCGTGCCCCGATGCTCGTCAGCGAGCCCATGGTGGCTGGCATGCGTGAACGTTCCATCGTGGTCGACGTCAGCATCGACCAAGGTGGGGTCTTCGAAACCTCGCGACTCACCAGCCATGAGCGCCCCACGTTCATCGAGTGCGGCGTCATCCATTACTGCGTGCCCAACATCCCCTCCCGCGTGTCTCGGACGGCCAGCAAGGCGATGAGCAACCTGGCCGCCCCGTTGCTGTTGGGGCTGGCGGCAGACGGAGGGCTGGTGCCCTCGATCAAGGAACGCAACTTGATGTCCACAGGCGTGTACATGTTCAACGGCACGCTCACGCACGAGGAATTGGCTGTGGACCGGGGCATGCCTTGGAAGCCCCTCGACTTGTTGACGGCCGCGCTCTGACCGCCTCCCGTCGTCCCACACTCAGGCTTTTTTGCCCGAGAGGGTGGCTTTGATTTCGTGAAGCTTCATCAGGGCCTGCACAGGCGTCAAGTGGTCGATGTCCACTTCCATCAGTTGGTCCCGTATCGACTCTAGGGCGGGGTCGTCCAGTTGGAAGAAGCTCATTTGCATGCCCTCCGCCGCGGGGACAATGGCGGACAAATTGGGGGCTTCGTGACGGGGAAGGTCGTCGTTTTGGGCCGTCACCCCCTCGCCACTTCGGGCCGACTCCAGAGATTCCAGGACGTATTCTGCACGGAGCACCAAGGTTCGTGGCATGCCTGCCAAGCGGGCCACATGGATGCCAAAGCTGTGGTTGCTGCCCCCTGGAGCCAGCTTGCGGAGGAAGACCACCTTGCCGTTCATCTCCTTCACGCTCACGTTCACGTTCACAATCCGAGACAAACGCTGGCTCATGTCGTTGAGCTCGTGATAATGCGTGGCGAACAGCGTCAGGGGCCGGTGCTTGCTGGTCTCGTGCAAATGCTCGGCAATGGCCCAGGCGATGCTGACACCGTCGTACGTGCTGGTGCCGCGCCCAATCTCATCCAACAGCACCAGGCTGCGGGGCGTGAGGTTGTTGAGGATGGCCGCGGTCTCGTTCATCTCCACCATGAAGGTGGATTCGCCGCTGCTGATGTTGTCCGACGCACCAACCCGGGTGAATATCCGGTCAAGGATGCCCAAATCGGCGTGTTTGGCGGGGACAAACGACCCCGATTGCGCCATCAAGGAGATCAGCGCGGTTTGTCGCAACAGTGCACTCTTGCCCGACATGTTGGGCCCTGTGACCATCAGGATTTGTCGGGTGTCGGGATCGAGTTGGATGTCGTTGGCGACGTAGGTTTCGCCCGGGGGCAGTTGCCGTTCGATGACGGGGTGGCGACCCTCTGAGATGGAGATGCTTCGCCCGTCGTGCATGCGGGGGCGGGTGTACCCCAATTCCACGGCCGACTCGGCATGCGAGGACAGCATGTCCAACAGCCCCATCGCCCTGGCGTTGCCCATCAGCGCGGGAAGTTCTTGTGCACAGGCGCCCACGAGGCTGGAAAAGGCGGTGGTTTCCAAGGCTTGGGCCTTGTCTTTGGCTGAGAGAATTTGGGATTCCAAGTCCTTCAATTCCTCGGTGATGTAGCGCTCGGCTTGCGTCAGGGTTTGCTTCCGGATCCAGCCTTCGGGAACCTTGTCCTTGTGGGCGTTGCGGACTTCGAGGTAGTATCCAAACACGTTGTTGAACGCCACTTTCAACCCGGAGATTCCCGTGGCTTCGGCCTCTCGGTCGCGGATGGCGTCGAGGGCTTCCTGGCTGTTGAACGCCAACCTCCGCACGTCGTCGAGCTCGGCATTGACCCCAGCGGCGATGACCTCACCCTTCCCGATGGCCGCGGCGGGCTCGTCGACGAGCTCCTGGTCCAACCTGGCCAGAAGGGCGCCGCAAGGGCTCAACGATTCGAGGTACGGCAGCAGCGAGGCCTCCCCGGCTGTCGCGTCGGCCACAGCTTGCACGGCGTGCAACCCACGGCGGACGTGGCCCAATTCGCGGGGGTTGATGCGACCAGAACTCGCCTTGGAGGTCAACCGCTCGAGGTCCCCCACACGCCCGAGGATGGTTCTCAGTTCGTGACGAAGGGCGACTTCCTCGGCCAACCGATCGACGGCTTCGTGCCGTTGGGCCAAGGTGTCCATGTCGGTCAATGGTGCCACGAGTGCTCGGCGGAGTGCCCGACCACCCATGGGGGTGCACGTCCGGTCCAGAACCTCCACCAACGAGGTGCCATCCTCGTGGTTCGGGTGCAGGATTTCGAGGTTGCGCACCGTGAATCGGTCCAGCCACATGCCGTCGGTGGGCCGCAACCTGGCCACGCCTTGGATATGGGCCGTCTCTCGGTGGTGGGTCAAGTCGAGGTAATGGAGCACGGCGCCAACCGCGATGGTGGCGAGGGGCGCATCGTCCAGTCCGAGGCCCTTCAACGATCCCGTGGCAAACTGTTTGGCAATCCACTCCTCTGCGTAAGCTTGGGTGAAGACCCAATCTTCCAGCTTGGTCCGAGTCACGTCGTCGCCAAACAACGCCCGAACATCGGCTTCGTGCCTCCGGTCGATGAGCCACTCTTTGGGTTCAAGGCTTTTCAGGATGCGGTCCACCCATCGGGCGTCTCCTTCTGCGGCTTGAAATTCTCCCGTACTCAGGTCAAGCAGCGCCAGTCCGACGGCTTTGGGCGTCCAATGGATGGCGGCGACGTAGTGGTTGGCCTTGCTTTCCAGCACGTGGTCGTGCATCACAAGGCCCGGGGTGACGAGCTCCGTGACACCGCGCTTCACGAGGCCCTTGGCTTGTTTCGGGTCTTCCAGCTGGTCGCACACGGCCACCTTCAGGCCGGATTTGACAAGCTTGGGGAGGTAGGTGTCCAGGCTGTGGTGGGGGAATCCGGCCAATTCGATTTCAGAGGCGCTGCCGTTGCCGCGTTTGGTCAACACGATGTCCAGCACTTTGGCCGCCGCCACTGCATCAGACCCGAACGTTTCGTAGAAATCGCCCACACGGAAGAGCAACACGGTGTCCGGATGCTTGGCCTTGATCCGGTTGTATTGCTTCATCAAAGGGGTTTCCTTGCCTGCCACGTCGAGGTTCTTTCGGTGAACGTCGAATGTAGCATGGAGGCCAGGCAGCCCCTGTGTTTGCGGCGACTCCGTTGTTCACAAGGAGTTCACACGGCGCCGGATCAGAAGTCGACGGCAGGTCCTGTCGTGACTGGAAGGCCTGCGTCTTGCCATCCGGTGATGCCGTCTTCGAGGTTGTACACCTTGAGGTGTCCTGTCTTGTTCAGCTCTTGGGCGGTCAGGCCGCTCCGCCCCCCACCTGCACAGTACACCAGCACAGGCCTGTCTCGGGGGATGCTGTTCATGGCCGCGTCGAAGTCGTCGTCGCCCCAATAGTCTTTGTGCGCCGCCCCAGCAAGGTGTCCTTCCGCCCATTCTTCTGGCGTCCTCACGTCGAGCAAGAGGGCCCCGTCCAATTCGGCGATCAACCGTTGGAACTGGGCGGCGTCCACGTCTTCCATGATTGCACGGGTGGCTTCCTCAGAATGGACGTGGGCGTCGGTCCCAGCCGTGGGTTGGGATTCGGAACACGCAGTCATCATGCTGCATGCAAGGAGAAAAGAGGGGATGCAGATTCGGAACATGGTCAAGAGGCTTGTTGGTGTTGCGCGTCCAGCTGGGATTGGGCGTATTTCGCCGTGACTTTCAAAGTCTTGGTGTCGCTCCCAGGAAGGTCAAACATCGCGTTGCGCAAAATCACCTCACAGATGCCCCGTAGGCCACGTGCCCCGAGCTTGCGTTCCACGGCATGGTCAACAATCAAGTCGAGGGCGCCGCTGTCGAAGCTGAGCTTGATGCCGTCCATGGCAAAAATGTGGACGTACTGGCGCACGAGGGCGTTTTTGGGCTCGGTCAGAATGCGTCGCAAGGCGTCCCGCTTGAGGGGCCTCAGGGCCGTCAGCACGGGGAATCGACCGATCAATTCCGGAATCAACCCGAAGGCCCGAAGGTCCGAGGGGTCCACGTAAGCCAGCGCTTCGGAGTCCTCCACCGTCACGCCTTGGTTGGCGTAGCCAATGGTGCTTTGACGCAACCGGCGGGCGACGATTTTTTCCATTCCGGCAAACGCCCCGCCGCAGACGAACAAGATGTTCGCAGTGTTCACGGTGATGAGCTTCTGTTCAGGGTGCTTTCGGCCGCCTTGGGGCGGGACTTGCACGTCGGTGCCTTCCAGCAATTTCAGCAATGCCTGTTGCACACCCTCGCCACTCACGTCGCGCGTGATGGAGGGGTTGTCGCTCTTCCGGGCAATTTTGTCAATCTCGTCAATGAAGACGATGCCTCGCTCGGCGGCCTCCACGTCGTAGTCGGCCGCTTGCAAGAGCCGCGACAGCACGCTTTCCACGTCTTCCCCCACATAGCCTGCCTCCGTCAACACGGTGGCGTCGGCGATGCAGAAGGGCACGTCCAACATGCGTGCGATGGTCTTGGCAAGGAGGGTTTTCCCTGTTCCTGTTTCGCCCACCAAGATGACGTTGCTCTTGTCCAATTCAATGCCTGATTCGTCGCCGGCATGCTCGTGGGTTAGGCGCTTGTAGTGGTTGTACACCGCGACGCTCAACGTGCGTTTCGCGGCGTCTTGGCCAATGACAAACTCGTCGAGGTGGGCCTTGATTTCTGCAGGTCGGCGCAGGGTGAAGTCAATGGAAGATTGTGCCTCAGCCTGGGCGCCACCTTCTTCCGCCACGATGGCCTGAGCCTGGTCCACACAGCGTTCGCAGATGTGGCCTGTGGCTCCAGCAATCAGGATGTCCACGTCCGCCTTGGGGCGTCCGCAGAACGAGCATTGGAGATCGTTGTCTGCCATGAATCAGCTGGGACGAACCAGGACCTCGTCGATCATGCCGTATTCCTTGGCTTCCTCGGCGATCATCCAGTAGTCGCGGTCGCTGTCCTCCCACACCTTGTCGTAGGTCTGGCCGCTGTGCTGGGCGATGATGTCGTAGAGCTCTTTCTTGAGCTTTTGGATCTCGCGCGCCGTGATTTCAATGTCGGAAGCTTGGCCACGTGCACCGCCGAGGGGCTGGTGAATCATGACCCGGCTGTGCTTGAGTCCTGTGCGCTTGCCCGCGGCCCCGCCGCACAACAACACGGCACCCATGGACGCGGCCATGCCCGTGCAAATGGTCGCCACATCAGGACGGATGTACTGCATGGTGTCGTAAATGCCCAAGCCCGCGTACACACTTCCGCCAGGGGAGTTGATGTAGATCTGGATGTCCTTCCCAGGGTCGGTCGATTCCAAGAAGAGCAACTGGGCTTGGATGATGTTGGCGATGTAGTCGTCCACCCCGGTGCCGAGGAAGATGATGCGGTCGGCCATCAAGCGCGAGAAGACGTCCACTTCGCGGAAGGGCATGGGGCGCTCTTCAATCACGGTGCGGGTCATGCTTTCAGGCCCCGACACAGGTCCGTGGGTGGCTGAAATGTAGTCTTCGACAGTGTGGCTGCTCATGCCATGGTGTCCCACGGCATACTTCAGGAATTCTTTGCGGTTGTTCATGGTGCGAATCTGTTGGACCAAATTACACCCACCTCAGGACACCCCACCCCTCAAAAGGGCAGGTTGTTCACAACCGCAGGGGTAGAATCAACGGACCTCAGCGGCGAGTTTTCCGAACTCGTCGAAGCTCACCAACTTCTCTGAAATCTTGACGCGCGTCTTGAGGTCGTCGACCACTTTCCGCTCGACGAGCACGTCCGCGATGCGGCGGCGCTCGTTTTCGTCGTTGAGGACGTTTTTGGCCACGTTGCCGAGGGTTTCCTCGTCCATGGGCATGCCGTATTGCGCGTACTGGGCACCAACTTGACGCTTGGCCTCGGCTTCGAGTTCAGCGGCGTCCACCTTGAGGTCGATGGCCTGGGCTACGGTCTGCTGGAGGATTTGCCAGCGCAACGACTCGGCGTATCCGGGATACTCCTCCTCGAGCTGCTCGGGGGTGAGGGGCTTTTCGTTGGTCAAAGCAATCCAACGCTTCAAGAAGGCGTCGGGAAGCTTGACGTCGATTTTTTCAAGCAAGTCGACCACAAAGCGACGGCGGAACACCCATTCTGCGTCGCGGTCAAAGTGACCGTCGAGGTCCTCGGCCACGCGCTCGCGGAAGGCTTTCTCGTCGGTGACGACGCCTTCGCCGTAGATTTTGTCGAACAGCGACTGGTTGATCTCGTGGGGCTCGAGGCGCTTCACCTCTTTGACGGTGAACCGGAAATTCCCTTGGAGGTCGTGGACTTGTTCGTGGCTGATGCCCAACATGCGGCCCAAATCATCGTGGCCACGGCTCACTTTGTGCGGATCAACGTCCACAGTTGAGCCTGGCTCGAGGCCCACAAGGGCTTTTTTGGCCTTCTTGTCTTCCACAAACTCCACGCTGATGGTGCTGTCGCTGGCGATGCCGCCTTCCAACACGTTGCCGTCGCTGTCGAGTTGCGCAAAGGCGCCGACGAGCATGTCGTTTGCCTCCGATTTGTCGGGGTCGGTCATCTTGCCGTGGCGGCGCTGCAGGTCTGTGACCTGGCGCTCAATGGCGGCCTTGTCCACTTTGATTTTGTGGCGGGTGAACTTGGCACTCTTGCCAAACTCGAGGCTCAATTCGGGCGCGAGGCCCACCTCGTAGTTGAAGGTGAAATCTCCTGGGTTGTTCCAGTCTCCAGCATCCTCTGTCTTCTCGCTGGGGATGGGGTTGCCGAGGACGTTCAGCTTGTTTTCCTGAATGTGGTTTTGAAGCTGCTCGCTGAGCATCTGGTTCAACTCCTCGGCCAACACGGACTGGCCGTATTGACGGCGAATGAGCTGCATGGGCACTTTTCCTTTGCGGAAGCCAGGCATTTGGGCTTGCTGTTGGTGACGCTTCAACGCGCGGTCAACCCTTGGGGTGTAGTCGTCTGAAGTCAGGGTGATGGCCAATTCGATCCGGAGGTCGTCGAGTGCAGTTTGTGCAATGTTCATGGCGGAGATTCTGGTTGCTTTATGGTTTCTTGAAAGTGTGCGGGTGGAGGGACTCGAACCCCCACGCCGAAGCACCAGATCCTAAGTCTGGCGTGTCTACCAATTTCACCACACCCGCGTCTTTCAAGGGCCGCAAAGGTAGGTCGTTTTTCTCGCAGGCCAAGCCATGTGCTGCGTTTGTCAACCCGGTCGCTTTCAGCGGCTTTGCGGATGATTTGTTTGCGTTGTGAAGTCGATGAG
This sequence comes from Flavobacteriales bacterium, assembly GCA_049627085.1. Classification (GTDB taxonomy): domain Bacteria; phylum Bacteroidota; class Bacteroidia; order Flavobacteriales_D; family Sanyastnellaceae; genus UBA11663. The sequence continues at coordinate 65,893 of JBMZWX010000001.1, read as the reverse complement.
GTTGGGGTGGGTTGGGGCCATGTGGATTCCTGCGGTCGTGGCTTGCGCCCAGGCGTATGACCCTTGTTTCAAATGGGGGGAGGTTTCCATCCATCAGCATGTGGCGGGGACCCCTTGGTTTGGGATGGACGCGCGGGCCGGACGCAACAAGCCCGGTGCCCAGTGGGTTGCCGGGATGCATCACCAAGGCTGGGCGGCATGGCAGCAGCACAGCGTGAGTGGAGGCCAGCGCAAAGTCGTCGGGGGGCTCTCCTTGGACGTGCTTGTCCAGGTCGGGGTCGACCGATGGCCACAGCTGCGGCAGGCAGATGCTTGGGCCTCGGCAGAGGCCCGGTTCAGCCATGTGGTGGAAGGGTCGGGGACATTCACGGCTGAGGTGGGTTGGACCGCGCGCGGGGGCTTTCAGGGTCCATGGACATGGTCCGCCTCGTGGCAACCTCCCAACCCAGCGGGTTTGTTGGGGTGTCCGGAGTTGATGTGGTCTCAGGAAGGACAGTGGGGTGTCCGGTGGAACCCCGATCCAACCTGGTTGGATGACCTGCGCTTGTGGCGTCGTTGGAGTCCGGGATTCCAGGTGTTGGTCGGAGGCCCGAGGTGGGTGGCGGAGGTGGGGTGGTCTTGGTCCCCAGCTCTCGTCACGGGCTCGTTCCCAGAGGAGACAACCAAGTCCTTGACGCGGTTGGGACGTGTGAACCCGAGGCGGCATGGGTGGCGTGTGGTCCGCGGACAGCGCGGTGTTGTTTCGTTTCATCACCTGGCTTGGCGATGGGAGGAATGACAGGGAGTGTTGTGACCAAGGCGGCCGTCTTGATGGGGATCCAGGCCACGTCTTTCATGGCAGCTGTGGCCCAAATGGGCCTTGCAGAATGGTCGTGGGACGTGCCGGTGGAGGTGTTGCGCACCTTAAGTCGGGCGGTGGAACAGGGCCATTGCACTTGGGCTTCGGCCGAGGCGGTGGCGAGGCATGTCGAGCTTTACGGCAAGCCTTGGGCCGCTGAAACGGCCAGGCGTGTCGAAGGCCTGGACGCGGCCACGCAGCGTTGGCTTGAAAGACAACCTTGGTGGCGACGGTGGGCGATGGAGCAAGTGGCAAGTGCTGCACAAGGCCCAAGCCCGAGCAAGCATTCCTTGGTGATTCAACGGTCCTGGTCCGCCCAATCCTTGGCACCAACAGGCTTGGGTGTTTGGAGGGGAAAGACGTCGCAGGCCAAATGGACATGCACCACGGACCACCCCACGACTTGGGCTGGATCGCTTTGGGGCCGTCGTGGAGATTTGCGCTGGACGGTTGGCGACCACAGCGCAGCATGGGGGCAAGGCCTGACGATTCCGAGAGGTCGGACTTTCGGGACGGAGTGGCATGTGGGCGATCCGGGATTGCCGGCACCGGGCCGGTTGACGCCGTCCATGCAAACCGGACATCACGGCCTGATGCGCGGTTTGGCGGGGGAATGGTCCCTGGGAGGGCGCACCTTTGGGGCGTCCATTGGACCAAGCCATGTGGCGGCATTGGCCAGGTCCCAACAGGATCCAGACGTGTGGCTCGACCTCGAAAGTTGGATGTCCACACGAACTCAGAGGTTGGGGGCTTCAGGGGCGTTTGTGCTGGGTCCTCACCATGTTCAAGGGGCCATGGCCATGGTTTGGCCAGATCGGGCGGTCATGGGTCAGGCCTCTGTCCGACGGGCTTGGGGGGACACCTGGTTGCTTCAGGCGACAGGCCGGGGCCGATGGGTGCTTCACGAGCCCGACGCTTCTCACCTTGCCACGCTGTACAGCATGGCCTGCCGCCCCAGGCAGGGGGGTGTGCCATTTCAGTTGAGGTTGTCATTGGACAACAGAACGGCCATGCTGGAAGCAAGGGTGCGCCCCAAGCCTGGATGGCGCTTGGCATGCACCGCAGGGGAGGATGAAACTGAATGTGGGGTGCGGCACCAGCGTGAATGGGGTCAAGTTGAAGTGACGGTCCGCCGCTCAAGTGGGGGGTGGGCCTTGGCGCGGCAAGTGAAAATGACCCACAGGCTGGAGGGGCCGAGGCGCGCAAGCCTGGGAATGCTGTGGATGGAGGGCGCACCAGGAGGTGCCACTCAACGTGCGGTCTTGCCCTGGGCGGACAGGATGACGTGGATGCAAACCCCAACGGAGGGTGCGCGCGCCTCGCTTTGGACGACATGGAAGGACAGCGAAGGATCTCGAACGTGGTCGGTCCATGCGGCCTGGGCACCTTCTCAACAAGTCGCCTTTCGTTGCGCGCTTCGATTGTCGTGGGAAGCGTGAAGGGCTGTCCTATCTTGGCCTTCACGAACCTACAGACATGGCAAACACCAGCGACATCAAGAACGGCATGGTCCTCAACCACAACAATGGGTTGTGGCAAATTGTGGAGTTTTTGCACGTCAAACCTGGCAAGGGCGCGGCCTTCGTCCGCACCAAGTTGAAGAACATCGAGACCGGCAAGGTGGTGGACAACACCTTCAACGCCGGGCACAAAATCGACCCTGTGCGCATCGAGACCCGGGAGCACACGTTTTTGTACAACGACGACGAGGGTTACCACTTCATGAACACCGAGACCTACGAGCAGGTCCGGTTGGAAAAGCACTTGATCAGCGCTCCGCAATTCCTGAAAGACGGATTGAACTGTTTGGTGGTCTTCCACGCCGAGGAGGAGCGCCCCATCAGCTGCGATTTGCCGAGCCATGTGGAACTGGAAATCACCTACACCGAGCCTGGCGTGAAAGGAGACACCGCCACCAACTCGCTCAAGCCCGCCACCGTGGACACAGGAGCTGAAGTGCGGGTGCCCTTGTTCATCAACAACGGCGATTGGATCAAAGTGGACACGCGCAGCGGTGATTACACGGAGCGCATCAAAAAGTGAACTCGAGGGGATGACCCACGGGAAGGAACGCCGCCTCAAGGAGAAGCTCGAATTGCGAGACTTCAAGTTGAACGCGTTGCTTCAGGTCACCCAAGCCATCAACAGCGAGACGTCGGAGGCCGAGTTGATGTCCCAGTATGTGGGGGCGTTGAAGGAAAACCTCGGCATCGATCGCCTTGTGTTGTACGCCGCAGATTTGGACGGCGAGCGCTGGTCGTTGCTTGTGTCTGAAGGCACCGGTTCTGCGTGGCCGGCATCACGACCAGCTGCCTTTTTTGAGTCCTTGGACTTGGACGGCATTGGGTTGGCAGGCGCCATGGATGCGGACCAGCACCCCTCTGACGTGGTGGTGCCCATCCACCAACACGACGAAGCCATTGCGGTGGTGTTGGCGGGAGACACCTCGGATTCGAGGGGCGTCAGCCCGGTGGTGAAACACTTGAATTTTCTTGTGACGCTGACCAACATCTTGGTGGTGGCGCGCCGCAACCGTCAAATGAACCGCCGAAACCTGGAGCAGGAGGCGTTGCGGCGGGAGTTGGAGCTCGCGGGGGAGATGCAGGCAATGCTGTTGCCCGAGCGCTGGGACCACATCGACTTGGACGTGGCGGGGCATTACCAGCCCCACACCGAAGTGGGTGGCGATTGTTACGACGCGTTCGTCACGGAGTCGAACGAGACGGTCATTTGCATGGCCGACGTGAGCGGCAAGGGCATGAGCGCGGCCCTGCTCATGAGCAATTTTCAAGCGCAGGTCCGGGCGTTGTTCCGCGCCCACACTGGCACCCTCACGGACACGCTTCATGTCTTGAACCGCCGGGTCATGGACATCGCACGCGGAGAGAAGTACATCACGTTTTTCGTGGCCAAACTCAACGCCGAAGGCGACCGTTTGGACTACGTCAACTGCGGCCACAATCCCCCGCTGTTCCTTCATCCTGGGGGGCGCCACGAGTTGCTCGGATTGGGGTCTGTGGGCTTGGGCATGTTTCGCGACATCCCCAGCGTGGAGGAGGGGCAAGTTCCAGTGACAGCTGGGTCGGTGTTGTGCTGCTACACCGACGGGCTCGTGGAACAGGAAGACGCGGCGGAAGTGCCGTTCGGAACCGAGCGTTTGGCGTCGTTGCTGAAGGGGCATGAAGGACAAGCCTTGGAAGACGTTCACGACAACATTGTCGGCGCGCTTGAGGCGTTCAGGGGTGACACCCCACGGTTGGACGACACGGCGATGCTGAGCTGCCGCTTCAGGTGAGCGAAGCGTTCTTGTTCCCTTCGGTGGACTGACGAATGTCCATCACCACAAGGATGGCCAGGAAGCCCCAGAAGGGAGCGCTGGCCTTGTCGGTGTCCAGGAAATTGTTCAGGACGCCGTGGACGAAGTAGGTCATGATGCCCAAGAAGAGCCCCATCGCCCAGGCCCGGCTTTCCGGGTCGGTCAAGGTCCGGTGAAGCTTGAACCCCAAGTGCAACGTGGCCATCAACAAGCTGAGGATGGCCAGCAAACCCAAGACGCCTTGCTCCGCGAGCGGGCCCAGGTATTCGCTGTGGGCGTTGCCCAAGTCTGCGTTGTTGGTGCTGATGCGGGTGCGAAGGGTGGATGTTTGAAACGGCGCGTACTCAAATTGGTACGTTCCAGGTCCCCAGCCCCAAAATGGCCGCGCCTCAAACATGGCCAACGCACACGACCAACGGTTGAGCCGTTCCAAGTTGGAGTCGTCCGTGGACACGTTGGTGATGCTTTCGATGTGCTGGGAGAAGTTGTCTGAAGAATCCTGGTTGTTGCGCTCAAGTTGAATCACCAGCGCGTCCCACGACAAAGCCAAGCCAGCCAGCGCCACCACGCTCACAGCGAGCAAGGGTTTGAGATGGACCCCGAGTTTCATCACGGCCCACAAGGCGCCGGCCGCGGCCAGGCTCACCCAGGCCGCCCGGGTGTAGGACAACACGGTTCCCACACTCAACCACACCACCCCAAGACCCCACAGCACACGGGCCAAGGGAGTCTTGTGTTTTTTCCAAACCATCGCAATGGCCGGAGGGAGAAGCATGGCGAGCACGGCGCCGTACGAGGTGTGGTCCTTGAAAAACGGCTTCATGACCCAATGGCCGGCGCCCTTGCCAAACCCGTGGCCTGCATGACGCACGATGGTGTACGTCACGACGATGCACATGGGGACAAGGAGCAAGCCCAAAAACCGGGTTTGGGCTTTCGGCGAATGCTGGAACCAGGCGGCGAGCAAGAAGTAGAACGCCACCATGAACCAGGCCCTGGAAATCCAGGCCTTCAGCGAAACCACGGGGTGGCTGCTGGGCAAAATGGTCAGCCCCATCCACACAAATCCCGCGAGGACGACCCACGTGACAGGGTGCTTCCAAAGCGTCCGATCCAGTCTTTTCCCAGACAGCCAACGCGCACAGGACAACAGCAACAGGGCAAACAGCATCGGCTCGGTCGGCATGTACCACCCCACCGACGTCAACCCCAATTCACTCAAGTTGATGGACAGCGGCACCAGGGCCAACACCACACCCATGTAGAGGTCCAGCCGTGCAAAGGCCCAGTAGGCAAGCAGGGCGACCACAGGCAAGACCAACACGTACGGAACATCCACCCACCATCCGGCCGCCGCCAGAAGCAGCATCGCGGATCCGGCCAGCCAGCCGACCGTGGTGGTGTTCAACTTGGGCACGGCCAAGGACGAATCAGGCGTTGGACGCTTGGGCGCGTTGCAAGGTCTCCCAGGCGAGCATGCCGAGGAATGCCGCACCCACGGCGACGATGGCGGTCATGACGACAATCAGCCAACGCACGGGCTTGGCCTTCTTGTCGGCGGCGCTGGCGTAGTCCACCACAAAGCTGGACGGCAGCTGCGTCTCAGCGTCAACGCGCATCAGGTCCACCCGCTTTTGGAGCAAGGCCTTCTGCTCGTAGGCTGACTCGAGGTAGGCCGAGAGGTTGTTGTACCCGTTGGCCAGGGCGCCGAGTTGCTCCAAGTCCTTGCGGATGGTGCGTGCCGCCCCGCCGTTGTTGGAGGCGAGGGCCATGCCGTATTGCGCCGTCAGTCCCTCCACTTGCGCTTCAAAATCGTAGATCCCCAGGCTGTGCAACGTGGCCAAGCTGTCTTCGGCTTCGGCGATTTGGGCCGTGGTTTGGTCCAGGGTGCTCAAGGCCAAATTGTACGCGTCGCGCGCCCGGTCGTTTCTCATGCGGTTGGCGATGCTGTCCACCAAGTGGGCCATGTCGTTGGCCATGTCCCGGGCCAGGAAAGGGTCTGTGTCGAGGACGGACACTTTGATGGACCCGAACCGCGTCAGGTTGGCGCTTACGTTGCTTCCGTAAGTCAACGCCATGTCCGCCTGGGCGCCTGGCTCCGAGGGGTCGATGTTGTAGTGGGTGAACAGATCGAACTTCTCGATGATCCGGTTGCGGATGCGGTGGGAGTTGAGGATTTGCAAGAGCCGCTCCGCATCCTCGGTTTCTCCGAACGCCAAGAGGTCGTTTTTCTTGGTTTCCTCGAAGAACTGCTCCCCGATGCTGTGCTGGGACGTGGCGAACATGACCACGGTGCTTTGGTAGTACTCGTCCATCATGAGTGACACCCCGGAGGCCACCACTGCGGCCAAAAATCCAACGCCCAAGAGCGTTTTCAAGTTCCGAGAAATGAAGACCAAAAGGTGGGTCGACTCCATGGGGTTGGAAGAAGGCATGTGCTGTGGTTTAAGGTGCTGGGCCGCCGCGAAGTTAATGGGCAGAGAAGGTACCTTTGAAGGCATGGCGCGCATTGCCTTGAACGGTCGGTTGTTGGTCCCTGGAAAGCTCGAGGGCATTGGGGTCTTCACCTTGAAGTGCCTCCAGGAATTGGTGCGTTTGAGGCCGCAAGACGAGTTCTTGCTTGTGGTGGACCAGCCCCACGACGAGATGTTTGAGCTGGGGCCCAACGTGGAGGTTCGGCGCATGCCCATACCAGGGCGCAGGCCTTGGTTGCTGAAGTTGTGGTTTGGGTGGCCCTTGCGCGCGCTGCTCCGACGCTGGGGCGCCGACGCCTTCGTCTCGCTCGAGGGGCCGTTGGCCCTGGGCATGCCTGCCAGTTTCCCGCAGTTGACGGTCATCCACGACCTCAACTTCGAGCACCATCCCGAGTGGGTGCCAGTCCGTTGGGCGCGATATTACCAAACTGAGTTTCCGCGGTTCGCCGCCAAGGCCCGTAGGGTGGTGACGGTGTCCGACGCCAGCGCACAAGACCTGGTCGTCACTTACGGCCTCCCGCGAAGGGACATTTCAATCGTGCCCAACGCCGCCGACCACGCGTTCACACCCCTCGCCGATTCAGCCGCGGAAGATGTCCGGAATCGACACACGGGAGGAGCGCGATACTTTGTGTTTGTGGGGTCATTGCATCCCCGCAAGAACATCGAAGGTCTGTTGACAGCATTTGAGAGGTACGCGGACCGGGGTGGGCTTCGTGACCTGGTCATCGTGGGGGCGGCCATGTGGGACGAGCTTTCCATAAATGTGGCGCCTTCGGTTCGCAAGCGGATCCACAGTTTGGGTCGTCTGCCTCACGACGAATTGCCCAAGGTGGTGGGGGCGGCTGAGGCGTTGGTGTTTGTGCCGTGGTTTGAGGGGTTTGGCATTCCCGTGTTGGAAGCCATGGCCTGCGGCGTGCCTGTCATTGCCAGCAACGTGACGTCGTTGCCCGAGGTGTGCGGCGACGCAGCGCTGGCGTTGGTGTCTCCCGGGGATTCGGACGAAATCGCGCAAGCGATGTGGACGGCAGAGCACGACACAGCGGCTCGCGACACGGCCTGCAAGCGTGGACTGGCGCGGGCGAAAGACTTCAGTTGGACGGCCAGTGGCCAAGCGTTGAACCGCCTTGTCGACGACATGTTGAATCCCTCCAAATCCGATGCGGCATGCCAAGGCTGATGGACCAAGTGGTGCGCGGACGCGTGGAAGCGGGCTGCGACGAAGCCGGTCGGGGATGCCTCGCTGGACCTGTCGTGGCCGCAGCTGTGGTGCTGACCCCAGAGGTCGCAAGGACCCTGCCGCTGAACGACAGCAAGCAACTCACCACCACGCAACGCGACCAGTTGCGCCAGGAGGTGGAGGCCCGTGCGGTCACTTGGGCGGTGGCTTTTGTCACTCCCGAGGAGATCGACAAGATGAACATTTTGCAAGCCTCGTTTGAAGCCATGCGTCGTGCGGTGCGGGACTTGGCGGGAGAGCCAGACCACCTGCTGATCGACGGCAACCGATTTGTCACGGCCCCGGACATGCCGGAGCACAGTTGTTTTGTCAAAGGCGATGCCAAGGTGGCGTCCATCGCTGCGGCCAGCATCTTGGCGAAGACCCACCGCGACGAATTCATGCTGAAGGCGGCCAAGACGTACCCAGAATATGGCTGGGACACCAACATGGGGTATCCCACCGTGGCGCATCGGAAGGCGTTGACGGTGCATGGGCCCACCCCGCTGCACCGAAGCTCGTTCAAGTGGGCCCCTCCGGCCCCTACGCTGTTCGACCCGTCGGATTGATGTGAACGAATCGTGAAGAATGCGCTGAAATGCTGGATTTGGTGGCTGAATGTGTAGTTTTGAACGTTCAATCCTCAAAACCAGGAACATGCGCATTTATTCCCTCGTGCTCGCTTGCTTCACCCTGATGGCCTCATCGGCTTGGGCGCAATGCGACAACCTCTTCTTCTCCGAGGCTGCTGAAGGCAGCTCCAACAACAAGTACTTGGAGATTTACAACCCGACCTCTGAGACCGTTGATTTGTCGGGTTACGCTTACCCCAATGTGAGCAATGCGCCCACCGTGGTGGGAGAATACGAGTTCTGGAATGCATTTGCGGCAGGGGCCACAGTGGCCCCAGGCGATGTGTACATCGTGGCCCATGGCAGTGCGGATCCCGCCATTTTGGCCGTGGCCGACGAAACCATGAACTTCTTGTCCAACGGAGACGACGGCTTCATGCTCGTGCAGGGCGACGAGACATCCTTTGTGGTGGTCGACGCCGTGGGCGATTGGAACGGAGACCCTGGGAGCGGATGGGAAGTGGCAGGTGTCGCCAACGGCACCCAAAACCACACCCTCGTGCGGAAGTCCGCCGTGCAGGATGGAAACGCAGGGGATTGGGTGACCAGTGCCGGAACCTCTGCAGAGGACAGCGAGTGGATTGTGCTCGAAATCGACGATTGGTCCAGCCTCGACGCCCATGCCTTTGACGGTTGTGGCGCGCCCGTGCCAGGTTGCACCAACGAAAACGCAACGAACTACAACGCCGACGCCACCCAGGACGACGGCTCGTGCATGTTTGACAACGCGTGCAACGTGGACGCCGTCGAGGTGGAAGCGAGCAGCTTCCAGTACGTGCCTTCTTCGTTGAGCGTGGAGCCAGGCACCACAGTGACTTGGGCCAACATGGGCGGCACCCACGACGTGAACGGCGACATCGATTCGCAGACAGGCATGTCGTTTGGCAACCCAGAAGCCTTCTACATCGCCCCCGTGTCTGGAGACGCGTCCGGCGTCTGCATCGGATCCTTCACGTTCGACACCCCCGGGGTGTACACGTACGACTGCTCCATCGGCTCTCACGCCGCCTTGGGCATGGTGGCCACCATCACGGTGGGCACAGGAGGCTGCACCAACGCGGCGGCCCCCAACTACAACCCTTCTGCCAACTTCGACGACGGTTCTTGCATTGAGGTGTCCACCACAAGCATCGCCGACATTCAGTTGGGCCAAGAGACTGAAGTCTTCACCGACAGCGTGGTGGTGACTTCTGGCATAGTGACGGGCGTGTTCGGAAGCAACGTGAGCATTCAAGACGGCCAAGGTGCCTACAGCGGCATGTGGCTCTACGCCCCCGACGTGCCTGTGATGGTGGGCGACGCCATTGAGGCGACAGGCGCTGTGGTCGAGTACTTTGGCAAAACCCAAATCGGAAACCCCGCGGTGGTCATCACCAGCCAAGGCAACGACCTCCCCACCCCAGAGTTGCTCACCACGTTGGACGCCAACGCAGAAGCATGGGAGGGGGTGTTGATTCAGGTGACTGGATCTGTGACCAACGCGGACCTCGGGTTTGGCGAATGGGCCCTTTCTGACGGTTCAGGCGACCTCGCCGTGGACGACGCAGGCTACAATGCGATCGGCGCAGGTGTGGTGGCTGCCGACAACCAGTTGCAGGTCACCGGCGCCTTGGATTACTCCTTTGGCGCGTTCAAGGTGCAGTTGCGCGACGCCATGGATGCCCAGTTGTACGGTTGTTCTGTCGAGGGAGCGGCGAACTACAACGATTTGGCGTCCATTGACGACGGCAGCTGCGTCTACGAAGGCGGCGAGTGCGGCTTGTTCTTCTCAGAGATGGCCGAGGGCAGCTCCAACAACAAATACATCGAATTGTACAACCCAACACAGAGCCCCATTTTCTTGAGCGAGTACACGTTGGCCAACTGCAGCAACGGCTGCGACGATTTGGGCGCTTCGTCCTTCGTGACAGACAACTATGACTTCTGGACATTCAACTTCCCTGCAGACGCCCAGGTGGCTCCAGGCAGCACCTACATCATTGCCCACCCCCAAGCCGATTCCTTGATTTTGGCTGCGGCAAGCATGACTTACCAATACCTCAGCAACGGAGACGACACCTTTGCGTTGTTCCAATTGTCCGGGGCTGACACGTTGACCGTGGATGTGTTCGGAAGCTTGGGCGCCGATCCTGGGTCAGGCTTTGCAGTGGCAGGCGTGCTCAACGCCACACAAAACGGCACCTTGGTTCGGAAGCCTTCCGTCAGCCAGGGCAACGGAGGCGACTGGGCGGCCAGCGCAGGCACCAACGAAATCGATTCGGAGTGGGTCATCAACCCCTCTGACGACTGGACCAACTTGGGCATCCACACCTTCCAGGGCGCGTGCGCGGTGGACAACTCAGGATGCACCGACTCCGGCGCGGTCAACTACGACCCCAACGCCACGGAAGACGACGGTTCTTGCATCTTCATCCCCAACCTGACCATCCAGGAAATCCACGGCAGCGACTTCGGTGGCACCGTGGTGACTTCAGGCGTGGTGACTGGGGTGTATGGCAACAGCGGCTCCCTCGCCGGTCAGCCTTCGTACGTGATTCAAAACGGCACTGGGGCGTTCTCAGGCATTTGGGTCATTGGCGACGGCGTCGCAGTGGGTGACCAAATCGAAGTGGCTGGCACCGTGACCGTGGTTTACGGCTTGCGTCAAATCCAGTCTGCTGTGCCCACCGTGCAGTCTTCAGGCAACGCGTTGCCTGCGGCAGAGGCGTTGGCCAGCGCAGACATGAACGACGAACAATGGGAGAGCGTGCTCGTGAGCATCGCCGGGGAATGCACCAGCGTGAACGGCTTCGGCGAATGGCAGCTCAACGACGGCAGCGGAAACGGCATGGTCGCCGGTTTGGGCTACGACGCGGTGGACGACAGCGTGGACGTTGACGGGGTCATGATGGGCATCGTGGAATTGGGTGCGAACTACCAGGTGACTGGCCCCAACTTCTACAGCTTCGGCAACTGGAAGTTGAGCCCCCGCGACACCGCGGACGTGGTGCGCGTGGGTTGCACCGACAGCAACTTCCCCAACTACGACGCCTTGGCGACTTTGGACGACGGGTCATGCGTGAGCATCCCAGGTTGCACCAACCCAGATGCAGACAACTACGATCCTGCAGCGACCTTGGACGACGGCTCATGTGTCATCGTGGGTTGCACCGACCCCACGGCCTTGAACTACGAGGCCAACGCCACCCAGGCGGACGACACGTCGTGCTACTACACCTTGCCAAACGTCATCGTCAACGAGATTCACTACAACCCATGTGGTGCGCAAGGCGACGACTTTGACTACGAATTCGTGGAATTGCTGAACATCGGCGACGTCACCGTGGACCTCTCAGGCTACGAGTTCTACAACGAGTCTGCCGGTGAGGATCAACTGTCGTTGGTGTTCCCTGAAGGCACAAGCATGGCCGCAGGTGAATTCATCGTGTTGGTGGTGTCGGAGGCTGGTCTTGCGGCCTACGGTGGCAACGGATACCAGGTGTTTGTGCTCGACGCGGGCAACTTCAGCAACTCTGGAGAGGCCATTTCCTTGCGTGACGCCTTTGGAAACGTGGTCAACGCCGTGGACTACAACGACGCAGCCCCATGGCCTGCAGCGTCCCTCGGCATCTTGGGCAACAACTACGTGGAAAGCCCCGACGGAGGTTGCGCCACGTTGGAGTACATCCCAGAGATCTTGGACTTGTTCTTGACCACGCCCACCGCCAACGGCAACGATTTCGGAGGCAACTGGCAGGCGTCTTGGGTCAACAACGGCACCCCGGGCATGGCGAACTCTTCTGCGTTCGGTTGCAACAACCCCGCGGCCTGCAACTTCAACCCCAATGCGATTTTGGGCAACGAAGCGGAATGCGAGTTCGACAGCTGCTACGGTTGCACGTACGTCTCGTCAAACAACTACGACCCCAACGCCACCGTGGACGACGGATCCTGTGAATTCACCTTGGACAACCCATGTCCAGCGGATTTGAACGGAGACGGCTCGGTGTCCACGGCCGACTTGCTCGAGTTCTTGGTGGAATTCGGCAACCCTTGCTGATTCCGAGTCAGGACTGAAACAACACCAGGAAGGGCGCCCTCGTGGCGCCCTTCTTATCTTCCGCCGCAATGATTTGGATCAAGTGGTTTTTGAGTGTGCTCGGTGGGCTGGGGGTGTTCCTGTTTGGGATGCGCACCCTGAGTGACGCCATTCGTCGCGCGTCCGCCACGCCCTTCAGGCAATTCTTGTCCAGCGTCACCCAAAGCACTTGGGTGGGTACGGTCACCGGCTTCTTTGTCACCAGCCTCATTCAATCGAGTTCGGCCGTCACGGTCACGCTGGTGAGCTTGGTGAACGCCGGACTGTTGACCATCCGAGAGTCCGTGGGTGTGCTGCTCGGCACCAACGTGGGCACCACGATCACCGCATGGTTGATTGTGCTGTCTTTGGGTGGCTTTTCGCTGAGTGACTTGGCGCTGCCGCTGGCCGGCCTCGCCGTGCCGCTGTTGTTGCTCGACCGCCGCGTCCCCAAGCAGATTGCAGACATCGTCTTCGGCTTTGCCTTGCTGTTCATTGGCCTGGATCTGTTGAAAGACCAAATGGCCGTGCTTGGCGCCCAAGAATTGTTCGCCACCTTCTTGCCCAACCTCGGAGAGGGGTTGGGAAGCAACGTGCTGTTCTTGCTGTTGGGCGCGGTGTTGACGGCCTTGATCCAGTCCTCCTCGGCCGCGACAGCCTTGACCCTAGCCGCCCTTGTGTCGGGTGTCATCAACCTGGAGCATGCCTTGGCCATGGTTCTCGGGGAAAACATCGGGACCACCCTGACCGCCAACCTCGCGGCCGTCGTGGGCAACCGCGCCAGCAAGCGCGTGGCGCGCATTCACTTTTTGATCAACGCCTTGGGCAGCGTGTGGATGGTGGGTCTCATTCCTTTGTTGGCCGACGGCTTGTCAGGGGTGTTCGCAGGCGTCGAAGATCCCGAGGTGAGAAGCGGCTACGTCATGGCGTCCTTTCACACCACGTTCAACGTGTTCAACGGCCTCTTGATGTCGCTGCTGAGCGAAAACTTGGTGTCGTTGTCCAAAAAACTCGTGTGGTCCAACACCTCCCAGGAAGAAGTGGCCTTGGCGGAGGGCACGTTCACGGGCCGCATTGTGGATGCGCGATTGACCCTGGAAGAAGTCCTCGGGGACTTCAGAAGGAGCGGAGGCACGCTGAAGAGGATGGTCTCAGGCGTCGAAGAATTGCTCGGACTGGTGGACCCCGGTGAGCGCTCCGACGTGTTGAACCAAATGGCCAAATGGGGAGAGCGGACCAGCGAAGGCGCCCAATTGGTGTCTTCCAAGTTGGAAGCCGTCGCCCAGGAGGAGCTCAGCCCAGAACTCAGCGCTCGGTTGTCCGCGCTGTCGGCCATCAATCCCGCCCTCGAACGTGTGGGCGACGCGTTGGTGAACATGTCTTGGCAACTCGATGCCAAGGGCCGTCAAGGGGTGTATTTCCTGCCCAAGCAACGCACCAGCTTGATCGAGATGCTTCGGTTGTTGAAAGAAGCCTTGACCTTGATGGACCTCAACCTCAGGCAGAACGCCGCAGATTTGGACGCGGTGGCGGAAGTGGAGGGCAAGATCAACGCCCTGACTGAGCGCCTTCGGGAAAAGCACTTGAGGGATTTGGACAAGGGCAAGTACCCGGCGTCCAGCGGCGTGTTCTACAACGACCTCGTCAACGACCTGGAGAAGTGCGGAGACCGGGTGGCTTCCGTGGCCACGCATTTGGCCTCCGAAGAAGGCGCCTGAGTCAGGGAACAGGCAATCCGGGCGTCGACGCCACGTTGGAGGGGTTCAAGTCTCGGTCCCACAGCGTCCACAAGAACCTCACCGAATCCGCTTGGGTGCCCCAGAGGTGCCACGACGGCATGGCCAATTCCAACGTGCCATCGAGGGCCGGGCTCGACCCGGTGGGCGTCGCCACAGGCACGCGGTAGGCGTAGGGGATGAGCAAGTCAGGCGCGTCCCATGCCTCCCCATTCCATTCCTGATATTCAGCCACCAAATTGAAGTGGTGCTCGCAGGTGCTGCAAAAGGGAGGCAAGGTGTCGGCTTGGGTGAGGCCCACGTTGCCGTCGCCGTCTGTGAATCCCAGGGTCATGACGGCTGAACCGTCTGACGCCGGCACGAAGTCGACAAACCGCAAGGACGGCTCGTCGGGAAACTCCAGCCGCGGGAGGCAGCTCCCGAGGAGCACACAGGTCATTCCAAGCAAGGCCAAGCATCGACGCATGAAGCAAAACTACCGAACTTGCAGTCATGACGTTGGACCAAGGAGTTTGGGAGCAGGGTGCAGGGGTGGAAGCGGTCCGAAGCGTCTTGTGGTCTTGGATGATTCAGCCTGACGCAGACCGACGCCGCGACGAGTTCGACCGGTTGGCGTTGGCGCTTTTCCGCTGGCAAGCCCATCACAACGACGTGTACGGGGAATTTGTGCGCCTCATGGGTGTCGAACCTTCTGCCGTCGATGCCGTCGACGACATTCCCTTCATGCCTGTCGAGTTGTTCAAGTCGCGCGAGGTCAAATCGACGTCTTGGCCCACGGATCACATCTTCCGCAGCTCCGGAACGTCTGCGACCCCGTCGCGGGCGGCCCACCACCTCGATGCGGCCGGTGGAGCATGGTACAGAAAGGTGGCCGCCTTGGCGTGGTCGTCCGTTTGGAACACGAACGTGTCTGGCCACGACTGGATGGGCCTGTTGCCCGGCTACGTGGGGCGGGAAGACGCCTCGTTGTTGGCCATGTTGCAGGGGTTTTGTGAGGCTGCTGGCCACACGGGCAACCGGTTTTGGATGCACGACCACAACAGCTTGTCACGTGCCCTGGCGGACTGGTCTTCGAATGCGGCACGCCGACCGCTTGTGCTGTTTGGCGTGACCTGGGCGTTGCTCGATTGGGTGCGCAGCGCAGCCGCGGACAGGCCCGTGTGGGAGGGCGAAGTGCTCGTGGTGGACACCGGGGGCATGAAGGGCAGGGGCGAGGAGCCCACCCGGGAGGAGGTGTTGGCGGAGTTGCGGGGCCGTTTGCCCCAGGCCCGGTTGGCCTCCGAGTACGGCATGACGGAGATGCTTTCCCAGGGGTACGCGAAGGATGGTCTTCATCATGTCTTTCCCAAGTGGGTGATGCCTTTGGTTCGAGACCCACGCGATCCCCGTCGCACCTTGCCCGAGGGGCGCACGGGTCGGGTGGACTTGGTGGACCTGGCGAACGTCCACAGTTGCGCGTTTTTGGCCACGTCGGACGCGGCGCAATGGCGTCCAAAAGGACTCAAGCTCCTGGGGCGGATGGACCATGCCGAGGTGAGGGGATGCAGTTTGTTGGCTTCCGAGTGAAATCATAACCTCGAATCGTTGTCAGGTTGCCATACTTCAACCATCTTGCGCCCGCGTAAGCTTCACCTGCGACACCCACACCTTGGAACAGACATTTGCGCTTTTGGGATTTGCGTTGGCGGCCTATTCTGTGGTCGGCAACGACAGCATCCAAACCTTGGGCACTTTCCTGGTGTCCAACGAAAGGCGCAAGTGGTGGCAACTTTGGCTGTTTGCAGGCTCCATCATGGCGGTGGTGGTGACCTTGGGCTACCTCGGGTACGGCGAGTACCTAGGGGGCAAAGGTGACGACCTGACGTTTGGCAAGTTTGATGGCATCTTCAAGGACGGCGTGGCCTTCCCGACCATCAGCGCGTGGTACGTGCTTCCGCCGCTTGCGCTGCTGTTCATCACAAGGCTTGGCATTCCGGTCAGCACAACGTTCCTCGTGTTGACCTTCTTTGCGCCCAAGGCCTTGCCCCAAATGCTCATCAAAAGCCTGGGAGGCTACGGTGTGGCGTTCACTTTCGCCATCGTGGCGTTTTTCGCGCTGAGCCGTTTGACGGAGCGTCTGTTCATGCAGCGTCCATTTGACGGCGAGGACCACGGCTTGTGGACCAACAAGACGTTTTGGACGGTGCTTCAGTGGTCGTCCACAGGCTTTCTGTGGAGCCAATGGCTGACCCAGGATTTGGTCAACATCATGGTGTATTTGGGCCATCCTGACCAAGTGGGGGCGGGGACCTTTGCGTTTGCCCTTGTCACGTTGCTCGTCATGTTGGGCTACATCTTCTACCGCCGAGGAGGAAAGATTCAGGAAATCGTGCGGGTGAAGACCAACACGCAAGACATTCGGTCGGCCACGTTCATCGACTTCTTCTACGGCTTGGTGCTGTTGCTGTTCAAGTTTGACATGCTGGGCATCGGGGCCAAAATCCCAATGAGCACCACCTGGGTCTTCTTGGGCATGCTCGCAGGCCGTGAAGTGGCCCTGCGCATCCGATTGACCGAGGCCAACCAGGACGGCCGTCAAGTGGCCAAGATGGTCTTTTCAGACCTCGGCAAGGCGACCATCGGACTGGTGGTGTCGGTGATGCTCGTGATCTTCCTGTACCTCGTGGAAGGCCGGGACTTGACCGCGTTGTTTGGCTGAGTTCAGTCCGTGATCTGGACCAAGAAGTAGTTTTTCTTTCCCCGTTGCAACAGCACCAGTCCTGTGCCGAGGATGTCATCCGTGTTGAGGACTTTTTGGTCGTTGACCTTCGCCTTGTTCACGCTCACGCTGCCCTCTTTCAAGGCACGACGCGCTTCGCCGTTGCTGGCCAAAAAGGGCGAGTCCCCGCCGGCCAACACGTCGATGATGCCCACGCCTTCCTCCAACTCGGTGCGACGAAGGGTGCGTTGTGGGACGCCCTCGAACACAGACAACAGCTCAGATTCTGGCAATGCCCGGAGGTCGTCCTCGGAGCTCTTGCCAAACAACAATTTGCTCGCGGCAATGGCTGTGTCCAAATCTTCTTGTCCGTGGATGCGTCGCGTGACGTCCTCTGCCAAGGCTTTCTGCATGGCGCGGCCGCCCGGATTCTCGGCGTGCTCCGCTTCGATGCGCTCGATTTCTTCTTTGGGCAGCAACGTGAAGATGCGGAGGTAGCGTGAGGCGTCCTCGTCCGCGGCGTTGATCCAGTATTGGTAGAACTTGTAGGCCGAGGTGCGGGCTTTGTCGAGCCAGACATTGCCGCCCTCGCTCTTGCCAAACTTGGAGCCGTCAGCCTTGGTGATGAGCGGGGCCGTGATGGCGAACGCTTGCCCAGCGCCCTTGCGACGAATCATCTCGGTGCCTGTGACGATGTTGCCCCATTGGTCGCTGCCGCCCATTTGGACCTTCACGCCGTGGTTCTTCCACAAATGGTAGAAGTCGTAGCCCTGCACCAGTTGGTAGGTGAATTCGGTGAAGCTCATGCCCGTTTCCAGGCGGTTTTTCACGCTGTCCTTGGACATCATGTAGTTCACCGTGATGTGTTTCCCCACGTCCCGAATGAAGTCGAGGAATGTGAAGTCTTTGAACCAATCGTGGTTGTTGACCACTTCGGCCGCGTTGTCTCCTGTGAAATCCAGGAACCGCTCCAACTGCGCGCGCTGGGACGCGAGGTTGTGCTGGATGACGTCGACATCCAGGAACTGGCGCTCTGCGGTCTTTCCGCTGGGGTCGCCGACCATGCCGGTCGCGCCGCCCACCAGGGCAATGGGGGTGTGTCCAGCGCGTTGCCAGTGCACCAAGAGCATGATGGGCACAAGGTTGCCGATGTGCAGGCTGTCCGCCGTGGGATCGAAGCCTACGTAGGCTTTCACTTGTTCCTGCGCAAGCAGTTCCTCCGTGCCTGGCATGATGTCATGCAGCAGGCCCCGCCACTTCAATTCTTCGATCAACGTCATGCCACAAAGATAGTTTCCGTCACAGGGAAGGCATCAGCTTTTCAAGCTGGGCACTGCGGCTCCCTTTGACCAAAATTTGCCGCCCTTCAAGCGGGTGCGATTGCACGTAGGCGACCAACGCCTCCAGGTGATCGAAGTGCGTTCTGGCCTGGCCATCTTGCTGAGGCACCCGACCGAATGCCTGCCCCACCGTCCACAATTCCAACCCCCGTCCCAAGGCATCGTTCACCGTGTCGAGGTGGGCTTGGTCGCTCGCCTCGCCCAACTCCGCCATGCCCCCAAGCACCACAAGAGGGTGGGGGTGGCCCTTGCTGGCAAAGGAGGCCAAGGCGTGCGTGACGCTGCTGGGATTTGCATTGTAGGCGTCGAGCAACACCCAGTTCCGTTCCGTGTGGACCACTTGCGACCGATGGTTGGACGGCACGTAGTTGCTCAAGGCACGATTGCATGCCTCTTCGGAGATTCCAAAGTGCCTGCCCACGGTCCATGCCGCGGCGACGTTCATCAGGTTGTAGTCCCCTTCGAGGTGCACGTTGAAGGTGCTGCCACTTGGGCCTGCGACGGTGGCTGGGCCTGCTCCCTTCGAAGTGGACCAGGTCCAACCCTCCAGCGAGATGGGGACATGCTGGCCCACCTCCTCGGCGGCGCGCACCACCTTGGGGTCGGCCATGTTGACGAAGGCCGTGCCGTGGTTGGCCGCGAGGTGGTCAAACAATTCCTTCTTGCCTTTGTAGACGCCTGCTTCTCCTCCAAATCCTTCCAAGTGCGCCAGCCCGATGTTGGTGATGCACCCATGAGAGGGTTCGGCGATGGCGCAAAGAAGCGCAATTTCCCGCTGGTGGTTCGCGCCCATTTCCACCACCACAAATTCAGGTTGGGCTGGGGCACGCAACAGGGTCAAGGGCACCCCGATATGGTTGTTGAAGTTCCCGGAAGTCGCATGAACTCCCATTCCCTCAGCGAGCACATCGCGCAACAGTTCCTTGGTGGTGGTTTTTCCGTTGCTTCCCGTCAGGGCCAACACGGGACAATCCCACGTTCGGCGCAGGGCGCGTGCCGTGGCTTGCAACGCGTCCAACACGTCTTCCACGACCGTGACACGCGGCTCCTCCAGCCATTCAGTGCGGTTGCTCACGACATGGGCTGCCCCTTGTTTCAGGGCAGTTTCCACAAAGTCGTTGCCGTCAAACCGTTCTCCTGTCAGCGCCCAAAACACCAGGCCTCCGAGCGCGTCACGCGTGTCCGTGGACACACCCTGGGCTTGGTGGACCTCGTTCAAAAGGCGATCAACCGTATCGGTGGATGTGCGGAAAGGGGTGGTCATGGCTTCACGTCAGGACAAAGAAAACCCCCGAGTGGAGTGCTCGGGGGTTGAGTAGGTGTCATCATTGACCCGCGAACGGCACGGGGGTGCCGAGGCGGTCCATCGCGCATCGGAACCCGATGCTCGCTGAGCTTTGACGCTCGTCCAAGAAACGGCGCGTTCCTGGGATGAGGTAGTACGCACGGTCGTCCCAGCCGCCGCCCTTGTAGACGCGGCTGCGGTTGCTGATCATCGTCGAGCCACCGTAGTTGTACACACGCTTGTCTTGCATGGCATCCTCCTCCGCGCTTTGCGCGGCGAAGTCAAACGAGCTGTTGCGGTCGCCGTCGAGGTAGTCGATGTTGTCCGCCACGCGGTAGTTGGTGCGGTTGAGGTTCTCTTCCACACTCTCTTTGCGCATTTGGATTTGGCCAGGCAACGCATCGATGTTCTCGCTGAAGCCTTTGCGGAGGTCCGCAGCGGCGATGGCGTCGCTGTCCACGATGAGGTCCATCGCGTCTTGCATGAGCGTTTGGGCCTCTTCAAAACGCTTGGCCTTCATGCGCTCCTCCGCGTCGGTGACCTTCTGGTTCAGGTTGCCCATGAGGTCGACGTCTTCAGGTGTGAAGGCCCCGACCTTGTTTCCTTCTGTCTCGTATACCTGCAAGAAGGACTTCACGCGGTCGATGTTGTAGACCACGTAGTCGTACTTGTCGACGGGGCGTCCTTCAGCGTTCAAACGGCGGGTCTCGTACACGTTGCCACGGAAGGGGCGGAATTCGTTGTTGTCTTGGATGGACAAAGGACGGTAGACGTCCATCACCCATTCGTTGACGTTGCCAGCCATGTTGTACAGCCCGTAGTCGTTGGGGGCGTACTGGTAAACGTTCACGGTGATGTCGCCAAAGTCGTCCAACGCACCGGCCACACCCATGTAGTCGCCGTTGCCTTTCACGAAGTTGGCGTTGATGGAGCCGTATCCTGCGGTGCGGCTGTCCCCGTTGCGAACGAAGTGTCCGTTCCACGGGTACGTCCGGCGTTCGGTCACCAATTCGCCAATGCTGTTTCCGATCAAGCCCAGCGCCGCGAATTCCCATTCTGCTTCGGTGGGCAGGCGGTAGGCAGGCAGCAACACACCATCTTCCATTTTGACGTCGCGGAAGTCGCTGTTGATGCTGTAGCTGGGAAGGCCTTCACGAAGGCGTTCGCCTTGGTATTGGCCAGACAAGTAGGTCTCTGTGGTGAAGTGCTCTTCGTCCACTTGGGCGTCGGGGTTGTGCACGAGCAGGCCTTCACGAACGAGGATGCCTTCGTTCACTCGGTCTGAGCGCCACTTGCAGAACTCGGTGGCTTGCAACCAGCTCACACCCACCACAGGGTAGTCGCGGTAGGCTGGGTGACGCAGGTAGTAGTTCACCATTGGCTCGTTGTAGGCCAACTTGTTCCGCCAAGCTGCGGTGTCTGGCAGCGCCCGTTCCACAATCTCGGGATAGGATGAGCCGTAGACCCGGTTGAGCCATGAGATGTACTCCAACCAGAAGTGGTTGGTCACCTCGGTCTCGTCCATGTAGAAAGAAGACACTGTGGTGCGGCGGGGGATGTTGTCCCACTCGTAGTTCAAATCGTCGTCGACCGAACCCATGGTGAAGGTTCCGCCTTCCACGAAAATCAAGCCGGGGCCGGTCTCTTGCTCAAAGTAAGATGGGCGTTCGAAGCCACCGTTGGCTTCAAAGTTGTAGGCCCAACCTGTCGCGCCCGAACGCTCGTAGTAGCATCCGCTCAAGGTCATGAGACCAAGCGCCACGCTGAACAAGCCAAGTATGTGCTTTTGCGTCATGGTGTGGGGTTTCAATTTTCAGATTTCGATTGTGCAGGTTTCGTTGTCAATTCAGAAGGTCGGGCAGGAGACCGATCTGAATTTGGACCTCTGGGGGGAGGCAAATTTCATGCTCAAGCTCAGCTCGTGGGCGCCACCTGTGGCGGGGGTCAAGTCTGAGATGGTGATGTCGTAGCTGTAGCCGAAGCGCATCATGCCGGTTTCCACACCCACCAACACGATGAGGGCGTCACGGGTGTCTTCGGAGAAGAATCCACGGTGCCAGATGCCGCCCACCAGCGGGCCCTTGCTCACGTAGACACCGAGGTTCAGTTGCTGGAACTCTCCTTGCACCCGGTAGAGCACGTTGGGGGAAATCCACGCTTCCACCCCGCGGACCGAACGCTGCAAGGGCAGCTTGGCCCCGGCATGGCCGGTGAACTTCATGGGCAATCGGCTCACGCCAACCACCAAGCTTTCGTTGGGTTCGTTCAGGTGGGTCGCAGCAGCACCGATGTAGAATTTCTCGGTGAAGGCCAACAGACCTGCTCCGAAATCGACCTTTTTGACCGTTTCACCACGCGGGGTGTCGGCCGTCTCGTAGATGAATCCGCGGCGCGGATCGATCATGTCCCCGAAGGTGAGGTTGCTCCAATCCAACGCTTTTTGGAAGTAGCTGGCTTCGAGCGCGGCGCGCAGGGACAACTTTCGGGTGATGGCTTGCTGGTAGCTGTACATCCCGGTGATGCGGGTGGTGTTCAGGGTGTTTTGACCGGCTTGGTCGTGCATGACCGTCAACCCCAAACCGCCTTGGATGCTGCTGAAGTGCTGGTCGTAGCTGACCGCTTGGGTCACGAACGCACCACTCATGGCGGGCCATTGGTTGCGGTGGGACATCACCACGCGAGGTCCGCGTGCCGTGCCTGCAAAAGCGGGATTCAACAGCAACGGGTTGCTGTAGAATTGGGAAAATTCCGGGTCCTGGGCGTGTGCCTGTTGGGGCGCAACGGCCACCACCATGGTGCACACGGTGGCGATGAGCAGGAGGCAGGAGGTGAATTTTGTCATGGTCGAAAGGACTGTTGAACCCACAATACTACGGAATTTTGGCGACGTAGAGGGTCTGAACCTCGTGCCTTTGTGGATTGCATTGGCCTGTGCCAAGCCGCGGCCAGACCTCGGACAATAAGCCCGAAGTTTGTGCGTACCAAGACCCATGGGATTGAACATGATTGTGCCAATGCTACTCGCTAATTTGCAGGCGTTTTTGCCTTCGAATGCCTCGCCCACCGCAAGGTTGTCCACATGGAAACGTGGGTGGAGGGCCTTGTCGTATGTCGCCGCCTTGGTGTTGACGGTGTGTTCGACGTGGAATGCCCACGCACAAATTGTGCTGGAATTGGACCGTGAGTGGTCGGAGGAGGATGTTTGGCGGGCTTTGGAGACCCAGCCTGCGGGGCCCGAATGCACCGTGGTGAAAGGGTTGGATGCCCCTTGGTCTGGAGTGGAAGTGTTGGACCAACGGATGGAGTGGACGGCATGCTCGGCCGAGTTGGAAGCGCACCTCCATCAGGCCAATCCCACCAAACATGCCCAAGCATGGCGTTGGTTGGCCCAATCGTCACGGGGACAATCGCGAATTGTTGGAGAAGGACAGGCATTGCGATGGAACGGCGAGGGATGGGAAAGGCTGGTGCGCTTGGAGGCGATGCTTGGGGCATCCCCCGTCGCCGTTCACCGTGAAACGAGAGAATGGCCGACGGCCAGCGTGCGCGCCGAGGGCACGTGGTTGGCGTTTGCAACCACTGAAGAAGGCGTGCATTGCATTGGTTACGATGAGTTGGTGGAAGCCGGTGTCCAGCCGGACACCTTGGACGTGTTGGGGCTGCGGTTGTTTGGCCAAGGAGGTGGCAATTTGCCAGTCGACAACGACGAGGAACGACCGTTGGACATGCCCCAGCAACGCGTGGCGTGGCGCGGGTTGGGCGATGGGTCGTTTGACCCAGGGGACGAGGTGTGTTGGCACGCACGCTCCCACGAGCGCTGGCATTGGACGGCCGAGGACGGCTGGCGTCACACATCGCCCTTCTGGGGGGACACGGCGAAGTGGTATGTGCGGCTGGACGCCCCGTCTGAATTGCCATTGACGGCCATGGAGACGGCCCAGGGCTTCGGCGGTGAGTTGGCTGAAACGCGAACCACGCATCGCGCCCGAGGGGTGGAAGAGACCCACGATTACAACTTGATCAAGTCCGGCAGAAATTGGTTTGGGGACCGGTTGAGTGCGTTGGGTGCCAACGTGAAGGCTTACAACATCCCTGTGGCGTCCCCTGTGGTGGGCGAGCCCGCGCAGATTCGTTTTGCGGCGGCCATGCGCACCGCCGGCAGCGGCACGGGCTCTGAGCTGAAGTACGATTGGGCGGGGGAAACCGTGTCGCTCACGGACAGCCCCTTGTCCCCATCGTCATTGTCGTTTGCAGGGTACCGAAGTGGGGCGATCGAAGCGCCGATGCTTGCAGGCGGATTGCAAGTCCTGGCCACGCTCAACCCTGGGACCGACGACAGCAACGCGTGGGTGGATTATTTGGCCTACGAAGTCCCACAGCACTTGGAATACCAAGGAGGCCAAATGCCCATCAACGGCCTGCCGCTGGACGGGGAAGGCCTTGGGGTGAAGTACCGATTGACGCTGCCGTTCAGCCCGGTGGAGGAAGTGTGGGATGTGACCGATCCCTTGGAGGTGACGCGTGTGGATTTGGCGGCCGAAGGCAACGCCGTGACTTGGACGTCTGCAGCGAACGAAGTGAAGCGGTTCTGCGCGTTTCGTTGGGGGGCGGCCTTGAGGCCAGAGGTGCTAGGGCCGGTGGCCAACAGCAATTTGCACGGGTTGGGCGAGACGGACTATGTCATCGTCACCATTCCTGAATTGCAAGCGCCGGCCGACTCCCTGGCGGCACTGCACGCGGCGTCGGGCAAACGTGTGGCCGTGGTGCAGCAACAGGACGTGTTCGACGCCTTCAACAGCGGGGTGTCCGACCCCACCGCCATCAAGATGTTGATGATGATGTTGCGCGACCGTGCGTTGCAAAGCGACGGCGCCATCGCGCCTCCCAGCCATTTGTTGTTGATGGGGGACGCGTCCTACGACAACCGCAACGTGCAAGGCCGAGGCAACACGGTGGTGGCGCACTACTCGCAGGAGAGCTTGATCACAACCACGAGCTACAGTTCGGACGATTACTTCGCGTTGACGGCAGAGGGTCAGGGTGAACGCCCCGAGGATCTGTTGCAACTTGGCGTGGGCCGCATCCCAGCGGCGGACGTCGATGCGGCGTGGGCCGTGGTCGGCAAGGTGGCCACGTACCTCGGCTTCGAAGAGAGCGACCAGGACGCGGCGTCGTGCTTGGATCCCAACGGGAGCAGCTCGTTTGGCCCTTGGAGAAACCGGATTTTGTTTGTGTCTGATGACCAAGACGGCAACAACCTCGACGGCCACCGGTACATGGAAAACAGCGAGACGCACAGCCTCACGATCCAGAACAACCACCCGGCCTACGACGTCTTGAAGGTCTACCCCGATGCCTACGTCCAAACCAACACCCCAGGCGGCGAACGGTACGTGGACGCCACCGCGGAAATCGCCAGGCGCGTGGACGAAGGTGCCTTGATCGTGAACTACATCGGTCACGGGGGCGAGCGGGGGTGGGCCCACGAGCGCATCCTCAACTTGGAGACCATCCAGTCTTGGACCAACCGCCGGCGGCTTCCGGTCTTCATGACGGCAACCTGCGAATTGTTCCGGCACGACGACCCCGAGACGTATTCCGCAGGGGAAGCCATTTTGTTCAACCCCGACGGAGGGGCTGTGTCGCTGTTGACCACCACCCGAACGGTGTACAGCGCGGGCAACCAGCAGGTGAATCGGGCGTTCTTCGAGACGGCCTTGGACGAAGGCGACGGCAGCCGATGCTTGGGCGACATCTACATGGCGACCAAAAATTCGGAGACCATCACTTCGCACACCAACGCGCGGAACTTCAGCCTGATGGGCGACCCCGCGCTGGCCTTGGCCTACCCCAAGCATCAGGTGCACTTCACCCAAGTTCCGGACACGCTGCGGTCCCTCGACCGCGTCGTGGTCAAAGGCTTCGTGGGCGACGCCGCAGGCAACGTTTTGTCGGATTTCAACGGGGTGGTGGTGCCGACGGTGTTCGACAAGAAGGCCACCGTGACCACGTTGGACAACGACGCGTCAGAGGGGCCGTTCACCTACCAAGTGTTCCAAAACATCTTGCACAAGGGTTTGGCGTCCGTGGTGAATGGACTGTTTGAGTTCGAATTCATTGTGCCTCGAGACATTGATTTCAGCTACGGCACAGGCCGAATCAGCTGCTACGCGCTTGGCGGCGGGGAGGACGCGCACGGCTCCATCGAGGACTTGGTGGTGGGGGGTGTCTCGGCCGATCCTGTCCAGGACGATGTCGGCCCCGAGATTCAACTGTACATCAACGACAGCTTGTTCCGGGCTGGCGACGTGGTCCACGAAGACCCCTGGCTTTTTGCCCGGATTTTCGACGAGAGTGGCATCAACACCTCCGGGCTCGGGATTGGGCATGACGCCAAAGCGGTGCTGGACGGTGAAACAGCTGCGCCCTTTGTACTGAATGAATATTTCACGTCCGACTTGGACACGTACACCCAGGGCTCCATCCGCTTTCCATTCGCCAACCTGGAGGAAGGCCGTCACGATTTGGAATTGAAGGTGTGGGACGTGGCCAACAACAGCGCCACGGCGACCACGCACTTCGTGGTGTCCAGTTCTTTGGAGGTGGCCCTGGTGGAAGTGCTGGCGTATCCCAACCCGGCAACTGACCGGGTGACGTTCCGAATGGCGGGCAACCAGGCTTGCCGGGCGGCCAACGTGCACCTGGACATCTTCGATTTGTCCGGCGCCCGCGTGCACAGCATGGAGTTTGAAGGAGAGGTGCTGGGCTTCCGGGACGACGTGATGACCTGGAATTTGCAACCTTCGGCTGGGTCGGCCGTACCACATGGCGTGTACCTCTTCCGGGTGACGTGGGAAAATGAATTTGGCCAATCCGCACAATACGCGGACAAATTGGTCGTTCTCCGACCCGAGTGATCCTCAAGGCCCCATTAAATTTGGCATCAATCCGATGAAGCAATTTCTTTCCACCGCCACCCTCGTGCTCTTTGTGTGTGCAGGGTTCATGACCAGCGCGCCGGCCTTGGGCCAAATCGAGGAGGATCCGACCCAACTTCTTCAGCTGAACACGATCACAACAGCTGTGCCTTTCCTGATGATTGCGCCAGATTCCCGTTCAGGGGCCATGGGCGACGTGGGTGTGGCGTTGAGTCCAGATGCGAACAGCCTGCATTGGAATCCCGCCAAGATGGCGTTCTCCGAGAACGAGGTGGAAATGAGCCTGAGTTACGCGCCATGGCTCCGTGCCTTGGTCGACGACATGAACTTGGCCTACGTCAGTTCGGTGCGTCGTCTCAACAAGCGCCAGGCCTACGGGGTGGCATTGCGCTACTTCAGCCTGGGCAACATCACCTTCACCGATGAAGTCGGGACCACCATCCGGGATTTCCAACCAGCAGAGTTGAGTTTGGACGGGGGATTCTCCCAAAAGTTCACCGACAAATTCAGTGGCGGGTTCTCCGCGCGGTTCATCCACAGCAACCTGACGGGCGGAACGTCTGTGCAAGGCGCGGACAGCCGTCCTGGAATTTCTGTGGCGGCGGACCTCAGCATGTACTACGTCAACGACCGCGCCAATTGGGGCAAGAAGGATGGCATTTTCAGCTGGGGCATGAACATGAGCAACCTCGGGGCGAAGATGTCCTACACGGAGACGGCCGCACGAGACTTCATCCCGAGCAACCTTCGACTTGGGGCGGCGTACGAGACCATCCTTGACGACTACAACAGCTTGACCATCGCGCTCGACGCGAACAAGCTGCTCGTGCCCACGCAGCCCATCTACGACTTGGACGACCCCACACTCATCGTGAGCGGCATGGACCCGAATGTCGGTGTGGCCAACGGCATTGTGCAGAGCTTCTACGACGCCCCAGGCGTGGTCACCTTCGACAACGAAGGGAACGCCACGGTGCTGGAAGGCAGTGTGCTGAAGGAGGAGTTGCGTGAGGTCAACCTGGGCCTCGGCATGGAATACGACTTCGCCGACGTGTTTGCCTTCCGAACAGGCTACTTCTACGAGCACTTCAGCAAAGGCAACCGTCAGTTCATCACCTTGGGCGCCGGCATCAAGTACACGGTGTTCACGGTGGATTTGAGCTACCTCATCAGCACCACCCAGCAAAACCCCTTGGCCAACACCCTTCGCTTCAGCCTGAGGCTGCAGTTCTCGGATTTGGCTGAATTTGCCCAAGACGGCGAATGAGTTTTCGCATCGGATACGGCTACGACGTCCACCAACTCGCAGAGGGGGAGGACCTGGTGATTGGAGGACTTGTGGTTCCTCACACCAAAGGCTCTGTGGGACACAGCGACGCGGACGTTTTGTTGCACGTGATGTGCGACGCCATGCTGGGCGCCCTTGCGCTCGGCGACATCGGGACCCACTTCCCCGACACCGATCCGGCTTACAAAGGCATCGACAGCAAGATTTTGTTGAAGCGGACCTGGGACTTGATTCAATCCAAGGGCTGGACGTTGTCCAACATCGACACCACGGTGTGCTTGCAGCAGCCCAAGTTGAAGCCCCACATCCCGGCCATGCGCGCATGCGTCGCGGACATCTTGGGGGTGGATGAGGGCCGAATTGGCATCAAGGCCACCACCACCGAGAAACTCGGTTTTGTGGGCACAGAGGAGGGCATCTCAGCCCACGCTGTGGTGTTGCTGGAAAAGGCCAGCTGAGTCTTAACCCTGCTGCTCTTCGAAGTGGCCCGGCTCCTTGTCCCCTGAGAAGTGAATTTTCAGGTTGGCGGTGTCCCGCAACAAATCGACCTTGCCGATTTCCAAGTGCACGATGCTGACGCCTGTGCGGCGTTCCAGGTCGGCGATGAGTTCGGCACGCTTGCCTTCGTGAAGCAGGTCGATGCGGTCGTACACCACCATCTTGGTGGCGAGGTGCTCCACAAACCACAACCGCTCCAGCACCCAGGCAAGCACCCAGATCAACGCATTGGCCAGGGCAATTTCCACCCAGGAAGCGGCCACTGGCGCCAAGGCGTTGATGACGGCCAACGCGATGACGATGAAGAGGTAGGTCATTTCCCGGATGGGAATGGCGTTGGTTCGGTAGCGGATGATGCCGAAAATGGCAAACAGGCCCAAAGCGAAGGCGAGGTCGATTTCCACCCCTGCGAGCAAGCGGCACAACAAGAACACCGCAGTGGACACCAACATGAAAGTGAACACGAAGTCCCGGCGCTTGGCGGCCATGTGGTAAATGAGTCGAACCACCACCAGCGAGGACAACAGGTTGAGTCCAAACAGGGCCAGCAAGCCGGTCCATCCTTCCAAGGCGTTCAACGCCGTCAACATCACATTCAACATCATCTCAAGATCGATTGGGGTGCAAAAGTCGGGTTTGCCGCCAAACTCTCAGCACGCGACATGTCTCGCAGCGCTGGGCGGTAGGTTTTGAAGTCCAAGTCGGGCTGAAGGGTCTGACGGCCCAACAGGTATTTGGACATGCGGAGAGGCCGGCCGAGAGGGCCTCGGCGTTCAGGGTGGCTGCGGAGCGCTTGGATCAGGGAACCCTGGTGGTTCACGCTGTTTTGTTTCCATTCCACGACAGAAACATGCGCCAAGGGGGCTTTCCAGTCTTCTTCCGACCCTGGGTTTTTGAAAGCCACCCCCAGGTCAAACGTCAACCGCTCCCCTTCTTTCAGGTCCACCAACGTGAACCGCTCAAACCGGCTTTCCAGCACGGGCGAGAGCGTGGACGCGACATCCCCAAGGTGGAGGTGGAGAAACTGCCGCTCGGCGTCGTTCAATGGGGCGTCCCACGTGGAGGCGCCGCGCGCGACACGGTGCTTCGCGGTTTTGCCATAGACGTCGCGCATTTTGACTTCGAGGAAGGTGACCTTGGTGTTGGCGTAGTGCCGAATGCGAACCTTGAATCGGGAAGTCTTGCCTCGGACGTGCTGCCGAACACAAACGTTGTCGGGCGAGTCGAAATAGAGGTTGCGGTACGTCGTGGACACGGTGTTGGCAATGGCCAGCACCGCGTGGTTCTTCAGCTGGGTCAAGGTGTGACTCAGCCAATGTTCAGGCACCAAGAACTTCGAATCGTAACGGTCCATCAGGGCCACCGATTCGATGTCTTCCAACCCCAGGTGGGGTCGTTCGTTCAGCAGGGTCAAGAGGTGCATGCAGGTGTCGCGAAGGTAAGGTGCGCCCCTAGAAGACGTGTCGGGCGCCCAAAGGTTGAGTGTGTACTTTGGACACGATGTGCATTGCATTTTGGGCCGTGCCCTCCGCCCGGTGCGCAGGTGAGGCTCCGCGCTATATTTGGGCACATTCAGATTGTCGATGGCTACATCTCAACCCACCACCGCTGCAGCGCCCAAAAAGCCTGCAAAAGCGCGCGGAAAGGCCGCTTCAGCGAAGTCGTCTTTGCCGCATTCACAAGACACCTACACACGCTGGTTCCGTGAAATGTACCTCATGCGGAAGTTTGAGGAACGCTGCGGTCAGCTCTACATCCAACAGAAATTCGGAGGTTTCTGCCACTTGTACATTGGACAAGAAGCGGTGCTCTCGGGCATGCGGGAAGCCATCCGCCCCACCGACCGTGTCATCACAGCGTACCGCGACCACGCGCACCCCTTGGTGTTGGGCACAGATCCCAAGTACGTGATGGCCGAGATGTACGGCAAGAAGACCGGCACCTCCAAAGGAAAAGGTGGTTCGATGCACATGTTTGACAAGGAGCGCAACCTCTTCGGCGGACACGGCATCGTCGGCGGTCAAATTGGCCTCGGGGCGGGCATCGCTTTCGCCGACAAATACCGCAAGGAAGACCACGTCACCGTCTGCTTCATGGGAGACGGTGCGGCACGCCAAGGCATGTTGTACGAAACCTTCAACATGGCCATGACCTGGAAGCTTCCCGTGATTTTCGTCATCGAGAACAACCAGTACGCGATGGGAACCTCGGTCGAGCGCACGTCCAACGTGACCGACCTGAAGACCTTGGGCGCAAGCTTCGAGATGCCATCTGCGACGGTGGACGGCATGAGCCCCGAAGCGGTGTGCGCGGCCATTGCAGAGGCGGCAGAACGCGGCCGCAAGGGCGAAGGCCCCACCCTCTTGGACATCCAGACGTACCGTTACAAGGGGCACAGCATGAGTGACCCTCAGAAGTACCGCACCAAGGACGAGGTGGCGTCGTACGTCGAGCGCGACCCGATCGGTCACGCGCGCTCGGTGTTGCTTGAGAACAACTGGGCCACAGAAGAGTCGTTGAAGGCGGTGGAGAAAGAGATCAAAGCCCAAGTGGAGGAGGCCATCAAGTTTGCGGAGGAGAGCCCCCTTCCCGACGCGTCCGAGTTGTATGAGGACGTCTACGTACAATCCGATTACCCATTTGTGAAGGACTGATTCCATGGCTGAAATCATTCGCATGCCCAAACTCAGCGACACGATGACCGAAGGGGTCGTGGCTGAGTGGCACAAAAAAGTTGGAGAAGAGGTGGAAAGCGGCGAGCTCCTGGCGGAGATCGAGACCGACAAAGCCACCATGGAGTTCGAGTCGTTCCAGGACGGTGTGCTGTTGCACATCGGCGTGGAAAAAGGCGGAACCGCCCCCGTGGACAGCGTGCTCTGCATCCTGGGAGAAGAAGGGGAAGACTTTGCGGAGTTGCTCGCGTCTGCCGACGCGGCTGAAGCGCCGGCCCAAGAGGAGGCCCCCGCGCCAGCTCCTGCACCGGCTCCTGCGCCAGCTCCAGTGGCGGCTGCAGCTCCTGCACCTGCGCCTGCTCCCGCCCCGGCGGCAGCTCCGGCTCCCCATGCAGCGGCACCGGCTCCTGCCGTCGTGAACGAACGTGTGAAGGCGTCGCCCTTGGCCAAGCGTTTGGCCGAAGAGCGCGGGTTGAGCCTGAGCTTAATCCCGGGTTCAGGAGAAGGAGGCCGCATCGTCAAGCGCGACGTGGAAGCCTTTGTGGGTGGCGTGTCGTCTGCAGCCAACGCCGTGGAGCGCTTCACCGAGGTGGGCGTGTCCCAAATGCGCAAGACCATCGCACGTCGTTTGGCCGAGAGCAAGTTCACGGCGCCTCACTTCTACTTGAGCGTGACCATCGACATGGGCGCGGCCATGACGGCCCGCAAGGCCATCAACGACCGCGGCCCACACCGCGTGAGCTTCAACGACATGGTCGTGAAGGCGGTGGCCATCGCGTTGAAGAACCACCCTGCGGTGAACAGCAGCTGGTTGGAGGACCGCATTCGTTACAACGAGCACGTCCACATCGGTGTGGCCGTGGCGGTGGAAGACGGGTTGCTCGTGCCTGTGGTGCGCCACGCCAACGCAAAGTCGTTTGGCGAAATCGGCACTGAGGTGCGCGAGTTTGCGCAAAAGGCGAAGGACAAGAAGTTGCAGCCCAGCGATTGGGAGGGCAACACCTTCACCATCTCCAACCTCGGCATGTTCGGCATCGAGGACTTCACGGCCATCATCAACCCCCCTGACGCGTGCATCCTCGCGGTGGGCGGCATCCAGAATGTCCCAGTCGTCAAGGACGGCGCGGTGGTTCCAGGCCACACGATGAAAGTCACCTTGAGCTGCGACCACCGCGTGGTGGACGGCGCGACAGGTGCGGCGTTCTTGAACGAGGTGAAGCAAAACTTGGAGAATCCGGTCTTGATGTTGGTCTGACCGGAGGTCGGACGTAGCTTGCCATGACATGGCAGATGTGCGTCCATCCACCCCCCTTGAATTTCTCAAAGGCGTCGGGCCCAAACGGTCCGACGCCCTTGTTTCTGAGCTTGGGCTGAGGACCTGCATGGACCTTGTCCTGCATCTGCCCTTTCGGTACGAGGACCGCAGCCAGTTCGTGGGCATCGGCGACATCCAAGGGGAACACGTCGCCGTGCAAATGCAGGGCGTGATCACCCGGGCCAACGAAGTGCGTGGGGGCCGAGGCTCCCGCTTGGTGGCCACATTCGACGACGGGGAGCGCACGATGGAGCTTCAGTGGTTTCGCGGAGCCCAGTGGATCATGCGCAACCTGCCCGTGCAGAAGCAGGTGGTCATTTACGGCAAGCCCAAATTGTACAAGGGCAAATGGAGCATCGCCCATCCGGAGGTGGAGCTCTTCAGCCAATTTGAATTGCGAGGCGGCGATGGGTTGAACCCTGTGTATCCGAGCACGGAGAAACTCGCCCGCCAAGGGCTGAACAGCGCAGGGTTGGCCAAGCTCATTCGAAACGTGGTGTCGCAAGTCACCCCTGCCTTGACCGAAACGCTGCCCGCAAGCGTGGTGTCCAAGATGAAGCTGTTGGGAAGGGCCGAGGCCATGAGGCTGGTCCACAGCCCCAAGCGTCCTGAAGACGCGCAAGCAGCCCAAACCAGGCTGCGCTTTGAAGAGCTGTTCTTGCTCCAACTGAGTTTGCTTCAGCACAAGAACAAGGTCACCAAGGACCTGCCGGGCGTTCGGTTTGAGTTGGTCGGCGAGTCCTTCAACCAGTTCTTTCACGAGAAACTGCCCTTCGAGCTGACGGGCGCCCAAAAGCGGGTGCTGAGGGAGATTCGGGCCGATTTGAACACCGGCCGCCACATGAACAGACTGCTTCAAGGCGACGTGGGCAGCGGCAAGACGGTGGTTGCGCTGCTGACCGCGCTGTTGGCCAAAGACAACGGATTTCAGGCGGCGATCATGGCGCCCACCGAAATTTTGGCGCAGCAGCACCTTGAAGGGTTGAGGGAGATGCTTGGCGACATGTCCGTGCGCGTGGAACTTCTGACGGGGTCGGTGAAGGGCAGTGCGCGACGTGAGATTTTGGAGGCCTTGGAGGCGGGAGAGGTGGACATTTTGGTGGGGACCCACGCGCTGATTGAACCCAAGGTGGTGTTCCACAGTCTGGGCTTGGCCGTCATCGACGAGCAGCACCGCTTTGGGGTCGCCCAACGTGCCAAACTTTGGAAGAAAGCGAAGGTCGCACCGCACATCCTGGTGATGACGGCGACCCCCATTCCCAGAACGTTGGCCATGACGGCGTACGGGGATTTGGACTCCAGCGTGCTGGACGAATTGCCGCCTGGTCGGAAGCCCATCCAAACCGTGCACCGCACCGACGCATCCCGGCTGGGGGTGTTTCAGTTTCTAGAAGACCAAATCGCCGAAGGGCGCCAGATTTACCTGGTCTATCCCCTCATCGAGGAGAGCGCGACCCTCGACCACAAAGACCTGATGGACGGCTACGAAAGCATTGTCCGTCGTTTCCCCATGCCGAAGTACCAAGTCGCCATTGTGCACGGCCGGATGAAGCCGGAAGACAAGGCTTGGGAGATGGACCGTTTCGCCAAGGGCCAAGCCCAAATCCTGGTGGCGACCACCGTCATCGAGGTGGGGGTGAGCGTGCCCAACGCCAGCGTGATGGTGATCGAGAGTTCGGAGCGGTTCGGCTTGTCCCAACTCCACCAGTTGCGCGGACGCGTGGGGCGTGGCGCGAGCCAGAGCTATTGCATTTTGATGTCCAAGGCGGAATTGGGTGCGGACGCCCGGCGTCGGCTGGAAACGATGTGCCGAACCAACGACGGGTTCGAAATCGCCGAAGTCGACATGGAATTGCGTGGCCCAGGCGACGTGATGGGCACCCAGCAAAGCGGCGTGCCCGATTTGAAAGTCGCTGACTTGGTCAGGGACCGCCCTCTGTTGACCAGCGCGCGTCATTTGGCCGAAGAGGTCCTGGATGCCGACCCCAACCTGACCCAACCGGCTCACCTCCCGCTCCGTGAGGCGTTGGAAACTGCGTTGAAAGCCCGCAGCAACTGGGGCCGAATTTCCTGAGCTTCCTGTCGAACTTGGCCGCATGAAAACGTGGGTGTTTCCGTGTTTGGCTGCGTTGGTGGCCGGCCTCGCTTGGGCCTGGTACCAAGCCAGTCCCGCACCCGTCGGCGAGGTGGAAAACCCCATGCTGTGGGCGTCCGACCGTTGGACGGAGTGGCGGTGCCTGCCCCTTGAGGACGGCAACGGGGTCAAGCGTGTGTTTCGCGATGCGGCCGGGTTGGAAGTGACCCATGTGGAAGTCCCCTCCGAAGCCTTGCCTTCTGGACTCCTCCAACGGACCTGGCGCGGGGGGTGGCTCCAAGGCGCCCCAGAGGCCTTGGATGCATGGGAAGAAGATCCAGGGACCATGGCCGCACATTGGCGTGAGGAACCCGGCTTCGACGTGACGCTCGTCCGCACGAACGGGGGATGGGTGTGGCGCGGCAGCGGGACCGTGGTGTGGCGTGAATCCGGAACGGCCACGGACGCCGGTGAAGTCTGGCTGACGTCGGGTTTGCCTGAGCCTTGGTGGGCAGGTCCGCGCGGTTGGGCGCCTTGGTCGGAAGCCGGGCCCACCCCTGAAGATCACCTCACGGCTGCGGGAATTCCCTTGAACACATGGGCCACCCGCTGGGAGGGTGGCGGACGGTACATGTTGGAGAATCCTTTGGTTTGGCAAAACGACGTGGACAGGCTGACCATCGCACAAGGGTGGGACGTGGAATGGACGGACGATGGAATTGTGGTGAACGGCAATCCTTCCTGGACCTGGACGAGGTCCAGTGCCGGAGGCCAAGCGCAATTTGAAGGGGCCACATGGGCGTTCAGTGCATCTCCTCGGGCAGGGTTGTGGTCCCCACAGGATGATCGGGAAGGGTCTGTCGTTGCGGAATCGTCGTTGCCGACCTCCGTGGCACCCGCAATGGCCGCAGGCGTGCCAGGAACGCTTGGGGCGGTGTGCAACCACAGGACCAAGCAAGACATGGACGTGGTCTACGCCGAGGGGAAGGTGACAGCGTTGGACGTGAGCGGCGACGAGGTTTGGTCTGTCGAGGCGGACGTGCCGCTGTGCGGGGTGGAAGACATCGACATCTACGCCAACGGGAAATGCCAAGCCATGTTCTGCACGGAAAAGGCCCTTCACCTCGTGGACGTCAAGGGCCGGGAGGTGCCTGGCTTCCCACTGAAGCCCCGACGTGGGGTTTGGACGGCATGGGCGTTGGTGGATTACGACAGCAACCGGAAGTACCGTTACCTCTTGGCCTCGAGCGCGACGGGGTTGGTGGAGAACAAGCGACGCGAAGGGGAGACCACCCCTGGGTGGACCCACAAGCCGGCCGCCGGCGTCGACGTTCAATCGCCGGTGCGGCACATCCAGCACCTCAGGCTCGGGTCCCGCGATTACATCTACGTTGGCCGAGAAGACGGCCAAGTGGAGCTCCTGAAGCGCAATGGAAGCACCCGCGCCCAAACCCCTGTGCGCGTGCACGCTTCGCACCCGCCTGTCTTTCGAAAAGGCTCAGGACTGGACAACACCTCGGTGCTGTTCATCGACGCCACCGGGCACGTGCGTGAATTCACCTTGGGTCAGGGCGCCGAGGTGGGCGTCTCAGGGTTGACCCGCGCAGACGGCCTCGAATGGAGGGACGTGGACGGGGATGGGGTGGTCGATTTGGTCACCACCTGGCAAGGCGAGTCGACGGCGTGGGACGCCCGCAACAACCCGATCAGTCTGCCAGGACGGCGCGACTGATGACGATTTTCTGGACCTCGGAGGTGCCTTCGTAGATCTGGGTGATTTTGGCGTCCCTCATCAGGCGCTCCACGTGGTATTCCTTGACGAAGCCGTAGCCTCCGTGGATTTGGACGGCTTCCACCGTTTGCTTCATCGCCACGTCTGACGCGTAGAGCTTGGCCATGGACGAGGCCAAATCGTAGTTCTCCCCGGCGTCTTTCAGCGCCGCAGCCTTCAAGCAGAGCAAGCGCGCCGCCTCAATTTGGGTGGCCATGTCCGCGAGTTTGAATGAAATGGCTTGGTGCTTGTGAATCTCCTTGCCAAACGCCTTGCGCTCCTTGGAGTACGCAAGGGCCAATTCCAACGCACCTGACGCGATGCCGAGTGCCTGGGCGGCGATGCCGATTCGTCCTCCGCTCAGCGTCTTCATGGCGAACTTGAACCCGAAGCCGTCTTCCCCGATGCGGTTTTCCTTGGGGACCTTCACGTCTTGGAACATCAACGTGTGCGTGTCCGAGCCGCGAATCCCCAGCTTGTCTTCCTTCGCGCCCAATTGGAACCCAGGCATGTCGCGTTCCACGATGAGCGCGTTGATGCCACGGTGGCCTTTCTCAGGGTCGGTCTGGGCGATCACCAGGTACGTGGACGCGCTGTTGCCGTTGGTGATCCAGTTCTTGGTGCCGTTCAGGAGGTAGTGGTCGCCCATGTCCACTGCGGTGGTGCGCTGGGAGGTGGCGTCTGACCCCGCTTCCGGTTCAGACAGGCAGAACGCCCCGATTTTTTCTCCGGAGGCGAGGGGCACGAGGTACTTCTCCTTTTGGGCTTCTGTGCCGTATTCCTGCAGGCCGTAACAGACCAAAGAGTTGTTGACGCTCATGCACACGCTGGCAGACGCGTCGATTTTGCTGATCTCTTCCATGGCGAGCACGTAGCTCACAGTGTCCATGCCGGACCCTCCGTACTTGGGGTCCACCATCATGCCCATGAAACCCAATTCTCCCAGTTGGCGGATTTCGTCGGCGGGGAATCGTTGTTCGTTGTCGCGTTCAATCACGCCTGGCTTGAGGACGTTTTGTGCAAAGTCCCTTGCGGCGTCGCGCACGGCAAGCTGTTCTTCGGTGAGGTTGAGGTTCATTGCCTTTGGTCGTGGAAGAGGTGTTCAGTCAGGAAGGGCAGGGTCGTACTTTTCGGCCCATGCCTCGCGAAGATACATGGAGGTGCCCTCCCGATGGTTGGCTCTGCCTTGGGTTGATGAGTGGGACGTCTGTGGATGGCTTGGACGTGGCTGTGGTCCGGGTCCACGCCGAGCACAGCACGGCTCCTCCTTCAAGCCCCAGCGCCTGCGCTTGGAAGGCGACGTTGGAGCACACCACCACCTTGACCTACCCCGAATCCCTTCATCGTGACCTGTGGAGGGCCATGGAGTTGTCGGCCGTGGATTTGCTTCGGCTGGACAAACGTTGGGCCACCTGGTCCGCAGAGGCCGTCCAAGCATGGCTCGAAGACGTCAACGTGCCCCTGGCGGCGCTGAGCGTTGTGGGTTCCCATGGGCACACCGTGCATCAC
The DNA here is from genome assembly GCA_049627085.1 of Flavobacteriales bacterium. Taxonomy (GTDB): domain Bacteria; phylum Bacteroidota; class Bacteroidia; order Flavobacteriales_D; family Sanyastnellaceae; genus UBA11663. The sequence continues at coordinate 28,233 of JBMZWX010000001.1, read as the reverse complement.
CGACCTGAAGAAGGTTGGACGCACCAACTGGGATGTGGGGCCACGCTCCACCGATCGTGGGGCATTCCCGTGGTCTCAGACCTGCGCCGGTTGGACGTGGCGTGGGGCGGCCAAGGGGCGCCGCTCGTGCCCCTGGCCGACAAGGCGCTGTTTCCCGAATGGGATGCGGTGCTCAACCTTGGCGGGTTTGCGAACGTGAGCCTGGACGGACCCGACGGGCGGCGATTGGCGTGGGACATCGGTCCGGCGAATTTGTTGCTGAACACGCTCGTGCATCCTTTGCCGATGGACATGGATGGAGCTTTGGCTGCCCAGGGCGAGGTGTTGCCGGACTTGCTTCAAGCCTGGCAGGCGTTGAATCACCATCATCAGCCGCCCCCCAAGAGTTTGGGGCGCGAGTGGCTTGAGGCCGAAGTTCTGCCTGTGCTCGACGCCCATCCGGGCGCATCTCAAGCGGACGCGTTGGCCACTGCTGTGGAGTACATCGCGTGGTCTGTGGTGAAGGACATGCCGGAAGGTGCCCGCGTGTTGGTCACAGGTGGCGGGGCTTGGAACCCCACGCTCATGGCGGCGTTGGGGCGTCAGGGCGAGGAGAAGAACCTGGATTGGGACGTGCCGCAAAAGGAGCTCGTGGAAGGCAAAGAAGCCATGGTCTTTGCCTGGTTGGGCTTGCTGCGCTGGTTGGGCATCGACAACACGCTGTCGAGCGTGACTGGGGCAGAACGCAACTCAAGTGGCGGGGCGTTGTGGGGCCAGGGGGCGCTTTGACGCTACCTTTGCCGCGCAAGGAAATGACCCCATGAAAGACCTTCTGAAAGCCTACGAAAACCGCGCACCAGAGATTGTGTTTGCGTGGCAAGACAGCGAGACCGAAGCCCGTGGATGGGTGGTCATCAACAGTTTGCGCGGCGGTGCGGCCGGCGGTGGCACCCGCATGAGGAAGGGCCTCGATCAGCGCGAGGTGGAGAGTTTGGCCAAGACCATGGAGGTCAAATTCACGGTGTCCGGCCCTCACATTGGCGGCGCCAAGAGCGGCATCGACTTCGACCCCAGCGACCCCCGCAAAAAGGGCGTGTTGGAGCGTTGGTACAAGGCGGTCACGCCGTTGCTGAAGCATTACTACGGCACGGGCGGGGACCTGAACGTGGACGAGATTCACGAGGTCATTCCCATGACAGAGGCGAACGGGGTTTGGCATCCGCAAGAGGGCGTGTTCACAGGGCATTTCCAGCCCAACGAAGCCCAAAAAGTGCGCCGCATCGGCAACCTTCGTCAGGGCGTGTCCCAACCGGTGGAGGACGCCACCATCAGCCCGGACGTGGACCGCAAAATTCGCGTGGCCGACCTCATCACGGGGTACGGCGTCAGCGAGTCTGTGCGTCACCTTTATGACTTGCGCGGCGACAACGTCGAAGGCAAGCGCGTGGTGGTGCAAGGTTGGGGCAATGTGGGTGCGGCGGCCGCGCTGTACTTGGCCCAGGCAGGCGCGTCCATCGTGGGCATCATCGACCGCGTGGGCGGCGTGTTGCGTCCAGAAGGGCTGACCTACGAGGAGGTGAAGGAGCTGTTCCTCGCCAAAGAAGGCAACGCGCTGCGCACCAACGAACTCGTGCCTTTCGACGACGTGAACGCGCGCATTTGGGACTTGGAGCACGAGGTGTTCTTGCCGTGCGCGGCGAGTCGCTTGGTCACCCAGGACCAGGTCGAGCGCATGGTGAAGGCCGGCGTGGAAGTGATTTCTTCCGGGGCCAACGTGCCGTTTGCGGACAAGGAAATTTTCTACGGCCCGATCGCGGAGTGGGCGGATGCCCACACCACCGTGATTCCGGATTTCATCGCCAACTGCGGCATGGCCCGGGTCTTTGCCTACCTGATGAGCGATGAAGACGTCGACATGTCGGACGCGGCCATTTTTGCGGACACCAGCGGCATCATCCGCGAGGCGCTTGCCAAAATCCACGAAAACCACCAGGAGCCCACCCACTTCACGGCCAAGGCGTTCGAGCGCGCTTTGAATTTCCTGATGTGAGGAACTTCGAGGTGCGTCGGTCTCCCGACGAACATTGAGGCTCATCTTGCGTTTAGACATTCACGACCATGGACATTCTGATTCTTTCCGTCTTTGTGCTGGGCTACATGTTCATCGCACTTGAGCACAACATTCACATCGACAAAGCGGGCTCTGCCCTGGTGACAGGCACGTTGTGCTGGGCCATTTTCGTGCTCGGTGCACATGACGTGCCGGGGCACTTGGCAGGCCAGTTCGAGGCCTTCATGGCGGAAGGACATGGGGTGGGTCATGCCGGGCTCTCGGCGTTTTTTGAGCACCGTTTGCTGCACCACATGGAGGAAATCAGCTCCATCCTGTTCTTCCTGATGGGCGCGATGACCATTGTGGAACTCGTCGACGCCCACGAAGGATTCCGCGTCATCACCGACCGAATCCAAACCCGCAACAAGGTGAAGATGCTCTGGATCGTGTGCGTCCTGACGTTTTTCTTCTCGGCCCTGTTGGACAACCTCACGACTTCGATTGTGATGGTGTCGCTGCTGCGCAAGCTCATCGACGACCGCCAAACGCGGTGGCTGTTTGCGGGGATGGTGGTGGTCGCGGCCAACGCTGGAGGTGCCTGGTCGCCCATCGGGGATGTGACCACCACCATGCTTTGGATTGGTGGACAGCTGACCACAAGCACAATCATCACCAACCTCATCCTGCCCAGCATCGTGTGCCTTCTGGTGCCGCTCGGCTTGCTGAGTTTCAGGCTCAAGGGGGAGGTGGCCCGTCCCGAGGCCGAGGCTGAGGAGGAATGGGACCCCACCACGCCGTTTGAGCGCAACCTGGTGTTCGCGGCGGGCGTGGCAGGATTGTTGTTCGTGCCGGTCTTCAAGACCGTGACCCACCTGCCGCCGTTCATGGGCATGATGCTCAGCTTGGGCCTGTTGTGGATCCTCACCGAGCGCCTTCACAAGTCCAAAAACCAGGAGGCCAAGGCCCACCTCACCGTGGTGGGGGTGTTGCGTCACATCGACTCCGCGTCGGTGTTGTTCTTCCTCGGGATTTTGTTGGCCGTGGGTGCGTTGCAGGAGGCAGGCCACCTCATTTTGGCGGCGGAAGGTCTGCGGGCCAGTTTGAACGACGTGTACCTGATTGACATGGCCATCGGCTTGTTGAGTGCCATCGTCGACAACGTGCCCCTGGTGGCCGCCAGCATGGGCATGTACGACGTGGTGCCTGCGGCCGCAGGGTTGGGCGATTGGGACAGCATGTTTGTCCAGGATGGGATTTTTTGGCAGTTCCTCGCGTACTGCGCTGGGACGGGCGGGTCGGCCCTGATCATCGGGTCCGCTGCCGGGGTGGCCGTCATGGGCTTGGAGCGCATCGATTTCGTGTGGTACCTCAAGAAAATCAGCCTGTTGGCCATCCTTGGGTACTTCGCCGGCGCCGGCGTCTACATCCTGATGTACGCCTGATTTCAAGGGCGTTGGAAGGCGCGGTTGTGAACCCGCGTGGTTGAACAACTTGGGAGTTGTCCCTCCAGGGAAGGCCAATATTCGAATGAACTTGGACGTTCGAACCCTGGAATTGAACCCTGAGCATGTTGACCCACCTGGCCACCCTTCTTCTTCAAGCCGCCCCTGGCGCGGCCGACGTTTCCACCCCTGACATTGCCGAGGTGGATGTGAATGTCCTTCAACTCTTGATGGAGGGCGGATGGTACATCATGCTGCCCCTCGCGCTGATGAGCTTGATCGGGATGTATGTGTTTTTTGAGCGCTTTTTGGCCATCCAAAAGGCGGACAAGGTCAGCCCCGATTTCATGAACCGCCTGAAGGATTACATCTCGCAGGGCAACTTGTCCAGCGCGCGGAATCTTTGTGCGGACAGCAACACCCCCTTGGGCCGCATGTTGGACAAGGGCATCAGCCGCATCGGCAAACCGCTCAAGGACATCAGCGTCGCCATTGAGAACGTGGGCAAGCTGGAGATTTACCGGTTGGAAAAGAATTTGAGCACCCTGGCCACGGTGGCGGGCGCCGCACCCATGGTGGGCTTCCTCGGCACGGTGATCGGGATGGTGAATGTGTTCCTCGACATGGAGGCAGCTGGGACCGTGCAGGTCAGCGACATTTCGTCAGGGACCAAGCAAGCGATGGTCACCACCATTGTCGGGTTGATTGTGGGGATTTTGGGCTACATGGCCTACAACCACCTCGTCAGCAAGGTGAGCAAAGTGGTGCACCGCATGGAGGCCAACAGCCTCGAATTCATTGACATCCTCGAAGAACCTGCACGCGGATGAACCTCGGGCAACGCAACAAAGTCAGCCTGACGGGCAACATGTCGTCCATGACGGACCTCGTGTTCTTGCTGCTCATTTTCTTCGTCATCCTGTCGACGCTGGTCAGCAATGGGGTGAATGTGGATTTGCCGACGTCCAAGGGAACCACCTCGGTGACCTCCCGGCTCACGGTCAGCATCCAAGCCGACGGAACGTACCACCTCAACGGCGAGGTGCGCCCCATTTCCCGCGAGGACCTCGAGCCCAAGCTCACGTTGGAAATGGAGAAGCAGGCGGAAAAGGTCCTGTACCTCCAAGTGGACCGCAATGTCCCCACAGGCCAAACGGTCGAGCTCATTGGGTTGGCCAAGTCCAAGCAATGGAAGGTGATGTTGGGCTCGAACCCGGCGTCGAACTGAAGCAAGCATCATGGAGGGCACCCTTGAACACGCACGACTCCAGCAGGAGAAACGCAACCGTCGGCAGGCGGCGGCGCTGAGTGCGTTGTTGTTTGTGACGGTGCTCGTGGTGTGCTTTTTCTTGACGGCTTTCACCACCCAGGAACCTCCCCCGGGCGAGCAATTTGTGGCCGTCGGTTTTGCCGACCTCGGAAGCACAGAAGAAGCCGGTGGCGACGTTGAAACGGAAGCCCCCAGCGAGGTGGTGCAGGAGGCGGTGGAAGAGGAGGCTTTGTCGAACGAGCCTGAACCGGAACAGCCCGTGGTCCAGGAGGAAGTGGTGACCCAAGCGGCCAGCGAGGTGGCCGTCCAAAGCGACCCCGACCCCAAGCCCGAGCCTGAACCGGAGCCTGAGCCCGAGAGGCAAGACCGCACGGCCCACTTGTTCCGCAACCCCGGCGCACAGAGCGCGGGCGGCGGCGGGTCCCAAGGCGAGACGCAAGGCGTGGGCAACGAAGGCGACGAGGCGGGCAAGATTGAAGGCCGCGGCCTGGTGTCTGGCGACTTTGGCGACGCCATGTTGCGCGGGGGGACCATGATTGGCGAGCCCAAGCTGGATGAAAAGCCCAGACAAGAGGGAAGCGTGCGAATCAACATTGTCGTGGACGCCTCGGGTTCCGTCATCCAAGCGGTGCCGGATTACCAATCGGCGCTGACCACCATCCGCGATTCGCACCACGTCCAGTTGGCCATGCGTGCTGCCAAGACGGCGAAGTTCGATTCGGACGCCACCAAGCCACGTCGTTCGGGCTACATCACCATCCGGTTCGACCTTGAGTGAGATGACCTACCCTGAGGCGGTCGACGTTCTGTTTTCCCAGCTCCCCATGTTCCAGCGCCAAGGTGCGGCCGCGTACAAGGCTGACTTGTCCGCCACCAAAAGGGTGTGTGCGGCCTTGGGTCATCCCGAGCGCAAGCTCAAGTTCGTGCACGTGGCAGGCACCAACGGCAAGGGCACGGTTTGTCACATGGTGGCTGCCGCGTTGCAATGCGCTGGCCACCGCGTCGGCCTTTTCACGTCGCCGCACCTGGTGGACTTTCGGGAACGGATCCGGGTCGACGGCGGGATGATTCCCGAGGCTGATGTCGTGGCGTTTGTGCACCGTTGGCAGGAGGAGGACTGGGGCACGCCGTCGTTTTTCGAGTTGACGTTTGGCATGGCCCTCGACCACTTTGTGCGGTCCGGGTGCGACATCGTGGTGCTGGAAACGGGAATGGGCGGGCGCTTGGATTCCACCAACGTGGTCCCCACGGCTGAAGCGTGCGCCATCACCAACATCGGCCTGGACCATCAGCAATTCCTCGGCCCCGACATTCGCAGCATCGCCAAGGAAAAGGCCGGCATTCTGAAAGACGGCGTGCCGGTGGTGCTCGGGTCCATGCGTCCAGAAGCCCAGAGTGAAATCCTCGCCGCCGCCCTGCGCTCGTCCAGCGAGATGCACTTCGCCATGGAGCGCGTCCAGGACATGCCCTCCCGCGTGGATGGGGCGGAAAGCCCCGTGGATGCGGTCAACCGGGCCACGGCGTTTGCCTTGCTGAAGGTGCTTGAAGCCGCCGGGTGGGCATGTCCTCGCTCAGCCATGGAAGAGGGCCTCTGGAACCACGCGGTCCATTCAGGTCAACAAGGACGCTGGCAGGTCTTGTCCCAACCAGAGCAGCCACGGGTGGTGTTGGACGGAGGGCACAACGTGGACGGTGTGAAATTGGTGGTGGGCAAGTTGAATTCGATGTGCGAGGCGCGGGGCGGTCAACTCCACGTGGTGTGGGGCGCCGTGGCCGACAAAGACCTCGACGCCGTGTTGTCGCTGTTGCCATCAGATGCGGTGTTTCATTGGTGCCAAGCGGACATCCCCCGGGCGCTGCCCTCCGGAGAGCTGCAGGAGACGGCCGCCCAATTGGGACTGCCAGGAAGGTGTTTTGACCGCGTGGAGGATGCGTACCGCCATGCGCTCCACGTGGCCCGGCCCGAGGACGTCGTTTGGGTGGGAGGGAGCTTGTTCGTGGTGGGCAACCTGCTTCGTGATTTGGATCAAAAAAGCCCCCGCAACGCGGAGGCTTGATGGAAGGGTGGGCGGTGAGGGACTCGAACCCCCGACCCCCTCGGTGTAAACGAGGTGCTCTGAACCAGCTGAGCTAACCGCCCGGAGGCGCGAAGATAGCGAAGTACATTTGAGGCATGCAGCGGTCTGAAGCCAATTCTGAAGGCGCCACTTCGCCCTGGTGGGGGTGCTTGCGCGACAACCGATGGGCCTCCCCGTGGACGGGCATGTCGTGGCGGAAGTTGCATTCCCCACTGCTCTTTCAGTGGGGCAAAGCGCTGCAGCGCCAACCCCAACATTGGCCAGAGGGGTGCATGCCCTTGGACCCCGACATGACGCGCCGCATTGAGCAATGGCGTGCCGGCTTGTTGTCGTCTCAAGACACGGTGTCCCGGACCGATTTGGGCGCCGGGTCCCGGGCACACAAGCGCACAGACCACAGCGGCAAGGACGTGCGTCGCGTGGCCGAACTGGCCCAAAACTCGTTGACGCCATTGGCCGACGTTCAATCGCTGGTCCGTTGGCTTCGCACGGTGCGCCCAGATGGTCGGTTTCTGGAACTCGGCACCTCGCTCGGGGTGACCACAGCCCACTTGGCCACGTCGGGGTGGCACATCGACACGTGGGAGGGATGCCCGGACACCTTGCGGTTGGCCCAAAAGGGCTGGACGGAGGTGGGGTGCGACGCCCACATCACGGCCAAGCAGGGTGCCTTCAACGACCACATTGAGGCGCTTGAAGACGACGCTTGGGACGTGGTGTACCTCGACGGCCACCACCAAGGCAAGGCCACCTTGAACTTGGCGAAGGCGTTGGCGCCGCGCACGGCTGTGGCGATGGTGGTGGACGACATCGCCTGGAGCCGAGACATGTACCGCGCTTGGGAGGAGTTGCGGATGCAAAACCATTGGCGGGTGACTTTCACCTGGCGCGGGCGCGGATTTTTGCTAAAGGCGCCTGAGATGGCCCGTCAGCACTTGCGTTTGGCGTAACTTGGGATTCTAATCAAGAATTAGATCTCATGAAAAAGCTGTTGATGACCATGGCACTTTGTGGCCTGGCTTTGGCGGGCTCAGCCCAAAAGAACATGTCTCAGATGTCCACCAAAGGACAAGACCCCCGAGGTGGGGTGACCCGCACCCGTGTGCATGAGGTGAAGTTGGTGGGTGAGATCACTTCGAGTGTGATCGCCAACAACGAGGTTGTCAAGTTCAACGTCGACGACATTGTGTATCAAATCACCGAGGATCAGGGCTTCCTCAAATACCTGGACGAGGCCACCAACTTCCGCTTCGAAAGTGCAGGACAGGCCCTCAACGTCTTGGCCTCGCACGGATGGGAAGTGACTTCGGTGTTCACCACCAGAGGCCGACAAGGAGATGAAGTGCATTACGTGGTGTCTTGCGGCGTGCCCATGACCCCTCCTTATTCCCCATGGCTCGACCCGAATTTCCGCCGCGGCGGAAGAAATTAAGCAGACTGACTTCCGGCCTTTGGCTGTTGAGGGCGGTGGGGGCGTACGTGCTCCTGCAGTTCTCATGGTGGGCGTATTTGCTGACCCAAACGGGCGGTGAAAAGGCGTGGCACATGGTCCTCGGCGAGGGCAGTGTCTTCGCCTTTTTCCTTGTGTTTGGTTTGGTCCGTCTGGAGCGGGGCATCAAAAAGGAACGCGCGCGCCTGGAGCGGGAACGGCACATGTTCATGGGGGTCACCCACGAGTTGAAGACGCCCTTGGCTGCGGTGCAGTTGGGCGTGGACACGCTGCGTCGGGTGAAGTTGTCCGAAGAGGACGAGGCGTCTGTGCTCGGCAACATCCAAACCGGCGTGAAGGACCTGGAGCGTCGGGTGAACGACATGTTGGTCGCCACCCGTTTGCAAGGGCTGTCGGAAGTGAAGGCCGCCCCGTTTTCATGGGACGAGGCCATGCGTTCCGTGGTGGAACGACTCGGGGCCCACGCCCAAGGACGGTTGACGTGCCCAGAGGCCCCTCGGGAAGACCATCAGGTGGAAGGGGACCGTGAGCTGTGGGGGTTGGCTGTGGCCAATTTGATCGAGAATGCCTTGAAGCACTCCACAGGCCAGGTGCACGTGGAATGGCAATGCGACGGGTATTTGGCTTCAGTGGAAGTGGTGGATGAAGGCAAGGGCATCGCCCCGGCAGATCGGGAGCAAGCTTTGAAACCGTTTTCCCGACTCACGGAGGAAGGAGAGGGCACGGGATTGGGCTTGTACCTCGTGGCGGAGACGGTGCGGGCGCATGGGGCCCAACTTGAAATGGAACAGAAGGCCAAGGGTGGCTTTTCCGTGCGTGCGGTTTGGCCACAGCGGCGTTGAGTCGTCCCCTACATTCGCGGCATGAAAACCGCACTGATCATTTTGGACGGCTGGGGGCACGGCAACCCGGATGAACACAACGCCATCCACGTGGCCAAGACGCCTTGCGTGGACGACATGAACGCACGGTTGCCTCACGCCTCCTTGCGGACCGACGGCGAGCACGTGGGGCTTCCTCAAGGCCAAATGGGCAACAGCGAAGTCGGCCACATGAACATTGGCGCCGGCCGGGTGGTGTACCAGGACCTTCTGCGCATCGATCGGGCTGTGGCGTCAGGTGAGTTGGGCCAGGAGCAGGTGTTGGTCGACGCCTTGACCGCAGCCAAGAAAGCAGGCGCGCGTCTTCACTTGATGGGCTTGGTGTCCCGAGGCGGGGTGCACAGCCAACAGACCCACTTGCACGCGTTGGTCGACGAGGTGACCCGTGCAGGGGTGGAGGATTGCGTGATTCATGCCTTCACCGACGGCCGAGACACCGCCCCCAACATGGGCACGACGTACCTCGGGGATTTGGAGGCCCACCTTGTCGGCTCCAACGTGCGCATCGCCTCGGTGCACGGGCGTTATTTCGCCATGGACCGTGACAAGCGCTGGGAGCGCATTGCCCGGAGCTACGCGGCGCTGACTGGTGCCATCGACGCCAAACACCCGAGCGCCGTCGCCGGCGTCCAAGCCCATTACGACCAAGGGGTGACCGACGAGTTTGTGGAGCCTTTCCAAATCGAAGGCGTGGACGGGGTGGTGCGTCCTGGTGATGTGGTCTTGTGCTTCAACTTCCGCACGGACCGGTGCCGTGAAATCACCCAGGCTTTGACCCAGGAAGCGTTCGAGGAGCACGGCATGGCGCCGCTCGACTTGCACTACGTCACCATGACCAATTACGACGACAGTTTCAAGGGGGTGCACGTCTTGTACGACAAGCCCAACCTGGTCAACACCGTCGGCGAGGTGGTCAGCCGCGCAGGAAAGACCCAGTTGCGGATGGCCGAAACCGAGAAGTACCCGCATGTCACGTTCTTTTTGAGTGGAGGGCGAGAGGAGCCTTTTGAAGGGGAACAGCGTGCCATGGCGGCCAGCCCCAAAGTGGCCACCTACGACTTGCAGCCTGAAATGTCCGCCCCGGAGTTGACAGACAAGGCCGTGAAGGCCCTGACGACTTGGAAGCCCGATTTCTTGTGCTTGAACTTCGCCAATCCCGACATGGTCGGGCACACGGGGGTGTTTGACGCCGTGGTGAAGGCGGTGGAAACCACCGACGCGTGCTTGAAGAAGGTCAAGGATGCGGCGCTGTCGCAGGGGTATGCGGTGGTGGTCATTGCGGACCACGGCAACGCGGATTTGGCGCGAAACGCCGACGGCACCCCCCACACGGCCCACACCACCAACCCGGTGCCTGTATGGGTCGAGGGATCAGGACACCAGGAAGTGCAAGACGGCATCCTCGCCGACGTCGCGCCCACGGTGTTGGCCCTGATGGGCGTGAGCCAGCCTGAAGAAATGACGGGTCGCTCGCTCGTCTGAGCGGTCAGCGCATCAAGCTCAACTCGCCGCTGTCCTTGAGGCCGTCGGCCCTGAGCAGCACCCACTGGTACACGCCCGCAGGGGCAGGGTTGCCGTTGGCGAGGTTGCCGTTCCACACCAACTCAAACTCTGCGTCGCTTGCGGTTTCCTTGGTGTAGACCACCGTGCCGTAACGATTGTAGACGATGAGCTTCGATCCGGCGAAGCCGTCGAGGCCGCGGATTCGGAAGTTGTCGTTTTTGCCGCTGTTGTCTGGCGTGAAGACGTTCGGGATGATGCAGTCGCGCACACGCATGAATGCCTTCGTCACATACCCACACGTGTCCACCAAGGTGAGAGTGTCCGACCATTGCAACTCCACCACGTCGGCAGAGATGCTTTCAAGAAGCCAGTTGTCGCCCACCGCCATCGCGTCCACCGTCAAGGGAGTGCTGCCCAAGGTGGTGTTGATCAAACTTTGGCCGTTGTACAGGACGTCGGACACCGCAATGCCCGCGTTGTACGCCGGGAATTCTTGGACGTCCCCGCCACAGATTTCTGTCTCGAAAATGACGGGGTACAGCACCTCTTGCTCGTGGACAATGGAGTTGCCGCATTGGTCGGTCACCACGAGCTGAATGACGTGGGTGTCAATGAGCTGTCCGTTGTCGTCGGTCATGACAAACACCGAGTCAAACGACGTGGTCCACGCACTGGGGTCCATGGTGGCGTTGCCCCAAGAGTCCCCTGCCCACTCGTAATTGAACGGCCCGTACCCCACCATGCTGGTGTAGCCGAGCTCCTGCTCTCCGTCCAGGGTTTGGCACTCCACGGTTGCAGGAATCGCTTCAATGGGGATGGGGTCCACAATCACCACGAGGCTGGTGGTGCTGATGAGCTCGCCACAGCCGTTGATGTATTCGTAGGTGATTTCGGCGGTCTCGATGCCTTCGTTGAATCCGTCGTCCACAACCCCAAGGGTGATGGTGCTTTCCACTTGCCCTGGGCCCATGATGACCTGGTTGAAGTTTTCTGCGTAGTCCAAACCAAGTTGCGCCGACCCCGCCAAATTCAGGTACAAGGTGTCCGTCTCGGCGGCCTCTGCTTCAGAGCGAATCACGGTGAACTGGGCGTCGTTGCACCCCTCAATGATGACCGCGTCGACCAAAGTGGACTGGCCGTCCACGTTCACCGCGATGTCGTTGTTGGCGTACCAATCTGAGAACGGGAAGCTCTCGCCGTTGGGGTATTGGAAGTTGTCGGGCAACCCGATGGCGTCCGCGTACGAGACGATGTTCTCCAAACCGCCCGCCGCAAAGGGCACGGCCTCCGCCTGCAATTCCACGGCGTTGGAGCTGAACGACCCAGCCTCCAACACCACGAAGCTCTCCAAGGCCGTGTCGGAACCGTCGGCGATGGCGAGTTTGATGTGGTAGGTCTCCCCGCATTGCACGGCCGCAGCCGCGGTGAATGTGGAGGTGTATCCGTTGGTGCAAATGCCTTGCTGAGACGGGTTGTTGATGTAGTACGCCGCGTTGGTGACGTTGTTCACCGAGCTGATGGTCACCGGCAACAGGGGGTCTGATTCAGGCACCTGCGCGATGTTGATGGCCCCGTCGGGGAATCCGGCAGGGGCCGCGTAAGGCCCGGCGATGCCTGGACCGCTCAGGAAGAACGCGAAGATGTCGTTGTACTGTGTGTTGACGTAGGTCAGGTACTCGTCCGAGCCAAAGACGTAGTTGAATGAGATGCTGTCCCCGCCCGCTTCAAAGTCAAATTCCAGGATGCACAAATCGTACACGCCGTTCACGCTGAAGGATTGTCCGATGAGGGGGGGCACGCTGTTCGCCACGTCGAGCAAGTCAGGGTCCACCCCACCTCCGAGGCAGTCCGCGCAGAAGTCGTCGCACAACGCGTTGTCGGTGTTGAGCATGAGGCCCGCGTCCACGGAGAACACCGAGGCGCCGTTTTCCAACAGCCCCAGCTGGGCCAAGCTTCCAGTGTAGGTGATGTTGGTGGCGGTCACGCCGTCGCCGAGCAGGATTTCTTGGATGTATTCCTCAGGCGTGCCGTAGGGCTGGGTGATTGTGGCCTGGGCCATGGTCCAAACGGGGGCTGCCATGAGCACTGTCCATGCGGACACCTTCGCAAGGTTCTTGAAGAATTGCTGCATCCCCCAAACTTACGCAGAAGCCCCGCCCCTCAGCCGGACGTTCCTCGCCTAACTTCGCACCATGGCCGGTGGACAACCTTTGATCCATGCCCGCGACTTGCGGAAAACGTACCACGTTGGGGACCAAATGGTTCAAGCCCTTGACGGCTTGGATTTGGACATCCACGCCAACGAATACGTCGCCTTGATGGGCCCCTCAGGCTCGGGCAAGTCCACCTTGATGAACATGCTTGGGTGCTTGGACAGCCCCACCTCCGGGAAGTACATCCTCAACGGCCAGGACGTGAGCCGGTTGGACGACGACGCCCTGGCGGACATCCGCAACCGCGAGATCGGATTTGTCTTTCAAACCTTCAACCTCCTCCCGCGCTACTCGGCCGTGGAGAACGTCGCCCTTCCCATGATTTACGGCGGATTTTCCAAGGCGGAGCGGGACGAGAGGGCACGCGAGGTGCTCACCCAAGTCGGGCTTGGAGACCGGATGGACCACAAGCCCAACGAACTCAGCGGCGGACAACGCCAGCGCGTGGCGGTCGCCCGGGCCTTGGTCATGAAGCCGTCCATCATTTTGGCCGACGAGCCCACAGGCAACTTGGACACCGCGACCTCGCTCGAGGTGATGCAGCTGTTCTCCGACATCCAGAAGGCGGGCAACACGGTCATCTTGGTCACCCACGAGGAAGACATCGCTGCATGTGCCCATCGGACGGTGCGCCTGCGGGACGGTAAGGTGGAAAGCGACGTCTGACCTGCCATTTTGCGTCTTTCGGGCGGTGCGCTTGACCGTTGCCTGTTGTTACTTTGTAAGTGCAGCGACCACGCGGCAAGAACCACGCTTTTGAGTACGACATGACGGACGCAAACCACCTTTCTCGGACCCCCATTTCCAACCTGCTCGACGCGTCTGCGACGGGCCAGACGTACAAGGTGTGCGGATGGGTTCGGACGTTTCGGAACGACCGCTTTTTGGCTGTGAACGACGGATCGACCTTGCACAACCTTCAGTGGGTGGTCGACAAAGACCAAACCCCCGACGACCTCCTCAAGAAGCTCAACACCGGCGCGGCCGTGCAAGCGGTGGGCACCTTGATTGAAAGCCAGGGGGGTGGGCAGTCCACTGAGTTGGTGGTCGAGGAATTGGTCCTTCTTGGCGAGGCGGACCCCGACGAGTTCCCCATCCAAATGAAGCGTCACAGCCTGGACTTCCTGCGGGAGAAAGCGCACTTGCGGTTCCGGACGAACACGTTTGGGGCGGTGTTCCGCGTGAGGCACGTGCTTCAATACGCCGTGCACAGCTTTTTCCACGAGCGCGGATTCTACCAACTCCACACCCCCATCATCACGGGCAGCGATGCCGAGGGGGCCGGCGAGATGTTTCGCGTCACGACCCTGGACGTCGAGAACCCACCGCGCGCCGAAGACGGCTCGGTCGACGTCAGCCAGGACTTCTTCGGCAAGGAATCCAACTTGACGGTGAGCGGCCAATTGGAGGCGGAATTGGGCGCCATGGCTTTGGGCCAGGTGTACACCTTTGGGCCCACATTCCGCGCGGAGAACAGCAACACGTCTCGGCACTTGGCCGAGTTCTGGATGATCGAACCTGAGATTGCATTTGCCGACTTGAAGGACGACATGAAGCTGGCGGAAGACTGCTTGAAGCACGTCCTGCGCTACGCCTTGGAGCATGCGGCCGACGACTTGGCGTTCTTGGAGAAACGGGAGTTGGACGCGGAGAAGCAGTTGCCCCAGGCCGAGCGCCACGACCAGCCTTTGCGGGCGCGGTTGCAGGCGGTGGTGGATGCGCCATTCACGCATTTGACCTACACGGAGGCGATTGACTTGCTCCGGAATTCGAAGCCGTACAAGAAAAAGAAGTTCAAGTTCCCCGTCGAGTGGGGGGTGGATTTGCAGAGTGAGCACGAGCGTTGGTTGGTGGAGAAGCACGTCGGCGGACCGGTCATCGTGACAGACTACCCGGCTGGCATCAAGGCCTTCTACATGCGCGACAACGAGGACGGCAAGACCGTGGCGGCGATGGACGTCTTGGTGCCCGGCATCGGCGAAATCATCGGCGGCAGCCAGCGTGAAGAGCGCCTGGACGTGCTGAAGAAAAAGTGCGCCGACTTCAACATTCCCGAGGAGCACGTGTGGTGGTATTTGGAGACGCGCAAGTTTGGGACGGCGCCGCACTGCGGGTTTGGCATGGGTTTTGAAAGGCTGGTGATGTACGTCACTGGGATGGGCAACATTCGGGACGTCATCCCATTCCCTCGCACCCCGCAGAACGCCGAATTCTAACCCCGCATGCTCAAGCAGAGTCTCCAGCAAAAACTCCTCCAAAAGCTCTCTCCTCAGCAAATCCAGCTGATGAAGTTGCTTCAGGTGCCGACGCTGGAACTCGAAGCGCGCATCAAGCAGGAACTGGAGGCCAACCCGGCCCTCGAAGAAGGGGGCGAAGTGGAGGTAGAGCTGGACGAATTCGACAACCAAGACTCTGATGAGGGCAACGAAGCGTTGGAGGAGTTTGACTTCGACGACTACCTCGACGACGAAACCCCCGATTACCAATTGGGCATCCGCAACCACGGCGCAGACGTCGAGGAGAAGACGGTGCCGCTCGGCAGTGGGTCGACGTTTCGCGAGCTCCTCGTGGACCAACTCGCCCTCATGGACACCACAGCCGAGTCTCGGGCGTTGGCCGAGCACCTCATCGGACACCTGGACGACGACGGGTACTTGCGGCGGGACTTGGACAGCATCGTGAACGATTTGGCCTTCACCCAAGGCATCGACGTGCCCCGCGCATCGTTGGAGACAGCCTTGGAGGTGGTCCACTTGTTGGACCCTGCCGGGGTGGGTGCGCGCGACTTGAAGGAGTGCTTGCTGCTGCAGGTTCACCGCAAGCAGGCGGACAAAGACGAGGTGGACCCCCGTCAACGATCCTTGGCCTTGGCCGAGTCCATGTTGCGCGACCATTACGACGCGTTTGTGAAGAAGCACTACGACAAGCTCCAAACGTCGCTCGACATCGATGAGGCCACGTTGAAAGCTGGCTTGGACGAGTTGACCCGGCTGAACCCCAAGCCAGGCAACGCAGGCAGCGAATCGGCGCGGACCATCCAACATGTGATCCCGGACTTCTTGCTCGCCGTGGAAGGGGAGGACATTGCCTTGCAGTTGAACGGCCGAAACGCGCCGGACCTCCGCATCAGCCGGACCTACAAGGAGATGATGGACACCTACTCGCAGGGGGGCAAGCAGGACAAGGCGACGAAGGAAGCCCTGACGTTTGTGAAGCAAAAGGTGGACGCCGCCAAGCGGTTTGTCGACGCCATTGCTCAGCGCCAACACACCTTGATGAAAACCATGCGCGCCATCGTCGACCACCAGCGGGCCTACTTCCTCAGCGGGGACGAGGTGGACTTGAAACCGATGATTCTGAAGGACATCGCCGAGCGCATTGGCATGGACATCAGCACCGTTTCGCGCGTGGCCAACAGCAAGTACGTTCAGACGCCTTACGGCACGCTGTCGCTGAAGTGGTTCTTCTCCGAGGGGTTGACCACCGACAGCGGCGAAGAGGTGAGTTCCCGAGAGGTCAAAAAGATCCTCCAAGACGCGATCGCCGAAGAGGACAAGCGCAAGCCCCTCTCCGACGAGAAGCTCGGGGTGTTGCTCAACGCCAAGGGGTACAACATCGCGCGCCGCACCGTCGCCAAGTACCGCGAGCAACTCGGCATTCCCGTGGCACGTCTGAGGAAGGAACTGTGATGAAGACGCTGGCGAAGTTGGTGAGTGCGGTGCTCCATCCGCTGTGCATGCCGCTGCTGACCCTGGCGATGTTGCTCTCCGAGGACGGCTACCTCAAGCACAGGATGGGCTTGTTTTCGTATCTGTTTGTCCTTCTGCTGATCAACACGTTGGCGCCTGCGGTGTCCCTTTGGATGCTGCAACGCCGAGGCTTCATCAGCGACTTGGACATCCGATCGCGCAAGGAGCGCCCGTGGCCGTTTTTGCTCGTGTTGGCCTACTACACCATGGCTTACCTGTTGGTCCTGAACAGCACCGCGGTGGAGGTTCCGCTGTTTTACCGCCAGGTGCTTTTGTCTTTGGTGGTGTCGATTGGCATCGCGTGGCTCATCACCCTGAGGCGGAAGGTGAGCATGCACATGATGGCGCAAGGAGGGACCCTGGCCGTCTACACCCACGTGGCCCTTCAAAATGGCCTGTGGAGCATGGGGTGGGTCACCGCCTTGGTGTTGTCTGCAGGACTGGTGGGTTGGAGCAGGCTCACGTTGGGGGCGCACACGCCCCGCGAGGTCTACGCCGGGTACACCGTCGGGGTGGTGTCCGTGTGGCTGACGCTGTTTTAATTCGAGCCCGCCTGGTTCAGTTTTTCCTGCCAGCGCCAGGCGTCGGCCAGCGACGTTTCGAGGCTTCGCGTGGTGCGCCACCCAAGTTCGTCGGCCGCCCTGGACGGGTCCGCCCAAATCGCCACGACGTCGCCTTCCCGTCGGTCCCCCATGGTGTAGGGGACTTTTTGTCCGGTGGCGCGTTCGAAGCCTTGGATGACTTCCAACACTGAAGCGCCTTTCCCTGTGCCCAAGTTGAACGGGCGGATGACCGAGCGGTCGTCAGGCTGGTCGAGGCACCATTGCAACGCCGCCACGTGGGCTTCTGCCAAATCCATGACGTGCAAGTAATCCCGGATGCAGGTGCCGTCTGGCGTGTCGTAGTCACCGCCAAACACCGTCAAGGCCTTGCGGATGCCGGACACGGCTTGGGTGAGGAACGGAATCAAATTGTTGGGCACGCCCAAGGGCAACTCCCCGATGTGGGCGGACGAATGTGCGCCGATGGGGTTGAAGTACCGAAGCAAGGCCACATGGGCCGCGCCGCGCGCCGCCGCGTGGTCTTCCAAGACGCGTTCGCACGCCTGTTTGGTCCAGCCGTAGGGCGATTCGGCGCGTTGGAACGGGGCCGATTCAGCCACGGGCATGTCCTCCGGCTCGCCATACACCGTGCAGCTCGAGGAAAACACGATGTTGTCCACGTCGTGCGCGCTGGCCACCTCGAGCAGCACGCCGAGGCCGCCGACGTTGTTGGCCGCGTACATCGCCGGTTTGGCCATGCTTTCGCCCACGGCTTTGTGCGCGGCGAAGTGGAGCACCCCGACAAAGTCATGCCGCCCGAAGAGCGCTTCCAATGCTGCTTTGTCACAAATGTCGACGGCTTCGAAGGGGATGTTGTCGCCCACAATGGCCCGGACGCCGTCCACAGCCGACGCCTTGGAGTTGTGCAAGTTGTCCACCAACACGGGCATGAATCCCGCCTCGTGGAGCGCCACGGCGGTATGGCTTCCGATGTAGCCGGCGCCACCGGTGACGAGCACCTTGGGTCGTGAAGAATTGGTCATGGCGCAAAAGTAGGGGTCACAATCCAACGCCGTTGAAACCTTTCGCGTCGTCCTCGCGTAAGCGTGAGCATGGACAAGCACTACGACCTCACGTACCTCCATCAGGTGTTCCATGGCCAAGAAGCCAAGGTGCGCCTGATTGTGGCGCTCTTCGTGGCGCGGGCGGAGGTGCTTGACCGCCAAATGATGGCCTGCATCCGGCAGTCGCGGTTGTTTGACTTGCATCCTGTGGCGACGACGTTGTCTGCCGGGGTGCGCATGTTGGGCCTCTCAAGTTTGGAGCCCCTCGTGCAGGACATCCAGCGTTGCAGCAAGGAGCGTGTGGACATGCACAGGCTTCCAGCCCTGGTGTCCCAGCTTCACGGTTCGTTGAACGCCGTGTGCACATCCATGAGCCAAGATCTGGCCCGTTCGTGATTTGACGGTGGAGAGGGCGTTATCTTGGGGGGATGGAATCCCGACCAAGTTCCCTCTTTGAATTGTCACTTGACGAGTGCCGTGCGCGGCTCTCTTCCCCCCAGCCCAAAACAAAGATTGAACGCCCTTGCACCCCAGGTGATGGGGTGGAAGTGTGGTCCGAGGAGGAGCTCCTCGAGAAAGCCAAGCTGTGGGACGCGGCCCCGCCCGACGCGTCAAGTTTGGGATTGTGGGTGCCTGCCTCTGGCGCCGCCACCCGGATGTTTCGTCCGCTTCACGAAAAGCGTCAAGCGCGCGAAGCCTTGTGGTCGTCCGTGGACGACTTGGCCTTGGGCCGAGCTTGGCGTGACGCTGTCAAGGAAGAAGGATTGGATCCCGAGCAGTGCTCGTCCGACGAAGCAATCGAAGTGTTGCTGACCCTCATGAATGAAGGCGCCATCCCCAAGGGGTTGGTGCCTTTTCACATGCGCGACGGTGGCGAAGGTGCGGAGACGGCGTTTGAGGCCCACGTGCGCAGTTGGGGACGCTTGGTGGCGTCGCCCAAGGTGTGTTTCACGGTGCAGCAGGATCATGTGACAGAAGTCGAGGCCCACCTCAAGAATTCCACCGTCTCCCCCCATCATGCCCAACTCAGCTTTGGCGTGCAAGACCCCGTCACGGACATGCCGGTCCTGGACCAAGAGGGAAGGTGGCTGACGACCGAGGATGGCGAACCATTCAAGCGGCCAGGAGGCCATGGGGCGCTGCTGCCGTTGTTGGAAGAGGTGAGCACGCCCATGTTTGTGATTCGCAACATCGACAACGTACCCTCTCCGGCACGCACAGAATTGCGGGAGCTGTGGACCAAGGCCTTGGTCGCGGAGGCCCGGGCTTGGGCTGAGGAGCGAGATGGCTTGCTGCAAGAATTGGCGTCCAACCCCGAGCGCGCCGCGGCATGGCTTCAAGCCCAAGGCGTGACGTGTGACGCCGAAGATGTGGCAGGACTTGAAGCGCATTTGGCGCGCCCAATGCGGTTGGTGGGCGTCGTCCGCAACGAAGGCCAGCCCGGGGGCGGGCCATTTTGGGTGCGCGTGGCTTCAGGCATCGACGCAGGTGCTGTGCGACCCCAAATCGTGGAGGCTGTCGAGTTTGGCGAGGACAACCAAGACGTGCTCAAGAAGGCCACCCACTTCAATCCAGTCGACATGGTGTGTGTTGTGAAGCCGGGACAGGCGTTGGCCCCCTACGTGGACGAGAGCCGTTACCTGCTTGCGGAGAAGAGCGTGAGGGGAGAGAGCGCCAAGGTGCTGGAGCATCCAGGGCTTTGGAACGGCGGGATGTCGGGATGGCTGACCCGCTTTGTGGAGATCCCGGCGGCCTGTTTTCAGCCGGTGAAGACCGTGATGGATTTGGTGGGAAGAACATGACGGGACACACAAAAGCGGCCCGGACACAAGGTCCAGGCCGCTCGGGTTCAATGTCGTTCTAGGGGCGGGGAATCAACGCTTCAAGACAGTCACGTTCTTGATTTGGTCGCCCTGGATAACGCGCAAGGCGTAGTAGCCGGCGCCGTCGATGTCGCGGGTGTCGAAGCTGATGTTGCCTTCAGCGTCCTTCACGATCACCGTCTCTGTGCGGATGATGTTCCCAGAGAAGTCGAGCAACTGGACAGTTGCAGGTCCCTTGGGGGCGTTCTCCATGCGGACGTTGATGCGGTCGTTGAAGGGGTTGGGGAAGGTGGTGATCGCCGCTTCGTCGAGGTCGGCGTTCTCTCCGACGTGAGACTCCTTGATGTAGGAGGTGAAGTCGAGGTTGAAGTCCATGCTCACACCGTTCAACTTGCACTCGCCCACGTTGGCTTGGGTGTTGCGCTTGATGGCGAACTGGGTGTCTGACCCGAGTTTCACGTAGAAGGTCAACGTCTCACCGGCAGTCACTTCCGCGTTCACAGGCAACGTGATGGCGTCCTTCACAATGTTGGTGCGGTCGAGTTTGTTGTTGATCAACACGTCACCTTCTTCGTTTTCCACGCGGATGCGTCCTTCGAACTCAGAAGTGTAGTGCGCGAGGTTCAAGGCCAAAGAAGTCATGGTGCCATTGGCGCACGCGGTGTACGACTGGGAGATGGTGTGTCCAGGAGCGGTCAACTTCACCTTGCCGTCAGACAAACCGGTGCTGGTCTTGCACTCGTTTTCCAAGGCACGCGTCTCAGGCGTGTCGCTGTTGCGGTTGGCGTACTCAGACTCCACGTACTGCGTGTTGTCGGTGTTGAAGCCGAATTTTGCAGTGAGGGTGCCGCGCACAGGCTCGCCATCGAACCACATGCTGCCCATGCCAGTCAACTGGTAGCGCAAAGACATGTGTCCTCCCGCAGGGGCGGTCAATTGAAGGGCGTACGTGTGGCCTTGCTCCACGTCAGCCATCAAGTTCAGTTGCACAGTTTCGTTGACGATGTTGCGGTGCGTGAAACGGGTGTCGTCAAGGACTTCACCGTGGTTGTTCACGATCTCCGCGAGGTACCACACGTCTTCAGTCACACCTTTGAGGGAGACTTCGACTGCGGACAATGTTCCGCTGGTGCAAGCGGTGAACTCTTGGGTCATCACGTTGCCTTCGAAATCCAAAGTGCGGTTCTGACGGGTGTTTTCTTGAACGCAGTCAAAAGCTGAGTCGGCGTTCGGGGTGATCAAAGCGGCTTCCTGAGCGAAGAGGTTGCCGGTGCAAAGTGCTGCAGCTGCAGCGAGGGGGTAAATAAACTTGTTCATCGTTGATAGAGATGAGAGGGTTGAAGATTTGACCCCTGTTACGCCCCCGTTTCAAAAACGGTTACATCTCTGGGCAACTTTTTACCCAATTCTCAGCAACGAGGCGCCTTTCAGGCCCTCTTTTTTTTCATCGTTGGTCGCCACAACCACGGTTGAAAGCGCTTGAACGGCCGTCATTTGGGCTTTCATCCACTGGATTCCGACCTCGTCCAAGTTGCTTGCAGGCTCGTCCAGGAGCACCGCGTCGGCCTCTGTGCCCAAGGCCAGGGCCAGCATCAAGCGCTGCTGTTGTCCCGAGCTCCATTGCGACACCGGCAGGCCGGGGTCCACGAGCAGCCCGGACGCTTGGACCAAAGCGGCCCAGTGCAGGGCCCCACGCCGGGGCGTGCGGTACACGCCGTGGAACGACATGGCTTCGTCGAGGGTGAGGTGGCCAGGCAGGCTCAGCCAAGGGGCGGCGACGCTGCAGCGCGTCATCCAAGCTTCGACCGACACCTCGCCGTCGGCTGCATGAAAGGACAACGTTCCAGAAGTGGGGGCCAGTTGGCCAGCCAGCATGCGGAGGGTGGAGCTTTTGCCTTGGCCGTTCGCCCCGACCACAGTGGTGGCGCCCTGAACGGTCCAAGAAGCGTCTTCCCAAATCAAGCGCCGTCCCCGCCGAAGTTCCAAGTCGGTGGCATGAAAGGACGCAAGGGGAGACGGGCTGGACATGCTCAGAAGGGTCCGCGGATGATGCCTTTGTCGGATTGACGGATGAACGACAGCACCGTGTCCTTGTCGTCGGAGGTCGGCAGCTCGAGTTCGGCCGCCTTGACCGCTTGGGTCATGTTGTTGTTCAGGACGTACAACGTGCGGTAGATGTCCTCGATGTTTTGGATGCGGTCGATGTCAAACCCACGACGGCGCAATCCGATGCCGTTGATGCCGATGTAGCTCAAGGGCTCACGCGCAGCCTTGATGTATGGCGGGACGTTCTTCCGCACCAGCGACCCGCCAGCGATGAAGGCATGCTTGCCAATGCGCACAAATTGCTGGATTCCCACCATGCCTTCGATGATGACGTGGTCTTCGATGACCACGTGGCCGGCGACGTTGCACGAGTTGGCCAAAATCACATGGTCGCCCACTTGCACGTCGTGCGCAATGTGGACGTAGGCCATGATCAGGCAATCGCTGCCCACGCGCGTCACCATCTTGTCGGTGGTGGCTTTGTGGATGGTCACGCATTCACGGATGCTCGTGCGCGCTCCGATTTCCACGGTGGTGGGTTCTCCTTTGTATTTGAGGTCTTGAGAGTCCGCCCCAATCACGCAGCCGGGGAACAGCTTGCACTCCTCGCCAATCGTGGTGTCGCCCAGCACGGTGGCGTGGGGTCCAATCCATGCGCCCGCGCCCACCGTCACGTTGGGTCCGATGAAGGCGAATGGCGCCACCTCGACGTTGGCCCCAATCTGGGCCTGCGGATCGACGTGCGCGAGGGGGGAGATGTTGGCGGTCTCGTGGATCATGGCTCAGTCTTGGGGTGCGCGGTCACGGACGACTTGGGCGAGCATCTCGGCTTCAGAGACGAGCGCCCCGCGCACGTAGGCGCGTCCTTTCATGTTCACCAACCCGCGCCGGATGGGCGACATCAAGGTCAAGTGGAACACGACGGAATCGCCTGGGAGCACCTTCTGCTTGAATTTGACCCCGTCAATTTTCATGAAGTAAGTGGAGTAGTTCTCAGGGTCCTCCACCGTGGACAATGCGAAAATGCCGCCCACTTGCGCCATGGCCTCCACCTGCAACACGCCCGGCATCACCGGGTTGTTGGGGAAGTGGCCTTGGAAAAACGGCTCGTTCATCGTGACGTTCTTGACGCCTGTGATGCTGCGGTCGTCCATGTCCATGATGCGGTCCACCAGCAAGAAGGGATAGCGGTGGGGCAGCATGGCTGAGATTTCGTTGATGTCCATCAGCGACGGACGGTCGAGCCTGAAGTCCGGCAAGTCCTCCTGCGCCTTGATGGCTTTGGCCAGGACCTTGGCGAACTCGACGTTGGCGGCATGGCCAGGACGCGCGGCCAGCACGTGTCCTTGGATGAAGCGTCCCGTCAAGGCCAAATCCCCCACGATGTCCAACAGCTTGTGACGCGCGGGTTCGTTCGGGAACCGCAAATCAGACGGGTTCAGCACGCCCGGCTTGTCGGCGGTGCCGGCCAGGGCTTCGCGGCCCAGGGCCTTGGCGATGCTTGAGACTTCCTCGTCGCTGTAGGCGCGCTCGGCGAGCACGACGGCGTTGTCGATGTCCCCGCCCTTGATGAGTCCCTGCTCCGCCAGGGCGGCCACTTCTTTCAAGAACACGAACGTGCGGCAAGGCGCGATGTGCTCGTTGAATTCGGCCAGCGACTCCATGCGCGCATGCTGTGTGCCGAGGATGGGGCTGTTGTAGTCCACCATGACGGTGGCCTTGAATTCATCTTCTTCCAGGGGCACGACCATCATCTCGACGCCGTCCTCGCCTTTGAGGCTGAGGTTGCGACGCACCTTGAAGAATTTCCGGTCGGCGTCCTGGGTGACAGTGCCCGCGCCGGCGATCTCTTCCATGAACGGTTGGGCTGACCCGTCGAGGATGGGCACTTCCGGGCCATTGATGCACAAGCGGGCGTTGTCCACGCCCGAGGCGTACAATGCCGCGAGCACATGCTCCGTGGTGTAAATCTGGGCCTCGCCCGCTTGGAGCGTGGTGCCGCGTCGCGTCTCGTGCACGTTGGCGACCAGCGCGGGGATTTCGGGGGCGCCTTCCAAGTCGGTCCGCACGAACACGTATCCGGTGTTGGCCTCCGCGGGCTCGACAAGCAGGGTGGACGTCACGCCGGTGTGCAGCCCGATGCCTTGGAGCTCGAAGGAGGCGCCCAAGGTGTGTTGTTGGTTCGACGAAATCATGGCTGCAAACCTACGTCAGCGCGTCGGATGCTGCGGGGCTTGAAGCGCATTTTCAATGGCCTCCAGCCGTTCTGTCAGGGGGATGCGCACCAAGCGGCGCAACGCAATCTGGAACGTCTGGAATTGCTTGACCGGCACGGCGGGGTTGCCTTGGTAGGTCAGGCCCTCTTGGATGAGGCTGGCGCTGACGCCCGACTTGGCCGCGATTTTGCTGCCGTCGGCGATGGTCAAGTGTCCACCGATCCCGACTTGGCCGCCGATCATGCAGCGGGCCCCGATGGTCGTGGAGCCTGCGATGCCCGTTTGGGCGGCGATGACGGTGGCCTCCCCAATCACCACGTTGTGGGCAACCTGAATGAGATTGTCAAGCTTGCATCCCTTCTTGAGGACGGTGCTGCCTAGGGTTGCGCGGTCGATGGTGGTGTGCGCGCCGATGTCGCAGTGGTCTTCAACAATGACGTTGCCCGTTTGCGGCACCTTGGCGTAGCTGCCGTTGTCTTTGGGGGCAAACCCAAACCCGTCCGACCCCACCACAGCCCCCGCTTGAAGCGTGCAGGATTGTCCAATCACGCAGCGGTCGAGCACGCGTACGCCGCTGTGTAGGACGGTGTCGTCGCCGATGCGCGCGTCTCGGGACACATGGACGTGGGCGTGCAATTCCACGCGGTCGCCGATCACGGCGCCGTGCTCCACCACCACGCCTTGGCCGATGTAACAGCCCTCGCCCACCACCGCGTGGTCGTCCACTGTGGCGGTGGGATGGACGCCCTCTTTGCGTTTGAGGATGGCGTCGTAGGCCTCGAGCAAGCGCGCGAAGGCGCGGTAGGGGTCCTCCACCTTGAGCAAGGTGAGGTCCGTCGGCAACGCGGCTGACGGCGCGAAGTCGCTGGCCACGATGACCACGCTGGCCTTGGTGCTGTAGATGTGCTTCTCGTACTCGGGGTTGGCGAGGAAGGAGACGGAACCTGGTCCTGCGGATTCGATTTTGGCCAAACGGCGCACCCTCACCTCCGGGTTTCCGGCCACGCTTCCGCCCAACAGGACGGCCAATTCAGATGCGGTTTGCTCCACAGGGTTGGTTTAGGTTGTTCGAGCTTCTTCCAAAGAACGCACAAAGCGCGTCCAAGTTGCCTCGAAGGCCGATTTTTCGAGCATGACAGGCCACTCGGCCTGGCCCCATCCGTGCCAGGCGACGTCCACCACCTGGTCCGCGACGTTCTTCTTGTCGTGTGCCATGTGAGCCCAAAGCGACTCGGCGTCAGGCCATTGGGCCAAGGGTGTGTCGGGCAGGGGCACGTGGGTGGCGAGCCAGCGGTCCAAAAACAGGCAGGCCTCGGGCGAGCTGTCTTGGGCTTGGAACAGCACGACCCTCAACCCCAAGGTCACCGCTTCGCCGTGCAGCCAAGGATGGTCTGTCGCCGCGAAATGGGCTTCGACCGCGTGGCCGACGGTGTGCCCCAGGTTGAGCTGGGCGCGGGCGCCGCGCTCGTGCAAATCGGCGTCGACCACGGCCATCTTGGATTGTGCCGACTTCTCGAGTTTCGCGGTCCAGGCCTCGAGGGCGTCTGGCGACGTGTCCCACGCGGGCCACTCTTCGAGGTGCGCCTGCCCCAAGTGGGCGTGGAGCATGGCGTGTTTGGCCACTTCGGCGAGGCCTGCCCGTCGTTCGCGGTCGGGCAAGGTGACGAGCCACCGTGCGTCGAGGTGCACGAATTCCGGAATGGTGAAGGTGCCGAGTTGGTTCTTGGACCCCCGCCAGTTGATGCCGGTTTTGCCGCCCCAAGCAGCGTCGACCATGGCCAGGGTGGTCGTGGGCATGTGCGCCACACGAAGTCCACGCTTCCAAACTGCGGCGGCCAACCCCACGGCGTCGCTCAAAGCGCCTCCCCCATGGGTCAGCACCAAGGACGACCGGGTGAGACCGTGCGCCTGAAACGCGTCGAAGAGGTGGGGCATCGCGTCCCAGCGCTTCAAGGCTTCTCCGCCTTGGAGTTCCAGGACGTCCCAACGGCCAGGGCACGCGCCGTCCAACGCGCCGGC
The DNA here is from genome assembly GCA_049627085.1 of Flavobacteriales bacterium. GTDB lineage: Bacteria > Bacteroidota > Bacteroidia > Flavobacteriales_D > Sanyastnellaceae > UBA11663. The sequence continues at coordinate 1,905 of JBMZWX010000001.1, read as the reverse complement.
ATATTCTGCAAGCACCTCAGGCGCCAGGCCAGATTCACGCACCCACAACACGCGGTCGGCGTCTGCGGGAAGACGTTTTGAAAGTGTGTGGGCGAGAGTCACCTGGCAAAATAAATGGAGGAGGGTATTTTTCTCTCAGGCGTTTCGAAAAAAAATGAGCAGCACTAACTGCGGCCAGGGAAAATTGCGTAACTAGCAGGAGATCATAGTTTTAACTAATCTCTTCATCACATGAAACGTTTTGCAATTTTTGGTTCTCTCCTCGTTACGTTTTCCTTGGCGTCTTGTCTTCCGGCGACAGGTGATGTCACTTTCTGGCAAGAACTTGGAACAGGGTATGACATTACCGTGGTCGAAATCAATGGATCCAGTGCCAACATCACACAGGATTATGCAGAATTGCCCGATTGTGGAGACCCAGGTTGTGCAACATTCAATCTGGACTTCGGCACTTACTCGTATACGGCAACTGATGGTTCGGCAATTTGGTCGGGTACAATCGAGGTGGATCGTTCTTGTTTGACCGTTGAGTTGTACTGAGCATGAGCCGTTTATTAAAGCGTATCTTGGCTCTGGCAGCATTCGTTGCCTCATCGTCTTTGACGTCAGCCCAAACAACATTTTTTGAGCACCCGGACTTCCCTCGAAGGGCGCTTCAACACGAAAAAATCGCTTTTATTCCTTTTGAGGTTTCAGTAAATCTCCGACCCAAGGAGATGAAGAACATGACCCAAGAACAACTGGAGAGCATGAAGGATTCTGAAGCCCAAGGTGTACAAAGTGCCCTGTTTTCATGGTTTATGAAAAGAAAAGATCAGGGGAGGCTCACAATTGATGTTCAATCCCCTCAAATGACGAATGCAAAGTTGCTGAGGGCAGGTGTAACGAAAGAACTCGTTGCGGCTTATGAGCCGTCCGAATTGTGTGAGATACTCGGTGTTGATGCCATTGTGACTGGAACGTTGGCGACCAACAGGTTGATGTCCCAAGGCACAGCAGTTGCAATGCAGCTGTTGATTGGTGCATCTGCAGGACCGCAGGTGACCATGACGCTCAGTATTTATGAAGGGGAGTCAAACGAGTTGATGTGCAACTACCAGAAAAAATTGACAGGCTCAGGTTTTTCGTCCAACCAGGATATGGTCAATATCTTGATGAGAAAAGCTTCTCGGCGAATAGCATACACCGCGAGCATCACAGAATAAATAGAACCCTTAAATCAATAAAATCATGAAAAAATTTATCTTTTTCTTCCTAACCATTTTTGCGGCCCATGCGGCGAAAGCGGATTTCATTCAATTGAAGAACGGCAAACTTTTCGAAGGGAAGGTTTTGAGAGTCTTTGAAAGTGAACTCGCATTTAAAACTGACGTTGGAACTTTTTTCATTCCCGCGTCAGATCTACAGTGCGTGAATATTGACAACATCCGCCCCAGAAAGGAGGAGGCACTTGCTGCAATGTTCGCGGCGCCGGCCGATGCGTGCAGTCGTGGAACCACCGCAGGAAACATGCATGGCCACGGTTTCGGTCAATTTTGCGCAGGATTTTTTGGCAGTTTGATTGGGGTGGGAATCGTGATGCTTGTTGACAAAACGCCATCGAAGTCAAAAAACCTCATGATGATCGCCAAGGATGATGACGTTTGGACTGACCCTGGATATTTGATGTGTTACAATAAAGCAGCGAAAAGTAAAGCCTTGATTAACTCTGGCTTGGGTTGCGCCACCTACTTGATCCTTCTCCTTTCCTCCTATTAATTGTCTTGAATTCCCTAAGAAAAAAGCCCGCGATTGCGGGTTTTTTTTGGGGGATTTGCGTTGCTCATTCGACGGCTATGAAACTTAAGACCCCACACAACCGGTATTACTTCAGCACGTTGTGGTCGAGGTACAAGGAGCAGTCCA